>CAZJQI010000012.1:0-54793 GCA_964548275.1 uncultured Gemmatimonadales bacterium
ACGCTGAAAAGAGTATCGGGTTGGCCGGCAAGGTAATTAAAAGTTCTCTGTTGCTGAATGCCAAGAGAATCCTTGCGCAGGAGAGTGCGCTGGGTGAAGCGCGGGGGAGGATTGGGCAGTGAATCGTTTACCAGGATAAATAGGCTGTCGATTCCGCTGTTATTAGGCTGGCCTGAATCATCGGTAGCTCTGAAATAGAGAACATAAAGACTGTCCTTCAATTCTCCTTTTCCGTATCCTACCCCATCGGATTCATCACCATAAATTGTTTCGCTGCTGGTCGAGCCATTTGAGATATTAGCATCTACGAACTTTATCCCATTGCGCTCTGTATCATCAAATGAACCATCGCCCTGAATGAATGTAGGCACCCAGCGGAAACGGCTACCTACAAAAGTAGCGCCAGGCGGAAGGTTCAATATGTTGAAAGTAACATCATTTGCACCGTCTGGACCGGGTTTATTGTCACCGGGGTTGCTTTTATAATACCTTCCTGTGTAATTGTTATTGGCAATCTGATCTCCATTAACCATTTTGTTGTTAGGATCGATAAATCCGGTGATATTGATCTCCAGAGTATCACTCTCATTAATCGAAATAAACCCGTTCATTCCTGTGTAGTCAGGATAAATACTTGGATCCCCCAAATCATCCGGATCATAGCTGCCGGCAAGATCCCGTGAACCAGGTAGATTATCTACGTAATAATTACTGTACGAAGGAAAGTCGAGGTCTGGGCCGGATTCTGTCCCTCCCAGGGTTAAACGACTGTTATTAGGGTTCCCACGAGCTATTTGTCCAATGTTTGGATCGTCACCAGAATATCCCTTGAAACCACGGTCGTTATTTGTTCCAATATAGGCAAAATCACCTCCATAGAAGATCCGGTTATTTTGCCCCAAACCAGTTCCATAATTAGTGTTGATTAGTGAAGACGCGTTGCCATCCTTTGGCGAAACGGTACTAAATGTAGTTGGAACAGGAGAATGTTCACGCCTTGGGATAGTGTCAATTGCATAAAAATATGAATCGTCCGAACCAAAATATATTATTCCAGAGCTATTTAATACCGGAGTTGTTTGAATTGGGCCTCCAGCAGCATACTTCCATTTTAGAGTTCCGATTGGATTTAAAGCATAAAGATTGTTATCATTTGAGCCAAAATAAATTGTACTATCGCTGCCGATCGTCACTCCCGAACTGATTGCACCTCCTGTTGTATAGCTCCATTTGAAAGAACCATCGGGATTCAACGCATAAAAATCTTTATCCTTAGAGCCAAAATAGATTGTACCATCGCTACCAATCGCTGATTTTGATTGTACCTGCCCACCTGTAGTATAACTCCATTTAAAGCTCCCATCTGGATTTAATGCATAAAAATCTTTGTCGTTAGAGCCAAAGTAAATGGTGCCATCCCCACCCAATGCGGGGGAAGATTGAATCGCACCTCCAGTTGTATAACTCCATTTGAAAGAACCATCGGGATTTAATGCATAAAAATCCTTGTCATTAGAGCCAAAGTAAACAGTACCGTCACCAGCCAAGGCAGGTGAGGACTGAACCTGTCCACCAGTGGCATAAATCCATTTGAGAGTTCCATCTGAATTCACCGCGTAAAATCTTTTGTTCTTTGAACCAAAATAAATAGTGCCATCAGTACCAATTATTGGTGAAGATTGTATAGCACCACGGGGAACAGGTGGAGGAGGTGGAGGTGGGATTCTGGTATCAAAGCTCCACTTGAGAGAGCTGTCGTGATTTAGAGCGTATAAATATCCGTCATTGGATCCGATATAGATAGTACCATCATTTGCGAGAGCGGGCGAGGATTGAATAAAATCTCCTGTAGAATAAGACCATTTCAAGGTACCATTGGGCGTTAGAACATAAAGGATATTGTCATTAGAACCAAAATATATATTTCCCCCACTGTCTAATTTTGGGGATGATTGAACCGGGCCACCGGTCAAATACCTCCATTCTAAAAACCCTGCAGCGGCAAGATTTGCCGAATACTCAGGTCTTTTACTTTTTATTATTTCCTTCTCACTTTTAAATTCTGCTATCGCTATTGACCGGATGAAAAGGATAATAACAATTAGACTGGGAAGGAAAAGTTTGTATCTCATAAGAGAAATGATTACTTATTTATTACAATGAGTTAAGAAAAATAAAATAGGCTCTTGTAGATTTTTAATTAATTTATAGCAATAAAGATGCCTTATTCATCGTATAGAATCGAATTTCGGCTATTTACAATTTTTTCTTTCCCACATTAATAAGTGACCTGCTCCCCGAACACGAGTCCAGAGATTATGAGAGAAAATGTTATATTCAGGACGCACATTTTATGAAAAGATGCAGGTCAGTTTGGTTTATTAAGCACTTTATTTCCTCTGGCAGCTTAGCCACAAAATTTTTTTAAACAGTCAACTATGGCCCGCCATTAAGGATAGGGGTTTGCTCTGAGAGGGGTAGACCTTTTTGAAATGATTTTGCTACAGTATTTTCAGCTATCCGGAAAATTTTTAAGGAAATAGAAAAAGGAACTAATGATGTTTTCCCCTCCCCCCCAAATCCATTCAATAAACGACCATACCCTGCATAATCAATACTCAGCGGACAAAACTGTTGAAAAAAAACCTGCAGCCGGGTACACTTCATCAGGTTTTGTCCTGTGACAGATATTTGTTCAATTCATAAGTAGCTGGAGATAATAATGGTTGAATACCGCCGGATAAGCGACTCGCTGCAAAAAATTTACGGGGATTCCGGAGCGCAGGCTGCCCTGGAAAAACTTCAGCCTGTGATCGAGAAGTTCTCCGCAGAACGAAGGCGGAAAAAGGCCGGTGAGTGGCAAGGCTATTTCAGCGAGAAAGACGAGGTGCTTATTACCTATGGCGATTCACTAAAGACGGAAGGTGAAGCGCCGCTGGAGAGCCTGAATCGTTTTGCCACCGAGCACCTGCAAAAACTCTTCTCAGCTATCCACATCCTGCCCTTTTTCCCTTTCTCTTCAGATGACGGTTTCTCTGTGATCGATTTTCTGGAAGTCAACCAGGAGCTGGGCAACTGGCAGGATATCGAAAAACTCGGCGAGCGTTTCGAGCTGATGTTTGACCTGGTGCTGAACCACATTTCAGCCTGCAGCGGATGGGTTGGCAACTATCTGGCAGGCAAGCCTGAATTCGCCGGGCTGGCCATCGAGGTCGATCCCGCTACCGATCTTTCCCGGGTAACCAGGCCGAGAGCACTGCCCCTTCTCACTGAATTCAGAAAAAAATCAGGCGAGTCTGTGCATCTCTGGACCACGTTCAGTGCCGACCAGGTGGATATCAACTATGCAAGCCCTGATATTCTGGCCAGAATGGTGGAGGTTCTTCTTTTTTACGTGGGGAAAGGGGCAAAAATCATCCGGCTTGACGCCATTGCCTATCTCTGGAAGGAAATCGGCACCAACTGTATCCACCTGCCGCAGACACACGAAATGGTCCGGCTGTTTCGGGCCGTACTGGATCAGGCAGCGCCCGAGGCGATTATAATCACTGAGACAAACGTGCCCCATGAGGAAAATGTGAGCTATTTCGGGGACGGACGAAACGAGGCGCAGATGGTGTACAACTTCACCCTGCCTCCTCTTCTCCTTTATACATTTATCAATGAGGATGCCTCTCTTTTGACAGACTGGGCGGATAAATATCTCAAGCTTGAAAGCCCTGATACCACTTTTTTCAACTTTACGGCCTCCCACGACGGTATAGGGGTGAGGCCGCTGGAGGGCATCCTTGCCCAGGCCGAGATCGAAAAACTGGCAGAACTGGCAAGAGCAAATGGCGGGGACGTTTCATACAAGCGCAATCCTGACGGTTCTGAAAGCCCGTATGAACTGAACATTACTTATGTCGATGCCATGAAACCTCAGAATTCTCCCGCGTATGATTCTCTGCATGCCCGAAGGTTTATCGCCTCCCAGACAATCAAGCACGTTCTGCCGGGGGTGCCTGCTGTTTATATCCACAGCCTGCTGGGTTCTGCCAACTGGACCCAGGGCGTGAAGCTGACCGGCAGGGCCAGGACGATAAACCGTAAAAAGCTGAATCTGGACAATGTGACCGCCGAGCTGCGAAACCCCCGGTCGTTCCGGGCCCAGGTGTTCAATTCTTACAGCAGGCTGATCTCCATCCGCAGAGAGCAGAAAGCACTTCATCCAAATGCCGGTCTCCGCGTACTTCGTTCTGCCATGCCGCATGTATTTGCTGTAGCACGGGAAGGGTCCGGCCAGAGTCTTTTCTCGCTCACCAATGTCAGTTCTCGCTCCACGGAAATATCTCTGGAGGCTCTCGGCATTCCGAGAGGCCTGGAGGATATTCTCGCAGGACGAAGGATTGACGAGCACAGCCTGGTCCTTGAACCTTACCGTACCGCCTGGCTGAGTTAGGGATGGTTTTATCCTTGTTTTCATAGAGTTGCCGTGTGACACAAACAATATTCACTCTCATCCTTCACAATTCGGGAATAGGGGCAGTTAATCCTGGTGATCTTATTTCAGATCGTTCTTGAAAGCCACCATTCCCCCCTATCAAGGGGGAACATTCAAAATTTCCCCCTATCAATGGGGAACATTCAAAATTCCCCCCTATCAAGGGGGGAGACAGGGGGGTGTTATATTAAACAATTGGGGTTTGGTACCGAGATCGGGATCACGGATTTCACAGATTCACACAAAAATCACACACTGATACCTCGCGGCTCTGCCGCGGGGTAGTTCATTTTCCTTCCGAAACACTATCCGCTGTAACTCTCCGCCTTTTTCATATCTTTCTCGGGAATTGAGACAATATCCCTGAGGAAAGAGTCACTGGCTGCGACCACCCGGTTCAAGTTGGGAATTTGAGGTTTGCCCAGCGGGTCATCAAAAAACGCTTCTCCAGCCCTTACCAATGAACGGGCGAAAGTGTCCACTGCAAGAAGTTCGGTGTGGCGGTCGTAGACCAGGCCGTTCAAAGCTGCGTCTGCCTCATGGTGCTTGGTGATATAGTAAGTATGCCGGCGATATATTCCCACAAGGGACTGAAGGTGGTTGTGGGTGAAAATTGCTCCCTCGCTGGCCAGGGTCCGGAAAAAAACTTTGGCAATGTCCTCCGCCATCAGTGAAAGACCTGTGCGCTTATCTTTCTCTCCCAGTTCCTGGTGCTTGTGTTCATAATTTTCGCAAATATCCACCTGGCAGATCCGCCTGTGCGCGCAGTTGCGGTAAACCTCTGCCAGGGTGCCTACCTCCAGGCCCCAGTCGCCCGGCACCTGGTTGATCCGTGCCAGACTTGCGCTGATAGCGATCTCCCCGGAAAGGGGATAGCGGAAAGCGTCCATGTAGGTGAGAAAGGCGCTTTCTCCGAGCAGGTAGCGGAACGCCCTGATCAGCGGGGTAACGAAAAGCCGCGTTACCCTGCCGTACATGCGGTCTGACACCCGGCTGTAATAGCCTTTGCTGAACTCGTAACCCTGGATCGGCGAGGCTACTGGAAAAACGAGCCGCGCAAGCAGTTCACGATTGTAGTTGACAATATCGGCATCGTGCACGGCTATAACCCGGCAATCGTCACTGGAGATTACATTGCCGTAAGCGAGCCAGACATTTCGGCCCTTACCGTCATCGCCCAAGGGCAAGCCCATGTTCTCCATCTGCGCGATCAACTTGGACATGCGCGGGCCGGAAGCCCATATTATTGTTGAATCGGGGCAACGTGCTTTCACCTTCCGGTAGATCGAAACAAAGTGCTCGAATTTTTCCGTGCGGCCCACGGTAAATAACTTTCGTTTGAGATAGGGTACCGGGCTCAATTTTTTCAGAATATCTTCGAAAGCAGGCCGCCTGGAGTCATTAAAAGTAACAGGTATTATCAAGGCTATGGGTCTGCTTTTGGAACATACAACCAGTTCTTTTTCAAGCTTTTTCAACGAGGGATTGCCCAGGCGGTGAAGAGTGGCGATAACGTCGTGCTGATAAAAGTCACTCATTGTTCCCTCTCAGGTTGATTAAAATATAGTCAAATCGACAAAAGTGAAAAATCTCTATTAAAAATATAAAAGCCGTGTGCTTTTTACAGAAACAGTTTCCGAAAGCAGTTTTTTAAGAGAACGGGGTCTGTCAATGGAGTCATTATCAAGGGTTTTTTCCTGGATGCGTGCTGCAGCAGAGAGGATGATCGAGCGAAGCCTCCGGGCTTTGATCTCCGGCCCAAAAGAACTTGCCACGGCGCTGCGGTTTTTTCCCACCAGATGCTGTTTCCGGCCAGTGGCGAAACCTTCCCACTCCCTGAGCCAGGGATTCAGCTCGATCACCCGGGACAAAATCTCATCTTTTCGGGAATAGGCCGTGTGAATTATTTCCGACTGCATAGCAGGGGAGAGGTCGCCGAAATCTACCAGAGTTCTGCCGTGATCTGCTTCGAAAGTCTTGTGGAGCGCGAACTCCTCCTCGAAAGAGCTTTCATCCAGGGGCGGGAAACCAAGTTCCGAGCGCAGCTTCGATAGTTTCACCCTGTAAGCGTCTTTCACTCTCTCCAGCCCCCCTTTCAGCCAGTTGGTATCGACCAGCAGGTGTTGGTAAAGATGGGCCAGGTTTACACCTGCGGTTTCGAAATCCCGGCAAGGGCCGTCTAACCGCCTTCCTAACACAGGCCGACCGGCCACCCAGCCCTCGAGAAAGCTTTGGCCGAAGCCTTCCATCACAGAGGTTGTTATAAAAGCCGCCGAACCTGAAACCACTTCGTCAAAATCCGGAGCTCGCTCACCGAAATTCCGTTTTATGCCTATCAGGGCAGGCAGCCCGGAGTTTTCTACAGCCCTGAGCGCCAGCTTTTCATAGTTTTTGTCAACTCTCGACGCTGCGGGCAGGGTTACCACCAGAGCGATGTCGAATCCTGTCGCCCGGATCACCATCAGCACCAGCAAAGCCTCGAGAGTGTTCTTTCTGCACATCACTTTTTGCGCTGCAAGAAAGTAAGGCCTGTTATTTCCGAGCTTTTCCCCTAACAGGGTGGAGGCTTTTCTGGCGTAAGGCTTAACCAGGCGCACGGAGTTCGGTAATACATGGACCGAATTATCCAGAATACCGGTTCCTGTCAGACGCTCCCGGTCTTTGACGGTTAAAACAGCATGCACGATATTCGCTGCCAGCGGAAACTCCCAGCGGGCTCTCTCTTCTTCCTCCTGGACCGGGCAAGCCCTTTGCCAGGTGCGTACCTGGTTCGGACGGTGGAGTTCAGCGAAATCGTGGGTCTGATTGAGAATCACCAGCGGACGATCACCTGCGAGCGCCCATTCGGAGAAAAGCCTCAAGGCAGCGGAGGCATACGGGTTTTTCCCCAGCGCCGCATTATGGGCGTAAAGAATATATGGATTTTGCTTGTTGCAATCATGCAGGTCGATATGCCCGATCAATATCTGGAACTGTTCCCACGCGCTGGAGAGGAATTCTTTCTCATCGGCCGCCGGGGTGTCGTTGTATGCCAATTCCGGCACATGCCTGACTTCGACCGAGAGGTTTTTCATGGAGTTGAATTCCTCCACCCACTGCAACTGGCTGCCCGTTTCTGTGGTGTCGGCCAGCAGAATCGCTTGGATCCGCTTGTAAGATCCGTAGCGGCCCAGGGCTTCAAGGCTGTCGCGGATGACTGAGGTCACCCCCCCGGGGCACAGATGATAGTGCCAGATCCCAATATGCAAAACCCGGCTCCCTGTGGACGCTCCTCCGCAGAGCATGAATGGCAGCTGAGTATAATCGGTGATTACGGCATCGGGACACACTTTTTCAACCAACTCGTCACCTCGGTGCATTTTTAAAGAATTCCGGTCCGCAGCGAAAAGCACTGTCTTAATTCCCAGCGAGGAAGCCAGGTAAACGTCGTTGAGCATGTCGTTGCCCACATAGATTATTTCATCTCTGTCAATACCCTGACTGTCAAGTTTCTTTAGCACAGGATCGAAAATCAGCGGGTCCGGCTTGGAGAGTCCAAGCTGATATGAAAAAGACACCAGGTCTTCATCGAAAATATCCTTGAGACTACTTATCCGGCCCTTGTAGGAAAACTCCCTCAGGAGACATTCAAGCAGCAGGGGAGTATAAAATTGCGCGTTGGAGACAATTCCCTGGCGAAGTCCGATCTTTTTCAGCTTCAGCAAGGTCTCCGCGGCACCCCGGTAAAAAGTTGCTTGCTGAAAGGCGATCTCGAAATACAGGGCTGCGCGGAACGGCAACAGTCTTTTCTGCTCTTCGCCAGCGCGGAAACCGTTTTCCTCCAGGATGGCAATAAGCTGTTCCCAGATTTCCTCTATCAGGATTTCAGGATAGGGAATCCCTCCGCCCTTTTTCTCCCGGTGCACTCTCTCGATCAGGCCAAGATAGCGGTCGCGGAGCCATCGAGATATATCTTCGCTATCCGGAACTCCGCGCCAGAATCCGAATTTACCGGCGGTTTTCGAGAATGCCGCCAGCATTGCCTCCGGAGTTTTCAATGAACTCTCCAGATCGCCGGTGCAAGTTGCAAGAAGAGTCCCGTAGATATCCCAGAGCACGGCCTTTGTCCTATCCAGGTCTGCCAGTTCAACCTCGATCTGATCAGGAGCCGAGGGAACCCGTTCGCTCTCGGATATCAATTCCGCGCAATAGTCTTTTGCAATTTGAAATAGACTGTCAAAATCCGGAATTTCCATTATAGATTGAAACTGTTCTAACGTTTAAGGGTAATAATTACCGGCATGGATATTGTGATTTAAGGTTTTTAGAAAATTGAATGCGGCCAGTAATCTGATAGATGAATACTCGAAATATAATCAGCTATCAGGTTCAAACTATATAATATTTGAGTAATATAATCAAGAACGGACGATCTTCATCAAGGTTGTTTACAGGATAGATTTTTTAATGTATAATTTTCGATGCTATTTAAAATCGCATATTTCTCGATTCGTTTGATATAAAGATACCAACGGCCTTGATTAAAAAGAGGAAAAGATGAGAACCAAAATTGTTCACCGGGAGCAGCTTGAAAATGTCGGTTTTATTTCGACCCGCTTTCACGGAACCGACGGTGTTTCTTTAGAAACAAAGAAATGGGCACATATTCTAAAGAAAATGGGTTTGAAATGCCACTATTTGGCTGGCCAACTTGACACTGAGGAGTCTTGCTCGGTTCTCGAGCCCCTGGCGGATTTCAGGCACCCGGAGATCGAGGAAATAAATAATGCGTGTTTTGGGGCATCCTTTAGGCCCCGGGCTATAACACAGAAAATCCACAAAATAAAACACCTTCTTAAAGACGCAATTTACCATTTTATCGATAAATTCGACCTGCAGCTGCTGATTGCGGAAAACGCTCTTTCCATCCCGATAAACATTCCTTTCGGGATAGCGCTCACAGAGATCATCTCCGAAACCGAGATAAAAACCATCGCCCATCACCACGATTTCTTCTGGGAGAGAAAACGCTTTCTGGTCAACTCGGTCTGGGAATATCTCAATATGTCTTTTCCGCCACATTTGGACCCCATCAAACATGTAGTGATTAACAGCTCCGGAGCCAACCAACTGGCGTTGAGAACCGGGATTTCCTCGATTCTGGTACCCAACGTGATGGACTATGAAAACCCGCCTGAGCCTCCTGATGATTATGCTGCGGATATTCGAGAAGTACTGGGATTTGAAGACAGCGAGATTTTTATCCTGCAACCTACTCGCGTTGTCAAGAGAAAAGGAATCGAGCATTCAATTGAATTGACCCACCTTCTCGGCAAGAAAGCCAAGCTGGTGGTCAGCCATGACTCCGGGGACGAGGGGAAAAGTTATTTTTTTCGGGTGCAGTCCTATGCTAAAACCATGAACGTGGACCTAATATTCGCTTCTGACATTATAAACCACCAGAGAGGGACAAACCCGGACGGCAAAAAGATCTACAGCCTTTCAGACCTTTACCAGTACGCGGACCTGGTGACTTTCCCGTCCTCCTATGAGGGTTTCGGCAACGCTTTCCTCGAGGCCCTTTATTACAAAAAACCGCTTCTTGTAAACAATTACTCGGTCTATGCGTTTGATATCAAAACCAAGGATTTCAGGACGATCGAGATCGATGATTATATCACTCAGCAAGCGGTTGACTATACCCGTAAAATCCTTTTTGATAAAGATTTGCGGCAGGAGATGGTAGAGCACAATTACGACCTGGCCAGGCGCTATTTCTCCTACGGCGTGCTTCGTGAAAAACTGGATGCAATCCTGCGCAACCTTTTCGGTACTTTTAGCACTTGAGCTGACACGACCTGCGGTTTTGAATTTTTCAGTCTTCCGGTTTGAATCAGTCAAAAATAAACGAATCAGGCAGGGGGTTGGCTCCGGCTGGCCCGCCAAAGACAGGGTTGAGAAAGCAAGGGCCGACTACGAAGTGCCTCGACTGGTTCCTCTGCCTGAAAAAGTGCCCCCAGGGTTGATTAAGCAGGCTTAAATCGAACTTCCATTAAAAAGCTGATCAGAACCGGGCCGTTAACCTTACACTGCCCCGCATTACTGATCCTCTTTCTTTTTTCCCCAAATCCCATTCTTCATTGACAGCTGACCGTTTGATATATATATTTCAGTTTTGATTGAGAAATCCATGGTGGGCGTAGCTCAGGTGGTAGAGCACAAGGTTGTGGCCCTTGCGGTCGTGGGTTCAAGTCCCATCGCTCACCCCATGTGATAAGGGGCGGAATTATTTTATATTTCCGCCCCTTATATCGTTCTTTCTCCACCTTGGTTTTTTCCGAATCACACCAGGACCTTGTCGGCTTTCCTGATCGTTTCCACTGAATAATGTCCGAGCACTTTGTAGAAATCAAGCAGCTTTCCACAGACCCTGCATTTCTGCGGCAAGTAGAAAAAGGTCGCTTTCAGTTGACCATCCACTATCCGAACCGGATGATCAACCCGGGTATGGCACTTGCTGCACTCCCATTTGGGAGATATGAATTCCACTTTCGGCAACTCTAACTAATCCTCCGGGCCTAAAACCTGATATTCATTTCAGGGTTGAATTTCCCGCCTTTTTATGTTAAAAATTAAAATACCTTTTAAAATATACTTTCCTTCGATTTTAAAGGCTACCTTTTTTCAGCTTATGATAGATTTCCAAGCCATACACGCCCGGCACCTTCAGATATTCAGAGAGTTCGCCGAATTTCGCAGAAAATCCGTCCTGCCCATCAGGCGTGCTCAAGCAAGAATCAAGGAAATAAAGCGCCATACCTTGCAGTCTCAGCAGAGGCTTGAAAGAAAGAGCCCGTTTCCGAGCCGGAAGATAAAAGGCCAGCGGGTTAATCTGTTAATTTAAAGCGGCAGAGGGCAAACAAAGGCCTATAAAAGATTTTCTGCAACAGTAGTACTGTGAATGAAAAACCTTTGCTATTGATTTTTGGAAAATTATTTTGCATTAATAATTCCAGGTGTGAAATTGAGCGTTTTCTTCCAGAGATAGTTCGCTATTGTTTTAAGAGACACTAATGCCGTAAATGAAAAGACCCGGGAACTTTGTAATTCCCGGGCCCTGGAGCACAAAAAGCAGAAAATATCTAATTTGGGGTTCCCGAAAGGGGGTAGTTTGGAAGAAGCTTTGTTGTGCTCAAAAGGTTTAGCCTTTAACATTGTTTTTATCGGTAAACCCAGGTTAAAACTTTAGTTTAGCCTGCCGAGCAAGCTAAAGTATCGCTTGTTTAATTGCCTCAGGCATCAGTAACTGAATATAAAGCAAAGAATAAAAGAGACTTTCTGCTCCGAAAATAATGGACCAAAGGTGCGTTATTCTATGGTTTTGGTAAAAACTACCCGTAGGGGCGCACGGCCGTGCGCCCCTACGGAAAACAAAACATTTTCATTGTTTCCGGGTGAGCCACCGGCTCATGATGACTGACTATTAAAGAGAAAACAAAATAGATTGGCTGAGTCTTAATTATACCGGGGGGTTGGTTATGGATCTTAGCTCCATTTCCTCTTCCAGATACGCCCAACGCTCCTTTCAACCGGTTTTTTACCAGCAGCCACAGTATATACCTGCTGGCGCTGCGCTTAACCCGCCAGGGACCAGTCCTATCCCCGGGTCGAACTGGCCCGCTTATAATGCGGTTTGGGTTAGCCAGCCCCAGGAGGTTTCCTCACTGGAAAAAGCCCATGTGAGCGAGATCGGACAGCGTATGCTGGGCAGGATGGCGGGCCTCTGGGAGGTGCAATCCTGGGCAGTCAGACGTTTCCAGGCAGAGCAGAACAGTATGGAAAGAGCGGCTCTTGCCAGCCAGTTCATGACCGGAAACGCTATAAATACGCTGATGTCTCTGGAAGGCAGGCTGACAACCGCTGGTAAAAGCATTGATATTTATGCTTGACATAATCTTGAGCCGTAATTATTAATCAGCTTTAAATTTGATAAACTGTTCTGTATCCTGCTACCGCAAAATCGGCTACCGTCCGATTACCGCTGCAAGCATTCAGGAGGGCTAATCCATGCACTTTGGACATTCGAGGTTTTTCGTTCTCCCGGCGTTTATCCTGTTATTTGCTGGCTGTTCCACCAGACCTACTTACTACATTAAGTTGCAGTTGTTTGGGGAGAACGTTACCTGCCAGGGAGTGGAAATCGAGTTCCTATCTTATGACTATCCTTTCGTTCTGGACAGTCTTAGTAAAATCAACAACCCCGGACCCAGGCCGGATTCCACTGAACTGATGGCCATACTTGGTACCTATCAGGCTATCCTGGAGCGGAGCGCACGGGTGGCCGACTCAGTGGATACGTTGCGTGAACAACTCGAAAAACTGAACAACAAGTCGATTGAATACCGGAAAAAATATCCGACCTTTCAGAGACTGGACAAGGGGATGAAAGGCATGTTGGATCAACGGCATGCTATTCACCAGAAATACCTTGAAATAAAAAGCGGTTACGATTTGAAAGTACAGGATTGGAGCAGGTCTGCCTATAAAGGATTCATCGACTTTAAAGCGGAAATCCCTCCGGAGCTGCAGACAAAAATAGAAATTACAGACCAGGACTGCATGATAAAAAAACTGGTGTTACCTTTTGGAGTGTGGTGGCTTCACGCTAATGCAAGAAAACCGGGTACAACCAACGAAAAATTGATCTGGAACATGAAACTGCCGACCGAGGCTGATTCGGTGATGATCATTCTGGATGAAAGCAACGCCAATACTATCCGCGAGCTGCTTTGAGTCTCTCAAATTGAGTTCTTGACCAACAGGCTTCTCACCGGCAGTCTTTCGCCGAATTGGGTGCGAGAAACTGCCGGTTTGTTTATTAAAACCGGTAAATACTCGGGCATCTTGCTTCACCTGAATTTTTCTGCCTGGTTGCTACCCGGGAAAAATTACAGAATAAAACATATAACGGAGCGTAAATGGATTATCACGTAGCTGATCTCAAACTTGCCGCCGAGGGCAAGAAAAGAATTGTCTGGGCTGAACACGACATGCCGGTTCTGCACCTGGTGCGCGAACGTTTTCTCAAGGAGAAACCCCTGACAGGTATTAAAATGAGCGCCTGCCTTCATGTAACCGCCGAAACGGCAAATCTCTGCCGCACGCTTAAAGCAGGCGGTGCCGAACTTTTTCTTTGCGCCAGTAACCCTTTGAGCACACAGGATAACGTGGCGGCTTCGCTGGTAGAACATGAAAAAATCAGGGTTTTCGCAGTGCGGGGAGAGGATAATGACACCTACTACTCGCATATCAGGAGTGGACTCGAACACAAACCTATGATTACCATGGATGACGGTGCAGACCTTGTAAGCACCATCCATTCCGAGTATCCCGATCAGACCGGCGAGATTATGGGTAGTATGGAGGAGACCACTACCGGCGTGATCCGCCTGAGGGCCATGGCTGCCGATGGCGCACTCAAAATCCCGGTGTTCGCAGTGAACGACGCCCAGACCAAGCACCTCTTCGACAACCGCTACGGTACAGGCCAATCCACAGTGGATGGTATAATCCGAGCCACTGACATCCTCCTGGCCGGTACGAACGTGGTTGCTGCCGGTTACGGTTACTGCGGCCGCGGATTTGCCATGCGGGCCCACGGAATGGGCGCGAATGTGATTGTTACCGAGGTCGATCCGGTGAAAGCGATTGAGGCGGTGATGGACGGTTACCGGGTAATGCCGATGGAAGAGGCAGCCCCTATCGGAAACCTTTTCTGCACTTTGACTGGTAATATTAATATAATCCGTCCCGAGCATTTCGAGCTGATGAAAGACGGGGCAATTGTCTGCAACAGCGGACATTTCAATGTTGAACTCGATCTCAAAGGCCTCGAAAATATGGCCGAAAGGATTGAAAAGGGCGTGCGCCGGGAGGTGGACGCTTATTGCCTCAAGAACGGAAAGAAAATCTTTGTTCTGGCCGAGGGAAGGCTGATTAACCTTGCTGCAGCTGAGGGTCATCCCGCCTCGGTGATGGACATGAGTTTCGCCGTGCAGGCGCTAACCACCGAATACGTGGTTAAAAACCACGAAAAGCTGGAGCACCGGGTATATGAAGTGCCGAAGTCAATCGACAAATGGGTTGCCGAACTCAAACTCAAATCCATGAACGTCGCAATAGACAAGCTCACACCGGAACAGGAGAAATATCTCGCAACCTGGACAATGGGTACATGAGCAAGAAATTCGCATAAGGGGGTGATCGGGGGCTACTTAGGAGTTTTTACTTTATTCAGGGCGATTGATTACCCGCAGCTTTGTATTTAATCGCTTTTCTTAAGCAAAAGAGAGTGTATTATGATTGAGCTTAGTATTTCCGGTCTTGGCATAGACAGTTCCAACAACTCACCCGTAGTTCTTCTCAAGGAGAAAAACGGTGAGCGAGTGCTGCCGATCTGGATCGGGCCGAGCGAAGCCAGCGCTATTGCCATGGAAATCTCAGGGGTGAAATTCAAACGGCCGCTGACTCATGATCTGTTCAAGCAATGCCTGGTCGATCTCGGGGTTTCCCTGGAATCGGTTTTTATCAGTGAACTGAAAGATAATACGTATTACGCCAAGATATCCCTGAATCACCAGGGGAAACGAATCGAACTGGATGCCCGGCCCAGCGACTCTATCGCTTTGGCTCTCCGCATGAAAGCACCGATTCATACCACGGATGAGCTGCTCGAAAGCGCAAGCAAGATCATGCCGAAGACTGTAACGCAGTCTGAAGAGTACGATCCGGAAAAACTCCGGGAAACCCTTCGAAAGATGAATCCAGAGGATTTCGGCAAGTTTTCATTCTAGGCGGCACCTCTCGAATCGGCGTTAATCACTATGCAGTCGAACCGGCTCTTGAATTGTATCAGCGAATGATCGCTGTCATTGCCGATAATGATCGAAAATTATAACCTCTGGGCGGTCAAACGCCTATGAACAGGCCTGGTGCAGAATTAGATCAAACTTCTTGACTAGCCTGTGAGGATTGATTAAAATAAATCTAATCAAGTTGTTGCTGCGTGTCTGAATGTGAGTATCTGTTGTTAAATTTTTATTCGGGGGTTGGCGTGTTTTATTTGTACTTGTACCTTCTGTTTCCAACTTAATCTTTCCCCTGATAGTGAGGTAACAGACCGCAGACACTTAAGTATATTGCGATACTAACAAAGCCCACTATCAAACCGATAGTGGTTTTTTGTTATTAAAAACCACACCCGGCC
The DNA here is from genome assembly GCA_964548275.1 of uncultured Gemmatimonadales bacterium. GTDB lineage: Bacteria > Gemmatimonadota > Glassbacteria > GWA2-58-10 > GWA2-58-10 > JAUVUV01. The sequence continues at coordinate 15,729 of CAZJQI010000012.1, forward strand.
GGTATCGGCCCGGGCAGGTTTTTTCACTTGCAGAGAAAGGGAATTCTGTTATCCGGACATATTCCGGGGGTGTTTGAGCATAGGGTTCACTGTTATGGAAAAAGAAATCGATGACTGGCGCTTGAAAATAGACGAGATCGACGAAAAACTGGTCGAGTTGTTCAACCGCCGGGCCGAGTGCGCCAGCGAAATCGGCAATATCAAGAAGAAATTAGGAATCTCGATTTATAACCCGGAGAGGGAAAACCAGATTCTCAATCATGTACAAGCACGCAATCCAGGACCTTTATCAAACAAGGCAATCCGCCGCCTGTTTGAACGAATAATAGACGAAACCCGCCGTCTGGAACGGGAAAGTTTCGAGAAGGGGAGGGGCAATGGTCATTAGCATGCGGCCTGATGCAACCGAAGCTCAAATAGAGGCAGTCATCCGAAAACTGCAGGAGTTGAATCTCGACTCCCACCGCTCTACTGGCATAAACCGCACTGTGATCGGCGCAATCGGTGATACCCCCCAGATCGATATCCGTGATTTCGAGATCCTGGAAGGTGTGGACGAGGTAATGCGCATAACCGCCCCTTACAAGCTTGCCAGCCGGCAGTTCAAGTCGAACAATACGATAATCAAAGTTGGTGCGGTTGAGATCGGGAGCAGGGAAGTGATAGTTATCGCCGGCCCTTGTGCCATAGAGGACAGCAAACAGATTAACAAGATCGCCCGCCTGGTGGCTGCAAGCGGTGCCAGGATTCTTCGTGGCGGGGCTTTTAAACCGCGCACTTCTCCCTACAGTTTCCAGGGACTTGGTGAAAACGGGCTGAAAATGATGCGCGAGGCGGCTGATAAATACAACCTGGCTATCTGCAGCGAAATCATGGATGCAAACCAGATCGAGATGATGCTCAACTATGTCGATATCCTTCAAGTGGGCGCCAGGAACATGCAGAATTTTACCCTGCTGCGCAGTCTGAGCAAGCTAAATAAGCCGGTTCTGCTCAAGCGCGGTCTCTCTGCCACAATCGAGGAACTGCTGATGTCTGCCGAATATATTCTCTCCGGCGGCAACCAGGAGGTCATCCTATGTGAGCGCGGAATCCGCACTTTCGAAACTTATACCCGCAATACAATGGATATCTGCGCCATACCGGTGGTTCAGAAGCTGAGCCACCTGCCGATTATCGCCGACCCGAGCCATGGTACCGGTATCCGGGACAAGGTGCTGCCAATGGCGCGTGCCGCTATAGCCGCAGGGGCCGACGGTCTTATCGTGGAGGTTCATCACGACCCGAGCAAGGCTCTCAGCGACGGCGCCCAGAGCCTGTACCCCGAACAGTTCGACAAGCTGATGAAGGAACTTGAAATTATCGCCAGGGCCATAGGAAAAACCCTCGGCACTTGATTTAACCAAAAAATCCCTTACAGGATGCGGTGAAACGATGTTCGAATTTGCCATTCATATCCGATGGTATTCCACCACCAGTTTGCGTCTTTTCTCCTCATCCCTGGTTGCGTAATAATTTGTTACTAATAAAGTTAATAAAATTATCGATACTGGGATTTATGTCTCAGGGAGGTATAAATGTCTGATAACAAGCGAAAGATTACCATTTTCGATACCACCCTTCGTGATGGAGAGCAGTCCCCTGGATGCAGCATGAATCTGGTAGAAAAACTCAGAATGGCTCGCCAGCTTGAGAAACTCAATGTTAGCGTGATCGAGGCAGGTTTCCCGATCGCCAGCGAGGGAGATTTCGAGGCGGTCAAAGAGATATCCAAACAGGTCAGGGGCCCGATTATCGCCGGGCTGGCCAGGGCGGTCAAGATCGATATCAACCGGGCCTGGGAAGCTCTTAAAGACGCCCTCAAGCCCCGAATTCACACCTTTATCGCCACCAGCGATATTCATCTCAAGTACAAGCTGAAAAGGAGCCGCCAGGAGGTATTAGATGCTGCTGTGGAGGCGGTCAAGCTGGCAAAGAGCTATTGCGAGGATGTCGAGTTCTCCTGCGAGGATGCCGGCCGCACCGATGACAACTACCTGGCCCAGGTGGTCAAGGCCGCGATCGAGGCTGGCGCTACGACAATAAATATCCCGGATACTGTCGGGTATGCGATTCCCAGCCAGTGGAGCGCCCGGATCAAGCGTCTGGTGGAAAACGTGCCCGATCTGACCCAAAAAGCCGTCCTGAGCGTGCACTGCCATAACGACCTCGGCCTTGCGGTGGCCAACTCGATCGCTGCCTGCCAGAACGGAGCAGGCCAGGTCGAGTGCACGATCAACGGTATCGGCGAACGTGCCGGCAACGCTTCACTGGAGGAGTTTGTCATGGCTTGCCGCACCAGACCCGACCTTCTGGATTTCACCACGGATATCGTGACCGAGGAAATCTATCCCTCAAGCCGCCTGCTGAGCAACATTACCGGCGTTTTCGTCCAGCAGAACAAGGCGATTGTGGGAAAAAACGCTTTTGCCCATGAGGCCGGAATCCATCAGGATGGAATGCTCAAGGATTCGCTGACCTATGAGATCATGACCCCGCAGTCCGTGGGTATCCATAAGAGTGATATTGTGCTGGGCAAGCACTCCGGACGCCACGCGCTGGATAACCGGTTCAAGGAGCTCGGGTTCGAGCTGGAAAAGAAAGACCTGGACAAGGCCTACGTGCTTTTTACCAAGCTCGCCGACAAGAAAAAGCACCTTACGGATGAAGATCTGCTGGCTATAGTCCAGAACGGCATCCAGCATATACCTGAGAAGTGGCACTTGAAATACATCCAGACCGTGGGCGGAAACCAGATAGTGAGTTCGGCCACTCTCGTGCTGACCGACAAAACCACTGGTGAGGATGTGAAAGACGCAGCCACCGGGGACGGTCCGGTGAGCGCACTGTGCAACACAATCGACCGTATCGTCGGCCTGGAGGGCATTCTCAACGATTACCAGGTGCATTCGATCACTGAAGGCCGGGATGCTGTGGGAGAGGTTTTCCTGAGAGTTATTTTCAACGGGGTGGAGTATATGGGCAAAGCGGCGAGTACCGACGTGATGGATGCTACCGCCAGGGCTTATCTCAACGCAGTGAACAAGGCGCTGTTCGCCCGCGAACACGGCGTTGATAAGGATATAACAAAAGCGGAGAGAGGGGTTTAAGAGTTCGGCTAAGCACGCTCTGACAGTTTGATAGTAAATCAAGGTTTAGACCAACAAGAGGAACAGGAGTATGGGCAGGACAATGTTCCAGAAGATCTGGGATTCTCACGTGGTCCGCGAATCAGACGAGATCACAATCCTCTATATAGACCGTCATCTGGTTCACGAGGTAACCTCACCGCAGGCTTTTGAAGGCCTGCGGCTGGCCGGCCGCAGGGTTCACCGGCCTGAGGCAACCTATGCGGTACCGGATCACAACGTGCCGACAGCAAACCGCGATAAACCGATCTCCGATCCTTTGTCCGCCAAGCAGCTAAATGCCCTGCGCGACAACTGCAGGGATTTCGGGATTACCCTTTTCGACATCGATGACATTCGCCAGGGTATCGTGCACGTAATGGCTCCGGAGCAAGGACTGACCCTGCCGGGAACGACCATAGTCTGTGGCGATTCCCACACCGCCACTCATGGTGCATTCGGTGCGCTGGCTTTCGGTATCGGAACCAGCGAGGTGGAACACGTGCTTGCTACCCAGACCCTGCTGCAGCGAAAGCCCAGGTCCATGCTGATCAAAATCAACGGTGAGCCTCAGGATAATATCAGGCCGAAAGATGTGATCCTTGCAGTGATCGGAAAGATCGGCACAGCAGGCGGAACCGGCTACGTGATCGAGTACGCCGGCGAGGTGGTGCGCAAGATGTCCATGGAAGGCCGGATGACACTCTGCAACATGTCTATCGAGGCCGGGGCGCGAGCCGGCATGGTCGCTCCGGATGAGACAACTTACGAATATCTCGAGGGGCGGCCGTTTACACCCAGGCAAGAGAACTTCACCAAAGCGGTCCAGGCCTGGAAAAGGCTGCCCTCAGACCCGGATGCCAACTTCGACAAGGTTATTGAACTGAATATTGACTATATCAAGCCCCAGGTTACCTGGGGGACATCTCCCGGCATGGTTACCGATATCCACGGCAAGGTGCCTGATCCCGCCCAGGCCAATGATCCTAACCAACGAAAGACTATAGAGCGTGCACTGGAATACATGGGCCTGGAGCCCAACACACCGATCAAGGATATCGCTATCGACAGGGTTTTTATAGGTTCCTGCACCAACGGCAGAATCGAGGATCTGAGAGAGGTTGCGGAGTTTGTCAGAGGCAAGAAGGTTGCTTCCTCGGTTTCGGCGATGATCGTGCCTGGAAGCGGTCTGGTGAAGATGCAGGCCGAAAAGGAAGGACTGGACAAGATTTTCATCCAGGCGGGTTTCGAGTGGAGAGCAGCCGGGTGCTCGATGTGCCTTGCAATGAACGATGACAAGCTCAAGCCCGGAGAACGCTGTGCCTCCACCAGCAACCGCAATTTCGAAGGCCGTCAGGGCAAGGGCGCCAGAACGCACCTGGTCAGTCCGCTGATGGCTGCGGCTGCTGCTGTTGCCGGGTGCTTTGCAAACCCACGGAGTATGAATTAACCCAACTTTTAAGTACTGAAAAGACAAAGTGATATTATGGAACCTTTTAAAAAACTTGCCGCACTGGCGGCGATTCTGGATCGCCAGAATATTGATACTGACCAGATAATACCCAATCAATTCTTAAAAAAAATCGAGCGCACCGGATTTGGAAAACACCTTTTCCACGACTGGCGCTACCTTGACGAGGAGGAAACCCGGCCGAACCCGGATTTTATCCTCAACGCTCCCCGCTACCAGGGGGCCCGGATCATGGTAACGCTCGACAATTTCGGCTGCGGATCGAGCCGGGAGCATGCTCCCTGGGCCCTGATTGAGTACGGTTTCCGATGTATTATTGCCAAGAGCTTCGCGGACATTTTTTACAACAACTGCCTCAAGAACGGCATGCTGCCTGTTGTCTTAGCCTCCGAAGAAGTCGATCGGCTGATTGCCGAGATCCAGGCCAATGAGGGTTGCAAACTGACTGTCGACCTCGAGAAACAGGAGGTCTCGAGCCCCGGAGGCGGCTGTTACAGCTTCGGCATCTCACCTTTTGCCAAAGACTGCCTGCTCCGCGGTCTCGACCAGATCGGCTGGACACTGCAGTTTGCTGGCCAGATCGAGCAGTTCGAGCAAGCTTATCAGCAGAACAATCCCTGGGTTGTGATTCAACAGGGTTGAGTGGCCTTCAACTCACAGGATATTTAAAATAGACAGTATTGCAAATGAGAGGAGAGGCTTGATGACGTCAGGTTACAAGATCGCTGTAATCCCGGGCGATGGTACAGGTCCCGAGGTGATTGATGAATCGGTCAAAGTTTTGAAAGCGGCAGGAAATAAGTACAAGGTCGATTTTCAGTTCACCCAGTTCAACTGGGGTGGTGAGCATTACAAGGCAACAGGAATCGTGCTGCCAGATGATGCGTTCGACACTCTGAGAGGCTTCGATGCAATCCTGCTGGGCGCTATCGGCCACCCGGATGTCAAGCCCGGAATTCTGGAGAAGGGGTTGCTGCTTGCCATGCGTTTCGGGCTGGATCACTATATCAACCTGCGTCCGGTCAAGCTCTATCCGGGTGTGGAAACTCCGCTGAAAGACAAAGGCCCCGAGGATATCGATTTTGTGGTCGTGCGTGAAAACACCGAGGGACTTTATGCCGGCGCAGGCGGTTTCTTTAAAAAAGGCACTCCCGATGAGGTCGCCATTCAGACCTCGGTCAACACCAGAAAAGGCGTGGAGCGTTGCGTGCGCTATGCTTTCAATTACTGCCGCAAGCGCAACAAAAAGAAAACTGTTACCCTTTGCGCAAAAACCAATGTGCTCACCTACGCATCCGATCTCTGGGAGCGCGTTTTCCACGAGGTGGGCGAAGCCGACTATCCGGACATCAAAAGAGAATACGCACATGTGGATGCCACCTGCATGTGGATGGTGAAAAACCCCGAGTGGTTCGACATAATTGTAGTGGAGAACATGTTCGGCGACATTATCACCGACCTTGGTGCGATTGTCCAGGGAGGCATGGGGATTGCCGCCGGAGGCAATATCAACCCTGAAGGTGTCTCCATGTACGAACCAATTGGCGGCAGCGCCCCTAAATACACTGGCAAGAACGTGATCAATCCGCTGGCCTCTATCTGTGCGGCCCAGATGATGATGGAAGATCTCGGAGAAAGCGAGATGGCGCAGGCTATCGAGCAAGCCGTGATGTGGGTCTGCGCAAACAAAATCAAGGACCTCGGTGCAGGCAAGATGGGCTACGGCACCACCGGGGTCGGCGATATAGTTGCCGAAAAAGTAACCTCTTAGCAGCGTGTTGATAAATCGATAAATAGGGACACGGCGCGCCGTGTCCCTACGGCTATCGTTTCTTAAACGGTTTCAATTCAACCCGGACATTGTTTCGTTTTTTTACAAAAGGAAATCGATGAAATTTCAACACCCTGCTATCCTGAATTATTCAATCAAGCATAATTCCAGGTGAAAAAGCTTATCCTTAGTGAAATCTCGTGGCTAAAAAATATAAAAGGGGTAGCGTGTAGATGATAAATAATTTCCATCCATGCCCTGATAGATGTTCCAACATCCGGCATGCCTTTCGTGCTCAGGTCGTGTCCTGAGCACGAGGCGACCTCCCAAGCCAGCGAAGTAAAAGAGACAAATGCAGAATTAACTTTTGTTTCTTTTAGTTATAAAAGAAATGGTTTTGCTTCTTTTGCCACCAAAAGAAGAAAAATAACTTATCTAACTCGATTTATTCTGTTTTTCATTAGTAATCAACAATTTAGAGAATCGGCCAAAGAATTTATGAATAATTCGGGCTAGATTGCCTAACTTATTTTACACTGCAAAATCGGGGCGGTTTTTATGATTATCGTGATGAAAGAGGGGGCAACCCGCGCGCAGATCGACCACGTGTTCGACCGCGTGTGCGAACTGGGCTACAAGGTTCATCCCATTTATGGTGAAAAGCGCACTGTGATCGGAGCGATCGGGGACGAGCGCGGCAAGTTCCGCCTCAAGAGTCTCAAATCAGTGCCCGGAGTTGAATCTGTAATCCCCATTCTCAAGCCGTACAAGGTTGTCGGCAGCGAACTGAAAAAAGAAAAGACGATTGTCAAAGTTGGGGAAAATGCGGCTTTCGGCAGCGGCCAGTTCGTGATTATCGCCGGCCCGTGTTCTGTTGAGAACAAAGAGCAGATAATCAAGACCGCCCAGCGGGTTAAGAAAGCGGGAGCCAGATTGCTCAGGGGCGGGGCGTTCAAACCACGCACCTCGCCTTACAGTTTCCAGGGTCTGGAAGAGGAGGGGCTTGAGCTGCTGGCAGAGGCCCGGGAGAAAACAGGACTGAAAATTGTTACCGAGGTGATTACGCCCCAGGACATTTCGCTGGTGGCGCGTTACACCGACGTGCTTCAGATCGGCGCGCGAAATATGCAGAATTTTGCTCTGCTCAAGCAAGTCGGCCTGTTAGATAAGCCGATCCTGCTCAAGCGTGGTATGTCGGCCACAGTCAATGAATGGCTCATGAGCGCCGAATATGTAGTGAGCCAGGGAAATCCCAATGTAATTCTCTGCGAGCGGGGTATCCGCACTTTCGAAACCTTGACACGAAACACGCTGGATCTCTCTTCTGTGCCGCTGATCAAAAGCTTGAGCCACCTGCCGGTAATTGTCGACCCGAGCCACGGCACCGGGGTGCCGGAGCTGGTGGGCCCGATGTCCAAGGCTGCTGCAGCCTGCGGAGCAGACGGCGTGATAGTGGAAGTGCACAACGACCCGGAAACCGCTCTCTCGGACGGCGAACAGTCGCTCACCCCGGACCAGTTCGACGAGCTTGTCAAAGCCTTGAAGCCGATTATCAAGGCAGTGGGAAGAACCCTTTAAATTTTAACAAAATAATTACAATAAAAAACTCCGGAAAATCTATTCCGGGGCTTTTTGCATTCCCAAGAATTGCTTTTCAGCAGTATCCACAAGCAGCATTCCCGCCTTTCAATCATTGACACTCAAACCCGATATCTGTAAATTTAACCAATTTATTAGAATCTTTTCTGCTGGTAAAATCATACACTTTTCCGGGCGTTTTGATGGCTAAGGGAATCACCCCACGGGAAGAGGATTATTCGCGCTGGTACCAGGATATCGTGCTCAAGGCCGAGCTTGCCGATTACGCTCCTGTCAAAGGATGCATGGTCATCCGGCCCTACGGTTTCGCCATCTGGGAGAAAATGCAGGCCGTGCTCGACCGGATGTTCCGCGAAACCGGCCACGTGAACGCGTATTTCCCGCTGCTTATCCCGGAGAGTTTCCTTCAGAAAGAAGCCGAGCATGTGGAAGGTTTTTCTCCGGAATGCGCGGTGGTGACCCACGCAGGGGGAAGCAAGCTCGAGGAGCCTTACATGATCCGGCCCACCAGCGAGACCATTATATGGAGCATGTACCGCAAGTGGATCCAGAGCTACCGGGACCTGCCGATGCTGATTAACCAGTGGTGCAACATAATACGCTGGGAGCTGCGAACCAGGCTTTTCCTGCGCACCACCGAGTTTCTCTGGCAGGAGGGCCACACAGCCCATGCCACCGAGCAGGAGGCCGAGGAGGAGACCCGCCGGATGCTCGAGGTCTACCGCGACTTTGCCGAAAACACCATGGCCATGCCGGTGTTCCAGGGACTGAAAACCGAACGCGAAAAGTTTGCCGGCGCCATTCGCACCTACACCATCGAGGCGATGATGCAGGACCGCAAGGCGCTCCAGTGCGGAACAAGCCATAACCTGGGGCAGAATTTCGCCAGGGCTTTCGATGTGACTTTCCTGGACCAGGATGGCGAGCGCAAATATGTCTGGGCCACAAGCTGGGGCGTGAGCACCAGGCTTGTCGGCGCTCTGATCATGGCCCACAGTGATGACCGGGGTCTCGTTCTCCCGCCGGCCCTGGCACCGACAGAGGCGGTTATCGTGCCGATTTACCGCTCGGATAGCGAGAAATCAATGGTACTGGAGAAGTGTGAGCGGATCAGGAAAGAGCTTTCGGCGCGTTTTACTGTAAAGCTCGATGACCGCGACCAGTTCAAGCCGGGGTTCAAGTTCAGCGAATGGGAACTCAGGGGTGTGCCTGTCAGGTGCGAACTCGGACCCCGTGACATGGAAAGCGGCCAGGTAGTCCTGGTACGCCGCGATTCCGGGGAAAAGGAGTCTCATCCTGTAGACGGCGTGATGCAAGCAGTGGATAACTGCCTGAAAGCTGTCCAGAGCGGGCTGTTCCAGAAAGCACTTGAATTCTGTGAGGAAAATACGCTCAAGATCGACAGCTATGACGAGTTAAAGGAATTCATGGCCGCCGACAGCGGATTTGCTCTGGTTCACTGGGCTGGTTCCTCCGCTGATGAAGAGAGGCTTCAGGAGGAAACCAAGGCCACTATCCGCTGCATTCCGCTCCAGGCCGAGGAGGATCCCGGCAACTGCATCCTGACCGGAAAACCCTGCAAGAGCAGGGTCGTGGTTGCAAAAGCATATTGAATTACTGAGAAAATAGCGGAAAGGCGAGACTGGATGCTGATTGGAATACTCGCAGACAGCCACGACAATGTTCCAATGATCAAGCGCGCGGTAGAGCATTTCAATGCCGCAGGCTGTGAACTGGTGATTCACGCCGGGGATCTGGTTGCCCCGTTTGCGATTGCAGTGCTGGAGAGGCTCAACTGCCCGTTCAAGGCCATTTACGGCAACAATGACGGCGAGAAGGTGGGACTAAAGGCGAAAGCTGCCGCTGTGGGGGGATCGATCCAGGAGCCGCCGCTTTTGATCCAGGCCGGGGGCGTGCGTATTCTGGTCACTCACGACTGCGAGGACTGGCAGGCCGAGGCCGGCAAGCACTCGGCTGATGTCGTGATTTTCGGCCACACTCATGATATAGCCATTGAGAGGGCTGAGGGAGCCGAACGCCCGGTCGGGATAAATCCAGGAGAAACCGGTGGCTGGCTTACCGGCTCCTATACCGCAGTGCTTCTGGACACTGACTCACTCGAAGTAGAAATTATCGATCTCAACCTTGAGCCGGGCAAAGAGATAGAAACATGATCAGATTGGCGCAGCTCGGATTGTGCCTTCAGCTTAATGTTATAAGCGTCAGTATATTAGCAGATAACAGCAATAACCTGACAAATTGGTTTAATGCCTAAACGCACGGACATAAAAAAGATAATGATTATCGGTTCAGGGCCGATAGTGATCGGCCAGGCCAGCGAGTTCGACTATTCGGGCACCCAGGCCTGTAAGGCGCTGAGAGAGGAAGGCTACGAGGTAGTGCTGGTCAACAGCAACCCGGCAACGATCATGACTGACCCCGAAATGGCCGACAGGGTGTATCTCGAACCTCTGGTACCTGAGGTCGTGGCCAAAATAATCGAAAGGGAGCGCCCCGATGCCATTCTTTCCACCATGGGAGGCCAGACCGGCCTCAATGTCTCTGTCAAGCTGGCTGAATCGGGTGTGCTCGATAAGTTCGGTGTCGAACTGATCGGAGCCAAGCTCAAGGCGATTAAGAAAGCCGAGAACAGGAAAATGTTCGGCCGGGCGATGGCAAAAATCGGGCTGGACATCATCCAGGGCGATTATGCGCGTAACATAAACAAGGCGTGCAAGATCGCTGAAAAGATCGGTTTCCCGGTTATCATCCGGCCTTCTTTTACGCTTGGCGGCACAGGCGGCGGAGTTGCTGAAAATATAGAGCAGTTCCGCGAGGCTGCCAAAAAAGGACTGGCCATGTCACCGATCAGCGAAATCCTGGTCGAGCAGTCAGTGATCGGCTGGAAGGAATACGAGCTCGAGGTGATGAGGGATCTCAAGGACAACGTGGTGATTATCTGTTCTATCGAGAATTTCGACTCGATGGGCGTGCATACCGGCGACAGTATCACCGTTGCTCCGGCGCAGACTCTTACAGACAAGGAATACCAGCGGATGAGAGACGCCGCCCTGGCCGTGATCCGGGAAATCGGCGTGGAAACCGGCGGCTCGAACATTCAGTTCGCCCTGCATCCAGATAACGGCCGGATGGCGATTATCGAGATGAACCCCAGGGTTTCTCGATCCAGCGCCCTGGCGAGCAAGGCCACGGGATTCCCGATTGCCAAAATCGCCGCCAAGTTAAGTGTCGGTCTCACCCTGGATGAAGTCCCCAACGACATTACCAAAAAAACACCCGCCTCCTTTGAACCGACTATCGACTATGTTGTGACCAAGATCCCGCGCTTCACTTTCGATAAATTTCCAGACACGGACGACACCCTTACCGTGCAGATGAAAAGCGTGGGAGAGGTGATGGCAATCGGCCGCACGTTCAAGGAGTCGCTGCAGAAAGCCATGCGTGGACTTGAAACAAACCGCTACGGCCTTGGTGCGGACGGAAGGGAGATCGAAGACCCGGAGAACCTCAAAGATAAAATCGCCCGGCCTAACTCTGAGCGGCTTCTCTATATCCGGCATGCCTTGCTGAGCGGTATGGAACCGGAAGAAATTTACGACTTGAGCAAAATCGATCCCTGGTTTATCTACCAGATCAAAGAGATGGTGGATATGGAGGAGCGCCTGGGCAAAGTTAAATCCACCTCAGGCCTTACCTCGGACCTTCTTCGCTCGGCCAAATGCATGGGTTTTTCCGATTACCAGATCGGCAAACTATGCAGGATAGAAGAAATCGAGGTTCGTCGCCTGCGCAAGAGCAAAGGCATCCAGGCTGTGTTCAAGCGGGTGGACACCTGCGGTGGCGAGTTCGAAGCGCATACGCCCTACCTTTACAGTACATACGAAAGCGAGGACGAGTCTTTTCCGAGCAGGCGTCCCAAGGTGATGATTCTCGGCGGGGGGCCCAACCGGATCGGCCAGGGCATTGAGTTTGACTACTGCTGCGTCCAGGCTGCATTTGCCCTTCGCGAGGAAGGCTACGAGTCGATAATGGTGAATTCCAACCCTGAGACCGTAAGCACCGACTACGATATTTCCGACAGGCTGTATTTCGAGCCGCTCACCATTGAGGACGTGCTCAATATTGTCGATATAGAAAGACCCGACGGTGTGATTGTACAATTCGGCGGCCAGACACCGCTCAAACTTGCAGCGCCCCTGGCCGATCAGGGCGTGCCGATAATCGGCACCCAGCCCTCGAGCATTGACCTGGCAGAAGACCGCGAACGTTTCGGCGGCTTGCTGGCCGATCTCGGTGTCGACCACCCGGAATACGGTATTGCCTACGATCCGGACCAGGCGCGCAAGGTCGCCACCAATATCGGTTATCCGGTGCTGGTACGGCCGTCATACGTACTCGGTGGCCAGTCGATGGTTATTGTTTACGATGAAAGCTCGCTGATCCGCTATATGAAATCAGCAATTGACGCCTCACTCGGCAAATCGATCCTGATCGACCGCTACCTCGAGGATGCCGTAGAGGTGGACGTGGATGCGATCTCGGATGGGGAGAGAACGGTAATCGGTGGTATCATGCAGCATATTGAAGAGGCTGGGATTCATTCCGGGGACTCGGCTTGTGTGATGCCTCCCTTTAAGCTCGATCCTGAAGTCCTGGAGAAAATGCGCAAAGTTACAGCCAGGCTGGCCGGGAGTCTGAAGGTCAAAGGGCTGATCAATATCCAGTATGCGGTTAAAGGTAAAGAGCTCTACGTGCTGGAGGTGAATCCAAGGGCCAGCCGCACTGTGCCCTATGTTAGCAAAACAATCGGCGTCTCACTGGCCAAGCTGGCTGCCAAGGTCATGATCGGCCGAACCCTCGAGGAACTCGGGTTTACAGAGGAGCGCAGCTTTGACCACATATCGGTCAAGGAAAGCGTGCTGCCCTTTATCAAATTCCCGAACGTGGATACCCTTCTGGGTCCTGAAATGAAATCTACCGGAGAGGTTATCGGCCTTGACCGCACCTACGGGATAAGTTTCGCCAAGGCACAGATAGCGGCTGGAAACGCCCTGCCTACAAAGGGTTCAGTGGCGATCAGTCTGTCCGATAGGGATAAAAAAACCCTCCTGCCCTCGCTGAAAAAGCTTTCCAAGCTGGGATTCAAGATTTACGCAACCAGAGGAACGCACGACTTTCTTGGAAAGAACGTTATTAAAAGCAAGCGCGTTCTCAAAGTCAGTGAGGGTGAACCGAATATTGTCAATCTTATCGAGGAGGATAAAATCAGCCTGCTGATCAATACTCCCATGGGTGAAAAAAGCCGGTACGATGCTACGACCATGCGCAGAGCCGCTGTGATCCATCAAATACCCTATGTTACAACCGCCTCCGGGGCAATAGCGGCTGTGGAGGGAATTAAGGCTCTTAAAAAAGGAGAGCTCAAAGTGAGATCTCTGCAGGAATATTACAAATGAAAAAGATTATGGTAATCGACGATGTCCCCGAGAACAGGGAGATCTTTAACGCTCTTCTGGAGGATCAATACCAAGTTATAGAGGCGTCCAACGGCAGGGAAGGGCTCGAGCTGGCGGAAAAAGAAATCCCTGATCTGATGTTTATGGATGTTTCCATGCCAGGGATGAGCGGGCTGGAATTTATTGAGCAGTTGCGCAGGCACGATACCCTTTATCATATTCCGGTAATTGTCATAACAGCTCATTCGGTGTTCAGCGCGAAAAAAGCGGTAGCAAAGGGGTGTAACGGCTATCTACTCAAGCCGCTGACCCCGGAAAAAATTCTGCAAAAGATAGAAGAATGGATCGAGCAGCCTTAACTGGAACCAGCCACGGCTTGTATTTGCTTGCCGGATGTGCAAGGCAGTTCACTGCAATGTCGCTGCTTGTAGTTTCACTTTTCACTTCCGCCTGCCGGGAATCGGTCAATAACCCCAACCGGGTTGCGGAACAGTTTGTTGCGGCGGTAAGCACCGGCTCCACTGACATACTGGATTCGATTGTTGCCTGGGACGAGGTGGTGGTTAACGATTACTACGTGACCGGAGATTATTTCAACGCCCAGACTCCTGAAAAAAAGCAAGAGATTATCCGGGATTACAAAAATAAATTTTATACAGACTACCTGCCTGGTGCCAGAAAGGTAACATACCGGGTAAAAACAGTTTATGTGGCGCGCAATATCAGCAATGCGCACATTGAGTTTTTCTTTCCTGGCCTATCGCAGTCAAAGGCGAAAAAGAGCGGTGAGCCGGAATTCACGATTAGGATGAGACTTGATTCTGAAGAAAATCGCTGGTATATAGTGAACTTGGGAGATTTTCTACGTCTGAACTTTCTTCAAGGAGATTTCGATCCGAATAACTTTTACCTTCCTGAACCGATCCTGCCTTAGAACGGCACTTTTAACCTTTAAGGGATGTGGAGAAGCATAATGAACGAACTTCAGTTTCCGACCTGTTTGAAATGCAACGGCGGCGTATTAATTCCTCTGAGTGATTACGGTCGTGACGGGGCTTCGATAATGTACAAGGCTTGGGTCTGCACGAACCCGGACTGTGGATTCCACCTGCGGATAGACAACGGGGAGGTGAGCATCGGCAAGGACATCGGGCAGTCTTTCAAATAGAAAGCTCTCGAAATCTTTTCGAGATTGGCACTCACTGCCAGTTTGTGAAAAAGCGAGTACCGATAAATTTTGAGATTTTTTCTGATCGAATGTTCAGGGCGCTTTCAAGAATGTCTTGATCAATAGATTGTTATGCCTGTTTTATCTTGTATCTGATTTTCATACAAGTAAATAAGTTTTATCACTTAAAGCTATTTATTAAGATGGGAGGGAATACCGATGCTTCCCATTCTAACATCCGCTCAAATGCAGCAGGTTGACCGTGAGACCATCGAGGTTCTCGGTCTGCCGGGCGCCGTGCTGATGGAATCCGCCGGCAGGGCTGTGGTTGAGGCAATCGAGAAACATCCGCGCCTGGGCCAAACTTGCCGTCCGCTGGTCCTCTGCGGAAAAGGTAATAACGGCGGCGATGGTTTCGTGGTGGCTCGGCATCTTCAGCAGCGCTGCAGGGAAGGTTTTCCTCTGGTTCTTCTCTGCGGAAAGCTCACCGATCTTACCGGCCACGCTTCGCTGATGGCACGTGTTGCCAAAAACTGCGGTGTCCGGGTTGTGGAGTTGGCCGAAGACAACCTTCATGAACTCGCCCAGGCTCTCGATAAATCTGACCTGGTTGTGGATGGGCTTCTCGGCTCAGGTGCCGCTGGTGCCCCACGTGGTTTGATCGGCCGCATTATCGAAATGATCCGCGAGTACCAGGTTCCCGTGGTGGCTATCGACTCGCCGAGCGGGATCGAGATGGATACCGGGCAGGTTCCAGGTTCAGTATTGAATGCTCAGCTTACCGTAACTTTCGGGTTTGAAAAAATCGGGAACAGGCTTTACCCCGGCCGCTCGATCTGCGGTGAGATTCTGGTGGCTGATATCGGTTTTCCTGATACCGCAGTTTCCAAAATTAGCTGCAAGCTTTTTGTCAGTGAATCAGCAGATATAAAAAACCGCCTTCCTCTTCGCAAGCCTGACAGCCACAAGGGCGACTACGGCAAGATTCTTGTTGTCGGCGGTTCCACAGGTCTCACGGGCGCCCCGGTGTTGACCTCCGAGGCTGCGCTGGCCTGTGGGGCGGGAATGGTCACTGCGGCTGTACCCGCATCGCTTAACACCATTTTTGAAACCAAGCTCACGGAAACGATGACCCTCCCTCTTGCCGACAGCGGCAGTGGGGCGCTCCAGCCAGAGGCTCTGAAAACGATCCTGGACGTGCTTTCCACTGAGATGGACGTGCTTGCTCTCGGCCCGGGTCTGGGTCGGGATGAGGGCACGGTAAAGCTTGTCAATAAGCTGGCTCCGAAGGTCAAACTGCCCACAGTAGTGGATGCGGACGGTCTCAACGCGTTTACCGGGAATCCCGAGGCGCTCGGGTCGTTTCAGGCTCCAGTTGTGATTACACCCCACCTGGGCGAGATGGCTCGCCTGGCCGGTTCGAGCGTGGAAAAGGTCAGGAGGCAACCGATCGAAACAGCCCGCATCTTCGCTGCCGATAAGGGTGTGGTGGTTTTGCTGAAAGGAGCCCCCAGCGTGGCGGCCCATCCGGACGGGCGGGTAATCTTGAACCCCACAGGCGGCCCCTCTATGTCCAAGGCCGGCAGCGGGGACATTTTAACCGGTGTAATCGCCGCCCTTCTTGCACAGGGCCTCGAGGCTTTCGACGCGGCTTTTTGCGGTGCTTATCTCCACGGCTTGGCTGGTGAGATTGCGGCCGAGAAACTGGGTGAATACAGTCCGGTTGCCTCAGACATGATAGACAGTCTTAATGAAGCGCTGATCAGGGTCGGAAAAATTTCCTGCCGCGGGAGGTGAGGAATCAAGATCATATTCTTTTATCTTGACAATAACTCCAAGCGAGGATATTTTGTATGTCTGTGCTAATAATAGAGTTGGATAGTTTGCAATCCGGTTCTTTTCGTTCCAGTGACGTCATTAAACCCGCGGAACTGAATTTTGACCCAAACTTCAACTTTAAGTTTTCCGGACCCATTACCCTCGATTTCCGGGTGAGCACGACCGATCAACTGACTTACTACGTGTCTGGTCAGGTAAGCTATAAGTTAGCCGGTGAATGCAAGCGCTGTTTGAAAGAGGTAAAACAGGGGCGAGATTGCAAGGTTCAAGGTGTTTTCGCCTTTCCCGAGGCACTGAAAAAAATCGCTACGGAGAGGGAAGCTCCGGATATTTTCCCGTTGAAAAATAAAGCGGCAGCTATCGACCTGACCAATCTGGTCCGGGAATGCATGGCTCTTGATTATCCCGTCTACATTTTGTGTTCCGAGGATTGTAAGGGTATGTGCCCAAATTGCGGGGCCGATTTGAATATCGAAAGTTGCCAATGCAAGCAGGAGTCGATCGATCCCCGCTGGGCGAAACTGATCAAACTGAGTAAAAAAAATAATTGATTGTTCTATGGTTACGGCATTTTATCCGGAAGGCGATTTTTTGTTCACCTTCCGTTTGCCAATTAAGGAGGGAAGATGGCGGTTCCCAGGAGAAAAACCTCTAAGTCAGCAAAAAGAAAAAGGCGGACGCATTTTAAGCTTGATTCTCCTGCTTTCAGTGTGTGTTCCAACTGCGGGCAAACCAAGCAGCCGCATCAGGTATGTCCCCATTGCGGATACTACAACGGGCGCGAGGTAATCGAAGTCGCCGAATAATCAGCACTGGTTTATATCTATACCAATGCGGCGAGCTGGTTAAAACATATTTAACAAACAGCTCATTATTTTTTATTATTGCAGGATATTTGATGGCATAGTTTTTACTGGACTGAATCACGAATAGAGCGGGATACTCTGTATGAGGATTGCTCTGGATGTCATGGGTGGGGACAATATCCCAGCAATTCCGATCAAGGGTGCAATTGAAGCGACTGCAGAGCTCGAGAGTGATTTCGATCTCATCCTGGTTGGAAATAAGGCCCTGATCAAACGCCATCTGGAAAAATACAGGGAGTCTGATCTGGGTCGAATCGAAATTGTCCACGCTTCAGAGGTAGTGGAGATGGGCGAGAGCCCATGGGTGGCGTTGCGCAAGAAAAAGCAGTCCTCGATTGCTGTGGGGGTTGATCTGTTGGCCAAGAAAAAAGCCGAGGCTTTTATCAGCGCTGGAAACACAGGCGCAGTAATGGCTACCTCGTTAAGAGGCTTGGGACGTATCGGCGGGATAAGCCGCCCGGGAATCTGCAGCGTTTTCCCGACCAGCAAGGAATCCTGCGTGGTTCTCGATGTCGGGGCAAATGTCAATTCAAAGCCGGTACACCTTCTCCATTTCGCACTCATGGGGTCGATCTATTCGGAGAAAGTCCTCGGCAGGCAGAACCCGCGGGTGGCCCTGCTGAATATTGGCGAAGAGTCTACCAAGGGCGATGAACTTTCCGTGGCCACATTCAAACTTCTCTCGGCAAGTTCGCTGAACTTTATCGGGAATGTCGAGGGGGGAGACATTTTCGAAGGCGTGGCGGATGTTGTGGTCTGCGACGGTTTTGTCGGCAACGTAGTGCTCAAGCTCAGTGAAAAGGTGCTGAGTATTCTGGTCACCCACCTGAAAGGCCAGATTAAAACAAACCCGATGGCTGCCCTCGGTTTTCTTTTCCTTAAAAAAACATTCGAGGATATGAAACAAACCTTTGATTACACCGAATATGGAGGCGCTCCGCTGTTGGGAATCGACGGTACGACAATAATCTGCCATGGGGGTTCTCCACCGAGAGCTATTCTTAATGCAATCAAAGTGGCGCGGCTGGCCGTGCAGAACAATATCAATGAGATCATCAGGGAAGAGGTCAAGCAATATCAGACAGAAAGCGCGAATAATAATGAAAACCTATCTTAAAGTTCTCTCAACTGGGATTTGTGTCCCTGAAAAAGTTCTGACCAACCAAGATCTTGAAAAAATGGTTGATACCAGCGACGAATGGATTGTCACCAGGACCGGTGTCAGGGAAAGAAGGATCAGCGATAAGGGCATATCCACCGGCGACCTCGGGGCAGCGTCTGCCCGGATGGCCTTGAAAAACGCTGGCATGACAGCCGAAGAGCTGGATCTGATCATGGTCGCCACTGCAAGCGGAGACCATCTTTTCCCCTCCACTGCTTGTATCATCCAGGAAAAGCTGGGTGCCAAGCGGGCCACGGCCTTTGACATTTCGGCCGCCTGCAGCGGCTTTCTCTATTGCCTTACCGTGGCTCACAGTCTGCTCGACACCGGCGCATTCGGTAACGCACTGATTATCGGGGCTGAAACCCTGAGCAAAATCACTGACTATAAAGATCGCTCCACCTGCGTGCTTTTCGGTGATGGGGCAGGGGCGATGCTTGTTAGGCTGGGAGAGGATAAAAAAGGAATTTTTGCAAGCCATCTGGGAAGCGACGGAAGTTTTTCCTCCCTGTTAAACCTTCCGGCTGGCGGAAGCCGTATGCCTGCAAGTATCGAAACCGTAGAACAAAACCTGCACTACATAAAAATGAACGGCAACGGGCTGTTCAAGGTGGCTGTGCGTGCGATGGAAGAGGCGGCCATTTACACGCTTAAAAAAGTCAAGCTTACCTCGAAAGATATCGACCTGTTGATCCCGCACCAGGCCAACATCCGCATAATCAACTCGCTGCGAAAAAGGCTCGATATCGAGGAGGAAAAGGTTTACGTAAATATCGAACGTTACGGCAATACCTCGGCGGCTTCGATCCCGATTGCCTATCACGAAGCTCGTTCGCAGGGCCGTATCGACGAGAATTCAATTATTTTGATGGTGGCTTTCGGCGGCGGCATTACCTGGGGCGGAGTACTGGTCAAGGGTTGAAAAAAGAGGCCTTTTGTAACCCGGGGGCTATCTCGATGGTGGATAACCAGAAAACAGCGGTAGTTTTTCCGGGTCAAGGCTCCCAGTTTGTCGGCATGGCCAGAGAGCTGTACGATAGCTTCCCCTCGGTCAAAGAGCTTTTCCAGACAGCAAGCGAAATCCTGGGATACGATCTGTCCAGTTTCTGTTTTAACGGGCCGGAAGAAGAGCTGAACCAGACCCGGATCACCCAACCGGCGATTTTCGTGCACAGCATTGCCGCTTACCGCCTTCTGGAAGAAAAAGGGTACTCACCCAGGCTTGCCGCAGGCCACAGCCTGGGTGAGTACAGTGCCCTGGTGGCAGCCGGCTTCCTTGCATTTGAGGAAGCCCTGGTGCTGGTCAAGCTGCGCGGTGATCTGATGCAGAAAGCCGGGGACAACGCTCCCGGCACAATGGCTGCAGTAATCGGACTCGAAGACAGCAAAGTCGAGCAACTCTGCAATGTGGTCGGCGACACTGTGGTGCCAGCCAATTATAATGCCCCTGGACAGGTGGTTGTCAGCGGAAGCCACGCCGGTGTGGAGAAAATTATCAGCACAGCCATGAAAGCCGGAGCGAGAATGGTCAAAAAGCTTCGAGTCAGCGGAGCGTTTCATTCGCCGTTGATGGCTTATGCCACCGCTCCGATGAGCCAGCGCCTGGAGATGGCCCGAATAACCAAAGCACGGATACCGGTCGTGGCTAATGTTACTGCCAGCCTGGAGATCGACCCTGAGAGGGTCAGAAAATTGCTTCTTGACCAGATCACAAAGCCGGTACGCTGGGCCGCCTCAATAGAGAATATGGCCGCATCAGGAATCGAAAAGTTTATCGAAGTTGGGCCAGGCAATGTGCTGGCCGGTCTCTGTCGCAGGATAAATCGTTCGCTGGAAGTTGTCAGTATCGGTACAGCAAAAGATATTAAGGCCTTCAGCAACTGTGAGTCTTTTTGATCTTTACTTTTTGAAAGGGCAATATTAAAATGATCCTGAAAGACCAGGTGGCTTTAATCACCGGAGCAGCGCGCGGAATCGGCAAAGTCATAGCCGCTCGGCTGGCTCGTGAGGGAGCCTCTGTCGCCATCATTGATATCGATGGCGAAAAAGCCCGGAAGACAGCCTCGGAGCTGAAGTTCGGATCGTTGCGGGCGGTTTCTTATACCTGCGACGTAGCTGACCCGGGTGAAGTAAAAAAGGTTGTCGCAAAGGTGGTAAGAGACCTGGGACGGATCGACATTCTTGTTAACAATGCGGGGATCACCCGCGATGGCCTCTTGATGCGGATGAAGCCTGAGGAGTGGGACCTGGTGCTTGCAGTCAATCTAAAAGGGGCCTTTAATTTTATCCGATCCGCCTGCCGCCAGATGATGAAGCAGCGCGCGGGCGCGATAGTCAATATCAGCTCTGTGGTCGGCCTGATGGGTAATGCAGGCCAGGCCAATTATTCCGCATCCAAAGCGGGTTTGCTTGGGCTGACCAAGTCCGCGGCCAAGGAATTCGCACCCCGGAGAATACGGGTTAATGCAGTCGCTCCGGGCTTTATTGAAACGGAGATGACCGCAGTCCTGCCGCAAGAGGTAAAACAGGAGTGGCTCGCCTCGATCCCTCTGAACTACGCCGGGTCTATGGAAGAAGTTGCCTCTGCTGTTCTGTTCCTTGTCGGCCCTGACTCGGAATATATAACCGGCCAGGTCCTTCAGGTAGACGGCGGAATGATTATGTAATGAGAAAGCCTAATTCTTTTCAATCTGATTTTTAAAAACTTTATCACGGAGGACGATAGATGTCCGATTATGCTCATAAGGTGAAAGAGATCATTATCGAAAAACTAGGTGTGGATGCTGAGAAAGTCACAGACGATGCCTCTTTCGTTGAAGATCTCGGAGCAGACAGTCTGGATACAGTCGAGTTGGTGATGGATCTCGAGGAAGAATTCGATCTTGAAATTCCCGATGAAGAAGCGGAAAAGCTGACCACTGTGGGTGCAGCTATCAAATACCTTGAGGAAAAATTAAAGGATAAGGAATAACAGCAGGGGAGTCTTTGCTCCAGGCTCTAACTCCAGCGGCAAAGATGCAGTTCTGATCTGCTGCTGAGGTTATAAATAATGGAGCGACTGGATGCACCCGGCTCCAGCCGGGAAACCTTCTATGCGTCATGATATTTTGTGTCGCGGATTTTTAAGGCCTCTAATGGCTTCAGTTTCACTTGGAGTTACACTTTACTGTTAGTGGGAAATTTGATGGCAAGAAGAGTTGTGGTAACAGGAGTGGGTGCTGTAACCCCACTTGGCAATGACGTGCAGACCACCTGGGATAGTCTGCTCGAGGGCCGAAGCGGGATTGATACCATCAAGTCTTTTGATGCAAGCAAGTTCGAGACCCAATTCGCTGGCGAGCTCAAGGATTTTGACCCGCAGAAATACATGGATCGCAAGGAAGTCAAACGAACAGACAAATTCGTGCACCTGGCGGTGGCTGCCAGCACCATGGCCCTTGAGGATGCGGAAATCGAAATCACCGGCCCGGCAGAGCAGGAACGTTTCGGCGTGATTATCGGCTCCGGTGTGGGAGGAATCGAAACCCATGAGGAGCAGCACAACCGTTATCTGAAAGGCGGCCCGGGCCGGATAAGCCCCTTTTTCGTGCCGATGATGATTTCTGATATGGCTGCAGGTTATGTTTCGATTCATTGCAAGGCCAAAGGACCCAATTTCTGCACCGTATCGGCCTGTGCCTCCGCCGGACATGCTATCGGAATGGCTTTCCGCTCCATCAAGTACGGTGAATCCGATTTCATGCTGAGTGGTGGGACCGAGGCTTCTGTTACCCGGATGGGACTGGGCGGTTTCTGTGCCTGCAGGGCGCTCTCCAAGCGCAATGATGATCCACAGGGAGCCTCCCGGCCGTTCGATAAGACCCGCGACGGGTTTATCCTCGGCGACGGTGCAGGAATCCTGTTCCTCGAAGAGTACGAGCACGCCAGGAAACGCGGAGCCAGGATTTACGCTGAAATCCTCGGTGTGGGCAGTACTGCCGATGCATACCACATCACCGCTCCGGCCGAGGAAGGCGAAGGGGCCCAGCGGGCAATGAAAGCAGCGCTTGCCGAAGCTCGTGCTGACCCTCAAGATCTGGATTATATCAACGCCCACGGTACCTCGACCGAACATAACGATGTCACCGAAACCCAGGCGATCAAAAAGGTCTTCGGCGCCCACGCCAAGGATGGACTGGTGGTGAGTTCCACCAAGTCGATGATCGGCCATCTTCTCGGCGCAGCCGGCGGCATCGAGGCGATTGTTACCGCCCTGACCATTTATCACGGGGTAATCCATCCGACTATCAACTATCAATACCCCGATCCTGATTGCGACCTTGATTACTGTCCCAACCAGACTCGCGAGATACAGGCTGTCATGGCTATCAGCAACTCTTTCGGATTCGGTGGGCATAACGTTTCAATCGTCATGAAAAAAATTTAGCGACCTGGATGTTTTTTTGCGGGCAACTGCCTGGGAAAAACTCCCAGAGATCATTATTTAGCCAATAAGCAAAAAAGGATTCACTACCCCGCTTCCTGTTACCGGGTAGTTTATTACAGCAGGAAAATCAGATGCTGGCTAGGCCATTCAGATTTATCAGCAAGCTTTTCGGAGTTGGCCGGCCCAGAGATGATCGAAGGAAAAAGCTAGGCCGTCTTGAGCAAACTATTGGGTATTATTTTAAGAATATAAAATTGCTCGAGACGGCTCTTTCGCATCTGTCTCATGTACACGAAACCGGCCTTAGCTACAACGAAAGTAACGAGCGATTGGAATTTCTCGGAGACGCGGTTCTCGACCTGATTGTTTCCGAGTACCTTTACGAGCAGTTTCGCACCGCCCACGAGGGAGAAATGACCCGGATCAAGTCTTCGATCGTCTCCAGGTCCGCTCTGGCCAGAAAGGCCGCACGGTTCAAGCTCGAAGACTATCTTGTTTACTCGAAAGAGAGTTTTTCGGACCCAAGGCGGGGAAAGAAAACAGTTATCTCCAACTCTCTTGAAGCGATAATCGGTGCGATCTACCTTGACGGCGGTCTTCTGGCAGTAAAGACTTTCGTTTGTGATAAACTTCTGGACAGAGGCAAGGCTGAACTGGGCTTTGACAACCTGCAGGAGGCCAAAAACAACCTGCTTCACCTTTCCCAGGTCAATTACCATTGCCAGCCATCCTACCGGATAGTCGAGGTTAGCGGCCCCGAACACGCCAAGCAGTTTGTCTGTGAGGTAACGATAAAGGGAAAGATTCTGGGCAGAGGAGTTGGCTCGAATAAAAAGGAATCCGAGAAAAAGGCCGCTGTTCAGGCCCTGGAGTATCTGGCTAAGTTGGAACCCCCTCCAAAATAAAACCTCTGAAAATGATGATCAAAACATCAGAAATAACATTCCCGGGGAGAACCGATGGAGTACTTTCTTACCGAAGATCAGCTTGAGATCAAACGCCTGGCACGTAGAATCGCAGAAACCCATATCATTCCGCAGAGAGAGGAACTGGATCGCAAGGCGGAGTTCCCTCATGCAATTATGAAAGAGATTGCCGAGGCCGGCCTGCCTGCTATTTATATTCCCGAGGAGTATGACGGTATCGGTGCGGGATTGCTCGAACTCTGTATTGCTACCGAGGAAATCAGCCGGGCCTGCGGCGGGGTGGGCGTGACCTATGCCGCCAGTTTGCTGGGCTGTTTCCCGATTATTATCGCTGGTACCCATGAGCAGAAAAAGAAATACCTTCCGCCTATTGCAGCAGGCGAGCACTATGCCGCCTTCTGCCTGACCGAGGCAGGAGCAGGTTCAGATGCAAGCAACATCCAGACAACCGCACGTAAGGTCGGTGATGAATATGTGCTTAACGGCACCAAGCAGTGGATCACCAACGGCTCGGAAGCGCACACCTACACCGTGTTCGCCAAGACCGACAAGAGCAGGGGAGCCCGAGGTATCAGCGCGTTTGTGGTGGAGAAAGGAACTACTGGGCTTTCTTTCGGCAAAAAAGAGGACAAGCTCGGTATCCGCGCCTCGGCAACTTACGAAGTAGTATTCCAGGATTGTGTCGTGGCCAAGGGCAACCTCCTCGGGCGTGAAGGCGCCGGGTTCGGGATTGCCATGCGGACTTTCGACAAGTCCCGGCCGGGAATCGGCGCCCAGGCAATCGGCATCGCCCAGGGCGCTTTCGACTCCGCCCTGGATTATGCCTATACCCGCCACCAGTTCGGCCAGTCGATCATCAATTTCCAGGCCATCTCTTTCATGCTGGCCGACATGGCAATCCAGATCGAAGCGGCCCGAGCCCTGACCTACCAGGTTGCCCGGATGATCGACTCAGGCGCCAGGAACTACAACAAGGAAAGCGCGATGTCAAAGGTGTTCCCCTCGGATGTCGCGATGAAAGTAACTACCGATGCAATCCAGATAATGGGCGGCTACGGTTACATGAAAGATTACCCGGTGGAAAAATATTTCCGGGACGCCAAGATCACTCAGATCTATGAAGGCACCAACCAGATACAGCGCCAGATAATTGCCTCGGCCCTTGTCCGGGAGATGGCAAGTTCACAAAGGGGGTAGGAGATAGGAAGCAGCGATTCAGGGGATTTTCTCGATCCCCGGCTGGAAAAGATAGCGGGACGCCTGGCCAACAGAGGCAGGCTGGCACGGGAGGAGGGAATCGCCCTTTTCAAAACCAACGATCTGCTCGGATTAGGACGTCTGGCCGATGAGGTTAATCAGGCAAAAAACTGTGGCCAGGTCTTTTACATAAATAACCTGCATATTAACTACACCAACATTTGTGTAAACAGGTGCCGATTTTGTGCTTACAGTAAGGGTGGTCCTGAAGAGGAAGGCGCCTTTTTCCTCTCTCCCGAGCAGGTAGTCCAGAAGGCGAAAGAGCTCTGGCACGAAAAGGTGAGCGAGTTCCATATCGTAGGGGGCTGCCATCCTGCCGCCGGTCTGGACTACTACCGAAGCATGCTCTCCGGGCTCAACCGTGAGTTTCCCGGAGTGCACCTTCAGGCCTTTACAGCGGTTGAAATAGAACATATCTCCCGCATAGAGAATATCTCCGTGCGCGAAGTGCTCGAAAGTCTCACTGAATGCGGCCTTGGTTCTCTCCCCGGAGGAGGCGGGGAGATATTCAACCAGCCGATAAGGAGCAAAGTCTGTCCGGAAAAAATTCACGGGAAACAGTATCTCGATATCATGCGGCAGGCGCATAAGCTTGGGATACCGACCAACGTAACCATGCTGTTCGGCCATATCGAATCCTACGCGGACCGGGTGGACCACATGCTTGCCATCCGGGCCCTTCAGGATGAAACCGGCGGCTTCAACTCGTTCATCCCGCTGCTTTTTCATCCCTGGAATACGAAGCTGGAGAATATTACCAGGGCCAGCGGAATCGAAGTTCTGAAAACTATTGCGGCAAGCCGGCTGATTCTGGACAATTTCGACCATATAAAGTCTTTCTGGATCATGCTCGGGCTACCGTTGACCCAGATGGCGCTGTTTTTCGGCGCAAATGATGTTAATGGCACCGTTCTTGAGGAACGTATCACCCATGAGGCAGGGGCCGAAACGCCTCAGCACATGCATGAAGAACAACTCGTTGCTCTGATTAGTCAAGCCGGGCGTATTCCGGTGGAAAGAGATACACTTTACAATATTAGATAAACTTACCTGGAAATGTTTTTGCAATCTGTCCGGAGCTGAATATGAAGACTTCGAAATTTGCTTTTGGCATTGCGGCCGCCCTGTTAGTTCTGACATTCATCGACTGGGGGTGGGCGAGTTCAGTTCTGCTGGCAGCTGAGGGGGCCCATCACGGCGGGTCGGATCTCGGATCGACCCTCCCGTTGTGGAGTATTATCCCCTTTGCCGGGATTCTTCTCAGCATAGCTCTGCTTCCTCTATTGGCGCCTGAGTTCTGGCACCATCATTTTCCCAAGGTCAGCGCCTTCTGGGCGATTATCTTCGCTGTTCCTTTTCTGTTTGCTTACGGCGGCGAGGCCTGGTACGAGATACTTCATATCTACCTCGTCGACTATATCCCCTTTATCATCCTACTTTGGGGGCTGTTTACCGTCTCCGGTGGTCTTCTGGTCAGGGGTAAACTGACAGGAACTCCCATTGTCAATACGGTGTTCCTTCTGATCGGCACGATTATCGCCTCGTGGGTAGGAACTACCGGTGCCGCGATGATTTTGATTCGTCCGGTGATCCGTTCGAATAAAGAGCGCAAGAGCAAGGTGCATATCATCGTCTTTTTCATCTTCCTGGTAGCCAATATCGGCGGCAGCCTCACCCCGCTGGGGGACCCGCCGCTGTTTCTCGGGTTCCTTCACGGAGTGTCTTTCTTCTGGACCTTGAAACTGCTGCCAATGATGTCGTTTGTTTCGGTTATCCTGCTGGTTCTCTTTTTCCTGATAGACGCCGTTCTATACAATCGGGAAAGGAAAATCCCTGGCGAGATGGCCGCGGCAGGCAGAGAAAAAAAGCCGATCAAGGTGCTGGGGCTTTACAACCTGATTTTTCTGATGGGGATCATGGGAAGTGTGCTGATGAGCGGTATGGTGAAACTCGGGGAAGTCAATGTCGGTGGAGTGCATATGGGAATCCAGAATTTCCTGCGCGATATCCTGATCATAATCATGGGCCTGCTTTCCCTTTACTTCACCCCGAAAGCCATTCGGGAGGAAAACGAGTTCACCTGGTTTCCCATTCAGGAGGTGGCCTACCTGTTTGCCGGCATCTTTATGACTATCGTACCAGCTCTTGCCATCCTTCGTGCCGGGGAGCACGGAGCGCTCGCTTTCCTGATCGAAACCGTGCGCCAGCCGATACATTATTTCTGGATTACCGGTTCCCTTTCCAGTTTCCTGGATAATGCGCCCACCTATCTCACGTTTTTCAACAGCGCACTCGGCCAGCTCTTGCCCGGAATCCCCGAGGCCCAGGCCGTGCCAGAGCTGATGACCACACACGAGATTTATCTCAAAGCGATAAGCTGCGGGGCGGTATTTATGGGAGCGATGACATATATCGGCAACGCGCCGAATTTCATGGTGCGTTCGATCGCCGAGGAAAGCGGAATCAAGATGCCGAGTTTTTTCGGCTTTATGGTCTATTCGATCTGTATCCTGATCCCCTTGTTCTTCCTGGTCACCATGATCTTCTTTTAAGGGGATTTATCAGGCCAGAGAAGATTTATGTTTTGCTGACGGTTTGGGCGTGGAGTATCATTACTCACGCTCAAACCATTTTTCTTTTTAAATCTTTTGGCATTAATTTTTCTCTGGTAGTTCTGCTATGAGTACCGGCTTTCTTCGCTGTGGATTAGACTTGCTTGAGAATACCAGCCTGCACCAGCTTGGCGCTCTGGCGGACAGGGTCCGCCGCCGGTGGCACCCAGAGGGTGTTGTCACTTTTATCAACGACAGAAACATTAACTACTCGAATATCTGTATCAGCCGCTGCCGTTTCTGCGCCTTTTACCGCACCCAAAAAGATCCCCAGGCTTATCTACTGTCATACGAGGAGATAGGCCGGAAAATCGATGAGGCCAAATCCCGCGGCGCCGTGCAAATTCTTCTCCAGGGGGGGCTTCATCCAGACTTGAGTCTGGACTGGTACCTGGAGTTGCTGCGTTATATCAAGCGTTACCATCCGATTCACGTGCATGGTTTTTCCGCTCCCGAGATCGACCATATCAGCCGTGTTTCCAGCCTCAGTTCCGAGCGTGTGATCGAGAAACTGGCTGAGGCCGGGCTTGACTCGATCCCCGGCGGGGGAGCCGAAATTCTCTGCGCCCGGATTCGCCGCCTGATCAGTCCGCGTAAACTGGGCGTGAGACGCTGGCTCAAAATACACGAAACCGCTCACAGTCTGGGACTCAAAACCACGGCCACTATGGTTTACGGGCTGGGGGAGAGGATGAGCGAGATTGTCGTTCACCTTCGCCATATCCACTCGCTTCAGGAGCGCACCGGTGGTTTTACCGCATTCATTCCCTGGAGTTTTCAGCCGGCAAACACCAGGCTGAGGCTTGAGAAAACCACCCCGGCGCTCTATCTGCGTATTCTCGCCGCAAGCCGGATACTGCTTGACAACGTGCCTAACGTTCAGGCCTCCTGGGTAACCCAGGGGCCCGATATCGCGCAGCTTGCCCTCTATTTCGGGGCCAACGATTTCGGCAGCACGATGCTCGAGGAGAACGTGGTGCGTGCCGCCGGCTGCAGTTTCAAAGTGATGGATGAAAAAACCATAGCCAGGCTGATCCGACAGGCGGGCCTTCTTCCGGCTCTCAGGAGGCAGGACTACAGTATCATTCGAATGCTCTAAAGCGGATGAATAACTTGAAAGGGACATATCGCCATGGAGCAATCTTTATCCGTGCTGGAAAAAGCTCCGAAAGATTATAAGGGTTTTGCAGTGATCGGCGGAAGCGGCGCTTACGACATTGCTATGAATCTTATCGGTGAAGTTCTGGGTGAACTGTCCCTGGATACGCCTTTCGGCAGAGTCTCAGGCATCCGTTTCCTCGGTCTGGAATCAGCCACCGGCCCGGTCGCCTTCATCTCACGGCACGGCTGGACTGGCTACACGATTACTGCTCCGGATGTCAATTACCGGGCGAATATCTGGGCCTTGAAAGAGATCGGCACAACGAGAATCCTCTCCTGGAGCGGTCCTGGCTCGGTGGATCCGGATTTTACTCCTGGTGATTACGTTCTCCCGGAAGACCTGATCGATCTCACCAGCAAAAGAGAAAATACTTTTTTCACCGGAACCGGTCTGGGTTTTATCCGGCAGAATCCCGTGTTTTGTCCCACAATGCGGGAAGTGCTGGTCAGAAGCCTGGAAAGACTGGGAGCGGACTACCGTACCGGCGCTGTGTACGCGGTTACCGAGGGCCCCCGTCTGGAAACGCCGGCAGAGGTGCGGATGATAAAACGCCTGGGAGGGCAACTGGTGGGCATGACCCTGGCTCCGGAGGCGTTTCTGGCAACTGAACTCGAAATCTGCTACCACGCTTGCTGTTACGTGGCGAACTGGGCTGAAGGGGTAAAGGAACTTCCCTATAGAACAGGGGAGCTTTTCGAGGGAATGGTCGAGGAGAATCTTGGCTCAAGGGTGGAAAAGGCTGTTCAGGGTTTTGCGGGTATCGTGCGAGAGACCGCATCAGGGCTTTCGGCCTTGAAAAAACGCACCTGCCCCTGCGCAAGCGCCATGGAGCGATACCGGCGCACCGGGCGAATCGGGCCCGACTGGCGCACCTGGATTCTCCGGCCGGGGCAGCATTCGGACCACGACGGCTCTTATTGACAAGACCTTTAAAGAAACCTAAATTCAGGCTTCAAGTAATTTATGAAATATAGCCAGAATACTCCGTGCTGTGCACGGGGATGAATGGCTCCTTTTTAGGGTTTGGGGGATTAACTGCTCCAAATATAATTAAAAATTTCCTTTTTGATGCCCCGCCTTGTAGGCGGGGAGCTTCACTAAAAATTGATACGTTAGAGAGCAGATAAACAGAAAAACTGTTCCCTGTTTTCATATCAGCGATCTCTCATTCTGTGATATTATTTTTGCGAATGTAATGATGGAGAAAATAATATATGGAAGAAAAAGTTCTGATAATAATCGGCAGTGAATCAGACCGTGAAGTCATGGCCAGAGCCGAGAAAGTGCTGGATGAGGCTGGCGTTGGCTACCGGACAGTCGTTTCCAGTGCTCACCGCGACCCGGACGGTACCAGGGGAAAGGTGATCCAGGCAGGCAGGGATGGAATTAAAGTAATCATAGCAGGTGCCGGATTGAGCGCTGCTTTGCCGGGTTTTTGCGCATCCCTTTCGCCTTTGCCGGTAATCGGGGTACCGATCGCCTCCGGGGCTCTGGCTGGCCTGGATGCGCTTCTTTCGATCTCGCAAATGCCACCCGGAGTTCCTGTTGCAACAGTCGGGATAGACGGGGCGCAAAACGCTGCTCATCTCGCTTTGCGAATCTTAGGACTGATCAGTGATTGAAAGGCTCGTTACAATCAGTGGTAGTGATTATCCGGAGGAGTTGCTCGATACGGCTGTCTCAGTGTTAAAAGAGGGTGCCGTGGTTGTTCATCCCACAGAAACGATTCACGGTTTCGGCTGCCGGTACGACAGCATCGAGGCGGTCGAGCGGATCAGGAGGATCAAGGGCAGGGAGGGTAAGAAGCCCATGATTCTGCTTGTTCCCGGAAAGCGCTGGATAGAGAGGCTTTGCCGGGAAGTGCCGGAGACGGCATGGAGACTGACCGAACTTTTCTGGCCGGGAGCGTTAACCATAGTTTTTCACGCCAGGCAACAGGTTCGCCAGAACTGCCCCTGGATCTATCAGACCGTGGCGCTGCGGCAGAGCGCGCATCCATTCACCTCCCGGCTTGTGCAGAAAATAGATTTACCGGTTGTCTCCACCAGCCTCAGCAGGTCCGGCCAGGCGTTGCCGCAGAACTCCCACCGGTTTCTGGATAAGCTGGTAGAACAATTCAAAACGGACAATTCACTCCGGCTGGAGCTTGCAATTATAGACGAAAAGCTCGAAAATGGCTCATCACAGCCTTCCACCATTGTCTCGGTCGTGAATAAAGACTCGATCACTCTGATCCGTGAAGGAGCCCTGGCAGCCGGGAAAATTGCTGAAATAAGCGGTCTTAATGTACTCAAAAAATAGCAAAACCAGCTCATGCATGCTTATTGATTGCGGTCTGGTGAGATAGATGATGACTGGAAAAGCCGATAGAAAAATCAACATTCTTTTTCTCTGCACCGGAAACACCTGTCGCAGTCCTATTGCAAAGGCCCTTTTTGAAGATATGCTATCCCGGAGCGAGTTGAAACACAGGCTCAGGGTTGAATCGGCTGGGACTATGGCAGCCGAGGGCAGTCCTGCAAGTCAATTTGCTGTTGAGGTTTGTCGGGAACACGGCCAGGAGCTTTCATCGCATAACAGCAAAACTATCACAGATAAACTTATCGCAGACTCGGATCTGATTCTTGTCATGCAGGCCTCGCATAAAGCCTATCTCAGCCAGAGCAGGTCGGCTGATCAAAAAAAAATTCGACTGTTAAGCGAATTTGCCACTGGAGTTGATAAAGACAAGGATATAGAAGATCCGCTCGGCGGCACCAAAAAGCAATATGAATTAACTTTCACGCAGATAAAAAACAGCCTGGAAGGCTTGCTTGTCTTTCTGACCGAAAAGTATGGCTTATAAATCCCAGACTATATAAAAGTCTGCCCGATACATTTTCGTTTGACTTCAATCCCGTTCTAAAATAGATTACTAATACAGATGGTAGATCAAACATCCCGGACAAGACTTTCACCCGAAGAGGTGGCTCCCCTGTGAAGAAAAACCATCTGACAATAATTTTTATGAAAGACACTAACCGGCCCCTGACCTATGAAATATCGATCAGGTTAATCATTTTTCTTTTGGTGCTATTTGTTGGAGGCGCTTCAACTTACGCATTTTTCATCAAGGGCTATTACTCTCTTTATCAGGACAACCAGAAACTGGAACAGATTATACGTTCGCTCAAGACTGAGATCGGCACTTTCCAGAGTACAATAAACCTGCTCAATAAAGAGAGGTTAGCAAAAGAGGTTGAGGGGGAGGAACCCGTGCTGACCGGGCTGGATCAGGATACACTGAAAAGCGCTAACATTGTCGCGATCCAGGAACTGAAATTAATAACTTATCAAGATGCGGCTAAGCTGAGCTTTTCTTTCATTCTGGACAAGATCGTGGATGACGGGCAAATGATTAGAGGCTATGTGTTCGTTGTGCTGAAAAATTCCGCAACCGACCAAAAATTAACTTCCTTTCCTAAAGTGAATTTCAGCCAGGGCAGACCGGTTGATTATCGGCTCGGCGACCGTTTTGCCATCAGACGTTTCAAAGGATACCGTGGTGAGCTTAAACTGGTGAAGGAGGCAGACACGTTCCAGATTCTCGTTTATTCCGATGTAGGGAAATTGCTTTCCCGGCTCAGAAAAAATATTTCCAGGAATTGAACGATAAGCTTTTTGCGAGGATCCACAATCTATGTTCAATAAGAAAAGTAAAATCGTAATAGACAGTATCAGCAGCGTTCTCGGAGAATCCACTCAATTAAGCGGTAAGCTTGTTTTTGCCGGAACAATGCGGATCGACGGCTATGTCGAAGGTGAAATTGTTTCGGACAAGAAAGACGATGGGAACAACACGCTTATAATTGGAGAAAAAGCCCAAGTCAATGGAGACATCCACGCGGATACTGTGATTAACAGCGGCATGGTTGTCGGCAATATTTATGCTACCACGAGGGTGGCGATTAACGACCCCGGGCAACTGATCGGAGATGTCGAAACCTCCGAGCTTACAGTTGAAGAGGGTGTGATATTCAACGGAAAATGCAGCATGGTTCGTTAATCCGTTCACACTTCGTGGATTATCCGTCTGACGCTATCTTGAACTGACTGTGATTTTTGGCCTGCCCAGCTAACAATTTAATTCGGGAGGCAAAATGATACTTTTTCGATATTCCAGATTTTATTCAATCCTTATCACTCTGCTCATGGTATTCGGCTGTACTGTAGAAATGCCGAAAGAGAAAAAGCTATCCGAGGTGGAAACGCTCTACCAGCAGGAACAGTACCAGAACGCGATGAGTGTTGCCAGGTTCAACCTGAGAAAAGATCCCAAGGACCCGGCATCGGTTGTCACTGTCTGGAAAGTTCAGGTGATCCAGGGAACGAAATCCATTGACTATGCACAGCAGTTTTATTTCCAGGCCAAGGAAAGGGTTATCGCGTTCGGAGAACCCTCAATCCCATACCTGGGCAGGGGTTTAATGGAGGACTCTTATAATACTGTAAGACTTTTCTGCCTTTATGGCCTGGCTGAATTCGACGACACACTCTCGATAAATTATATCGCCAAAGTGTTCGAGCCGGCATACACTCTGGGCAGTAAACCGAGTAATGTCACCCTTGAATTCCTCCGTGGAGAGGCGGCAATGGTCATGGGTAACCGTCAACACACCGCGGCTTTCGAGGGAATTGCGGCTTTGGCGGAAACCGATGATGCCGAAATCGCCTCCAAAGTGGCGATCGCTTTTGGCGCAATGGGGGATAAACGTGCGATTCCGGTCCTGGAAAAAATGTCTGAAAAGTATGCCGGGAAACCCAATGACAACTGGGTGACAGAGGTAGCGGAAAATTCTTTGAAGATTTTGAAAGGCAGCCAGTAAAATATTCGAATATTCCGAATAGCCGGCTTCCCGGATGGCGGGAAGCCGGTTTTTTTATGTCGAGACGCGCATGATTTTCGCCCCCAGGCTGGCCAGTTTTACCTCGAGATGCTCGTAACCGCGGTCCAGATGATATATCCGGTGGATTTCAGAGCTGCCATCGGCAACAAGCGCTGCCAGAACCAGTGCAGCGGAAGCCCTGAGATCGGAGGCCATTACCGGGGCAGAGCTCAAGGGAGTGGGCCCGTTTATAATAATTTTTCTCCCCGAGACCTCGATATCGGCTCCGAAACGGGCAAGTTCCGGCACGTGAAGGATTCTGTGCTCAAAAATGTTCTCCTCGATTACACTTGTACCCTCAGCCTGGGTGGCAAGCGCGCAAAACTGGGCCTGCATATCTGTCGGAAAGCCCGGGTAGGGCGCGGTGCATAATTCAAATGCAGGCATTTTCCCTCCGGCTCTGACCAGCAGATTTTCCCTTCCTTTTTCGATTTTCACTCCGAGATTTTCCAGCAGCTCGGTTACCGACTGAACGTGTTCCGGACAGCAATCGTCGATAGCCACATCCCCTCCGGTGATCGCTGCCGCCACGGCAAAAGTCCCGGTCTCGATGCGGTCAGGGATAACCGTGTGGCTCGCTTCTCCCAGGCTGGCGACCCCTTCAATCGTAATGACGTTTGTACCGGCTCCTTCCACTTTAGCGCCCATCGCTCTGAGCATCCTTGCCAGGTCGACGATCTCCGGTTCTGCAGCAGCGCCCTCGAGTACAGTCACGCCGCGGGCCAGGGTCGCGGCCATCAACACGTTGGCCGTTGCACCTACACTCGAACCGCACTGCCCTGTCAGGTTGATCCGGGCCCCGTTCAGCCTGTCAGCCCGCACATAAATATAGCCGCCGGAGGTGCTGATCTCGGCCCCCAGCATTGAAAGGCCCTTGAGGTGAAGGTCTATCGGGCGCTGGCCGATAGCGCAACCACCGGGCAGGCTCACCTCCGCCTTGCCTTTGCGGGCAGCCAGGGGACCGAGCACGTAGTAGGAGGCGCGCATTCTTCTCACCAAATCATAAGGGGCTTTTAAACCCCCGGCTCTGGAGGAGTCCAGCCTCAATTTCCCGGGCTCGCTCCGGCTGATCTCAACTCCCATGTTTTCCAGCACCTTGGTTATGGTGCGCACATCAACCAGGTCCGGCACATTATTCAGTTCGAGGGGCTCATCCGTTAAAAGCGAAGCCGCCATCAGGGCCAGGCATGAGTTTTTTGCACCGCTAACCCTGACTCTTCCGTTAAGGGGGCAGCTTTTCTGGATGATAAACTTGTCCATGGAAAACCTTTCAATTCACTTCATTTTTTGAAAGCTGTCACGAAACGCGTTCGTCCTGCCAGATCACGGTGGAAACTGGGTGGACTGTATTTCTCCTGCTGGCTTGCGAACAGCTCGCCAATTGCTTGCTCCTGGCTTTCCCCGATTTCCAGCGCCAGCAAAGCTCCCTGCTTCATGACTTTGAAAGAGGATTCGATTATCCTGCGGATAACCGCAGTACCACCCGGTTCGCCGCCATTGATAGCCTCCAGCGGTTCATAACGCTTTATCTCCTCCGGAAGGTCGTTAATCTCATCCGGCGCAACATAGGGAGGATTCGACACAACAATATCGAAAAGTGGCCTGGCGTGGAATGCCTCGCAAAGATCGGCACAGAGAAAACTGACTGCTTCCCGGCAACGGTAGTCAGCACGGCTGGCGTTTTTCACTGCCCAGCCTAAAGTTTTCCGGGATATATCGGCCAGCACGCACCACAGCTTCCCGTGCTCGGCAGCCAGGGAAAGTCCCACCACGCCGCTCCCTGTGCAGAGATCCAGCACTCTTACAGGGTCTTTATCCAGGTCTCGATCCATCTTATCGAGATGGTCGAGCGCCAGTTGTACCAGTATCTCGGTCTCAGGCCGCGGAACAAGCACTCCGGGACCCAGTTCGATTGTGAGCTGGCGGAATCCTGTATTCCCCAGGATGTACTGCAGGGGTTCATGGGCCGCCCTCCGTCGCAACAGTTTCCTGTAAGCCTCCAGTTCTTCTTCCATGAGAGGACGGTCGTAACTCAGGTAAAGTTCAAGCCTGTCAAGGCCCAGGACGTTCGCCAGGAGACGTTCAGCACTGAGACGGGCCAATGGTACCCCACGCTGCTCGAGATGCTGCTCTGCAAGCTTGAGAACCTTGATAAGGCTTTTCATCCAGAACATTCCAGGTACAAGAAAATGTTGATCCTCCCGGCCAGCAGGGTAGGGGACAGGCTGACAAATTGTTATCACAATATAGTGAGATTACTCTCCAAAGGCAAACAGAGAGGATCTGCAGAAAGGGCTTTTGTTTGACTTTGACAGACAAATTTATTAAAATTTCAAAATTAATTAATTGTTTTTCTTCTGCCTAATAGCGTACAATCTCGAAAGTTATCTTATTCGGGATATTGTCAGAGAGTTCGAAGGGTCTTAGATGAAAAAGTACGAATTCAAGGAAATCGAGAAAAAGTGGTGGGCCTGTTGGGAAAATGATCGGCTTCATGAAACCGATCTGCACGCAGAAAGCCGTAAGTGCTACTGCCTGGTGATGTTCATTTACCCGTCAGCCGATAAGATGCATATCGGCCACTGGTACAATTACGGTCCGACCGATACCTGGGCCCGGTTCCGGAAAATGCAAGGTGACAACGTTTTCGAGCCGATCGGCTATGATGCTTTCGGGCTGCCGGCCGAAAATTACGCAATCAAGCATGGGATTCACCCGTGGGATTCAACAAGCGAGAACGTGCGGGTGATCCGCGAGCAGCTCAAGACAATCGGTGCGATGTACGACTGGTCGCGGGAAATCAACACCAGCGAGCCTGAATACTACAAATGGACCCAGTGGCTTTTCTTTCAGGCTTACAAGGCGGGGCTGGCTTACCGTGCCAAGGGGCCGGTGAACTGGTGCCCGAGCTGCCAGACCGTGCTTGCCAACGAGCAGGTGATGGCCGATGGCACATGCGAACGCTGCGAAACGCCAGTCACCCGCAAGGACATGGTCCAGTGGTTTCTGAAAATCACCGCCTATGCCGACCGTCTCCTGGAAGGCCTGGAAAAGATAGATTGGCCTGAAAAAACCAAGGCCATGCAGCGAAACTGGATCGGGAAAAGCCGGGGGGGAAGGATCACGTTCCGCTTTGACGACAGCACACCCGGTGCGGACAGCCTGAGCGAGGAGGAACGCAAATTTAATGTCTTCACTACACGGGCCGATACTCTTTTCGGGGCAACCTACGTGGTAATGGCTCCCGAGCACCCGCTGGTAGAAAAAATCACCGTGCCCGGAATGCTGGAGGCAGTAGAGGATTATATCTACCAGGCACGGGCCCAGAACGAAATTCAGCGCACCAGCATGGTACGCGAGAAAACTGGAGTTTTCACCGGCGCCTATGCGATCAACCCGATCAACCAAGAGAAGATACCGGTCTGGATCGCCGATTACGTGCTGCTTTCCTACGGCACGGGAATAATCATGGCCGTGCCGGCCCACGATGTGCGTGATTTCGAATTCGCCAGAGAATTCAGCCTGCCGGTCCGCGAGGTAATCGCCCCGCCTGAGGGCAGCAAGGGGGAACCCCTCCAGGAGGCATACATCGATCCGGGAACAATGGTCAATTCAGGCCCGTTCAATGGCCTGCCCTCTGCCGAAGGTGCGGTTAAAGTCGTGGAAGAACTCCAAAAGCAAGATCTTGCAGAATTCGAGGTTAACTACAAGATCCGCGACTGGTTGATCAGCCGCCAGCGCTACTGGGGCGTGCCGATCCCGATGGTCTACTGCGAAAAATGCGGCGAGGTGCCTGTGCCTGAGGATCAGCTCCCTGTCAAACTGCCCTACGAGGTGAATTTCAAGAAAGCCGCCAAGGGAGTGAGCCCACTGACCACCAGCAAGAAATTTGTCAACACGACCTGCCCTGCCTGCGGAGCTCCGGCGCGCCGTGAGATCGACACCATGGACACCTTTGTCGATTCTTCCTGGTATTTCCTGCGCTACCTGTCGCCGCACCTGGATGACAGGCCTTTCGACCGCAATCTTTGTGACGCCTGGATGCCGGTTCACCATTATGTCGGTGGGGTGGACCACGCTACGATGCACCTGATTTATGCCAGGTTTATTAACATGATGCTCTATGATCTCGGGCATATCGGTTTCGAAGAGCCCTTTCAGAGGCTCAGCCACCAGGGTACTATCACCAACCAGGGCGCCAAGATGAGCAAAAGCCGCGGTAACGTGATCAACCCGCAAACTTACCTGGATCGCTACGGTTCGGATACATTCCGCTGTTACCTGATGTTCATGGGCGATTACTCCCAGGGCGGCGACTGGGACGATACCGGTATCCAGGGCATGTACCGTTTCCTGACCAGGGTCTGGCGCCTGGTTCAGTTCAACTCGAAGAAGATAAGGGGGGGAGCACGCAGGAAAACCACAGCGGATAACCTGGAGAAACTGGGTGCGAAAGAGCAAAAAATCGCCAGAGTGATGCACAATTCGATCAGAGGGG
Organism: uncultured Gemmatimonadales bacterium; assembly: GCA_964548275.1. Lineage (GTDB taxonomy): Bacteria > Gemmatimonadota > Glassbacteria > GWA2-58-10 > GWA2-58-10 > JAUVUV01. The sequence continues at coordinate 54,055 of CAZJQI010000012.1, forward strand.
CCACAGAGGATATCGAGCGGATGCATTTCAACACGGCGATAAGCAGGATCATGGAATTGGTCAACGAGCTTGTTCCGTACTCAGGCGAGGATAGCGGCAGTCAGGATGTCGACCTTGAGTTTCTTGCTGAGGCAGTTGATAACCTCATGCTGCTTTTTGCGCCTTTTGCGCCGCACATCTGTGAGGAGCTCTGGCGGGAAACCCTGGGACACGAAAAAAGCACGTTCCTCAGTCAATGGCCCACATACGATCCACAAATTCTCAAAGAGGACGTGGTGACAGTGGTGATCCAGATCAACGGCAAGCTGCGCTCGCAGGTCCAGGTACCCAGAGACATGCCTGCCGAGGAGGTTGCCGAAGCAGCCAAGGCTGACCCGAAAGCTGCCGGCTATATCGAAGGCAGGCAGATCCGCAAGGTGATTCACGTGTCGAACAAGCTGGTGAATTTCGTGGTAGGGTGATAGGATTATTGTAAGCCGCAGAATTGGGTGAAAGGGAAGAAAAATCGTCGTATTATCATAGTAGCCAAAAAATATATATGACGCATAAGTTATATTATGTAAACTTATTCAAGTTTACAAAATATTTAAGGTTATTTAATCGAAAAGAATTCCTCGAATCTTTGCTTCAGGATAACCTTCCGCGGGATCGATAGGTAATCTCCCTTAAAGAAGAGAGATACAGTATGTAAACTTATTCAAGTTTACAAAATATTTAAGGTTATTTAATCGAAAAGAAT
>CAZJQI010000012.1:54893-79518 GCA_964548275.1 uncultured Gemmatimonadales bacterium
TCGAAAAGAATTCCTCGAATCTTTGCTTCAGGATAACCTTCCGCGGGATCGATAGATAATCCCCCTAAAAAAGGGAGATACATGGGGTTGTCTATATGGATTCGCGCTCGGAGGGAATAATATCGATCAAATTCATCATTATGATACCTCGTAGCTCTGCTGCGGGGTAGTTCATTTATTTATCTTTCCCCTGATAGCCTTAGGTGAACGCTAATTGCGGTGCAGCTTTCTGCCGCTCAAATTAAAGGTTCAGGTTCGACCTCGTATTCAATGAATATCTCTATCCGGCGATTTTTACTGCGGTTCTGCTCGGAATCGTTAGGAAAAGCAGGTCGGTATTCCCCATATCCGACTGCAGAAAATTTCTCCGGCGGTACACCTGAATAATTGATCCCGAACTTGATCACATTCCTGGCGCGGGTGTAAGAAAGGTCCCAGTTCGATTCGAACATACCGCTATCTATCGGCAAATCATCCGTATAGCCCGCAACCCTGATCGTATTATCCCAACCCTTGGCGATATCGAATATTTTGGCTAAGTAGGGCATGCCCAGCGGTTTAAGTTCAGCAAGCCCCCTATCGAAAAGAAGCGGGGTGAGAACCCTTATCGCCACGCCCTGGGATGTAATGACGACCTTGATGCTTTCTTGCTGTTTCTGGGTTTCCACAAAATCCTGAAGCTTGGAGATCGCTGTGGAGATCTCCCCCAAATCAACGTCGCTGATCTTGGGCATGATCACATGGACAAGCTCCATGGTGGAAGGGTCTTCACTCAGGATACCCAGAGAGCCTTTCAGTGCGCCTGAGGCTTTATTGAATTCATTCGGATCCACGTTGGACATGGAAACAATCAGCACGAAAAAACATAACAGCAGAGACATCAAGTCGCTGAAAGTTGTCAACCAGGCAGGAGCCCCGGCTGGACATTCACACTTTTTCTTGGCCATGTGATATAACCTGAAAACAAGCTCGAAGAAAATATCTTTAAGTCAAAAACATGTTCACCGCAGATTTCCGATCAATTGGCAGCTAAGGACTTTAACAAATTTACCATCTTTTCGAAAGTCCTCAGGCTGGCTCGTCTTCCCAGTTCGTCTGTCAGTTTTTTCGGGTTATTACAGACAAGCTGCCTGGTGTTATCTGCCGAATCGATAGTAATTTTGAACATCCCGTTCTTAATAAGCGGCCTCAATAATTTATCGGTCTTTTCCTTGGGAATATTAAGCAGCACCTCCACAATCGAGAGGTATTTGTCGTAACTTACAGACTCCTTCCCTATTTCCGGCTGATAATCCTCTACATTTTCCACCAGTACTTTCAACGCTTCGTAGGTCTTATCCGACAATAACTGGCCCTCCTGGGCAGCTTCTTTGTCACCTTTTACCGACTGGTCTTGGAGAAAATCAACAAACTGCTTGAAAAGTTCCGGATTGGGTATTACCAGGACTTTTTTTTCTCCCTCTGGTTTGTACTTTTTATCCAGGCAGACAAGCTTTGTAAATACCATTCTGTTTATTACTTTTTCTAATAGATCTTTCTCTATAGCAAGAATCGTGCAACACTCTCTCAGCATGAAATCGTGATCGAGGTGCAGTTCACCTTCCAGCCTCGAACCCGCTGCCCTTGCCAGGTAATAGATCAGGCTGCACAGGCTGAAATAAAAGTTTGTTAATCTCAGCGGGTTAACTATGATATCAGTTTCCCGCAAGCGGTCGGCGAGAACCTTGAAAATGGTGTGTGCGGCGGGGTTCTGCTTTAAAAACTGCTGGAAATTAGCCTTACTTAAAATTGTAACAGTTGTTTCCTCAAGAGCAATGACTGTGGCAGATCGCGGCGAATTGTCCACCAGGCACATCTCGCCGAAAATCGACCCCTTTCCAAGTTTTGTAAAGACAATGCGCTGTTTGCCGATATTTTTAAAGACCTCTACTTTTCCGGATTCGATAATATAGGCGCTGTTGCCGAGAGTGTTTTCACGGACAATAACCTCACCAGGCTTGAATTTTTTTTTGATATTCACCATTTTTCATGCTTTTCGCTGTTTAGAATATATCCTGTCTGAATGGGGGAAAAGCATTTTAATTTTTACATAACTTTAGTGCTATGTTATTCTTTTGTCAATAAACTCAAGAACGTCTCTTGCACTCCATTTGATTTGCGGCTATATTTAAACTCGAATGTCAATGCCGCCAAAGAGGTTCTCTATGGCCAATATTTTAATTATTGCGGTGATCTTTATTATCGTTCTGATCGTTGCGGTAGGATTTGTTGCTCAGCAGCTTTACACTGTCCAGACAATCGCTGCCACTGGGTCAAAAACTCTGATCGAGAAAATGACGTCCAGCAGTATTAGCCCTCTGGACACTGATAGATTCAAAGAGATAGCGATAGCGACCCCTTCTGAAAATCCCCCGGGGCCGGAATCCTTTACTGAGGGGAGCGCCGCCGGATCTGAAAGGGAGCTCGGTGGCGATACCGGGGAGTTTTCTGAAAAGGAACTTCTTGCAGAAACCATTCTCTCCACAGGCCAGCCATTGAACCTCGAAGGAAAGAATCTACAGATTATCTATTCCGAGTATATCTCAGAAAAAAATTTAAACCCTTTCGATGAGGAACCTGATTTCAAGCTGGGGGTAGCATATTTAAAGTTCAACCAGTACGAAAAGGCCCAGGGGCAGTTCCAGAGGGTGATTGACGTCAAGCCCGATTTTCCCGGGATTTACTATTACCTGGGCGAGGCCTTCCGCTGCAACGGGCAATTTTATGAGGCTATGAAAGCATACAAGAAGTCCTGGGAGATAGAAATGCATGCCAGTCAGGAGGAAAGCCCGGAGAAATAAAGCCTGATCGATCTCCCCGCCCATTCTGCTGAAATTATCGGCTTGAATTTCAATTTGCCTTTAAAAACTAACGCGCTGCGCTATTAGCTGAGGTTTTTCGAGTGAGCAAAGCGATCAAAATATCTCTTCCATTGTTTCTACTTATTCTCCCCATAAACATTCTTTACGCCGGGGCCTCATTGATCCGGATAGATAATCCGGACCACGATTTCGGAACGATATACCGCGGCGAAAATGCCGAGCATACATTCATAATCCGCAACGCCGGCAACGCCCCCCTGGAGATTAAAAATGTGCGAAGCACGTGCGGTTGCACCGTACCCACAATCAGCAAAAGGATACTTGAACCGCAGGAGTCGACCAAGTTGAAAGCCGTCTTCGATACCAGGCAATTTAGAGGACGGGTAATCAAAAATATCTATGTATATTCCAACGATCTGGAAAACCCGGTCAAAAAACTGTCGATCCAGGCGGATGTACGGGAGGACCTTAAGATAATACCGTCAATTGTATATTTTGCCGGACTGAATGCGGGAGAAAAAGTTGAAAGAGACCTTGTTATCAAGAACCTTTCACAGGACACCGTAAGCATAAAAGAAATCGCCTCCACCATTTCCAGTATCAATCTCGAGCTGAGTAAAATGACTATCGAACCCGGCGACAGCGCGAATCTCAAGCTGGTTATCAATGAAGTTAAAAAGAAGATGAAACTTATGGGCGAACTGACAATATTTAACACAAGTCATCAGCCCGAACTCAAGGTAAGAGTTTATGGAGGGGCGATTAAATAATCTCGTGCCTCAACATCCAAGTTCTCATCTTTTGCTTTAAATAAATAAGCTAATCTTCTAATTTTTTTGATCTTAGAAGCTCAAAATACTCGCGGATCAAAACCTCGAAACTCTCGGGGTATGCTCCCTCCCAGCGCTGAAGGATCGATTTCAACAAGCTCTCCTGCTGCGAACTCTCCAAAAGTTCCCGAGCCAAAGCCTCTGGAGGTTTAACCGTGTACTCCCCAGGCCGCTTGCTCTTTCGCCTGCGGCCGGTGTCCCGCTGCTGGATTGATTTCTGCGCATCCATCAGCCGGTTGAAAATCCTCCGCTGCCGCTCTAAAGTTTCCTGGGTGACTCCTCTTTCCAGCATATCCTTGACCACCTCTTCCGCATCCTTGATTACACCTTCCATGTTTGATCCCAGAATTTCCTTTCGTTCAGCCATCTGCCCGGCAAGTTCAGCCACCTGATCCCTGATCGCCTTTTGTTCGGCAGCCATCTGGCGCAGCATCCGCATCAGATCGGCCTGCGATGGTCCAGTGCCGCTCGCTCCTCTCGCAGATGGCAGCAGTTTGCCACACCCCTCCTGACCCGGCATGCTGGAACCGGACTGGAGAGACTGGATCTGTTCGTTCAGCTTCTGCTGCCTTTCGGCCAGTGCCTCGAGCCGGGCCATCACCTGGTCTATACCGGTGATCGACGTGGATTGCTCCATGTTCCCTCTGTCCCGCAGAAGAGTCATCATGCTGGCGTTGATCGTTGCCAGCGATCTCTTTATCGACTGCACCGTGTCCGTTTTGCGGCGCCTTTCAGCCTGAAGATTTTGAAGCGACTCCTCTCCCCTGCCGAGCGCTGCGGCAACATAAAGCAGCAACTCCCCACTGACAAAAAAGTTGTCCCTTGCAGCGTCTATCAGCCCGTCCCTGATCGAAACGAGCCCCTCGATTATATCCTGCTCCTCTGAAGCGTATTCCAGGACATCCGGATGGTTGATATCCGGCTCCTGGGCAACAGAGATCAAAATATCCTCCTGGCGGCCGGAAAGGTAGCTCAGCTCGTCAAATGCACGTTCCATGGCCCGGGCTACTTTCTTCTGCGACTTTTCCCTGAACTCGTCTCGATACTCTTTCATGCGCTGATGCATCTTTTGCAAGCCGCGGGTCACCCTGCCCTGGCCTGCCACGGAATCGTGCAGCCTGCCCGAGCGAAAGGCATTGCTCGCCGCGGAAAGGTTCTTTCTGAAAGATTTTCGGTTTTCCCGGCTTCCCTCCTCGTTCAATTTCTCCGCCAGTTCCTTTTCTCCAGCCTGCTCCATGTTCTGAGAGGTCACGGCAAGCTGTTCAAAGAATTCCACAGTCTGCTGATCCAATTCGAGCACTTTTTCGGCGAGATATTCGACTCCGGCAGCCAGGTTCTTCATCTTCTCAGCTTTTTGACTGGCAGTCGTGGAATCATCCAACTCGCTCTCTTCGCCCTTCATTTTCTTACTCTGGGCCGTTTCGCCCGCCTGATCGTCAGACTTTTCCAATCCAGCGGTCGGCTCTTTTGCGCGTAAATCAACGCTGGAATCAGGAGTAATCTCGATTTCACTATCCAGCGAAACGCCCGGGGATTCGCCGTCCCTACTCAAGATGGTATCTTTTTCCTCAGCCAAAGGTTCGCCGAGCAGAGCAGCGGTTGAATCTGCGTACTCAGCAGCCTCGCGGGCCAGTTCCTCGGTCCTGTTAACCAGGTAATCCATTTGTTGTTCGAGCCTTAGTTTTTCAAGAAGAGCCAATGTCCTATCAAGTTTTTCCAGAAGCTGTTCCTGTGAGACTTCCAAATTTTCCATCGTCTGGCTGAGTTCCTGCTGGTCGAGCTTGTCTAGCGCCTGCTGAAGTTTCTCCATCACTTCTTTCATCCTGTCAGTGGTCACATCTTCCAAGAGCTGCTGGACTTTGGTCAGCTTATCAATCACATCGCTGGAAACCAGATTACCGCGTTCCATCTGCTCGATACTTTCCTGCAGTTCTTTTGCAAGTCTTCTCACCTGTTCCAGCATTTCGACCTGTTCCCTTACCGCCTGATCCAGCTTGCGCCCCTCTTCCCATTCCACTTTCTGCCCCCGCTCAATCGCTTCGCTCATCTGCCTGACCTGCTCCCGTAACTTTTCACCCTTTTCCCCCAGCTGCTGAATGTTGCTGACAATTTCCTCCTGGCGCTGCTGTTCCTGATCGAAAATATCCTCGAGTGAGGGGAACCGGATGCGGTATTCAGGCGTGGAAACTGATTTAGGACCGGAAACCCTGTCATTGTCGAAAACAAAAAGGCGATAAGTGACCACATCCTCTGGGAGAAGTCTCAATTGCTTCAGATCCCATACATACTGATCCATCACGTATGCACGAGCCTTTTTCCATGAAGCGATAGTACGCCTGGTCGGCGGACTGGACTGGCCTGCGGGGTCCTGTTTCTGAAAATGAAGCTCGACCTTGGAGACTCCGAAATCATCGGCGACCTCGAAAAGCAGGGGCTGTTTCATCCGTTCATCCACCTGTGCTTCAGGCCCCGGGAACCTCAGCACGATTGCTGGAAGTTCGTCGGGGATCACCGTAATCGGATAAACCAGGGTGTCGCTGTTGGCCAGACCCCAGCAGTCCTCCAGCCTGATCCGATAACCTCCGTCATTTTGCAGGTACAGAGTGTCGCTGAAATTTCGCTCTCCGGAAATCGCCGCAGGACGCACGCTGTCCGGCTCCAGCACGATTTCGGCCCGCACCAGCGGGTTGCTCGACCGGCCGGAAAGAACCACCCTGGTTCCCCGCAGTGCCTGAATCGCCTTGTCTCTGGCAGTTTCATACCGGGGAAGTGCAGTATACGCCGGGTAATCATAGTGAAAGACCAGTTCGGTGACAAAAGGATTGTTGGTAACCCGAACACGGAAAGTATCCGTGCGGGCCGTTCTCTGTTGGACATAATAGCTGAGATCGTTTTCGACCCTCTGGAAAGTGTGGTTGTATTCGAACTGATCCTGCCTGTAGGTCATTGATTGAGCCTCTTTGCCCCTGCCGGCCTGCCAGAAGTGAACAACCATGTCCTCGGGCCGGTGTATTGTGCCGACAGCCCTGATCTGAACGGAGTCGCCACGCAGGATGGTAATGTTGCCGGGATGCACGAAAATACGGAAAGCTCTTTCCCGGCGCAGAAGATCAACCGGGTGGCAGTAATTCTGAAAAACCTGATAGAGCCCGAATGGATCTGCGATAGAAAAGGCGAGCAACACCACGAGCAGGACCGAGGCGGCATATCCCTCAATCCGTACCTTCTTCCTCTCACCTTTCAGGACCCTGGAAACAAGAGAGCGCACTTTCCAGTCATCCTTTACAAGCTCTGAGGCCTGGCAGACAGCAGCCTCGATCAGTTCAGCAGAGTAGATTTCCCGCTTAAGCGGATTGCGGACGAATTCCAGCGCAGCCTCGAGCCTGTTTTTGAAATGCGGGAAGTGGCGGTCGATTTCCCTGGCTACCTGGGCCAGCCTTCCGTGTTTTCTTACGGCCTGCCATATCCTGTGGAATAAGACAAGAACGAGTAGCGCCCCTGCGCCGCCAAGTATTACAATCCGCCAGAGCGCAGGCAGGTAGATCGTCTTTTCCAGGCTGATCAGGGCCAGGCATGTGGCCAGAATCAGGATGCAGCACCAGAGGAGTGTTCTCCAGAACAGGAGCCGGAAAATCCTCCTTTGCGCGCGAACAAGGGCTTTCTCAAGAATTCGGACCGCTTTTTCAAATTTCGGGGTGTTCAAGAAAACCTTCCTAACGTCCTGAGAGAGCGTACACGAAAATGTTGACCCCCATTTTCAGGGCCTGCTGGCGGATCGGTTCCGGGTCGTGATGAACCTCTGCATCCTCCCAGCCGTCGCCAAGATCGGTGTTCAGGCTGTAAAAGACCACCAGCTTTCCCTCATGAAAAATCCCCAGACCCAGGGGTGGCCCGCCGTTGTGCTCGTGAACCTTGGGCAATCCGTTCGGGAAGTTGAATACAGTGTGGTATATCGGAAAGTCAAAAGGCAGTTCGACAAAGTCCGCATCCGGGAACACTTTTTTCATCTCTCTTTGGAAGCTTTCATCCATGCCGTAGTTGTCGTCTGCGTGAAGAAACCCGCCCTCCTGGAGATAACGGCGGAGCCTTGCCACCTCCTCGTCATCGAATTTGATATTCCCGTGGCCGTTGATATATAGATAAGGGAAATTGAAAAGCTCGGTGCTTTTCAAGCTGATTTGAACCTCCTGGTCATTTACAGGAAGGCCCGTATTCTCGCTGATTGCGGCAAGCAAATTCGGCAGGGACGAGGGATTCGAATACCAGTCCCCTCCCCCCTCATAAATCACCCGGGCAATGGTGAGCCTTTTGCCGGAGGATGGATCAGCGCTGAAAAGACGGACTGATCCGACCAGGATCGGGAGGAAAATAAACAGCAAAAGTAGAAATCTGTTATGAAACATGGAGTTCATAGACTTTTGAGCCGCCAATAAGGGATATGATTTCGAATCAGTACTGGCAGAACTATCTGACAGCACCAAGAGATTCCTGCGCGAAAAAACCCTTCAGACCTATTTTCCGCAAATTTTTCGGCCAATGAATGCGCCTTCCCCTTTGCTTTAAATAAGATAGAGAATTTGTTGCAATTAATCAAGCTGTCGCCTGAATTTACTCTAAGGCGAAATCCCACTCTGTTTGAACCTGAAGTTATCCGATTTTTCTATTTCTCCTTAACGCAAAAGAGGTCAAATGACATAAGGGGAAAATTTGTCGCATATAAAACAGGGGAAATTCCAACAAGTGGAATTTCCCCTGTTAATTTGGTGGAGGCGGTGGGAATCGAACCCACGTCCGAAGATAGGCCTGATAGAGTATCTACATGCTTAGTCGATGTTTTGGATTTCACCAGGCTGCCACTCCATCGACAGAGAAAGCAACCCGGCCAGCCGGAATGAGTCTCACTCCCCGGGTTCCGGCGCCCCGGGAAGCCAGCCTGTTTTTTCGACATCCGGCGCAGCTCCACAGGCGGGGATCACGCGACAGACGTGGTTGCCTTTAATTAGGCAGCCAGTGCCAATTCGTTGTTGGCAGTTATGTGGTTTCCCATTTGGTAACGGGGTACGGGTCCCCGGCATGCCGCTATATCCTGCCTCATATCCCCGTCGAAACCGTGTCGCCCCCTTTCATCTAAGCTGCTAATTTAAATTATCCTTAGTGGTTGACATTGTCAAGGCATGGACTTAAAATGAAGCTGATTTCTAAAATTTCTCACAATTCCGGCTTAACTACCCCTATCAACAGTGATGCGGCGTTTTAGATGACTGTAGTTGATTTTATAATCATTATTATCTGCCTTTTCTTTATCCTTCAGGGCCTGTTCAAGGGCTTCCTGCTCGAATTTTTCGGCCTGCTGGCCCTGGCGGCAGGTATTATTTCCGCCATTAATTTTTACACCCTGGGAGCCGGCTGGTTCGAAAACATCCTCCCTACGGGTCTATCTCGAAATGTTGTCGGATTTGCAGCTGTGTTTCTCATTGTCTGGTTAGCAGTGAAAATTATGGGATGGATTCTGAATAAGAACATGGGAGAGGCCGAAACGAACCCCCTGAGCCGGATCACCGGGGGAGCGATAGGCCTGGCCAAGAGCATTTTCTTCATTTCAATGGCAGTTTATCTGGCAGAAAACGCTTCTCCGGGTAATAAATTCACCGGGCCGAACAAGTCTACCCCGGCTTTAATCAAGATCGCCAACAAGGTTCAGGAAATCACGCCATTCCACTTCCTGCCAGATATCTCTGATTCGGATTGAACAAATCAAGAGAACTCTGTACTGATCTCACCTGCCCGGCAAAAAAATCCCGCCCCTGAAAAACGGATAGGAGCGGGATTCCTCGGTTAATTCAGCTCTAAAGCCTTGTATTGAGCACCTTGGAAGCGTAACCGTTAGCCGGGTTAATCCCCAGGCCGAGCAACTCGTTAACCCTTCCCCTCCCCCTGTTGTAGGCCAAAAGGGCAAGCTTTGTATCCCCTCTGAAGAAATGAAGGTGATCCTTGAGGTGCTTGATCCCGATTCTGATATTGTAGGCTGGGTCGAATAGCTTTTTCCGCGTGGCTCCGGGATCGATGGTAAGCGCGGTGGTATACCTTACCTGCATCAGGCCGATCTCGCCCACCAGACCCACACCGTCGGGTTCGAACCTGCTTTCGGCCCAGATGATCCTGAAAATAAGCTCGGGATCGATCTGCTCATCTTTACTTATATCATAGATCAGTTTAGCCAGGTTCAGATCGGTACCGAACCCGTTGGCATAATTCCTGATCTCGTTGCACATCTTGATTCTGCTGCTTTTCTCCATAGCAGAGGTGCGCATCGCTATTGCCTCAGCAATCAAAGGCACCTCACTGTCCGGAATAACCTCCCCGGCCCTGATTCTGGTTTCAAGCGAAATCGATTCCACAGGCAACTGGTACACGCCATGTACCACTGTTGTCACAAGAGCAACAGCAATCAGGCTGAAAAGGAAGTTAGAGCAAGAGCCCCAAAGACTTTTTATCCACCTATTCCGGTAGCGGCCATCTTGCAGACAACGCCTTGTCTTAATGTAGATTCTAAGTTTCAACAACAACGTATGCATAAAATCCGTCTCCTGAGTCAAAAGGGCTATAAGCCATGTTATTTACTGCTCTAGCCTGTATTTCAGGTATCCAAATCTAAAACATCCCAAATAAGATATAAAAAAAAAGCAATCTTAGCTTTCCGGAAAAGCGACCAGTTGAAAATCAACTTGTGGCAGGAGCCAAGTCGTTCTTTTCAGTGGAATCAATAAAAGATTGCTTTACAAGTTAAACCAGAATATCTTACAAAAGTTTTAAGGTTAAAAAATCAGATAAATTTCCTCAACGATTTTCCTGAATTTATAAATCGCAACCAATTTCCAAAGAAAAAAGTTAAAAAAGTTCCAGTAACATATAATTTTTTGTCTTTCTTGTCAAGTATTATTACAATTTTTTCATTCTGTATAGCAATCGCAATTCTTTATGCAGAAATCATGCCGTAATTTGAGCCGCTCACATGCAGGATAACAGGCAATGGCTGGGTGGAAGGAACAATTCATGTACTATTTTCATGCTGAAAAAAGCTGCAGCCGCTATTTCGTGATCATGAAAGTTACATCTTTAGAGACTTTTTGGCCGCTCAGACTGTCCTGTACGGCAACCATCAGATTGTAGGTGCCAGGCAGATATTCGGCAGGATCGATTGAAATATATATCGGATCGATATCGCCTGGACGGATCAGCTCGTGTTCAAATGTTGTAATCACCTTGCCCACCTCGGTGCGCACGCCGATCAACCTGCCCAGAGCGGAAATTATTTTCCTGGCAGCGCTCAAGCTCCTTCCTGTAGAACTGACAAGATAGTCTACCTTGATATGCTTGGTTCCCTGCGGGTCTCTGGCGAGATTGTAAAGTTCGTAATAGACATAGATCGGTATGTTTTGCTTGAAAGAAGCCGCGGGCATGGGGGAAATCCTGTGCCCGCGCAGGTTATATTTGCTCGGAGTATTGTCTTCAATTATATCGGCTGCGAGGATAAGGTCGCTGATATTTAAGCTGTCCGGGTTGTTGTAGGAATCCACATAAAAATTGCTCTTATAGATCTGCATCAGATTGTTTTGGGTCTGTTTCAGCCTTATTGCCATGTGGTAATTGCCCGGTTTTACACTTAGCGAGAGCAAGTCCGGGATCATGTTTTCCCGGGAGGCAACAAAAGTCTGTACGCGGTAAGTTTTTTCCTGCGTGACCCTGGCCGCTTCCTGCCACCAGCTGTCATAAAGTACCACTTCGAGTTCCACGGGAATTTGCACGGTTCCAAACGGGTCTATCACTTTCACCTGATCTGTCGGCAGGGCGAAATAGACTCCCAGAGCGGTCAGGGAGTCTGTGCCTATGACTGTGGCCGGGTAGTAGTAGAAATTCATCGGGTCTTCTTCAAACTCGAATTCGAATGTCTCGGTGGTCTCTCCCTCGGTAAATCCGCGCTCCGTGAGCATTTCCTCGGCGTGGAACAAGTCCATCATGGTGGTGCGCCGCGCATACTCGACGTCGCCTCTGAAATTATGAAGTTCGTTGGCAAGCTGGTCATATTTCGGATGGATCTCGCCCCGCGAGCGGAAAAGAGCCTCGATATTGCGGCCCCCCATATCGATCTCTGACTGGAGGTCCGGAATCAGTGCTTCCTCGAGACGGTAAACCATCCGGTAATAATTATTTCTTTCCACAAAATTATAGATCAGCGGATTGGACCTGTTCTTGCTATAAAGCCAGCTTTCGTTTTCTCTTATTGCCCAGTTGCCCGACAAACTGATTTTCTGGTCCGGTTCACCGTGCTTGATATAGACTCTGCCGCGCTCATCGTAACCGGGGCGTAACGGGCTGTAATATTTGTCGTGGGCAACCTCAATTCTGCGGTAGTGCTCGATCAGGCGCTCGTTTTTGACCGTTGTCGGGGTGGGATCTTTCCTGCCCCAGAACGAGATCAGCCAGATACCCTTCCTGCCTGTGGGAGTGAGTTTGAACTGTTTTCTTTGATCACTTGTGGTTAAATCCCTCAGGTCGATGAAAACCTTCTCAGCCAGGGCGTCATCCATATCACGCGCAACGCTGAAATAGGCCTCACAGGCAAGGGTGTTCTCCTCAAGGCGGAAAAGTTCCTGGCTCATCAGAAACCGCTGGCGGGGAGTAAGTTTTTCGATACCTCCCGCCTCTATCCCTCTGAACATCTCCCGCGCCAGCTCTTTATCCCCGGCATGGGTATAGATTCGCGCAAGCTGGAAAAGGTAGACCGGCTTGTCGCCTGTCATATCCTGTAACTCGGTGAGAAACAGGATGCCGCGCTCGAGAAACGCATCATTGATATAGGCGTCGCACAGCACGTTCAGGGTATTGTGCTCTGTCGGGTCGGAACGCACGAGTTCTTCCAGAGTATCCCAGAAAAAAGTTTCCGGGTAGCCTTTGAGCTCGAAACGGTCAACCGCAAGAGCCTCGTAATAAAGGCTTTTGCGGGTGTCCTGTGCGGCAGACTTCAGGTTTTTCAGCGTTTTCACCATATCCTTCTTCTTACCCCGGATCAGGTAGACCTCGCACAGACCCTCCAGCGCTGCGAGATTGTTTTTATCTATTTTGAGCGCCGCCTTGAAAGACTTCTCCGCATCCTTTTCATCTTTCAGATAAAGCCGGGCCTGCCCCAGAAAAACGAGCGCCTCGGCAGTGGGATTTTCTCTTTCCAGCCACTCTTCGAGCGCTTTTCTGGCTCTCTCCCAGCCCTTGTTCTCGACAGCCTCCACGGCAAACCGGTATAGGACTTCACTCGAAAGAGTATCGGCAAACTCGCCATCGGCTCTCAGACTGGCCTTACCGAAAAACAAAAGCCCGGCAACAAGTGTAAGTATTGTCTTATTGATCATCTTTCTCGTATTCAGATGCACGGATTAATAACCTTGAATAGTTTTGCTCTATTAAATTATTACACATATTTCCCCTGAAAGTTTTGCCAAATATAACTCCCGTGAGCTTTATTGGCAACCGCTCCTGGAGTCAGCCTCAGCCAGGCCCTCGCTTGCATCGTACAAAACCCGTCCACTACTCGGGTTAATGTTGCTTTTACTTGTAACCGAACGCCTGAGGTACTAACAGGGAGATCTTGGGAAGGTATGTAATCAGGAAAAGAACTATAATCATCGCCACGAAAAACGGCAGCAGTGGTCGGGTCACCTTGGAAATAGTGGTCTTGGCGACAGCGCAGCCTACGAACAGGCAGGTTCCTACCGGTGGTGTACAGAGCCCGATGCAGAGGTTGAAAATCATCATGATCCCGAAATGAATCGGGTGCATTCCCAGCTCCATTACAACCGGCAGGAAAATCGGGGTGAAAATCAGTACTGCAGGGGTCATGTCCATGAAAGTTCCCACAATCAGCAGCATGAGATTGATAATCAGGAAAATCACCACCTTGTTCTCGGTGAGAGAGATCAGGAAAGCACTGATTGTCTGCGGGATATTCTCATAGGCCAGGACCCAGCTCATAGCAACCGAGGTGCCGATCAGCAGCATTACAACCGCTGTTGTGATGCCGCATTCCAGCATGATTCCCGTCAAATCCTTCCACTTGACTTCCTTGTAGAGCACCACGGTGAGCAGGAATGCGTAAAAGACAGCCACAGCGGAGGCCTCGGTTGCGGTAAAGATACCACCGATTATGCCACCGAGCACAATGATCACCAGAAGGAGACTCAGGAAAGCCCGTTTGAAATTGATGAAAATATTTTTCCAGCCGCTTTTTTCACCCACACCGTAGCCTTTTTTCCCGGCGATGATCCAGCAGACAAACATCAGTCCCAGGCCCATCAGTATTCCGGGAAGAAAGCCGGCCAGAAAAATCGCCGCCACGCTCAAGCCGCCTGCTGCCAGGGAATAGACAATCATGATGTTGCTGGGTGGAATCAGCAATCCGGTGGTGGCTGAGGTAATCGTGACCGCCGCATTGAAATCTCTATCGTAGCCCTTGCGGTTCATCACCGGGATCATGAACCCGCCGATCGAGGAAACTGCTGCTACGGCTGAGCCGCTGATACTGCCGAAAAGCATGCAGGTCACCACGTTGACAAAGGCCAGCCCACCCTTGAAACGGCCCACCACGGTGCCTGCAAAATCGATCAGCCGTTTGGCGAGCCCTCCCCTTCCCATCAGCATGCCGCTGAGAATGAAAAACGGGATCGCCAGAAGCGCAAAGCTGTCTATCCCTGTGGCAACCCGGTGTGCGATCGTGACAAATGACGGCCGCCCGCCAATGACAGTGAGCGCAGCCAGAGTGGAAAGCCCGATTGAAAAGGCTATCGGCACATTAAGCAGCAAAAGGATCACAAAGGTGAGAACCATCACGGCCAGTGGCAGATATTCCATCATCTCCCTACTACTGCTTGATTGATTAGATACAAATTACTTTAAATAATAGCTGCTATTTCTTTTAATAATAAGATGTTAAATATTATTTATTCAAAAATCGCCTTCATCTCCCCGACTTCCTCCTCCCCCACCTCACGGCCAGCCAGAGCCTTGAGCTCGATTATGATAAATTCCACTGCGTAGATTGTAATAAAAAACCCGCTGATCGGAAGAACAAGATAGACATAACCCATCCGAATTCCCAGCGCCGGGCTGATCTGGTTATTCATCAGCACTACAGCCACCATTTTGATACCACCGAAAAACAATACGCTGATCGAGAAAAAGATCACGCAGCAGAAAACGAAAATGGCGTTGATCCGGGCCCATTTTTCCGGGAAACGGTTTACAAGCACGTCTATACCGAGATGCGCCTTTCGGCGCAGGGCAACCGCCGAACCGAGCAGGCCGATCCAGATCAGCAGAAAAATTGCCAGTTCCTCGGTCCACGAACTCGGATCGCGTATCACGAAACGGGTGAAAACCTGCCAGAGCACGGTCAGGGTCATGCCCAGCATGGCCAGCCAGAGCCCGGTTTCAAGGATCATGTCGAGCAATCTTTTCAGTTTCATCATGAAAATACACCTTAGTTACAGGCGAGGCATTCCGCGCCTTTTCAACAAGTTATACTATTTATCATAACATTTAACTTTAAATGCCTATAAACTTTTGGCGCCTCAAATCCGGCTTATTTCACGGCCCTGATCCGTTCGGCCATGCGCCCGATCTGGGTACCGGTAAATTCATCGTAAAGCGGCCTCACTTTCTGCATGAACGGCTCCTTGTCAGGCATACCGACCTCGACCCCATCCTCCTTGACTTTCTGTAGCGACTCCTCGACCATCCTGCTCCAGACCTTACGCTGGTAGTGCATGCTTTCATCAGCCGCCTGCTGGATCATTTTCTGCTGCTGCCGGGTGAGATTCGACCAGATTTTCTCACTCATCAGCATCACATCCGGAATCGTAGAATGCTCATCGAGATAGTAATACTTGCAGACCTCGTAATGGTGTGAAGTATAGAAAGATGGTGGATTGTTCTCCGCGCCGTCCACCACGCCCTGCTGAAGTGAGGTATAGAGTTCTCCCCAGTCTATCGGGGTTGGAGAGCCGCCGAGGATCTGGATCGTTTTCACTGCCATGTAGCTTTTCTGCACCCGGATTTTCAGCCCGACCAGGTCATCGGGGTGCCTGATCGGCTTTTCCATTGTATAGAAACTCCGGCTTCCGGAATCGTAGTAGCAAAGCCCGCGCAGACCCACACTGGTCCCGCTGAGAAGGATTTCCTTGCCTATGGGCCCGAGGAAAACATTCCAGGCATGTTCCTTGTTGCGGAAAAGGTAGGGCAGCGAATATACGCTGACCACCGGAACGAAACTTTCCAGCACTGCCGCACTGGTCTTGGTAATGTCGATACTGCCCAACTGCACCATCTCTAAATTTTCACGCTCTGAGCCCAGTTGCTCGCTCGGGTAGACATCAATTGTCATCCGGCCCCCGCTGAGTTCCCGCAGGCGCTTGGACATGTACTCCATTGCCTCGTGCACCGGGTGCACTACATCCAGGCCGTGGGAAAGCTTGAACCTGGTTATCCGATCTTTGGAACTGCTGCAGGAAAGAATCAGTGGAAGGAGGAAAGTTAACAGAACCTTGCGCAGCGAAATCCTCATCGAAACTCTCATCCAGGGTGGCCTTGATCCGTAACCGGTTAATCATTGACTGTAAAAATTAAGACCCTGAAGATATCGGGTCAAGGAGAATAAAAAGCAAATACACAAATAGTCTTTAGACTACTTATCTGAGTCTAGAACCGGCGAGAGAATTTCACGGCTGGGAAAGGCAGGCCGTTAGGGTGAGCCTGTGAAGTATGCATCTCGAAATGCATCTGAAGGTCTGAAGCCTTGAGATAGCTGTTACTGTTAATTCTTTCGGCAATCAGAACATCCAGGGCGCTGACCAGGTGGTTGGCGAGCAGGATCGTGGTAAATTTAATTCTGCCCCTGTAGGCGTTTTCGCTTTTGTCGAAAAGTCGATGATATTCGTCATTTTCCTCATCCAGACCGGTCCAGTCCCAATTGTATTGACTCGGATAGACTTGGCGCTTGTAGGTTTCCAGTGCAGCCTGCTCCTCGGCAGGACTCGCAGGCACGGGTATGCCCCCGCTGGAGGCGGAGTAGGTGTTCATCTGGGCGATTTCCCACTGATGGCCGTTGTAGGTTCTCGGGTCGGTTTCCGGCTGAACGCCAGCTCGGGAGGGATCATTGTCGAAATCTCCGCTCGAGGGCCATTTCAGAAGGTCCTCGTAATACTCGCCGAACCCGGGGAGCATGGGATCGGTTTCCTCCTCTGGGTTGTTGCGGAAACCAGGATAGAGGAAATTGCCTCGCGCGGCTCTGGCAAGGTTGAGATATCGCTTCTCGTGCGAACTCCCCTTAGCAGTGAGCAGAACGAGCCCGGCCACGCCAGCCCCCTCCACAGCGAAATAGCCGTACGATCGAATTTTACCGTCGAAAAATTGCGGCAGACCCGGCACCAGGAGGCCCAGAAGAACCCGCACCGGCGGGCTGAGATTTCTAAGCTTGCTGCCCTTGTCCTGGTTCAGTGCTTTCTGATTCAGGATTTTGCACTTTTCCTGCACGAAACCGAGAGTTTTCTCTACCCCTGGTTCGCGTTTTCCGGCACCCGGAGTATCCCCACGGGCAGAAACCGGCCCGGTCAGGCTAAAAAACACCAGCCAGATCGCAAAAATAATTCGTCTTGAAAAATATTTCATCTCCTGTCCCCATTTTGAAAACAGGCGCCCTTCAACCGGATCAACGGTTGGAAGGCGCCCGGATTTTTTAATCCAGATAGTACAGATTTAGAAATGGGCTGAGAGAGAATAGAAGGTACGGTCACTCAGCGGATTAACTCCGAGTTCGCGGGCGATATCGAAACTGAACCCTTTCCAGTTGAGCCCGAAACCGATTAATGCGCCGTTCAATTCACCCTCTTCGCTCTGGTAACCGCTGCGCATTGCGAGCAGCAAATCCTCTAACGGTTCGATAGAGAATTCAGTGCCGATAAAGAAACCGTCGTTTGCCGGGTTGCCCACCAGGAAGCGCTCGTAGTCTGCGGCGAACAGAAGATTGAAGCGGTCCTGTTCGAGCAGGTGTTTGAGAATATTATAGCCCCCTCCGATCCTGAAACGGCGGGGCAGCCTGTCAGACTGGTACTTGTTAGTAAACTGCATGTTGGTGCCGATATCCATCAGCGCAAAGCCGAACTGAAGGGGAATTTCGGTCAGCGGCCGGTAGAGCACCCCGAGGTCCACGGCTGCGCTGGTTCCGGTGCCGCCCTCGAGGCTGGAGAGCTTTTCCCGGATATATTTCATGCTCACGCCGATATCGATTTTCTTGCTCAGGCGGGTGGCGAAAGAGCCGTACATCATCCAGAGGCTCTGGTCGTCCAGACCCGTGAGTTCCCCGCCGCCGGCCGAGGTGATCTCGCTGCTGCCCAGGTCCCAGAGGTTCATCGAAAAGGCCACCACTCCGATATCCTTGATCGGCACGCCCACGTTGAAGAAATTAAAACTGATCTGATCCTCGGTTTCAGCTCCGCTTATATCGCTCACCGTGAAACTGAAACCCTCGTAGCGCGAAAAATAGACCTCTGCCCGGTTCAGAGAGACCAGTCCTGCGGGGTTCCAGAGTACGGTCGGCAGACCCTCGGCCACGCCGGTGTAGGCATGCCCCATGCCGATAGCCCGGGCACCGTTCTGCTCGGTGTATTCAGCCTTGACACCCTGGGCCTGCAACAGAGGAATCATAACAGGCACAAAGCTAATAACAACTAGAAAAGCCAGGAATTTCCTGAACATCGTTCAATTCTCCTTTAGGGGGAAGTTTTTATATTTATAATAAAATAATGCCAGATCGGCCAGTTCATTTTTCAGCGACTAAGTAGGGCTTTACCGACGGCTTCCACCTCCTCTTTTCCTGAAGCATTAATTGATTTGCAGATAATCTTATATAAATATACTCCGTTGGCAATTTTTTGTTGGTATTCATCCCTGCCGTCCCAGGATGTGCTGTGGAAACCAGCCGGGAGCCCATAGCTTCGAAGTTCTCTCACCGGCCGGCCTGCTACGCTGAATATCCGGATCAGCACGTCCGCGGGGGCGCTGATCTCGTAGCAGATCGCAGTTTCCTCAGAAAAAGGATTGGGGTAATTGATTACGTTGCTTAAGGTTAATTCGCCGCCGTCTGCGACAACATAGAGCATCAACTCAATGCGGGCCGTGTTGAGTGCATTGTCAGTGGCGCGGAAACGGAAGCTGTGAAGGGCCTCCCCGGCTTTCGAGAGATCGAGCTCTACAGTTCCCTCCTGGTAGCTGTCCCTTCTGTAGCTGAACAGAGGGGTCAGATCAGCCGACCAGGTTAGACCGTCATCCACTTCCACTGTCAGTTGCTCCCCTGGACGGCCTGTGGTATTGATACCGCTTTCATCGCTTATCACGAGTTCCAGCCTCCGGGAGCCGCTCACCCTGTCCCCGTCAACAAGTTCCCTGCCCTGTGAAAAAACCCTTATTTTCGGGACCGAAGTATCAGCCAGGGATTGTATCCCTGCAAGAAACGGTGTTTCCCTACTTGCACCAGCCGCATCAGTTAGTTCGCTGGTTGCATAGCCGATAAACATCCCGCTTCCCAAATCCATTGTATCCGAAGGTATCGATCCGGCCAGGTTTGCCGGCAGCACGAATGATCCGCTGAAACTGCCGCCACTGATTGTCACCGGCCCATCGAAAAGTACTACAGGCGTGCGCTCAAAGCTGACAGTCCTTTCGAGCAGGCCACCCGCTGTCCGGCACTGGTAGGAAATATCTACCGGCCTGCCGACCCCGAGGAACTTGACCTGAGCCAGCCCGGAAAATGACGTCTCAGGGTTGTCTGCCCGATCCTCAACCCTGCCGGTGAAATCCACCTTCGCCCCGGCTTTCAATTCCACGTGCGGAGCGAGCTCGATTTTCAACTTTTTCCCAGGAGTATGCAATTTCAGTGCCGGATCGCCGAAGATCGAATAGCGTTCCGCATTACCTCGATCCAGGCCACCGAGACCGAGACGGGCCGCGAGGTGGGCCAGTCCGACCGGCCTGGACTCTTGGTTGAATAAATATTTCACGAATAGTTTGTTTAGCGCTACGTTCTGGAAAGCGAAAGTAACCCTGGTGCCGGCGAATACCACTTCAGCTCCCCCGCCTTTAAAACTGAGCAGCCGTTCTGCCATTGCCTGGTCGAGGTAATCATCGAAACGGCCGATTGAGCAGGATGAATTAAGCACCAGCGGGAGGCGGTAGCCATTGTTAAGCAGAGCCAGATCCCTTTCGGTGTCCCAAACCCGCTCCTGCGCCCAGGTTAATTCACTGCCGTGGCCCAGATAGTTAATAACCAGTGCCCCGCGGTTCCACCAGGCAATCAGATCCTCGTTGGCCGCAGGCTTTCTGGTGCCGATCTCCGGCGGGTCGAACGGGTAGGAGTCCAGATATACTTTTCGTCTCACGAAATCAGCTGGGAAAAGAGAATCGAGTTCCTCGGAGCCGGGGACATGGTTGGTAACATGATCGCACTGCCTGCCCGACGTATACCCATCATCCGCCACCAGGATAAGGCGCCTGGTCCAGTCTCCAGCCTCTGCGCCGGAAGAGTACTTGATTATCTTATCCACAACAACCGATGCCTCACTGGCTCTGCTTACCGGTATCCTGCCAAGAGAAAGCTGGGGCAGGTCGCTGTTGTCGAAACGAGCGAACCACTCCTCGACAGCTATGTCTCCAGAGGTAATGTAGGGAAGAATATGATTGACTTTGGCATGGCCCTGGGCTGTTACCCCGCGGAAATCGTTGTGGCCGTCTCCGAAAAGAACGGCGAACCGGGGCCGGATGGGCCAGTAATTGAACGTGTATCTCAGGAAATTTCTCAGGGCTACGGGATCAGCAGGCCCGAGAGAAAATTCGTTATAGATATCCTCGATCGTGACAACAGCCGTAGAATATTCGGCAGCGCGGAAATTTTCCAGGTTACGGGCCTGGGGCGCCAGTGCCCGGGATGTGATAATCAGATATTCCGCACCGGAACGGCTTCTGAGATTGACAGGCTGCTCAAGACGGATTTCATCTGGTTCGCGGAAAGCTCCATCGGCCACAGCGGCAAATGAGCGAACCTTATAGCTGGATACCGGAGCAGCAAAGCGGAAAACTCCCGCCGCCGGGTGCTCGACCTCCAGTAATACCGGCTTATCGGGCAAGGTGAGATCGAATGCCTGCACCGAAGTGGCAGTTACCGCATTGAACTCGTAAGCCGGGTTTATCGTAAAGTCAGCCTCGTGAAAAATGACGCGCTCTCCTGATCCCAGAGTGAGTGCGGTCCTGGCGCGCAACTCGATAAATCCCAGGGCCAGTTTCTGCCCGCTGAGTGTAAAGCGGTTACCCTCCATTTGAAGAAAACCCGAAGGTATCGCGATCCAATCACTGATCACTGTGACGTATGGTTTTATCCTGCCACCCGGAAACTGCGCCCCGTTGAAAAATAATTTATAGTCCAGTTCCCCTGCCGAACCTGTATTATAAAACTCGTAGCGCAGGTAATTGCCTTCAGCCTCAGGCAACCGGCCGAGGTCAAAATTGCGTTCCACTATACCGCCGGCGTCAGAATCGAGAACCCAGGCCCAGTAGTCCGGCGCCGGGTTGTAATTATCGCCGTTGGGCAGTCTCAGGGAGAGGTATTCGGTATTTTCCTCGAGATGGTACCAGAATTCAGCCGACGTGAGCGGCGTAGTGCCTGAAGGCACCGGTTGGTTGAGTTCGGTCATCCTCAGGCCGTCGGCTCTGCTTCCTCCCCAGGTCAGCCAGTAAACCGCATGGTTGCCGTAGCGGTGGCGGATACTGGAGATAGTCCCGGTGACTGATGCAGTAAACCGGTCAAGCCCCTCGCCGTAAAAAATCAGCCTGTCCCTGCTGTCAAATGAACCATCCTCGAGTCCTGTCAGGTAAACGGCCACATCAGTCAGAATCGGGTCCGGCACCTCGGGGTTTTCACTGAGCATCCTGCCACTGCCCCTGTACAGGCGCAGAGAGGCCGGGTTTATTGAACCAAGATCGACACCTGCATGGGCTATACTTTCCCCTGAAACTGCGTACATGTCGGATTCCGGGACACGCAGGCTCACCCAGGCCTCACCGTCCGAGAATGGCGTGGCGGCAAGAGTTGGCGAGTCTTCAGAAGGAATCCTCCAGCCGGTTGATGATTCGTAGTTCAGCAGGACGTCCCTGTATAAATCTTCGTAGATTTTTTCAGAGTACCTGCCGGAGAAACCGCCTTGAAAGGATGCCTGGGGAGAAATATCGATTGTTACCTCAAAACTAACTGTTACCAGTAGAGTATTGGAAGAAGGCTCGTAAATGAACGGACGCACCAGGATTTCGGTAATGAGCAAATCGCGGAACCTTTTCGGCCCGAGCACCAGCACCCTATCTTCAGGATAAGAGCCGGCCGAGGCAAGCTCGCTGCTGTATTCGGTCACTGAAGGTGGGAAGTTGAATTCATCGCCAGTCCCCTGCCCTGCTGGCTGGGCCGGCATAATGCGGCCTGCCCGCATACGCAAAGTGTTGCCTGGGTTCCAGCGCGAACTTACCGCGCTTCCCGGTGGCAAAGCGACCACTGCCTTGTACTGGGGGAGAACCGGGAATCCAGCTTTGAGGATATCTTCAGCGCAACCGGTCCGGATCCTGGTCAAAGGCACCCCTGATACATCAACAGGATCCAGCTCCCAGGGGGGCAGCTCGAAGCCAACGACAATTCGCTTTTCATCCGTCCCGGCCAGACTGAAGCCACAGCCCGAAGCCAGAACCGGATGGATACCGCAGGCGAAGCAGGTCAGAAAAACCGCTGCCAGACTTGTGAGGCCTAATTTGGTCATAAAACCTTATTCAGACTTTAGCGGCAGTGCTCAGAACGAACGAGCCTCGTCTATCAGCATGATCGGGATATCGTCTTTCACCGCATAAATCAGCCGGCATGCATGGCAGACAAGCTGGTTCTCCTGTGACTTGTACTCGAGTTCACCCTTGCATTTAGGGCAGACAAGGATCTCCAACAATTTTTCATCAAGCATGGATCCTCCAAGCTAATAAGGTTTATATCTTCAGAGATTACGCCTGCTGTAACCCACAGTTTTGAGAAAAAAATCGTTTTTGCGCCATTTTTGTCTTACCTTGACCCACAGGTCGAGATAAACGCCGGATTCCACGAAATCCTCGATCTTGGCCCGCGCAGCCCTGCCGATCCGTTTGAGTTGCTCCCCTTTGCGACCGATGATTATCTTTTTCTGGCTGTCTCGCTCTGTATAGATTATTGCCTTGATATAGATCTTGTTACCCCCGCGCTCCTTGAAATCCTCCACCAGCACGGTTGTGGCATAGGGCAGTTCATCGTGCAGGAACTCGTAAAGAGTTTCCCGAATCAATTCGGCTGCGAAAAACCGAATCGGCTGGGTGGCAAGCTGGTCCTCTGAGTAAAGGAAAGGCCCTTCGGGCAATCTTTTGACAACCGCACCCAGCAGCTCGTCCAGGCCCTCGCCTTTCAGCGCGCTGATCGGCAGGATTTCCTCGAACAGACCGGTGTCCGCATATTCAGCGATCAGGGGAAGAAGAGCAGGCTTTTTCACCAGATCAACTTTGTTGATCGTCAGAAAGCGGGGAACATCGACTCTGCTTATGCGTTCGAGGAGTTGCCGGTCGGCTATGATGTCTGGTTCTGTCGCTTCAACCATCACGATTACCAAATCCGCGCCGCTTACCGCTTTGAAACTCGCCTGGGTCATGAACTCCTGAAGTTTGTCGCGGGGTTGGATCACCCCTGGTGTGTCCAGAAAGACTATCTGGTAGTCCTCCCCGGTAAGAATTCCCAATACCTGTTGCCTGGTTGTCTGGGCCTTGCGGCTCACAATGGATAATTTCTGGCCCAGCAGGGTGTTCAGCAGGGTGCTTTTTCCCACATTCGGGAGGCCGGCAATAGCCACGATGCCGCTTTTGCTGCCAGAGCGCCCAACTGCATTTGCCTTTATTTCATTCTTTTTTGGCATTCAATCCTTCAATAATATCAACAAAAATCATTAAATGATGGACCCTTGCCACGGTCAACATAACTTTAATAACCTTGCTCCTGGATTGGCAAGATAAACTGGACCGGTCTGTAATTTTCAGGATAAAACGGGACTTGAAACCTGCGCTTGAAACGAAGAAAATGGTGCGCCGTCAGGGAATCGAACCCCGAACCTAGTGATTAAGAGTCACTTGCTCTGCCAATTGAGCTAACGGCGCAATCTAAATCAGACGAAGAATTTTTGGATGAAACCTCTGGGAGGAATTATTATCTGTTTTCGGTTATCAAATCCTTGTTAATATAACAGATAAGCGCGAATCGATCAAGTAAAAAGCCCCCAGCAACTGAAAGCGATTGACCGATGCGGCTAATTTTTTCTTCGGCAAGGATAAAATAAACTTTAACCAGGGAGGCTTTCAAGGTGGGAGGATGAAAGGCTTTTTACAAATTACAATCCATCAACTTGCAGCCCCTTTTGCCACAAGCTTTCTTTTCAGGGCTGGGTTAGACTCTTTCTCAGGTTTCCTGCTCGCTTTCTTTTTCATTTTAAGAGAAATAGTTGTGCGGCAATCCGCACAGTTAAACAGGGCAAGAAAATCTCCGTTGTCGGAAAATTCCTGTTTTCCGAGGAAAATCAACCTTTTATGCCGGCACAGCTTACTTGCGCGTTTTTTTTCGGTTTGAACAGAACCCATTTTCATGATAATACTCCTGCTATGATAAAAGTCTCCTTTTGCATATTTTATACGCAAATATCATACCAGATCTGGCTCCCTTGACTGCAGGCATTTTTAAATTTAGCTTTAGGGGTATCCCCTTAGCTGATGTTACTACTATATATTGTGTTTCAAGTTTTT
>CAZJQI010000013.1:0-78852 GCA_964548275.1 uncultured Gemmatimonadales bacterium
CCGTATGCCCGGTGGTGTGGGAGGACGGCGGGGGCGACCCCGCCTCCTACCCGATGGTGCTCAGAGGGCAAAGATTTCTAAAACGTTCAGTATCTTCTGCCTATCCGGGCTTCTCTTTCTTTTCGCTGTTGTTCCCTGTATTCGCGCTAGTAGAAGCCGGTCCTTTGGGGCGCGAGGTTTTCTAACTCCTTTTTCCACTCTTGACTGCCAGCGCTGAAAAAGGTTATATCCTTTCACCAGGTCCCCGGATCTTATTCTCTTAAAGAGTCTGTTATCCTTTGTCTGTAACCTCGTGGAACAAAAGGGGCAGGCATCCGGTATTCCAGGATAGAGGGCTCGCGGCAAGGCTTTCAGGGCTGAGTGGCTGATTGCTCGATCAGCTTGTTGCATTTGAGAATCCATTCCCGGGCCGTTGGTTCGAGTTCAGGATTTGTCAGCAGGTGGCTGAATTCGGCAATCGCTTTGCGGAGTTCAACCACAGCACTTCTCCTGCCCTCGGCATCGAGTTGGGCTCTCAGGGCAGCCCCCCTGATCCTTGCTTCCTCGTTGCTCGTTGTGTCGGGCGGTAGGGGAGTGGCCGCTTTGAGAGCGAGCCTGTAGTGAGACATGGCCTTGAGGTAGTGAAGGTACTGGGTCGGGCCCATCCGCACCATGCGCAGGCCCTCGGCTGTCACAATCGCGGTCTGGGGATATTCCCCAGCGGAGTAGTGAAGATATCCCAGGCCGTAGTATTCACTAACCTTGGCCGGAGCTCCCAGGCGCTTGCGTTCCTCGATTACCTGGCGGTACTTGTCCCTTGTTCGCTTTCCCAGGTCGTGGTCGAAGGGTGTTCGCGAAAGGGCATCCCTGAGCGCGACAAGTTCGGACTGGAAAATCCGCAAGCGGCTCGAGTCCTTTTCTGCTCCTGTTGGCGGTTCCAGGGCGAAACCAGTATCGTAAGTGCTGTTGAGCAGGTCGAAAATTGCATCCGGAGTTACGCCTTCCTCCGGCAGGACAATCCTTTGGGAGCTGTCACTTACGGTACCGGCTGGCGCGGGGGGTGTGCTCTGGTAAGAACCCGGTGTTCCAGCGGCGGGAAACGGTTTTTCCAGGGCGGTCTTATCTGCGGCGATTTCGACTTCGGGCCCGCCTTTGCCGATAATTCCAAGGCGGCCGAGAATCAGAGCAGCCGAGGCCCCCAGGCCGGCGGCCACGATAAAGCCGATGGCGACTTTAATAATCAGCCCACGCAGCATCTTGCGTGATTTTTCCCGTGACTCCTCGGGGCTCTCCCAGCGGAGATTTTTCCCAGCAACTTTGCTGAGATAGACCAGATATTTGTCCTCGCTGAATTCACTATAAACCGTTTTTTCGAGTATCTGGCGGATCTTGAGAAATTTGTTCATCCCGGCCCGGCAACTTCGGCACTCATTAAGGTGAGTTTCCAGGATTGGGCGGAACTTGAACGGGATGAGGTTGCCTTGAATATCTTCAATCAGCTTGTTAAGCTCTGGGCATTCCATAGCGCGATCATACTTGGATGGCTGGAGAAGCTATCGGTCTCAGGCGAAGCTAAAGTGTCAGCGTTCCTCGAATATTATGGAGTAAACTGGTATTTATGTCAAGCTGGAAAGATTGGACGGTTCTATTTAATAATCATTTAGTGCAATATCCATACCCGATTTAAATCGGAATTTGTGAGCCCTTACACGGTTCTAAATACTTATTCATAAACGATTCAGGCAGCATGATAAATCTTCAAACAGAGGGGTTTCAAGCCCAAAATCGTTGACACCTAATAGACCGGCAGTTAATTTTTTTGATAGTTTTTAATTATTAAAATTCGGATCAGATTTTTTCCTTCCAGGCCGATTGGCCGTTTCGACTGACCAGTTGTCTGGATGAAGGCGGAAGAGTAATGCTGTGTTTATGGTTCAGAATCTTCGTTATCCAGCTTTTTCTGTTGCTTTACACTTCCTGCATGGAAGTGGCTAAGAGCAACGAGGAGCGCGGTGACCGTTATTACATAAACGGCTACTACGATGACTCCCTGGCGGAATACCTGATGGCAGAGAAGACCAAGGGGGTAACAGCAAACCTTCTGCGCAAGATCGGCAAAGTCTACGTGATGAAAGGAGACTTTTTCCAGGCCAAAAGGTATTTCGACCGCTATTTCAGCGCCCATGACTCTGAACCCGATGCGGAGGTGCTCCTGGACTACCTTCAGATAGCAGTCGAGCGAGGCAGAGCAGGCGATACGACAACAATGGTCCATGCCTTGGAGGAGATCCTTCAAATCGATCCTTCTTACAGTCTGGGCCGGTATTTTTTCGATCTCGGGGAGTTTTATTACCACCAGGCGGACTATCGCAAGGCGATTGCTTACTATCTTCGCGGCATTCCCCTGCACGGGAAACTGAATAACAAGGCTCAACACTTTTTCTATCTGGCGGAGAGCTACGAGAAACTGGAGGACTATTTTAACGCATTCCTCTATTTCGACCAGTTTGTTATTCTCTACCCGGATCATCCAGAAGTTGAGCAGGCGCGCTGGCATCGCGGAAGCTGCTGCTACCCTTTGGCGCGGGAGATGTTTGACCAGGGTGATATCGAGCAATCCTTTTACTATATCGATCAAATAATCAGTTCCGGCCAGCCGCAGCACCTGGTGGATGACGTCTATTTTCTTAAAGGAGAAATTTTACTTGCCGACAAGCGCCCGGATGAGGCAAAGCAGGCTTTCAGGCAAGTGCTTAAGTTGAACCGATATTACTGGAAAGAAAAAATTGCCGAACAGGCGAGAGTGCGGATCGAGGAAATCGATTTTAGCAAGAGATAAAATTACCTTATGCTGTCTGGCAGAAGGACTGGACAGAACCCACAGCGGCGAGTAGAAAAGCCCGGTCTAAAAATGGAAAACGGTTATCTGGGGGAGAAAAGTTGAAAAACCTTAAAATTACAGCATACTTTGTTGTTGCGGTGCTATTGGCCGGAATCGCTTTTGCTCCCATAGGCTGTGGCCCGAAAGAGCGGTTCGATCCGACCCCTGAGGGAGAATTCCAGGCGGCATATCAGCAATACGAAATGAAAAAATATAACTTTGCTATCGAAAGCTTTAAGCAGTTGATCTACAAGTACCCCGGAAGTGACCTGGTCGAACAGTCCAGGTTCTACATGGCGGATTCCTATTTCCGCAACCAAGACTACCTTCTGGCCGCCAACGAGTTCGAACTCCTGAACCGCGAGTTTCCTCAGGGCAGGTTTGCTGATGTGGCTCTGTTCAAGGCGGGACTTTCCTACGCCGAGATGAGCAAGAGGCCCGAACGCGACCAGACCGAAACAAACAAGGGGCTGGAAATTCTGCAAACCCTGCTTGCCAAGTATCCGAACACGCAATATGCAGACACCGTGCGCATGCATATTATTCTGCTGGAAGACAAACTGGCCAGAAAAGAATTCAGCACGGCGATGTTTTATTTCAAACGCAAGCAGTACGACTCGTCAATTATTTACCTCAAAGGTGTGCTGAGCAGTTACACTGAGTCAACAGTCTTGCCGGCTGTACTTTACCATCTCTGCCTGGCAAGCGACAGAATGGGCTATCCGGATGACGCGGAGGATGCCAGGAGGTGGCTCTGCAAGGACTATCCGGATAGTGAATACGCTGAGGAGCTCTGCGGTGGGTCGGATGAGGCGATCAGCGGCTCGAGCTTGTAGAACGGGAATAAAAAGAAAAATTAAAACGTCGCCTCCCGGTCCGGAAAAGGCTGGGGGGAACTCCAATGGAGGCCTGTTGCGGGTTGCAATGCTGGGCGGGACATTTGATCCCGTCCATATCGGACATTTGATCGGAGCACAGGCAGCGGCAGAGCAACTCCAGCTCGACCGCGTGCTTTTTGTTCCCGCGGCCAATCCGCCGCACAAGTTGAATGTGCCGATTACACCGGCAGAGCACCGGGTGGCAATGCTGGAGAGAGCGCTGGCAGGCAACGAGCGTTTTTCCCTCTACCTGGACGAGATCAGCCGCAGCGGTAGAAGCTACACGATCGACACCGTTCGCCGTTACCGTCAAAGTGAGCTTAAAGAGGGGGACGAGCTTTTTTTTATTCTCGGCGCGGACAACCTGGCCGAACTTCATACATGGAAAAACTGGAAGGCACTTTGCCGAGAGGTAAAATTTGTCGCTCTGGCAAGAGAGGGTTTCGAGCCGGATAACGAGTTTCTGGAAAAACGCCACTGTGCCACGATCCTCTTGGTTAAGATGCCGCTGATCGGGATTTCCGCCACGGATATACGTAATAGCTGCGCCGCCGGATATTCGATCCGCTATCTGGTTCCGGACTCGGTGGCAGAGTATATCGAATCCCAGAGGCTTTACCGTAAGTAGTTGAGTTGATTTTAATTGCATGCTGAGGTATTATTTATTCAAGATAGATTAGTGGATTTCAGACAATATTTAGACAATTTGCCTTATCGTTGAAAGCAGCGTGAATGATGATCGACAAAGTGCTTAAGCTTTTTATGGGTGACAAGCACGAGCGTGAGATGAAAAGGCTCATGCCGATTGTGGATGAGATCAACAGGATCTACGCCACACTCGAAAGCTTGAGCGATGAGGAACTTCTGCAGCGCAGCCTGGCGCTAAAGCAGAGAATCAGTTCGATCGAGGACCCTGAAGAGCAGGATAAGGCCTGCGAAGAGGTCATGCCCGAGGCTTATGCCATAGTCAGGGATGCCTGCAGGCGCAATATGGGGCGCCAGATCAATGTCTGCGACCAGCCGATGGTCTGGGACATGATCCCTTACGATGTACAGCTTATCGGGGCGATTGTCCTTCACCAGGGAAAAATCACCGAGATGGCCACCGGGGAAGGCAAAACTCTGGTGGCAGTGATGCCGCTTTATCTCAATGCACTCAAGGGGCGCGGGGTGCACCTGGTAACCGTGAACGATTACCTCGCCCGGCGCGACGCCGAATGGATGGGCACGATATTCAAGTTCTTAGGAATGACCGTAGGCTGTATCCAGCACGACGTGGACCCGGAAGAGCGCAAAGAGCAGTATAACTGCGAAATCACCTATGGTACCAATAACGAGTTCGGATTCGATTATCTCAGGGACAACATGGCCCTGCGCCTCGAGGACCGCGTGCAGCGAGAACACCATTACGCGATTGTCGACGAGGTGGACAGCGTGCTGATCGACGAGGCCCGCACGCCTCTTATTATCTCCGGCCCGGTGCATGGTTCAGCACCCAAGTTCAAGCAGTTTAGGCCCATGGTCGAGGATCTGGTGCGGATTCAGGTTAAAACAGTGAATAACATACTCGCTGAGGCAACAGAGCTGCTTAAGAAAGCCGACGAGGAAGAAGATGAAAGAAAGGCCATGGAGTTTAATTACGAGGCCGGCAGGAAAATCCTTCAGGTATCAAGAGGAATGCCCAAGAACAAGCGCCTGCTCAAGCTTTTCAACGAGGTCGGCACCAAGAAGCTGATGAAAAAGGTTGAAGCGGATTACATGCGCGAAAAGAAAATGCCCGAGCTGGACGAGGCGCTCTATTTCTGTATGGACGAGAAAGGCAATCAGGTACAGCTCACCGACAATGGACTCGACCAGCTCAGCCCGAAAGACCCCAATATGTTTGTGATTCCGGACCTGAGTATTGAGATGAACGAGGTGCAGTCCGATAAAACCCTTAGCTCGGACCGCAAGGCGGAAAAAATCCAGAGCATGGAACGTGAATATCTGGAAAAAAGCGATAAGATCCACACCATCCATCAGCTTCTCAAAGCCTACATTCTTTTCGAGAAAGACGTGGAGTACGTGGTCCAGGAAGGGAAAGTACTTATCGTTGATGAGTTTACCGGTCGCCTGATGCCCGGCAGGAGGTTCAGCGAGGGCCTACACCAGGCCCTGGAGGCCAAGGAAAGTGTGAAAATCGAGGGTGAAACCCAGACCCTGGCCACGATCACCCTTCAGAACTATTTCCGTCTTTACAGTAAGCTTGCCGGGATGACAGGAACCGCTGAAACAGAGGCGGACGAGTTCTGGCAGATCTACAAGCTTGACGTGATAGTGATCCCCACTCACCGCCAGGTCATCCGTGATGACAGGGACGACGGAATCTATCGCACCCGAAGGGAAAAATACAATGCGATTATCAATGAAATTGAAAGGCTGCACGGTGAAGGCCGCCCGATGCTGGTCGGTACGATCAGTGTCGAGGTTTCCGAGACTTTGAGCCGGATGCTGAGACGGCGGGGTATCAAACACCACGTGCTCAATGCCAAGTACCACCAGCAGGAGGCCGAAATCGTGGCCAAGGCGGGTCAGGAGGGTGCGGTGACGATTGCCACCAACATGGCAGGCCGCGGAACCGATATCAAGCTCGGGGAGGGTGTCCCCGAAATGGGCGGGCTGGCGATCGTGGGCACTGAGCGCCACGAGGCGCGCCGGATCGACCGCCAGTTGAGGGGCCGCAGCGGCCGCCAGGGCGATTCGGGCTCCTCGGAGTTTTACCTCTCGCTCGAGGATGACCTGATGCGCCTGTTCGGTAGCGAAAGGATCGCCGGGGTGATGGACCGCCTGGGACTTAAGGAGGGGGAAGTGATCACGCATCCATTGGTCTCCCGCTCAATCGGAAGAGCCCAGAAAAAAGTGGAGGGCAACAACTTCCAGATCAGAAAGCATCTTCTCGAATACGATGATGTGATGAACCAGCAGCGCGAGGTGATCTACGACATGCGCCTTTTCGCCCTCGCAGGCAAGGATCTGGAGAAAGAATTCAAGGAGATGATCGACGAGGCGGTCCGGGTGAAAGTTGATGAACATGTGATGGAGGGTACTCCACCAGAGGAATGGGATCTCAAGGGGCTATCGCAGGAGTTGCTGACAACTTTCCTGCTTAACGTGCGTTTCGAGGAAAAGAACCTTGAGGAATTGTACGCCGAGGATATCCGCGAGCGTGTTTTCGGGCTGGTCGACCAGCTTTACAAGCTCAAGTGCGAGGAGTTCGGCGAAGAACGCAGAGATTTCCTGATACAGCAGATCATGATGAGAGTGATCGATGAGAACTGGCGGGATCACCTGTATATGCTCGATCACCTGAAGGCCGGGATAAATTTCCGTGCCTACGGACAGAAAGATCCGCTGATTGAATATAAAAAAGAGGCTTTTGACGCTTTTATCGAGATGCTTGAGCGCATTAAAGAGCAGGTGGCATCACTCTTTTTCAAGGCTCAGTTTATCGATGAGTCAGAAATACAACATCAGAAGCAGCAGGAAAAGCTGGCTGTGCACCATGCAACTATCTCTGCCTTTTCCGGTGCCGATCAACCCGCACCACAGTTGGAGACCGGGCCCCAGAGAGTAAAAACGGTCAGGCGGGAGCATCCAAAGATCGGGCGCAACGATCCCTGCTGGTGCGGTAGCGGCAAGAAATTCAAGCACTGCCACGGCGAAAGCTGATTAGTTATTTGCCCTGGCAGCATTAAACAATTTCGGGGTGCATATGGTCGAAGTTAAAATTCAATCAAGCGATATGCTCCTTACGCGGGAGCAGTTAAGGGAGATCGAACGTTACCAGGCTCGTTTCGGCTCACTTGAACGGGAACTTAATGGTTACATGGATGACTTCCTGAGCGTGCTCAACCGCCATTACTTCAACCGTGAAAACGGTTATCTTGGGGAGCAGCAGGAAAACCTTCGCGAGGTGGTTGTTCTTCAGGGCAAGCTGGAGAATCTCGCCGAAATCCTCTCGGCTCAAGCTGGCGAACTTAAATCCTACATGATGAGCCTTCAGAAGAACCTGCAGGGTGGGGATGAGAGAGAATCGCCCGAAGCCCCTGCACTGCAGAAGCCGGAGGCAGTTCCTAAAAAAGGCGCTATCCAGGAGCCCAAGAAACAGGTGGAGAAAGCGCCTGCTGCCGCGGCCAAACCCTCCCGGAGTCCACTTGTGGACCGCACCGGAGAGAACCTGGCCGACGGCTCGGAGAAAGGGGGTGAAGTTTCGCTCAAGCTCCTATTCGAGGCACTTAATCTCACTAAGCCACAGAACAGCGAGATCTTTAACGGAATCAGCAATGCCTTGCGAAAACTACTCTACGACCGCAAGCTGATCGGATACAGCAAGACCTCGCTGGTTTTCGGCAAGGACAAATCGCTGGAGGAGTTGCTGAAGGATTTGCAGCCGATTTTCGTTTCGGAGGCCCTGCAAAATTTCCTTCTGGAAAAGAAATTGGTCAGCGCCGGAGAAGAAAGTAAGCTGCGGCTGGTTTGTGACAGCAAGCGGGAGCTTGTCTATTCAGTATCCGGATGACTGTTTGATTCGGATATTCTCTTTCGTAAGAACCGGGGCAGTTAGCAAATAGACTCGGATTGCCCGTTCGAGAATAGAATCATGCACTAAAATTCCCCGCCGCTCAATTCCTGCAGCCAGAGGGCTTGCATTATTCCATTCCGATTATTACAGCTTGATCTTTCGAACCTCTTGCTCAATGGCATTAATAATCTTATAAAAAGAATAGAAGAATTATTCGAAAGAAAAAACTGGAACAGAGAACTTCAGGATTCAAATCAACTGTTTTCCTCAGGGTTGATATGCCGAAAAATAAGTTAATAGAGACGCTCCGAGATATCGGCAGCCTTGACATGGAACTGATCGAGCGCGTCTACGAATTCGCTGCCCAGGCGCACGAAGGGCAGAAACGGAAATCCGGTGAGGATTTCATGTTTCACACCGTCGAAGTCATGCGGATACTCGTGGACCTTAATCTATACGACACCATATCGATTGCCAGCGCGCTGATTCATGATGTGATCGAGGATACGGGCTGTCCCCTGGAGAAAATACGGCAAGCTTTTGGTGATGAAATCGCAGGGATCGTGGACGGTTTGACCAAGATCAGCCGGATGGACGGCTATGTTTTCCGCTCTGCCCAGGAAGCGCAGGTGGAAAACTACCGTAAGCTGATCCTTTCGATGGCCAAGGACATCCGGGTGATTCTGATCAAATTCGCTGACAGGCTCCACAACATGCGCACCCTGAATGCCCTGCCGGAGGAGAAAAGGAAACGAATCGCCAGGGAGACGCTCGATATTTACGCACCTCTGGCGCACCGGTTCGGTATAGCATTGATCCGCTGGGAACTCGAGGATCTTGCTTTCAAGTACCTTGAGCCGGAAAAATACCATAAACTCGCCAAAAAGGTATCACAGAAACGCCAGGAACGGGAACGTCTGATCGACCAGTTCAATAAACCGCTGCAGAAAGCGATCACCCAGGCCGGTATCCAGGCCGAGGTATTCGGCCGGCCCAAGCACCTGTACAGTATCTATAAGAAAATAGAACACCGGGCCAAGTCTTTCGAGGAAATCTATGACCTGCTCGGCCTCCGGGTGCTCGCAAATACAGTGGCCGACTGTTACCATGTCCTGGGTATCGTGCACTCTACATGGACTCCACTCCACGACCGTTTCAAGGACTATATCGCCACGCCGAAATCCAACATGTATCAATCCCTGCATACCTCGGTTTACGGGCCAAATGGCCAGATGATTGAGGTCCAGATCCGGACCAACGAGATGCATCGCACCGCTGAGTACGGTATTGCCGCACACTGGAAGTTCAAAGAGGGCCAGCAGGAAGAAAGAGACATGGACAAGCGCATAACCTGGCTGCGCGAGGTACTGGAATGGCAGAACGAGGCCAAGGATCCCAAGGATTTCATGGAGTTTTTTAGAATCGACCTGTTTCACGATGAAGTTTTCGTATTTACCCCCAAAGGCAAGTTAATCAAACTTCCTGCCGATTCCACCCTGATCGATTTCGCATTCGCAGTGCACACCGAGGTCGGCCTTCACTGCTCAGGAGGCAAAGTAGACGGCAGGATCGCCCCTCTGAATACCCGGCTCAAGAGCGGTCAGACAGTTGAGGTTATCACCAACGCCAAGACCAAGCCCAGCAAGGACTGGATTGAATTCGTGCGCACGGCCAAGGCACGCAGTAAGATCCGCTCCTGGATCCGGGAGCAGGAGTTCGCCGACAGTGTCAAACTGGGCAGGGAAATGCTGGATCGCGAACTGAAACGTCAGCGCAAGCCCAGGGTAAATGACAACCGCTTGAAAAAACTTCTGGAGATATTCGATCTTAGCCCGCCGGTGGCGAAACTCTTTGAGGCAATCGGCCGGGGACATATCTCGCTGGTTCAGGTTTTCCAACAGCTTTTTCCGGAGGATAAGGAGCTGGAAAAGGCGCCGCGAACTCCGACATTTGACAGGCTTGTCGATAAAATAAGAAAGAGCGGCACGGGTATAAAGCTCCAGGGGATCGGCAACCTGATGTTAACTTACGCTGGATGCTGCCAGCCGGTTCCCGGAGATAAAGTGGTGGGTTATATTACCAGAGGAAGAGGTATTTCGATTCACCGTGCCGATTGCCCGAACCTGCTGCGGGTGAATACCGACCCGAACAGAAGAGTGGCTATTGACTGGCAGGCCGGCAGCGATCAGGATTTTATCACGCGGCTTCTTGTCACCGGGACAGACCGCAAGGGAATGCTCGCTGATCTCACCACAGCGATAACCGAGTCAGAAACCAATATCCGCAGCGCTACTACCAAAACCAGAGAATTCGAGTTTACAGCCGTTTTTGTTGTGGAAGTCAAAGACCTTAAGCAACTGAATCGGATTATCGGCTCGCTTAAACGAATTCGCGGTGTTGACCGGGTACGAAGAAAAGAATCTTTTTCCCCAGAGGCCATTCAATCCAAAAATTAATTCCGGCATTGAGATCACGGCTTGATATTTCCTCATCCGGAATGAGGAGGTAACAGTGAACCAGCTACTATCTTTTCTGGCCCGATTGGTCGATTATTTAGCGGGAGAAACGCTTTACCACCTCTTGCCCCGTGCCCAGCGATGGAAGGATATCCAAACCGGCTGGGCCGAGTCATCCAGCAAGGCCGCTCCTATAATAATGTGGACGCTTGGCATTTTACTGGTCGGGCTGCTAACCTTTGCGATAATCAATTCCCGGAGAGAGGCGGCTAAAAACCGAGAACGCGAGAGAGTCTATTTCGAGCGCAAGGCAGCGGAAAAGGAGCTGAATAAAAAACATATCAAGCTTCTCTCCGAGGCAATCAAGATAACCGGGCTTTCCCATCCTTACAGGGTACTCTACTCTTTTGATGTTTTTCAGCACCTGGTGGAAGGTTACCGTAAAAAGGTTGAATTCACAGAGCACGAGAACAGTTATTTCCATCAAATGGTCGATGAGATAAAGGAAATACTTGGGTTCACTAAGATCGAAGAGGCCGTGCGGCTCCAGTCGACCGGGGAGATCCGCAAAGGCCAAGAGGTTAAAATCACCCTCAAGAAAGGCGATCAGCCATACAAATATTCCTCCCGGGTGGAAAATAACTATAATGACCACATAGTACTCGATGCCTCGAAAATCGATTTGGATTTAATACTAGTGAGCATGCAGACACCGATTGAGGTCGATTTTTACCGGGAATCGGATGCAGGCTACAGTTTTACCACTACCCTGTCGCAACCACCTGTGGCCGAGGAGAAGCTGATTTACCTGAAACACCCCAAGAAACTCAGTCGCGTTCAGACCAGAAATTTCTCCAGGATGGAAGCCTTTTTCAAATTCAGTTTTTACTACCTGCCGAAAGACAAATTCAACCCGATCGAAGTCGACTCCAATCTTGAATCTTGCAACATTCTGCCGGTGTTCATGGCCAGTACAGTTGATATAAGCGGAGGGGGGATTGCTTTCAATACCAGGAAGCGCGTTAACAAGGGAGACTATCTATACTTGAATTTCCAGATGCTCAGCGATCAGCACTGGGAGCCGGTTCTGGCCGAGATAGTCTGGACAGGGAAGGATAGGGAGAAAGAGAAAGATATCAACCTTGTACAGGCAAAATTCTACCATATTACAGATACGACACAGGAAACGCTGATGAAATTTATCTACCAGATTCAGCGCAAAGCCGCCCGCCGGTTGAAATTCGCACCAAAAAGATAAGACATACCCGGCAACTGCAAGCTATACAATGAAAGCCTCTTTTCCCAACTCGGAAAAAGAGGCTTTTTCATCGAACTTCAAAATAGAAATCCACTCTAACCGGACACTCTTACGGTCAGGTTGCATTTGAATCGGGCAATCTCTGTGTTGGTGGGCAACTTTAACACTGAGGCTTAGCCTGCTCGGTAGAGGATTCTTCCGCAGTGGTTACAGAACTCGATTACATCCTTATTCTGGGTAACGAGTTTGCTCCCGGTAGGAGTGGAAACGAAACAACCGTAGCACACCCCGTTTATAACTGGTGCCAGCGGCCGGTCGTATTTTTTCGCTATCTGAAGGAAGCGCCGGTAAAGTTCCGGATCGAGTTGTTCGGTTACCTCTTTGATAGCCTCCTCGATTCTCTCTTTTCTGTCGAAAGCGAAGCCCATCTCCTCGTATTTTTCGACCACCTGGAAATCCTGTATCTCCTTTTTCAGGGAAAGCAGGTCCTGTAGAAACATTAAAAGCCTGAGTTGACTTTCCTGCATGATAAACCTTGCCCACAGTCGATAATTAAGAACTTGCTTTATCAAGCAATTCCAGGAAATAGTCCACTGTTTTTAGAGAACGAAGCTTGGAAACGATTTCCGGTGTCTTGCAAAATTGTGCCACTTTGCCCAACACCGGAAGATAGTAGTTGGATATTTCCACCGGGGGAGCAACGATCAAAAAGAAAAAGTTTGCGGGCTTGCCGTCAATAGAATTGAAATCCACCCCATTAGGGTGCCGGGCGAAAGCCACATTCAATTTATCCACCACCAGTGAACGGCAATGCGGTATAGCAAATCCTTTCCCTATCCCGGTAGACCCTAAATTCTCCCGCTTCTTGAGCATTTTGAACAGCATTTCCTTAGCCTTGTCGTCCAGTTTCAGAAGACCGATCAAAGACAGCAGTACTTCATCCTTCCCGTCCGCGTCCAGATTGAGTTCGACATTGGACTCATTGAATAACTCTTTTAATTCCATGTTCAGCTTTCTCCAGTACCATGTTGAATTACAGTGAGTTTTCGGCTAATTTGCGGCTCTGTGAAAGAGATCAAATGTAATATCAACTTTCAAAGCCATTAAAAAACATGGCAACAGCTTGTCCGTTCCTGGGCTGTCAGGCCAACTGAAACATTATAGCAGTCAGGAAAAGTGTCAAGTTTTTTTCTGAGCTGATTTTGAATCGGAAGCCAGGGCTTACTTCTCAGATATCAAGGGCCGTAATCGACTTTTTTCACCGCTCTCAGTTGCGCTTCCCTGTCACCTGTGGTGAGTTTCACATTCTTGAAGCGCTCCAAAAGCGGGGGGGTGGGGTCTACCAGCAGCTTGAATGTCTCAGGCCTCCGGGAAAGATAGTGGATCGCCTTTTCATTGGCGGTCCCATTGATAGTCGGCCACCAAGTGCCCTCAGAAAGCGGCTCGGCGGAAAAATCGATCTCAGCCATGATAACGGTGTTCTTCTCTCCCACGGCTTCAGCCACCACGTTGCCGTGGAAGTCGATTAACCCGTTGCCGTCCGAGCCGAGAATTACCGGAGCGATATAAACCCTGTTGTCCACGGCGCGGGTTAAATAGCGGTGGCCGGTGGCAAGGCTTTCACCCTGCTTGTTTTCCCTGCCCATGGTCGGGTTGAAAATGATATCGGCTCCTTTAAGGGCAAAGATCGTGGAGATTTCCGGGAAAACGATCTCCCAGCAGGTGGCTATTGCAATCGTGCCGAAATCCAGCTCGAATACATTATATACGTCCCCTGGAGTCACAAGCCAGGTCTCCATAACAGGCAGCAAGGTCTTGCGGTGTTTGCCGATTATCTCTCCTTTCCGGCTGAAAATAACAGAAGTATTAAAAACTTTATCACCCTGACGCTCGTAGAGCGGGGCGATGATATACATCCCGTGGCGGCGGGCAATGTCGGCCAGGCGGTCGGTCAGGGGGCAGGGTACCGGCACTGCGAGCGAGTTGAAAAGGATCTCCCCGGTATCGGGATTTCTAGTATTGAGATAAAGGCCATAGGCGCCGATATGCTGTATGTCCTCGGGTCCGCAGACAAGGTCGGCTCCCATCCTGCCCGCTTCCTCCAGCAAGCCGAGCAGTTTATCCAGGTGGGCCTGGCTCATAGGTTTTACCTTGGCGAAATCGTAACTTGACTTGAACGGATCCTGCCGGGGCGAGCCATCCGCCTGGATTACAGCAATCTTGGCCTTTGTCTGTCCGAGCGCCTGTGCCAGGCTGAGTGCCAGAAGGGCAGAAAGCAGAATCAGAGTCACCTTATAGCTTTGCATTTGTTTCTCCTTGCTGGTTAAAAGGTATAAGAATTTAGTTGTTGGGCTGATGATCAATGAAAATCGCTGGAACTCGGGCCGAAAACCGTAACGGAGACTGTATCTGTTAAACTGGTTCGAAAGGATATATCTTCGTGCCGAGAAAGTATATTATACTTAGCGACTTAAATAACTGCGAATATTATAGAGTATGAAGAATATGAATTTTCTGACTCCATTTAAAATATCCAGGGAGTCAGAAGTCAGGAGTCAGAAGTCAGAAGCCCCACAACCCCGCCCAAATACATCAAATCCTGAGCTTATGAGTGCCCAGCGGATATAAACCGGAATGAGGGAGAGATGTCGAGAACGTTGTGCTCTGATCTCCAGCGTTACGCGCCTTCCGGTTCTTTCTCCTGACTCCTGACTACTGTCTCCTGTCTCCTCAAACACGATTGTCTATCAATATGTATTAAATCTGAAATTGTAGTTATGCGCTATAATTTATGACGCTATGTATAAATTTACCATTCAGGGAAGAAGTTGCACGAAAAGGATAATTGGCACTAATTCAAGTTAAGGTTTGGGAAATCTGTTCAGGCTGTCGGTTTTACCCACAAGAACAAGCCAGTCGCCTGGTTCGATAATATCGCAGCCCCGGGGCACGAAATTCATCTGTTCCCCTGCAATCTCATCCGAGCCTCCAGCTCTGGCAGATTTCCGTATCAGTATCACCTGCACCCCGTAAATCTCGCTGATTTTCAGCTCACGGATAGTTTTGCCGAAAAACTGTCTCGGAGCCTCGGTTTCGATCATCCGGTAGCCGTCCAGCAGATCCACATCCTTTACGGATTGGTCGCGGATAAGTCGGTCTGCCACGAAACCGCCTACATCCTGCCTGATTACCGCGTTGCGGTAAGCCTGAATTACATCGTTGTGGCGAAGAACCCCAATCGGGATCCGGGCATTTGCCGGATCGACAACCGGAACCTCCTCGATCTCTGATTCGCCGAATTTGCGGATCACCTCATCGAGAGATTCGTCCACGTTGAGTACCGGGTACTCGAAAGAGGCTATGTCCTGGGCCACCAGGATATCGCGCAGGTTTTCATCCCGCATCACCGCGAGTATTTTCTGCAGCGGGATCAATCCCGTCATCCGGCCTTCTGAATCGACCTGGATGAAACTGGAATGCGGGTTGGTGAGCGCTTTGGGTATCAGCCTGGCCAGCGGTGTGTTTTCGTTGACTGTTTCCGGGGCCTTGACCATTACATCACCCACTTTCAGCCCGCGCAGTATATT
The DNA here is from genome assembly GCA_964548275.1 of uncultured Gemmatimonadales bacterium. Taxonomy (GTDB): domain Bacteria; phylum Gemmatimonadota; class Glassbacteria; order GWA2-58-10; family GWA2-58-10; genus JAUVUV01. The sequence goes on from CAZJQI010000013.1 coordinate 15,601, forward strand.
GAGATCCTTGCCGCGGTAGATATCGATTCCTTTCCTGAACAGCTTGCGGGTGTAAATCGACTGGCCGCCGAGCAATTTGTAAGCGACGAGGGTGCTGATAATACTGCAAGTCATCACGGGCAGTATGATCGAATAGTCACCGGTCAATTCGAAAATAACCAGGATTACCGTAATTGGCGCGTGCATGGTGCCAGCGATCATCGCTCCCATCCCGGCCAGCGCGTAGGAACCGTAGGATGCGGTAAGCTCCGGGAAAGCGAGGTTGAAAAGTGAGCCGACAAAGCCGCCGAGCATTGCCCCCTGGAAAAGTGCCGGCGCGAATATACCCCCGGAGCCGCCGCTGCCGATAGTGATCGAGGTGGCCAATAGCTTCACAAAGGCCAGGGCAAACAGGATAACTATCGGGAACTGGGCGTTAAGAGCCAGACCTATCGTCTCGTAGCCTGTTCCATAAATATGCGGAAACCAGACCGCAATGATCCCGACAAAAAGGCCGCCGAGGGTGGGTTTGAACCAGACCGGCAGGCGGATTCGCTCGAAAAGGTCCTCGCTGCCGTAGAGCACGGTGACGAAAAGCCAGGAGAGTGCCCCGGCACACAGGCCCAGGGCGGCGTAGAAAAAAAATTCGTAGTAACTGACAAGGGAGGTGGGGGGAACCATGAATGCGGGGTGGTTTCCCAGGAAATGCCTGGAAATCGCGGTTGCCGAGACACTGCTGATAATTATCGGGGTGATCTGGGCCAGGCCGAAATCACCGAGGATCACCTCCACTGCGAACAGAGCGCCGCCAATCGGAGCATTGAAAGTAGCCGCCATGCCGGCAGCAGCCCCGCAGCCGACCAGGGTTCTCATTCTGCTTTCGGAAGCCTTGAGGAACTGGCCGACAGTTGAGCCCATAGCCGAGCCGATCTGAACGATCGGGCCCTCTCTACCCACCGACCCCCCGCTGGCGATAGTGATTGCCGATGCAAGCGCCCGGGTGACCATGGTCCGCGGGTTTATCCGCCCGGCGCACATGACCAGAGACTCCATGACCTCCGGAACTCCATGCCCCTTGGTCTCTCTGGAAAAGTACTTGATAAACGGGGCAAGCACCAGCCCGCCAACAGTAGGGATTGCGACCCGTTGCCACCAGGGGAGGTTCCAGGCAAGTTCCAGAAGGTTTTCCCCGGGCCCGAAAAATATTTCCTTCAGACCGCCGATCAGCCAGCGGAAGACCACCGCGCCCATGCCGCCCAACAGTCCGATAACAATGGCAACAATCAGGATCAGCCGTGTCTCCGACCAGCTGAAAAAAACCACCAGCGGCACAATGCGCCGCTTATAAAAACTCAAAGCGTATGCAGTTGTTCTTTTGAACATAGGAATACCGGTTTTCCAGCCGCCACATCGATAAATCTGTGGCGCAGTTATACAGCATTGAAAATTTAGCCGGTAAAATACAAAATTATAGCCTGAAGTAAACAGTTTGATTTTACTGCTTTAGTCTGAACTAATAAACCAAACCAGAGGAATTAAGAAAATAAAAATGTGTGTCTTGATTCAAAGATCAGAGACAGCTAATGCTCGACATGATAATAAATTGAGGTCTCATATGATCTGATACAGGATTGTTTTCACTTGACAAAAATAATCACGATTCTTATTATCAAACACACTCTTGCACAGGCCGATTCATTCCAGCGGGAATAGCTCAGTGGTAGAGCGCCACCTTGCCAAGGTGGATGTCGCGGGTTCAAGTCCCGTTTCCCGCTCCATTTTTATCTCTGGCGGCGTACCCAAGTGGCTAAGGGAGAGGTCTGCAAAACCTTTATTCGGCGGTTCGATCCCGCCCGCCGCCTCCAGAGATGAGCCTGGCCCGCTTGTTCTTCTAAAGCGAGGCCGGGCTTTTTTATTAGCAGCAGCAGCGTAATATCACTCAGCAATTCGATCCAGTGCCCTGTGGCGGGTCAGGATCTCCCGCATCTGAGCAGTAAGGGTAATCTTCTCATCTGCCAGGTCGTTTTTTTCATAGGGATCCCGGGCTATGTTGTAAAGCTCGGATTTGCCCTGGTTTACTGCATTCCCATGATGTATCAGTTTCCAGTCTCCATAGCGCACTGCCAGTTGCCTGCCGGTGTTCCAGTAAATCGTTCGCTCATCAGGCATGTTTGTACCGTGAAGAGCAGGGCCGATATCGATACCCTCCACCTGCATCTCCGGAGGCACATTGGCCCGGACTATTGCTGCCAGGGTGGGCACGAAATCCATCACATGGGCCGGAAAACTCACCTTACGCGCTTTCAGCGTACCAGGCCAGTAGAACACTGCCGGCACCCTGACTCCTCCCTCGTAAAGCGAACCTTTCCAGTCGCGAAACGGCCGGTTGTCTCCAAGCACGTCGTAGGGTCCGTGGCGAAGGTTGTACTCGCCGCTGGTGGCTTCCCAGTCCTGCTGGCCTCCGTTGTCGCTGATAAAGATCACCAGGGTGTTGGAAGCGAGATTTTTTTCCTCGAGAGCGGCCAGTACACGTCCGATCGCATCGTCCATGTGGGTTATCGAGGCGGCATATAGCCTTCGTGATTCGTTGGCGATACTTTTCTCGTAGGGTTTGATCCACCTGTCATTTTCCTGCAGAGGGTAGTGGGGTACGCTGAAAGCAGTGTAGAGAAAGAATGGCTGTGAGGCAGCGCTCTCCCTGATCAGCTTTACCGCTTCATTGGCGATCAGGTCCGTGGCGTGGCCCTGCTCGTCGATAAATTCCTCGTTGCGGTGCCAGCTCCGGTCGCCGTTTTTATAAATGTGGGTGAACTGGTCGATCTGGCCGTGAAGGTAGCCATAGGATGAGTCGAAACCGTACATGCGCGGGCCGACCTCTGGTCTCAAGCCCAGGTGCCACTTGCCGATCTGAGCGGTTCTGTAGCCTGCGTCACTCAGCAACGAGGCCAGAGTGCCGTATTCGCTGGTAAGAGCGAGTTTACTTCTTCCGGCTATCGGCCCGAGGATCCCGTAGCGGCTGGGCGGTCTGCCGGTGAGTATCGAGGCTCTGGTGGGCGAGCAGGTCGGGCAGGCGTAGAACTGGTCCGTCACTACACCCTCGCGGGCCATCCTGTCGATATTCGATGTTTTGATCTCGGAACCGTTGTAGCCCACATCCCGCCAGCCGGTGTCATCGGCAATCAACAGCACGATATTCGGCCGCTGACTGCTTACCGAAGCCTGCTCGGCGGTTAAATATCCCGGTGCCAATCCCTCGGCGGCTGCGCCGGCAATCCCCACACCGGCTGCCTTGAAAAAAGAACGGCGGTTCAATGAAAGTTTCCCCTTTTTTCCCATTACCGGACTCCAGAGATGATTGTAAATGTGCAATGATTTAAGAGGCTTGTGAAAATGCTTTTTCACAGCCCCCTTAAATATTCTGGTAAAAGCAGTTTGCAAAGGGATATAGTCAGGTCACAGAGGTTTTAAGGTCTGATCGCTCTCCAAGTTAATGATTGGACGAGAGCATTGCAACAATTGTTACTTAAGCACTCAAAGAGCCTGTTTCAGAAAAAAGAGGTGTCCATTGCGGGGGTATGTGAGCGATCAACAATAAGAATTGAGGTTTTTCCCAAGGTTGCTTTTTTCGGATGCGAAATCTAAATTATCTAAAGTTTCATCCTCTTATAAACAGGTGTTGCTCTAAAAGTATTCCTGGAGTTTAAATGTCATCTTTCAGTCAGCGGTATTTCGGACTGCCGCCCAGATTCGATCCGGAAAAAGGCGCAACTGTTCGCGAACCGGAAGGAAAAGGTTATGGCTACTGGGTGGGAGGCCATAGTGTGATCTACGATCCGGAGCTGAAAAAATTCTTTCTTTATTACCGTGTGCGCATGCCTCTGGGCAAGGGGCGCGGTGGCAAGTGCCGGATCGCCGAATCCTCAGACGGGCTCGAGTTCAAGGATATCTGGGAGGCGACCAAGGAGCAGTTCAACGCAGAGTCGATTGAGGTCGGCTCATTGATCAGGGACCCGGAGAGCAGGATCTGGCGTTTATATATCAGCTACCAAGAAGTAGGCGGGCCCTGGCGCGTGGACTTGATCGAGGCCGACCACCCGAAAAATTTCGACCCCTGGCACCACCGCACGGTGATGCAGCCCGAGGAATATGGACTGACTTCGGTAAAGGACCCGAAAGCCTATATTGTGGGCGGTCTGTACTATGTGTTCGTGGATGTCAAGCCCAGGCAGGATGAGTTTTACGAGGACGAGCACGGCGTGCGCCACCCGCTGGGCAGTGACGCCACAGGGTTGATGATCAGTGCTGACGGCTGCTATTTCAAGGACTTCAAGTACGTCTTTGAACCGGGGCGCGGGGGGCCAGGTGAATGGGGCCACTGCCGGGCCAGGATTAATTCCGTGATCTACCTGCCGCCGCTCTACGTGGGCTTTTTCGACGGCGGCACCACGTTCTACGACATGTACGAGGAACACTGCGGCGTGGCGATCAGCCATGACCTCGAGCACTGGAGACGGGTCAGCACGAACGGCCCGTGGATCAAAAGCCCGTATGGCTGTATCCGCTACATGGACGCCCTGATCGTGGATAACACTCTCTGGTATTACTACGAATACACCCGTGAAGACGGAAGCCATGAACTGCGGGTAAGCAGGGTGGAGCTTGCCTGAGTCCGGATTAGTGCCGCTTAAATCGCGAAGGGTAATTCATTCTCCTTGCAAATGTAAAAGCCCGCTGTTCAGTCCAGGGTTGTTAAAGAAACAACGTTCAGATTTGATTCTTTAGGAAAATTTCCCGTCTAAATAGTCCTGTTTTTTAAAAACATTAAAAAAGGGAGGACTGAAATGATTAGCCCGCTTAGAGTTTTTATCTGCGTGCTTACGTGCTTGCTGTTTTTCGGTGTCGGGTCAGCGCTGGCCCAGCGAATCAATGTATTTGCCTCTTTCGAGGATCAGGCCCAGGTAGAGGCTGTGGAAACATCCGAAGAGGTGCTCCTCAGGCAGTCCTCCCGTTTTCCGGTATGGGGCGATAATTCGATGGAAGTCGCCTATCCGGTTGCAGGGGGGAGGATCGCCCTAAACAGCATTCCGACCGACTGGCGCAGGAGTGAGGCGCTGCTGGCCTTTGTCTGGAGCGAACAGCCGGCCCAGCTCGACCTGGTATTTACAGACTCGAACGGGAGCTCGTTTTTCAAGACCTTCCCGCTTAAAACCGGGGGGAATCACATTCAGGTCAAGCTCGAACGGGCGAGCTCACTCGCTCTGGGAAAGATGCGCTCGATAGAGCTGGTCTCGCGCGGTCCGGGCAGGTTTTACATGGACATGTTCGCCCTGGACCGTTTCCACCCGATTATCGAGGAGCGCGGCCGCTGGGATGTGGATTACACGATGAAAGTGGAAACGTCCCATTTCCCTTGGGGTCGGCCCTTGGATGGCGGACCGATCAAGGCGTATATCCTCGCGCCGGTTGCTGAGGGAAGGGGTGTGATCGAACTTGCCCAGCGTCTCGAACTGAATCTCAAGGCCACGACTATCGGAAGACGTGCAGGCACGAACATGTACGGTTTCGGCGATTTCTACACCCAGCGGCGGGGTGGAGGTAGCGGATTCACAATGGCCTACACCTACCTGGCCGATGACCTGATGAACGGGCCGGATTACGATGTAATCCTCTGGCCATCGGTTCATCCCTGGAACGATTTCCCTCTGGAGGTGCGCGAAAGTATCCGCAAACGCGTGGAGGCAGGAGCGGGACTGGTACTGTTCTATCCTTCCAGCAGAACAGAGGATGGCTCGGGTCTTTGGGAAATATCTCCATTAAAGATGCAGAGAGGTGGGGGGCAGAGAGGGGATTTATCGAAATGGCGCACCACGCAGGAACACTATATCACGAGGAATGTCCCGTTAGATGCCTTTCCCTGGGGGCAGATCGGGGTGGACAGATGTGAGCCTGCAGGCCAGGTGCTGCTGCAAACCGAGCAGGGAAACCCGGTCCTGGCTGTGAAAAAGCTCGGTAAGGGCAGGGTGGTCGCTTTCAGCTACACGGAAGGCGGGATGATCCCGCGACTCGAAAATATCTGGGAAACCGGACTTCACTACCCGTATCACGAGTACATGTGGTCCCTGGTGGCCCGGGCGGTGGTCTGGGCCGCAGGACGTGAACCTGAGGCCAAAATCGTTCAAATGATTCGCTCGAAAAAAGGCGTTAAAGTGCGCCTGGATGCGGCTGTCGAAAACTGTAACCTGCTGGCCCGGTTAATGGATAGCTTCGGCAATATAGAGAAGGAAATCGATCAGGACGTACCGAGAGGAAAAAATGAAGCGACACTGGCTCTTCCCACGCCCCTTTCTGCAGGCCGGCATTTCGTCGATCTTCGGCTGGTCTCAGACGACAGAGTTCTGGACTGGGCTGCGCTTATCATTGAAGAAGCATCCAGAGTAAATATTCATTCGATCACGCTGGATTCTGATCGCGTCCAACTGGGAGAGAAAATCTCCGGCCGGATTAAGCTCACTGCTGATAAAAAGAGCAAGTGTCTGGTGAAAGTAAGACTTTTTGACAATTATGGCCGACTGGTAGATCAACAAGTTAGAGAAATTTCTGTCACCGGCCAGGCTGAGACCTCTTTCAGCTTTAGCTCATCAGGCGTATTAAGCCATCTTGCGAAGATTGACTGCGAAATCGAAACCGGCGGGCTGGTTCAGGATCGGCGGATCAGTGAGGTGTTTGTCCTTCAGCCCAGAGTGTGGGATGATTACGATATTGTGATGTACCTTTTCGGCCCCAACCCGATACCGGGTATCTGGCCGACAATAGACCGCCAGCTTCAGCGGCTGAATGTCACAACCCTGTCTTCCTACCCGATAAGCCTGTGCAAGAACGCAAACTACAACGTTCAGGCGCAGACCGGGATCAGCGGCCAGGAATCCCCGGACGGCGCGCGGCGGAACTACTACAATGCGATGAAAAAAAAGTATGCCCAGACAAAAGACAAAATGGTTCTTATCAGGGAATACTGCCTTCACGATCCCGAATACAGACAGCTCATCGCCAGGCAGCTTAAAAATCGGGTCGAGCCATGGGTGCCTTTCTCGCCGCTGTCCTACTATGTCTACGAGGAACCCTCGTTTACCTGTTACGGTGATGCGTTGGATATCTGTTTCAGCCAGCACAGCCTCGAGGCAATGCGCCAGTGGCTGAAAGACGAATACGGCAGCCTGGAGGCGCTAAACGCCCAGTGGAGCACCCGATTCACCACCTGGGAGGAGGTGATCCCGGACGATACCTACGAGGCCCGGGCCCGCGGCAACTATGCCTCATGGGCAGACCATCGCACATTCATGGAAATCAGCTATGCAGACTGCTACCGCTATGTACTTGAAGAGCTGCACAAGCTCGATCCCCAGGGGATTCTACTCAACTCAGGGACCCAGATTTCCGGCTCCCACAACGGATGCGACTACAGCCGGATGAACTTGTACACCAGGCATCTCAATGCCTATACCGGCGGCAACCAGCTCGATTTCCACCGCTGTTTCAATCCCGAGTTGAAAATCTCCGGCGGTACAGGCTATGGTGTTTACGGCAAAAGTGTGCTTTACAATCTTTACAGGCAGCTTTTCCAGGGCTGCAACGGCGGGGCATACATTTTCTGGCAGTATTCCTGCCTCGATCCTGACCTCACTCTCTGCGGCAGCGGAAGAGATATGGTGGTGGGCCTGCAGGAGATGCTGGGTGACGGGATCGGCAAGCTGGTGGGGTTAGCAGTGCCGGACAACCACGGTATCGCGATTCACTATTCCTACCCGAGTATCCACGGTGCATGGATAGTGGACGGAGAAATTTCCGAAAGGGTCAGCTACAACACCAGCAAGACATTCAACCGGTTCAATGCTGTCCGGGACGGGTGGGTGAAAACCCTCAAGGACTCAGGCCTTCAGTTCGATTTCATTGCTTACAGCGCAGTGGAAAAAGGCGAGTTGCTTTCCAAACGCTACAAGACTTTCGTTCTGCCGATGAGCATTGCCCTGAGTGAAGAGGAAGTTGAGGCAATCCGGGCATTTGTTGAGCAGGGGGGCACCTTGATTGCCGATGCACTTCCCGGGGTGATGGATCAGCATTGCACGTTCAGAAAAAATCGAGTGCTGCAGGATGTTTTCGGGGTTCAGTTGGCGCAGGCGGCTAGAGAAGATGTAATCGCAATGAACGGCGAGCCGAAACTGAAACTCAAAGGCGCCCGCGCCATGGCAGAACAAGCAGACCGGCCGATCCTGCTTCATAACCGTTACGGACGAGGACAGGCCTTTCTGCTGAATTATTTCCCCGACAGCTACCCCCGGGATAAGCTCGAAGGCCGTGCTCTTCCCTGGCTGGAGAAAATGGCAAAAGTGCTCGATGCAGCCGGGATTGAGCCAAAGATGCGGCTTACAACCCTTGGCGGCGAGCCGGTAACCGACTGCGAAAGATACCTTTTCAACAACGGAACTACCGGTCTGATCGGCCTGGTACCGGATATGGGAATGAAAGAGGCGAAAAAAGTGCGCATAAGCCTTCCACAGAGAGCCTCTGTCTATGATGTGCGGGAGAAACGCTACCTCGGAACCGGCACGGCTTTCGAAACCGAAATCGAACCAGGGGTGCCGAGGCTGTTCGCCACAGTGGCAAGCAGGCTGGGAGCCCTGGCGCTTGATGCCCCGGAAAGCGCTGGTCTGGGTGAAGAGATCAAAATCGGTTTGCGGGTGGAAGGTGTGGAAAACTTGAGTTCAGTGGCCAGGGTGATGGTTACTGATCCGACAGGCCGCCAGTTACGCTACTACAGCGGGAACCGGGACATTGAGTCAAGCTCGGGCAGCACCGGTTTCAGAACCGCCCTGAATGACCCGCAAGGGGACTGGGTGGTGGAGATTACAGAGGTGATGAGTGGGGAAAGCGTGCGTGCGGTGATAAGTATTAACTAAGCTGTAAATTTGAGACAATAAAAAAGGCATGGCGTGCTGCGCCCCTTTTTATCCTGGATTGTCTTGCTCAGAGTGGTTTTGATTATTCGATCCTGGAGAAACGGGCAATCGAGTTCTCGGTGCGCACGGAGTGCCAGGGCATGTCCTATAATCTATTTGACATTACCGATTGACATGCCGAACCCCATTGAATCCACAAGCCCAGAGGCCGCTATCTCTGTAATCGGTAATTTCTATTCTTGAAAATCGCGGGCTATTTGCTCACTGTTTTATCCTAGCATATCGATAAATAAATCCAGGTAATCCGACATCAGCCTTGTTATCAGATAGTTATCCCTTACTATCTCCTTGCCTTTTTTACCCATATTTTCTCCAAGCTTAGGATGTTGTAAAATTTCCACTATCTTTTCCGCAAAACCTTGAATGTCTTCAGGATCCAGCAAAAATCCAGTCTCACTATCCTTTATTTGCAATGGAATTCCACCAACCTTTGAAGCCACAACAGGCTTCTCTTTCCATAGAGCCTCTGTTACAGTTAATCCGAAACCTTCTTTTAAAGATTTTTGTATAATAACTGACGAGCTTCTTTGCAGGACATTTACCAGCAGATCGTTTTCAACTGTTATTAGTACTAAATCTTTTTTCTCTATTAAATGATTTGCTTTTCGTCTTACCCGCTCATATACTTTGCCACCTTCCGGATCATCCGAAGCCATACTTCCACACAACACCATCCTGGCATCCACCTCTTTCTTTACAAGTTTAAATACATCAACCACGCCTTCAGGGTCTTTCAACTTATCAAACCTTGATATCTGGGTTATTATCGGTTTATCTGTAGGCACACCAAATTTTTTTAGATATTTGGCGATAATTTTCTCGGATATGTCCATGTTCTTTGGCGAAAGCGGATTTATGGCAGGGTAAACAATTTTCCAGTCCACAGGTAAATCTTCCCGGATGTAATTTTCATTTGAAACAATTAATACATCATACCTGAGGAGAAATTTCTTAAAATAATCCCAAAGTTGAAGATTAGGGCTGGAAAGGTCTATATGACATCGCCAGAACCATGGCTGCTTTTTCTTGTAATATTTAATCAGAGGTAATGGCTGGGGATCATGTATTACAACAAGATCGTGAAAAATGTGTGTATATTTAGAGAAGTCTTCGTTTGCCTGTGTATACAATCTCTTTTTTATTTCTGACAGATTTAATTCCTGGCCTAAAATTGCGTTATGAAACTTTTTGGTAATCGAAAAAAAATCTGGATTTCCATGCAATATTCTCCAACCAGTATCAACACCTATATCATTCATCAGCGGAATCATGGATTCCAGCAACTCTGCAACACCACCGCCTTGATAAGTAGAATTAATATGCAGTATGTGCTTGCCGTATAGTTTTCTTGCCTTCCCAATCAAATGAGCTATAGCCTGCTCGCCTACGACCTCTCTGTAATCATCTAAACTAATCATATTTTCTCCTCTCCTATGGTTTAGAATTGTTTTCCCGACAAATGGGCTATCTACTGTAAGTCATTCTTAATTCAGCCTGGTATTGATGATTTCAAAGTGATGGTTTCATTAAACCAATTCTTTTAATAGTTTTTGTACTTCCTCTGAGGTTTCCAAATTATATTCAGCTTTTGAGGGAGATAAACCAACCTTTATGGAATTCGCATTTTTTGGTAGTACGCTGAAAATATCTTCGTCAGTCCATTCATCACCAATCGCGAGAATGAAATCCCACTGTTGCTGATCAATCCACCGTTGCGCCGCTCGCCCTTTATTGATGTTGCCGTTTTTTACCTCAACCGTTTTGCTCCCCTGTTTCACCTGTAGATTAAAAGTATCAGAAAAATTGGTCAGGTCATCTATCAGTTCTATAACTCTTTGCAGTCCTAATTCAGTATCTACTTTCCTATAGTGCCAGGCAAGAGAGAACTCCTTTTCCTCGACCTGAGAACCGGGAGTTATGTCCTCAAACGATTCAAGAACAGGTCTTATCTCCTTCTTCCACTCATTTGTCAGAGGTTCAATTAGTTCCCACTCGCGGCCTTGATATTTGATCCACGCCCCATGTTCAGCGGAAATTGCAATATTCAACCTTCCAAACCAGCGTTCCAGAATACTTATATCTCTTCCACTAATCAGAACCAACTCATTTCGTTTATCATCTGCCAATTTTTTAAGCAGATTTAACAGTCGACGAGGAGGTTTGGCATCCTCTGGTTTCTCAAAAAATGGAACCAATGTACCGTCGTAATCCAGGATTAGAAGTCTCTTCTTGCTGTCTTTATAGCTATTGATCAACCGCTTTTTTATCTCTGGTGTTATTATTTTGGCTTTCATTTCTTTCTGAAGATCTTTTGCGGATTTTAAACTCTTTATAAATTCTTCAGCCCACCTTATTATATCATAACGCTCAATACGTTTCTGCATTGACTCATTCCGTTTTATCCGCTCTACTTCGGGCATTGTTAAGGCTTTTCTCAAACCCTCCACAATATCTTCAATATTATTGGGGTTGACTAAGACCGCTTCGCCCAATTCTTTTGCAGCCCCCGCGGTTTCGCTCAAGACCAGCACACCCCTATTATCCGTTTTTGTGGCGATGTATTCCTTGGCAACCAGATTCATCCCGTCTCTCAAAGAAGATACTAGGGCAACATCGGAAACACTGTACAGGGCAACAAGCTGATGAAAAGTCAGCGACCGATGGATATACAGTATAGGCGTCCATTCAATCGATCCAAATTCCCCGTTTATTTTTCCAACCAGTTCATCAACCTGCTTCTTTAAAAGCTTATATTCTCCCAGTTGTTCCCGGGAGGGGACTGTTATCAATATGAGAAAAATCTTTTTTCTGTATTCAGGATACTTTTCCAGAAATTTATCAAAAGCCTCCAGACGTTGCGGAATGCCTTTTGTATAGTCCATGCGGTCTACCGATAAAATTATCTTTTTACCATATAATTTGTTCTTCCACTTATTCTTTTCTCTCTGGACGTTAGCATCCCATGAGCTTTTTGCATATAGTTTATAGTCAATTCCAATAGGGAATGTATCCACTTTTACAACCCTTTCGGCGGTTGTGATTTTTCCCAAGGCACATTCGTAACCGCTTAATCTGTGAACGCTGTTCAAGAAATGCCGTACGTAGTCATATGTTTGAAATCCAATCAAGTCTGACCCTAATAGCCCCTCTATAATTTCCTTTCGCCATGGGAGAAGACGAAAGATTTCAAAGGATGGAAATGGAGTATGAAGGAAAAAGCCCAATCTTGCCTCCGGCATTTTTTCTCTTATCATTTTTGGTAGAAGCATTAAATGGTAATCATGTATCCAGATAATATCATTTGGGTGTGCAATCTTAATCACTGAATCGCAAAAAATTTTATTAACAGCCTCATAGGAATCCCAATAAAGTCTGTCATAGACTACATATTGAATGAAATACAATAACATAGGCCAGATAGTTTTGTTGCAAAATCCGTTATAGTAATTCTTAACTTGTTTTTGGGATAAAAATATAGGACGGCAGCTGAAATCTCTCTTTAGAACCCTTTCGATATATTTCTTTTCTTTCTCATCTAAATTTTCTAGTGAAATTCCGCTCCAACCTATCCAACGACTATTATATGAGCTATAAAATGAACTTAGACCGGTTGCCAGCCCGCTAACACTACTGTGAAACTGTAACTCTCCTTTTTTTCTCTCGATTTTTACAGGCAACCTGTTTGAAACAAGCAATAAATTATCCATGATAATATATACTCCTCGAAGTACTATATTCCTGCTATTCACTATTGGAGAATCTGGCAATCGAGTTCTCGGTGCGCACGGAGTGCCAGGGCATGTCCCATTTCTTGAATGCTTTCAGCGCCCCTTCGAGGTAGAACCCGCTTTCATCTGCCTTACCGGCAAGTCCCAGGGCGTGGCCCAGTGCGCCCAGAGCGCAAGCCCATCCCGAGAGGCAGCCGATTCGCTCGAAATCGGCGAGGCTCTGGTGTAGCGGGCCGAGGTGCTTTACCGCGCAGTCCGGGTCGGTTTCCATCTCGATCCAGGCCCGCCACACTTTCACCTGAGCGAGATTGATCCCCAGTTTGGCATAGGTGGCCACTCTCTGGGACTGGGCTGCGGTTTTCACAGCTTTCTCGTTCTCGCCCATGGTAAGGTGGGCCTCCGCACGGCTTGCCAGAGCCTCGGAAAGACCCACAGTATCTCCGATTTCCTTGGCGATCTTGATCGATCTTTCCAGTTCCGGCACAGCCTGTTCGGGATTGCCGGTGTGAACCAGCGCTCTGCCCCAGATCCAGAACGGATAGTCGCTCTGTGGGCCTTCAGGCTGGCTTAACGCGGCTTCTGCGCATTCCCGGGCAAGCCTCTCGCAGCCCTTCCAGTCCCCCTGGAATATCTTGGCCTCGGAATAGAGCACCAGGGTTGCGCTCAGGAGTCCGGGATCACCCCAGGCGCGGGCCCGCTCGTGTGCCTTTTTGAAAGTCTTATACGCCTCTTTCCAACAGCAGGTGTTCTGGGCATACCGAAAAGCCCAGACCGTATAAGCTGTGTTGAATCGCCGCTGGTTCTTATCGGTTAGTTTGCCCTTTTCGCGCGCCTGTTCCAGAAGGTCAATCGCCTCGCGCTGGAATCTGACCGCGCCCTGCTGGTCATCGCTCCAGTAGCAGGCCTTGGCCATGAAAATCAGCGTTTCGGCTCTGTGGAGCAGGGAAGTCTTCTTAGGGCAAAGCTCCGTGTAACGCTTTGCCGCCTTGTAGGCCTGGTCTCTTTTTGTCATCGCCTGGTATAGGCGACTCTTCCAGTAAAGGGCATGGCGCACTGCGGAAAGGTTATCGCTCACATAAAGTTCTATATCGCTGAGCAGCCGGAGCACCCGCCGGGCCAGAATTAAGGCCCCCATTCGGGGAGGTGCGGCATACCAGGTAAGGGCCTGTTCCAAAGAGCTGACAAGTGTCCGGATTATCCCGGTTTCGGCAAGGGTGTCCTCTGATACCGGGCTGGTTTCAACTGAAATAACTATGGTCTCCAGTTCATCGAGGTTTTTCGGCTTCATTGGTACTACTCTTCGTTTAATAAGAAATCATTAATAAAACCAGTCCTCGGCAGGCGGCATGTCGAACAACCGTTCGAAATTTTCGTGGGCCACTTTGCTCAGCACATGTTGTGGCAGATACAGCTGCTGGATAAACCGCTTGAACGGGTGAATGTGGTTGTAAATGTGGCGCCTGATTTCATGCTCTGATACAGTCTCGGGCGTCTCCCAGAAAGCGTTGGCGTCCGAGCCGAAAAGAATTCGGTCGGCCCAGCGGATGAAAAAGGGGCGGATCAGCGCGCGTTCTCGATCTGTGAGGTAGTCTCCGTCGTGGAGTATAAATCCAGCGCTGGTGTCGAGATACAGGTTTGGGTGTTTAGCGAACAATGTATCCAGCATGGCATAGCCCATAAATCCCTGGTGGCAGAGAATGAGATTCAGCCCGGGATATGTTTCGATGATCTTTTCGATCAGGCCGAGCACATAAAAGTTGTCGTAGGGAAGCCCATCCCAGCATTTGCTGTTGTCCCCGCCGAAATTATACGGAGAGGGACCGTAGCGGTTGTTGGTGTGCCAGGTCACGGGCAGGCCCAGTTCCTCGCATGTTCCGAAAAAGCTCATCCATTCAGGGGAAACCATCATGTCGATTGTCACCGGCTCCATCCGGCCGCTGCCCAGGGGAAACTCGACAGTTTCTTTCCGGTACTCGCCATAGAGTACGGGGGTGTTGTGAAGCTTGACCGCCCGGATGTGATAAAGTTTGTGATAGCGGTGCAGCTTGTCCACATCCGGGTCGTTGAACGCAGCATACCAGACAGGCGCATCTTTGCCCAGCGAGTCCGCGAAAGCCAGGTCCGCCTCGGTTTTGCAGAACACCGCAGCATTGACGATGTTCAGCTCGTACATTGCCTCGCGCAGCATCACCAGTTGCTGGTTCCTCTCCTCCTGGGGAAGATCACCGAAGTAAGTGTGGATATGGGCGTCAGACCAGAAATTGCAGTAAGGCCGCATGTAGAAACCGTAGCCCCGGCTGAATCCGCCATCCGCTGTGTCGCGGGCTGCAACGTGAAGGTCAAGCGGGGGCTGAAAAGGGAGATCAGGCCTCCGGGAAAAACGTTTCTCAACAGAGAAAATCCAGGCTGCGAGAATAAGAATGAGTATGGACATAAAATATTTATTCATCGCGCTCTCCAGTTTATATTAATGAAATTCGGAGCGGGAAAGACGAAACTGTAAGTTCAGTTTACAACATTCTAACAGGATGCCCGAGATTAATACAAGCGAAAAATAATTTCAAGACTCGTAATTTTCCTTGAAGTTGAAAATTTTGGTTTAAAAACAGACATTGGCCGGAATCAGATTTTGCTCTAAAGGGTCCCGCCTCCGGGTACATCTCTCTCATAGAGGACAGCAAAAAGGTGGTGGAAAAAGCCCTTACTGCGGAGGTGCAGCGGCAAAAAGGATTGTTTAGGCTGTGAACCAGCCCGGTTCCTGCCAGCGTTCGGGGTTCGCTATTATATCATACTGGCCTCAAGGCAGGGGACTGGCAAAAGTCCTGCGGCTGCGTCCCGAGTGAGGAGACTCGAATTTTATCTTGACACGGGGTGGATCGTATATATTATGTACATCAATTCGATTGACTAAATGAACAATACATTGCAGGGCCAAAGTTGCAGATATCCAACAAATGTTCCTATGCTTTACGCGCTCTTTTCGTGCTGGCAAGCGATTACCCCCGGTCCAGGCCGATTAAGATCGCGAGTATCGCTTCCAGGCAGGGCATACCGAAACGGTTTCTCGAGGTGATTCTGAACGAGTTGCGCCAGGGCGGTTTCGTAGAGAGCAGGCGGGGGGTGGATGGCGGCTATCTTCTGGCGCGCAAGCCCGAGACTATTTCGGTCGGTGAGGTCATGAGTTTTGTGGATGGCGATATTGCGCCGGTATCCTGTGTCGCTGCAGACAGGGAGCAGGCCAAATGCGAGCTGAATTTCCAATGTCCTTTCTACGATTTCTGGCTGCACGTGAGGGAGGTGATGGACTCTGTCTATGGCGGCACGAGCATGGCCGATATCGTGGAAAGCTGGAACAGGCGCAACGCGGAACTCAACCTGAATTACGAAATCTGAAAACCCGCCTTCAAACCAGTTGTTTATTAATAAACAGCTTTTTATTCTATAAGTTCGAGCAAAGGCAAGGGCCTGGTTGTGGCGGATGGATCAGGGTTGAGATATAAGGGATTGGGTACCCCGGAAATATATATTTATTACCAGCTATTTTTTCTTATGAAATCATAAGTTGGGAGGAGAAATATCTCATGAGTGACGATATAATGAAGGGATTGGAGACTTTAGCCCTGCATGCCGGCCAGGAGCCTGATCCGGCGACCGGAGCACGTGCGGTTCCGATTTACCAGACCACCAGCTTTGTTTTCAAATCCAGCGAACATGCGGCCAACCTGTTCGCTCTGAAAGAGTTCGGCAATATCTATACGCGGATCATGAACCCGACGCAGGATGTTCTGGAGAAGCGTCTGGCGGAGATTAACGGCGGCACTGGGGCGCTGGCGGTGGCTTCCGGCCAGGCTGCAGCAACCCTTGCGATTTTGAATATCGCCAGGATGGGGCAGAATATAGTCTCGACCAGCTACCTTTACGGCGGGACTTACAATCTGTTCCGCTACACCTTCCCGAAAATGGGTATCGAGGTGCGCTTTGTCGATTCCTCCGACCCGGCCAATTTCGAGCCTGCGGTAGATGAAAACACCAGGCTGCTTTTTACCGAGTCTATCGGGAACCCGAAAAATAACGTGGACGACTATCCGGGAATCGCACAGGTGGCTCACAGGCACGGGATTCCTTTTATCGTGGACAACACGGTCAGCCCGCCGCCGCTGCTGAAACCTTTTGAACTGGGTGTGGATATAGTAATTTACTCGCTGACCAAATTCATTGGCGGCCACGGCACCTCGATCGGCGGGGCAATTGTCGAAAGCGGCAAATTCAACTGGGACAACGGCAAATTCCCCGAACTGGTGGAACCGGATCCGTCATATCACGGTGTTAGTTACTGGCAGGCATTCGGCAAGCATGATAAGGCTCTCGTTCCGGGTATCGCATACGTTTTCAAGGCCAGGGTCCAGCTACTGCGGGACCTCGGCCCGGCGATCAGCCCGTTCAATGCTTTTCTGTTTCTCCAGGGGCTGGAGACCCTGCCGTTGAGAGTCAAGAAGCACAGCGAGAACGCCCTTGAGGTGGCCCGTTACCTTGAAAAACATCCCGGGGTTAGCTGGGTGAATTATCCGGGCCTGGAGAGCCATCCCGACCATGAACGCGCCAGGAAGTTCCTGAAAAAAGGTTTCGGCGCGATTATCGGCTTCGGTATCAAGGGCGGCAAACAAGCCGGAGCAAAGCTGATCGATTCGGTCAAGCTCTTGAGTCATCTGGCAAATATCGGCGATGCCAAGAGCCTGATCATCCACCCGGCAAGCACCACACACCAGCAGCTCACGCCCGAGGAGCGGTTGTCCACAGGTGTCACCGAGGATTTCGTAAGGCTTTCGATAGGAATCGAGGATGTAAATGATATCATTGCCGATCTCGAACAGGCATTGGAAAAAAGTCAGGAGTAACTGAAAAATGGAGCATCCTCCGGCAAAAGTTGAAAGAAAGGCTCAAGGAGCAAAGAAAAGGGCGGTCAAGGGTCCGGAGCACAAGGCAAGTGTCGGCTGGACCCACCCGGAACGTGTACGCCTGGTTACCGAGGCCTGCCCTTTCTATCTTGAGGCGGGAGGAAGTATCGCCCCGGTGGATGTGGAGTATGAAACATACGGAAAGCTGAACGCAGCCAAGGACAACGCGATCTTGATCGTGCACGCCCTTTCGGGGGATGCCCACGTTGCAGGATGGGACGCGGAAGCCAATAAAAGGGGCCGCAAGTGGCGTATCAGGAAACCTGGCTGGTGGGACGATATGGTCGGTCCGGGTGAACCGCTGGACACCGAGCGCTACTTTCTGATCTGCTCAAATGTGCTTGGAAGCTGCTACGGCACCACCGGACCGATAGATCTGGACCCGCGAACGGGCCGGCCTTACGGCCTGCGCTTTCCGCTGGTCACGGTGGGGGATTGGGTGCGCCTTCAGGCTCTCCTGCTTGACCATCTTGGAATAGACCGCATCTACGCGGTAATCGGGGGTTCACTGGCAGGCCAGCAGGCTCTCGAGTGGGCTCTGGCTTTCCCGGACAGAGTGGAGAATGCGATAATTCTGGCCTCCAGTGCACGCTTGAGCCCTCAGGGACTGGCTTTCAACGCCGTAGCGCGGCACGCTATCCTGTCAGATCCAAATTTCAATAACGGGGACTACTACGGCCGGTCCGCCCCGGCAGAGGGGCTTGCCGCAGCCCGCATGCTCGGCCATATCACCTATCTCAGTGATGAGGCGATGTACCGCAAGTTCGGCCGCCGGCTTCAGGGCAAAAGCGCCCCTGAGTTCAGTTTCGGTATAGAGTTCGAAGTTGAAAGCTACCTTGCCTACCAGGGCAAGTCTTTTGTGGAGCGTTTCGATGCCAATTCCTACCTTTATATCACCAGGGCGATGGATTATTACGACGCTGCCCGGAACTGGGGCGGCGGCGAACTGACAGCGGCCTGCAGCAGGATCAACTCCCGGATAATGGTGGTCTCCTTTTCCTCAGACTGGCTCTATCCGCCAAAGGAATGTGAGGAGCTCGCTCTGGCAATCTGCCGCAACGGCAAACCGGTTACCTATGTGATGGTTCCAAGTGACTATGGGCACGATGCTTTCCTTGTGGAAACCGAGGCGCTGGGCGACCTGGTTCGCAATTTTCTCGCCCGGGGGCGTGATAAATGAGCAAAAAGAAAAAAAATATGGAAAAAACCAGGCCCGACAGATTGACCGAAATACTCAGGCTCTGGGCGAGCCGATACTCCCAGCCGCTCGAGCGCCTTTCTGCAGACCGCCTTATCGGCCGGATCGAGGAATTTCTTTCCGAGAAACCCGGAGCCAGAAAGAAAAAGAGCAAATCAGGGCGGCGATGGGATCATGAAGTTATCGAGCGGATTATCACGCAGGGCTCGAGAGTGCTCGACCTGGGCTGCGGCAGCGGCGAACTTCTCGAACGGCTGATTCGTCAGAAAGGTATCCGGGGCCAGGGTATCGAAATCGACCCGGAAAAGGTCTGCGAATGCGTGGCGCGCGGTGTTTCCGTGTTCCAGGCGGACCTGGATAAAGGTCTCCCCGGATGGCCTGACAATTCTTTCGATTTCGTAATCCTCGAGAAAACCCTTCAAACCGTGCACGAGCCGGTAAAAGTCCTCTCGGAGATGATCCGCGTGGGCAAGTGGGGAATCGTGAGTTTCCCTAATTTCGGCTACTGGCATGTCCGTCTGGAACTGGGATTGGGCGGCAAGATGCCGGTTATCGAGTCTCTTCCATATCCCTGGTACGCCACGCCTAATATCCATCTTTGCTCACTGGAGGATTTCATGGCCTGGGCCGGGGAGGCCAGGGTAGAGATTATCGAAAGCCACGTCCTTTCCCACGGGGAGGTACGCCCCTTGCGCGAGGATGACAACCTTTTCGCCGAGGAAGTCCTGTTCGTGGTGCAGGGTAATCCCTAAAAATCCTCACCAGAATGCCACACAACTCAGCGTCTATCCAAACGCCCCTTTGATGAAATTTTACTTTTGCTTCGACACGCCGATCAGGTTATCTTCCCGTTTGAATCACGGTTTTATTCATGGAATTTTTCTAAAATAAGCCCTTCAATAAGGAAGTCAGGATGGAAAGGCTGGTTGTTTATCTTGCCCCGTGTATTTTCTTCATTTCGTGCGCGCCTCCGCAGCCAGAGGTTCAACCACCTCCAGACCGGGGAGTTTTCGAGATGCTCGCCCTGCATGTGCAGAGCAGGATGAAACTTTCCTACGACTGCAGCGCCGGAGGAGCAGTGGTCATGAAAGACGGGAAAATTGTCTGCGAGGAGTATTTCGGCAAGACGCACAGGGGGTATGATGCTGTTCCGGTTACGGCTGAGTCGCGTTTCCCGTTTTTCTCGGTATCCAAGGGATTCGGCGCGGCTGTGCTTGCCTCGCTCGTTTCCGACGGCACCCTTTCCCTGGATGATCCGGTATCGAAATATCTCGATTATTTCACAGGAGCCGGTACAGGGGGAAAATACCCGCGTGAGTTCGTAACCGTACGTCACCTGGCAAGTCACAGCTCCGGCCTGCCGGACGACAGTACTCCCCCACGCACCTGGGATGAGGAGCCGCTGTTTCACGATGTGGTTCTGGAATTCAAGCCGGGAGAAAGCTTTCTTTATACCGAGCTTGCGATGCGGCTGCTGGGTTATGTGATGGAACTGGCAAGCGGCAAAACCTATGAACAGCTCCTGGCCGAGCGTGTCGTGGAACCTCTGGGGATCAGCAGCGTGGATTTTGTTCGCCAGGGCGAGAGCGTGGAGAATGTCGTTTATACCTGCGTGGGTCTGGACTCATCCCACATTGCCTATTCCGATGAATTTGCCCAAAAGCCCTACCCGGGCTCAGGGCTTTATGGAAACTTGCGTGATATCGCCAGCTATGCCCAGGCCTGGCTGGACGGCGGAAAGGCCGGTGACAGGGAACTTTTCACCGAGGACTACATTGCCCTTGCCTGGCAGACCCAGCCCCCGGGCCGGGAGCCCGACCCCGACTACGGCCTTCTTTTCTGGCTTTTCCCGCAGGTTGACGCCGTGGTTTTCTCCGGCATGGCGCACACAATCTGCGCTATCCTGCCTGAGGAAAACATGATACTCGTTATGGGCCTTAACCAGAGGAAGGGTAACCGCGGCTGGAGTTTCCAGGAGGAGAAAGTGAACCTGGCCCGGATCGGACATGCGATCCTGGATCAAATGGGGGAATGAGTCTTTATCAGTTTAAAAAATTATCAAATGAACACCATTGTAATAGACGGATATAACCTGATCCATCGGGTTGATGAACTCAAGTCAGTTGCCGAGAAAGAAGAATTCGAGTCTGCCCGGAATCAACTGGAGTGGATTCTTTCATCTTATCTGGCGAGCCGAAAAGGCGTGCGGGCTGTGGTGGTCTACGACAGTTCCGATCTGCAAGGGAATGCAGCAGGCAGGGGGAGCTATCCCGGGGTGGGGGTACGTTTCGCTCCTTGCGCGGATGATGTGGTGGTCGAACTGGCCTTTAAATACGCTCGGGAAGGAGACTACGTTCGAGTGGTAAGCTCAGACAGAGCAGGGGTTGGCTCCCAGCTGGCCGGAGAGCGCCGGATAGAAGTTCTAGCCTCGGATAAATTCTGGAGCACGGCCCTGGCCGCCAGAGGTGGCAGAAAAGATAGAGCCGGGTCAAGAAAGAAAATCGAGCAGCTCAATAACGAAAAACCCGGTAAAGTAAGCAAGGCGGAGGTGGAATACTGGCTGCGCGCTTTTGGTGAAACAGGGGAGGGTGAAAGGGAGGGAGAAGAATCGGTCGAGAATGCGGTCGAAGACAGAGAACCATCGGAACGGGAACCGGATAAAAGCAATCCAGGCTTGAAAGAGATAAAAAAAAAGCGCTACCTTCGCCGCCAGAAACGCCGCAGGTGAGCGCCTGTGAATTATATGCGAAACGACAATTTTACAGATCAGCCAGGCAGGGAAGGCTGTCCTGTGCGCCGAGCCGGGTAGTGGAAAAGGCTGCTGCCCGTGATGCAAACTCGATAGCTTCTTCTATACTTCCCCCGGCAGCTAATTTGGCTGCCAGCGCCCCGTTGAAACAGTCTCCCGCAGCAGTGCTGTCCACAGAATCGACCTCCACTGTTTTAAACATCCTCACCTGATTGCCGTCATCCAGAAGGCTGCCGCTGCTGCCCCTGGTCACCAGCACCAGTTGCGCTCCCTTGTCTCTAAGCGCAGCAGCCTGCGCTCTGGCGGCTTGTTCATCGCTGCCGCCGATGCCTGTGAGGATTTCAGCCTCTGTTTCATTCGGGGTGATCAGGTCGATTTGGGCAAGAAGGCTTTTATCAAGGGGCTGCGCAGGCGCAGGATCGAGGATAACACGTGCTCCGTGCCTGGCCGCGAGCTCGACAGTGCGGGAAACAGTCTCCAGCGGGATTTCGAGCTGAAGCAGCACCGAGTCGGCTGCGGCGATAGCGCCTTCGGCAGAATCGACATCACCCGGGGAGAGAGCGCCGTTTGACCCGGCAGCCACCACGATGCTGTTCTCGCCCGTTTGGTCCACAACAATGATCGCCACACCTGAGGATCGTTCCGCATCCCTGACAATATAATCCGTGTGAATCCCCTCCCGGCTGAAATTCTCCAGCATCTGGTCCCCGAAAGCATCACGCCCGACACGGGCCACGAAATAGGTCTCGGCTCCCAGCCGGGCCGCAGCCACCGCCTGGTTGGCTCCTTTGCCTCCGGCGACCATTGCGAACTCTCCTCCCAGGATTGTCTCGCCTGGTTTGGGAATCCGGCTGGTCTTGATCACCAGGTCCATGTTCGAGCTTCCAACCACGACTAACGGCTTAGCGCTCATGAATCATCTCCTCAAACTGTTTATGATGCAAATGTTTTGAGCGAATAACACCTCTTATCGCTGTATTATTACAGGCCGAGAAATTTTTTAATCCCTGCCAGTTTTTCTTTAAGCTTCTCAGCCAGGCCTTTTTGCTCCTCCTTTTCCGGACTGCCCCTGAGGAATTTCTCCCAATCCCCGCCCAGTATCACAGTGATATCGGTTAAAGCAAAGGCATCCTCCTGCGTGCTGAGACGGCTGCAACCGAGAGCCTCGGCCACTGCCCGGCCTAGCCCGGGCCTGTTCGTATGGTTGATCACCACAGTGTTTACATAGTTGAAATGCTCGGCGTTGTCCATAGCGACCACATCGAAGTGGAAGTCTCTGAGGTGCTGGGCCATCCTTCGGCTTGCACCGGGAACTCCACAGCCATTCAGTATGCGAACCTCCACTGTTGCCGGTTCCACTATCGGGATTTCCCCTGATTTAAGGTTGTCCGAGAATGTTGTCAGGCCGCCTTTATACTGAAAGAACAGCGAGCCGAGAAAAAGCAGCAACACCGACGCGCTCACCACCAGACCCAGAACAACAAATGGATTGCTTTTCGATGAAACAGCAGCAGAAGACCGGAACGGAGTTATCTGTGACCGTTTGGTTTTCTGGATTTTTCGTAAGTTCTTAAGATGTTTGCGTCGCTGTCTGTTTGACGGGCGATCCGGCATAAAAGCTCAATCTCAAACTTTAGAGTACAATGAAATCGGCACGCACACAGGAAAAGTTTGATATATCAGTCTTTTGTTGTCGAAGCTCTTTTATTTCTTTCCCAGAGGCATTATGCAATGTGGGTGCTCGTTATCATCCAGGTTCAGTAATTGTTTCACCTGGTCGTCATGAAAAGCCCCCACAAAAACTGTTCCGATATCCAGGGAGACTGCCTGCAAATATACGTTTTGCGCTGCACAGCCGACCTCGATGTGGGCATATTTTATCCCTCTGTTGCCATACTTTCCAGTGATTCTTTCATAGATTGTGGTGAATACAACAACCGCAGCACCGTTTTTGACACAGGCCTGTCCGAGGGCTGCGGAGCACAGTTCCGCCCGCCTGTCTCCCCCGGCCACTTTAACCAGTGCATGTCCGTTCGTTTTGTACCTGTAGATACCGGCAGACAATCCGCTAACATTTCCGGCAACAAGGTACACCTCGAGCGGATATAGCGCTCCCGCCGAAGGGGTTGTTCTTAAGCCTCTCTGGTCGGTTATTCCCTGGGCGGCCCACAGAAGCTGGGATACTTCGGAAATATCCAGTGGCTGGTCCCTGTAATCCCTGACCGACCTTCTCTGGAGCAAAGCTTTTTCTATGGAAAGCTTGCTTTCATATTTAGGCTCGGGAAGGTTTATGATGTCTGGAGTTTCGGAATTTAATAAATTCATGTTGTTCGTAAGAAAAACTATCAAGAATAAAAAAGTTAATCTGTAACTTCTTGCCGCCCTTGAAATTATTACTGCTGTTCGTTTTTTCTTACTCATAAGTTTCTCCTTTCCAGAGGTTATGTTCTCTGGCGAGCGGCATATTTAAACGATATTTCACTCTATCACACCTTTTCACCCCGTTTTAACCGTGTCCGGAAAAGCTCCAGCGATTTTAGCTCGCCAGTCTGTATAGTGGATCGAAACTGATGGTTTAAGATATAATTCAAACACCCATCTTGTCAAAAGATGTTCGCCTGATCCAAGCTGAATTTTTACATATTTAACAATCTCAAAGTCTATTTGCTACAAATCTGGTTCCAGGCAGCGACACCGTTGGGATGCAGGGGCCGGCCCTTGGACAGTGTGTAGGTGAGCTTGCGATAAAGAACCGTGTGGTAAACCTCTTCCAGATCCACAAGTGTCTGTTTAGTTAAAGCTGGCACGTCAGGCTCAGTCGCTCGTATTTCGCGCCAGGGGTCAAGATAATCCGCGCAAAAAAGTATTTTATCCAGGGTGGTGGCATTCAGGCGCCCGGTGGTATGGTAATAGACAGCCGAAAGAATCTCATCGTCCGTTATCTTGAGGCGGGTTCGGATATAATGAGCGGCCAGGGGCGCGTGAAGAAGACCGCCGCCGATCCTCAAGGAATCCTCGTCGACAGGAACGGATTCGGCGACTACCAACTCGCGCAAATCTTTCTGGGAGAAGCCCTTGTACAGGTCGTGGGCCAGACCGGCGACATAGGCTTTTTCGGCTAATGAATCCGATTTGATCACAGACCCTGCGATCCTCCGCGCAAACTCGGCCACAGAGCGGGTATGGCGTACAAGGGGTTTGCCGCTGTAGCGTTTCTCCATCTCTTTTTCCAGATGCCTGATCGCTGAATCGAATTGACCCATTTTAGCCTTGAAATACGGTTTAACCTATTCTGACAAAAGATCTTTCATTTCACGGACCGCCTTTTTGATGCCGACAAACACGGCGCGGCTCACGATGCTATGTCCGATATTGACCTCCATGAGTTGAGGGATCGTTTTTATTGCAAAAATGTTGATATAATTGAGTCCGTGGCCGGCAAAGACAGCCAGACCCGCTTCCCCGGCCACCCGCGCAGCCTCTTTCAGCTTGGCCAGTTCCTTTTCGACTTCCTCTTCAGTGCGGGCATTGGCATAGGAGCCGGTGTGCAGTTCGACAGCATCCGCCCCCACTTGCTTTGAGACACGCATTATCTCAACAACAGGATCGACAAAAAGGCTCACTCTTATTCCGGCATCTTTCAATCTTTTGACAACTGCCTTGAGGTTATCCCTGTGAGTCAGGACATCGAGCCCCCCCTCGGTAGTGACCTCTTCGCGTTTTTCAGGCACCAGGGTCGCCTGGTCAGGGAGCACGCGCAGGGCAATTTGGACGATTTCTTCGTTGAGTGCCATTTCCAGGTTGAGATGGGTCTGCACGGTTTTTCTGAGTAGCTCGAGATCGTGGTCTTGAATGTGCCTGCGGTCTTCGCGCAGATGAATCGTGATACCGTCTGCGCCACCCAGTTCCGCAAGTACGGCGGCTGCCACGGGATCGGGTTCCACTGTGCGGCGGGCCTGGCGGACAGTGGCCACGTGATCCACGTTAACTCCGAGTTTAATCAAGATTACCTCCGGAGAATGTTATTTTTCCGGCATAGGGCGTGTCTCTCAGGAGCTTGAGCGCCAGGGGTTTTCGCATTCGCACACGCAGCCGGAGTTCCCCGTTCTGCAGCCTGTGGTCGAGCACCCGGCCCATCCGGTGGAAAGCGGCCACCAGGTTACCCTCCTGGGGCAGCAGATTGATCGAGAACTCGGCCTCTTGGGCTTGTTGAATCCGGTTTAAATGGTCTCTCAAATGGCGCAACCCGCTCTCGCCGGTGATTGCTGAGCAGAAAACAGAACCAGGATAGCTTTCGGTAGTCTGGAAAATGATCTGGCGGTCTGTCAAGAGGTCTATTTTGTTGAACACGAAAGTCCGTTCTACATCTCCAGCGCCGATCTCTTCAAGTACCTTTTCCACCACCTGGATTCGTTCGCTGAAATGCGGGTTGGAAATGTCCACCACAATCAGGAGGTGGTCCGCTTGGCTGAGCTCCTCCAGGGTGGCCTTGAATGAAGCTACAAGGTGGTGGGGAAGACGGCTGATAAAACCCACCGTGTCGGTGAGCAGAATCTCCTGCCCTCCGGGGAGGCAGAGTTTGCGGGTGGTGGTATCGAGAGTCGAGAAGAGCTGATCCTGCACAGTGACCGGTTTTCCGGTCAGGGCGGTAAGCAGGGAAGATTTCCCTGCATTGGTGTATCCGACCAGGGCAAGGCTGTAAATCCCGCTGCGGCCGCTTATCCTGAGAGTGTGCTGTATGGCGATTTTTTGCAGTTTTCGCCTGAGGCTGGTGATTTTTCTCTGGATCAGCCTGCGGTCGGTCTCTAACTGGGTTTCGCCGGGCCCTCTCAGTCCGATACCTCCGCGAATGCGGGAAAGGTGAACCCACATGTTCCTGAGCCGGGGCAGAAGGTACTCGAGCTGAGCCAGTTCCACCTGAAGCTTGGCTTCCATGGTGCTGGCATGACCGACGAATATATCCAGGATCAGTTCCGAGCGGTCGAGTACCTGGATGCCGAAAAGCTCTTCCAGGTTTCTCGCCTGAGTCGGCGGCAGTTCATCGTCGAAAATGGCAAGATCCGCACCGGTAGCCTCTATCGCTGTTTTTATCTCCTCGGCCTTGCCGCAGCCGATATATGTTCTCGGATTGATCTTTCGGATACGCTGGATAATCCGCTCGGTAACCACCGCACCTGCGGTTTCCGCAAGACGGCCCAGTTCCTCAAGAGGCTGATCACCCCAGTACTGGTTTTCCGGCCTGTCTGTGCCGAAAAGGACCGCACGTTGCGGAACCTCTTTAATTTCAATCATATTCAAGTAGCTGTTCCCACTCCTTGTAAGCTTCTTCTATCTTGCCCTTGATAGTTTCAAGGGCTGTGCCGAGTTCAGCCGCCCTGCCCTCCTGCTTGTAGGTTTTGGGGTCGGCAAGTTCAAGCTGAAGCTCGTGCTTACGGTTTTCCAGTTGGGCAATCTCGCTTTCGAGAAGCGCTATCCGCTCCTTTAGTTTTCGAAGTACATTTTTAGAGATTTGCCTGGGACGTTCTTTTTCCACACCGGCTTTTTTCTCCGGCCGGGAAGAGCTAGAAGGCTTTTTCCTCGCCTTCTGAACCAGGGCTCGCTCGAATTTCGCCCGTTCCTGTTTATAATAAGAATAATCACCATCATATTCAACAACTTTGTCCATTCCCGGAGCGGCGCGGCCGGTGAGAGAAAACTCCAGAATCCGCGTAGCAAATGCAGATAAAAGCTCCCGGTCATGGGTAATCAGGACCACCGTGCCGGAATATTCGCCCAAAGCGTTCTGGAGAGCCTCCCGGCTGTAGATATCTAGATGGTTGGTCGGCTCATCGAGCAGGAGCAGGTTTGCCTTGGAGTGGATCAGTCCCGCAAGCAGCAGCCGTCTGAATTCCCCCTCGCTTAACGAGTCCACGCTCTGCTCCACCTGCTCACCGGTGAAAAGAAACCGTGCCAGGAGGTTCCGCAGTTCTCCAATAGTGAGTTCCGGGGCCTGAGCATACATGAACTCCAGCACGCTGCTGAGTTCAACCGGATGGCTTATACGTTGGGGCAGGTAGGCGATATTCACCTCGCGGCCCCGGTCGATCCGGCCTTTGTGCGGAGGAATTTTCCCGGCCAGGATTTCAAGCAAGGTGGATTTCCCTGTGCCGTTGTCTCCGATTACCGCCAGGGTTTCACCGCGCATCAGTGTGAGATCGAGATTTTCAAACAGGGGTTCGCGGTTCGGCCAGGCCATGCTGACACCTTCGGCCTCGATAACCACTGAGGCGGACTCGCGTGAGATATTGATCTCCCAGTTCGGCGCGTGGCGAACACGGCGAGTCCTGGGCGGCGGCTTGAGCCGGGCGAGCATTTTCCTCCTGCTCTGGGCCTGTTTCGTTTTCTGGCCGTAGATATTGCGGCGGATGAATTCCTCGATCTTTTCCACCTTGCGTTCGTAGTTTTTCCGCTCGCGCTCAAGCCTCTCGGCCTCGGCATGGGCCCACTGGCTGAACGCGCTGTAATTGCCAGGGCGAATGGTAACGTGGCTGTCAAGTATCTCAATAGTCCGGTCGGTCACCTTATCCAGCAAAGCACGGTCGTGGGAAATTACCACCACAGTCGAGGTCGTTTCGAGGAGGAAACTTTCCAGGAACTCGATCGCCTTCAGGTCCAAATGGTTGGTCGGCTCGTCCAGAAACAGAATGTCCGGTTCGCCGATCAGGGCCCTGGCCAGCGCCAGGCGGCTTTTCTGGCCACCGCTCAGGGAATTGACCGGCTGGCTGAATGTTTTCGGTTCAAGGCCCAGGCCGGTGAGAATTTTCTCTGCGCGGCTGCCCAGGCTGTAGCCGCCCAGCCGCTCGAATCGGTCCATCATCCCGCCGTAATGCTCCAGTTCCTTTCCATGGAGTTTTTCGCCGGCCTCGAGCCTTTTGCCGTATTCCCTGATCTTTTTTTCCAGGTGATTGATCTCGCTGCAGGAGCAAATAAGTTCATCCAGCACTCCCCGTTCGGAATCCAGTGACGGTTCCTGTTCCATGTAGCTCAGTTTGAGGTTTTTCTCCCGGTGCACCTCACCCGTGTCCGGGCGGTCAAGTCCTGCGAGCACCCGGCAGAACGTGGTCTTGCCCGCACCGTTGGGCCCCACCACGCCGATCCGCTCGCTACGGCGGATGATACCGGTAACAGGGCCGAAAATCAGGTGACCCGAGAAACTTTTGCTTATCTCCACGAAACTTACCAGTGTCAAATCAGGCGCTCCGATTGGGATTAAACAAGGGCACGGCCAGCCGTGCCCTTTCATTGTTCAACGAAGTACATAATATGTTTGAAAAGCTTATTTCTCTTTCTTACGCGCTTCGTCAACCAGCTTCTGCCAGAACTCCAGCCGCTTGCGGATTTCCTTTTCGAATCCGAGATTGGTCGGCTCGTAAAATTTCGCCCCCTCCAGGGCGTCAGGAAGGTATTGCTGGGGGGCGAAATGATAAGGATAGTCGTGGGGGTATTTGTAGCCTTTGGCGTAGCCGAGAGCTTTCATCAGCCTGGTGGGGGCGTTGCGCAGGTGCAGGGGCACAGGCTCGCTCATGTGCTTAAGGGCAGCCTCCTGGGCTTTTTTCAGGGCAAGGTAGCTGGCGTTGCTTTTTGGAGCAGTGGCGAGATAGGTCACAGCCTGGCTCATCACGATCGCCCCCTCCGGCAGCCCGATCACCGAAACCGCCTGGAAGGCGGCCGTTGCGATCAGAAGTGCCTGGGGATCGGCATTGCTCACATCCTCGGCAGCGAAAATGATCATCCGGCGAAGGATGAACAGGGGATCCTCGCCGGCTTCCAGCATACGGGCCATGTAATAGAGTGCCGCATCCGGGTCGCTGCCGCGCAGGGACTTGATAAAGGCTGAGATAACATCGTAGTGCTGGTCGCCCATGCGGTCATACTGAAGGAGCCGCTGCTGGAGGGCCTCGGCCATGATCTTGCGGGTAACGGCCTTTTTACGGGAAGGTTTTTTGCCCCTCTTCTCTTCCAGGTACAGCGCGGCAAGTTCCAGGCCGGTCAGGGCGGCGCGAGCGTCGCCGTCAGCAGCCTCAAGCAGGAGTTCTCTGGCGTCCTCATCCAGCACAACAGACTTATCTCCAAGGCCGCGCTCCCTGTCCTTGAGAGCCCGCTTGAGAATTCGCGCCAGGTGTTCTTTTTCAAGCCTCTTGAGCACGAATACCCTGACCCGGCTCAACAGGGGGCTGATCACCTCGAATGAGGGGTTTTCGGTTGTCGCGCCGATCAGGATGATAAGGCCCTTTTCCACATGTGGCAGAAGGGTATCCTGCTGGGCCTTGTTGAAACGGTGGATCTCATCCAGGAAAACGATTGTGCGGCGCTGGTAGAGCTTGAGAGCCTCCCGCGCATCCTCGACAGCTTTTCTGATTTCCTGCACCCCGCAGGTCACGGCGCTGTAATGCACGAAATTCGATCCGGTCTGCCTGGCGATAATCCGGGCAAGCGTGGTTTTTCCGCTGCCCGGAGGACCCCAGAGAATCATCGAGGTCAGCCTGTCCGACTCGATCCCCCGGCGAAGGACACCATCCGGGCCCAGAATATGCTCCTGGCCCTCGAATTCGTCCAGGCTGGACGGCCGCATCCTGTCTGCCAGAGGGGCAATCTGGCTCCCCCTGCTATCCTCCTCCGGCATGCTGAAAAGCTCTTTGGTTTCATCGGTCATGGCGCGAGCCAAAAGGTTTGAGTTAATCTTCGAGTGGACAAACGCCCCACAGAGTTTTAACTTGTTTGCCGGATTTTCCGTTTTGGAAACCCGCTGATAAGAAATATATTACCTGTCCAGCATGATTATCAAGAAAGTCAGCTTTAAAAGCCTGAATATATGAAAGGGTGTCCGAATATGGATTCACTAATGGGCAAGCCGGCAGTGGTGCTCGGGTTGGGTGTGGACCTGATCGAGATAGAGAGAATCAAGCAAGCGCTGGAGGCTGAATCCGGCAAACGCTTTGAAAGCAGGGTTTTCACTGAGGGCGAGATCACCTATTGCCGCAGCAAGGTCAATCCATATCCCCACTTTGCGGCACGGTTTGCAGCCAAGGAAGCTGTGATGAAAGCTTTCGGCACTGGCTGGACTGCGCGGGTTTCCTGGAAAGGAATCGAGGTGCTCAACAACGAGCTGGGGCAGCCCTTTATTGCCTTTCACGGCAAAACAGAAAAACTGGCCGGGGAGATAGGTGTTGAAACCTGTTACATATCTATTTCGCACAACAGGAGCCAGGCCGTTGCAGCGGCCCTTCTGCTGGGCAAAACAGATTAGGGCAGGAACAGCCTGCTAATAATTTTTCCACGCCTTTCAACAATAATAAACAGGAGCCGGAAATGAGAAAGGAAACTGCCTTTCACGCCCTGGTTTTGATATGCCTGGGTTGCTTTATCGTAAGCTTGGCTTTCACAACCAGTGTATATGCAGCGGTGAGCAATCCCCATGCTGTTGCCACGTTTGAATGCCTCGGGATTTACTACAAAGTGGAAAATGACCTTGGAGAATGCGCCTTCCGGCACAGAAAGACGGGTGCGGAAGAATGGAAAGATGTTATCCCGCTCTGGTTCGACAGGCGGGACAGCGAATACCGGGGAAGTATTGTCGGCCTGGCACCTGACACCGAATATGAGATCAGCCTGAGATGCGGGGAGAAGGAGAGTGTTTTCAGGGCACGGACACGCAGGGACGATTTCCCTGTGGGCAAAACAACGTATCTCAAAGGCGGAGTCAGC
The DNA here is from genome assembly GCA_964548275.1 of uncultured Gemmatimonadales bacterium. Taxonomy (GTDB): domain Bacteria; phylum Gemmatimonadota; class Glassbacteria; order GWA2-58-10; family GWA2-58-10; genus JAUVUV01. Next base: position 46,968 of record CAZJQI010000013.1, read on the forward strand.
GATGAAACTGTGTTTATCACTGAACCCGGCAGAGCTGACGCCTGGCATCTGGTTGCCCCTGAACCCGGCGCCAAAACAGTTATCGATCCGGAAAAAACCACTGATTATAACATTGTCATTGCAGCCCCGTATGTTATTGTCAGGGGCCTTGAATTAAAGAACGCGATCAAGGATGCTGTGCTGATCAAAGAAGGAATCCACGATGTAGTTATAGAGGACTGCCATATAACCTTATGGGGCAGAGGCGACAGGAGGCTCGCTTACCTGGGCTATGGTGACAGCGGAATAAGAGCGGAGGGAGGAACCTCCCGGCTCGTGATCCAGCGCAATCTGATAGATCATCCCAGCGGCTGGACAAATGACTGGGAGACCGGGCATCCAAGCGGGCCGCAGGCAGTAACTCTCCGGAATTCCCTTGGTGGAAATATTATCAGGTACAACGAAATCAGCTCAACAGAGGACCACGGTTTCAACGATGCAATCGGGGGCGGGAGCAATTACAGTTTCCAGGGCAGCCCGAACAGGGATTCGGACATATACGGAAATATAATTTCCAATGTGTGGGATGATGCGATCGAGGCTGAGGGGGCGAACATGAACGTGCGAATCTGGGGCAATTACATCCACTATACTTTCACACATATTGCCACCGCTGCCACCTCCCGGGGACCGCTGTACATTTTCAGAAACGTTTTCGGCCTGTCGCGCCGAACGCATAACGATCCGCTGGGCGGGCCGATGATCAAGATGGGGGAGCGCGCGCCGTATTCAGGAGGACGCAGGTATGTCTTTCACAATACCGCTCTTCAGCCCAGAGGTGCATTCAGGGTGTTCAGCACGCATCCGGTTTCCAATACCGTTTCGCGCAACAATATTTTCGACTGTCCCGGCCCGCTGGCCGGCCGCAGGAGGCCGAACCCGCCGGCCGACCTGGACCACGACCTGTTTACAGGTCTGAATGCGGGACTCGATTATGAAAAGCACGCAATAAGGATCAGGCCGTCTTTTGTTCCCTCCCGGGGTCTCGAATTTTATCTGGCTTCCACGACCACGAGAATAAAATGGGGGAAGACTGAGGTGGAACATCATGGCAGGAAATGGACGCAAACCGACAAGGTGGTCACAGTGGTCAATCCGGCGATTGATGCCGGAGTCATGCTGCCCGGTTTCAATGACGGCTACCAGGGCAGGGGGCCGGATCTGGGTGCATTCGAAAGGGGAGGGCCGCCGCTGAAATTCGGCAGGCAGGCGCTGAATCCGGGAACTTACGCTCCCTGGGAAACGCAATAATACATGAGATAAATCTTCTTACGGCATACATCCCCGTTCGATATAGGAGCGTTCGAACAGATAGACCTGCCCGCTTTTTCGGCTCCCACAAGAAGGTCGAGCCTGCCGTCACCGTTCCAGTCGCCCAGGGTCGGTTGGCTGATAAAACCGTTATTGATCGGGCCGAAACCGTCAGCGGTATGCAGAGCCAAAGGCTCTCCGTGGCCGATTCCCGGGGGCAAGGCCTCCTGAGGAGCGCAGCCAGCCAGGAGAAGAGTAAGGGTGAGTAAAGTTGTAAAAAGGGACATAAGTAACTCTCCATTTTAATCTGCAAGCATTATCGGAAAGTGATATTAAAAATTATTCAAAAAGACAGATTTTACCAGACAAATGCAACAGAGGAGGTGTTGGCAGGCATGTTAATTTCCGCATGCATGGAGTGATTAGATCATTACTTTAAGCATAAGCTATTAACTAATTTAAAATTAAGAGGATATATAAATCACTTAAAGTTAATAATCAAGTGCTCTCGGGTAGTAAAACAAAAGAATGCCGCAAGCTATACGGCCTTTTTCTTTGGATATTTACCTCTATCGTTGCAATTAAAACAGCCCGTAAATCTTGCCGTGCTTGTCCAGTCCGATATTCTCTGCGGCCGGTTTTTTGGGCAGGCCCGGCATGGTCATTATATCTCCGGTGAAAACTACCAGAAACCCGGCCCCTGCGCTGGGTCTCACCTCGCGCACAGTGATTCTGAATCCCCTGGGCCGTCCGAGAATGGCCTGGTTGTCAGTGAGCGAAAACTGGGTTTTGGCCATGCACACCGGAAGGTTGTCCATGCCGAATTTTTCGATACTCTGGATATTTCTCCTGGCTGCGGTTGTGTATTCCACCCTGTCTGCGCCGTACATGAGGCAGGCGATTTTTTCGATCTTGCTTGTTACAGACTCTTCCACATCATAGAGGAACTTGAAATTCGAGCTATCCTTCTCGATTATAGAACATACCTGATCAGCGAGTTCCAGGCCGCCCTCTCCGCCTTTTTCCCAGACCTCGGTTACTGTCGAGGGAATCTCCAGCTTTTCACAGTGGTCTTTTATCAGGTCGATTTCGGCCCGGGTGTCGGACAGGAAATAGTTAATCGCCACCACTACCGGCACGCCGTGCATCTGGATGTTTTCGACGTGTTTATCCAGGTTCTCCAGGCCGGTGGCAAGCGCCTCGTGGTTCTCGCTGGGGAGGTTTTCCAAAGGCACACCGCCCTGGAACTTGAGAGCCCTGGCGCTGGTGACAAGCACCACACAGGCGGGCTCGAGATTGCCGTAACGGCACTTGATGTTGAAGAATTTTTCCGCTCCCAGGTCCGCACCGAAACCGGCCTCGGTAACAACGTAATCGGAGAGGTTCAGGGCCAGGCGTGTGGAGATCAGGCTATTGCAGCCGTGGGCGATATTGGCGAAAGGTCCGCCGTGCACCAGCGCAGGCCCGCCTTCGAGAGTCTGAACCAGGTTGGGCTTGAACGCCTCTCTAAGCAGCGCAGCCATTGCGCCCGGAGCATGGAGGTCTTTCGCAGGCACCGGTTCCCTGTTGAAATTATAACCCACGATAATCCGGCCGAGACGATGTTCCAGATCTTTGAGACTGCTCGCCAGGCAGAGAATCGCCATCACCTCCGAGGCTACGGTGATAATAAAGCGGTCTTCCCGTGCCACGCCGTTCAGCGGCCCGCCAAGTCCGATCACGATCGCGCGCAGGCTCCGGTCGTTCATGTCCATGGCCCTGGGCCAGATAATCCGCCGCGGATCGAAATTCAGCGGATTGCCCTGGTGCACACTGTTATCGACCATTGCGCTCAACAGATTGTGAGCTGTAGTAATTGCATGCATGTCGCCGGTGAAATGAAGGTTGATATCCTCCATCGGGATAACCTGCGAATACCCGCCTCCTGCTGCTCCTCCTTTGATTCCCATGCAGGGGCCCAGCGAAGGCTCGCGAAGGCAGAGCATCGCGCTCTTACCCTGGCGCTTAAGAGCCTGAGCCAGACCGACCGAGATAGTGGACTTACCCACCCCGGCAGGCGTGGCACTGATCGCTGTGACCAGAATCAGGCGGCCTTTTTTGCCGGCTTTTTCTTTTACATTTTCAAGAGAAATTTTGGCTTTATGGCGGCCGTAAAGCTCAAGATCGCTTTCCCGCAGGCCCACCTGCCTGGCGATTTCCACTATCGGCTTGATATCGGCATTCTGTGCGATTTCGATGTCACTGGGAATCTTTTTGATCGGCGCGGCAGACACTATTCCTCCAAGTGATATTTTTCCATTGAGAAACCTGGAACAGCATGTTTTGATAATTCTTGCTCAAACTTATTACTATCTGCTTGAAAAATAAATAAGATAAAAGGCAATCCCCATGCTGTCTATAATAATATAGACACCAGGCTGTAAACGTATTTTGAAAATGGTTTAAATTGCCTTAAGATTAAACAATTTACGGTGTTTCTTAGGGGGATAAAAAAATTGACCTGACAGGGCTATTTGTTTATTTTTCCACTTAATTTGACATTATGCCCGGATAAATTCCGCATTGCAATCGAGCTAAGAGGTATGGGAGGAAGTTTGACAGAACAGATGTCCAGGCAATACGATCCATCGCAGGTTGAAAGTAGATGGTACAGGTTCTGGGAAGATAGAAAGTATTTTGAGGCACATGTTGACTCCCCGAAAGAGTCTTTCACCATAGTCATTCCGCCCCCGAACGTTACCGGTGTGCTCCACATGGGGCATGCCCTGAACAATACCATCCAGGACATCCTGATCCGCAGCAAGCGCATGCGGGGTTTCGAAACTCTCTGGGTGCCTGGGGTGGACCATGCGGCAATCGCAACTCAGAATGTGGTGGAGAAAAAACTCGCCGAAGAGGGCAAGGACCGCCACCAGATGGGCCGCAAGGCGCTGCTGAAAGAAATCTGGGCCTGGAAAGAGGATCGCGAAAAAACGATTATTACCCAACTCAAGCGGATCGGCTGCGCCTGCGACTGGAGCCGCTACCGTTTCACTATGGACGAAAGGCTGTCGCGCGCGGTACGCAAGGTTTTTGTCGAGCTTTACCACAAGGGCCTGATTTACCGGGGCAAATACATTATCAACTGGTGCCCACGCTGCCAGACCGCTCTGGCCGATGAAGAGGTCAACCACCTCGATACCAAGGGCAAACTGTATCATATCCGTTATCCATTTACCGAGAGTGACGGCTATATCACCGTGGCCACTACCAGGCCCGAAACCATGCTAGGTGACACCGCAGTTGCGGTCAACCCGGAGGATAAGCGCTGCAAGCATCATGTGGGGAAAACTCTCAAGCTGCCGCTGATCGGCCGGGAGCTGCCGATAATAGTCGACCACCACGTGGACCCTGAATTCGGCACCGGGCTGGTCAAGGTGACCCCGGCGCACGATCCCTGCGATTTCGAGATCGGCTGTCGCCACAACCTGGAGCAGGTACAGGTAATGGCCGGTGACGGCACGATGAACGAGCAGGCCGGGGCTTTCAAGGGCTTGGACCGTTTCGAGTGCCGCAAGCAAGTGGTCGAGGAGTTGGAAAAGCAAGGCCTGCTGGAAAAGATCGAAAGCCATGACCACTCGGTGGGCCACTGTTACCGCTGCGACACGATGATCGAGCCGTACCTTTCAACACAGTGGTTCGTGAAAATGAGACCCCTGGCCGAACCGGCGATTGAGGTAGTGAAAGATGGCCGTGTGATCTTTCACCCGGCACGCTGGAAAAAAGTTTATTTTGACTGGCTGAAAAATATCCACGACTGGTGTATCAGTCGGCAGATCTGGTTCGGGCACCAGATTCCGGTCTGGTACTGCGACTCTTGCAGCGAGGTGATTGTCGCCGAACAAACCCCGAAACTCTGTCCCTGCTGTGGCAGCAAGAATCTCAGGCAGGACGAGGACGTGCTGGATACCTGGTTTTCAAGTCAGCTCTGGCCGTTCTCCACGCTCGGCTGGCCGGAACAGACCGCCGACCTGGTGCGTTTTTACCCGACAAGCGTACTTTCCACCGCACCGGATATCATTTTCTTCTGGGTGGCTCGGATGATCATGGCCGGATATGAATTCATGGGTGATGTTCCTTTTAGAGATGTTTATCTGCATGGTACGGTGCGGGATGACATGGGCCGGGCCATGAGCAAATCGCGCGGCAACACGATTGATCCGCTGGAGGTGATCGAGGAATTCGGCGCGGATGCGATGCGTTTCACTCTGATCTCGATTACCGCCACAGGCACAGATGTTTATCTTTCCAGGGAAAAGTTCCATCTGGGGCGCAATTTCGCCAACAAGCTTTGGAATGCCAGCCGGTTCATGCTGATGAATTTCCCGGATAATTTCCAGCCGCAGAAAATGTCCCAGCCGCCTGCAATAGGAGAGCATGACCTTGCCGAGCGCTGGGTACTAAGCAGGTTGCAGCAGACAGCAAAGGACGCCACCGCGACACTGGACTCGTTTCGGCTTAACGATTCGGCGGGTGCGATCTACCATTTCATCTGGCACGACTTCTGCGACTGGTATATCGAATTGAGCAAGGGCAAGCTCGAAAGTGCCGGCCCAGAGGCCGAACGCGCGGCCTGGGTCCTCTGGTACGTGCTCGAGGCGAGCCTCCGCCTTCTTCACCCCTTTATGCCCTTTATCACCGAGGAAATCTGGCAGCGCCTGCCGCACCAGGGCGAATCGATATTCTTTCGGCCCTGGGTCGAACCGGACGAATCTCAGATTGACAGAAAAGCCGAGAAGCAGATGGGCTTTCTCCAGGAGCTGATAACCGCGGTGCGCACGATCCGCAGCGAGATGAACGTTCCTCCAGCCAGGAAGGCGACCCTTGCGGTTATTCCCGCGGATCAAAATGTCAGGGGCATAATCGAACGATATGCGGATTTTGTCCGCGCGCTGGCCAGAGTCGAGAGAATCGATTTCACCAATCCTGAGGAAAAGCCTCCGGAAAGCGGGGTCGCGGTTATCGGGAAAACAGAACTGTTCGTGCCGCTCAAGGGTCTGATCGATCTGGACAGGGAGAGGGAGAAACTCCTCAAGGAGGCCGAAAGGTTGCGAAACATGGTGGCGGTGATCGAAAAGAAGCTGGCCAATGAAAACTTTCTCAGCCGCGCACCAGCGGAAGTTGTTGAAAAGGAGCGGCAAAAAAAGCAGTCCTGCCTGGAGACTCTGGCCAGAGTGGAGAGCAACATGGCCCAGTTATCCGCCTAGGCGAAAACAGCACCCGCCCGCAGGACAAGCATTAGGCGCAGTCGTTCTGCTCGATTGGCGGACAATGTTCGAGGTAATTATGAAAGAGATGTTTTTTGACCTTGCCAAATACAGGGTCCAGCGTGCATTCGAAAGCAAGACCGATGCCGAGATACTGCTCAAGAGCGATAATGTTGCTGAATCGGTAAACCGGATCTTCCAGGCCAATTTCTATGCGATTAAATCGCTGCTGGCCATCAAGATGAAAGATTCAGCCAAGCACCAGAAAGTGCTGAATATTTTCCATGAAAGTTTCGTTCAGTCCGGTGAGGTACCCAAGGAGTTCGGGCTGACAGTTGACCGCAGCTACCGCTCCCGCGATGATAGTGAGCACTACGAGCAACCTCAGATTACCCGCAAGGATGCGGAATCCATGATCGAGGAAGCTGAACGTTTTCTTTGTTTCGTGAGAGAGTATCTTCAGCAGCACATTCTGAGCAATCAAAGCAAGCCTGTGGAACCAATGGGCGGGGAAAATGACAGCGGTGATAGAAACAAGAAAAACAGGAAGTAGCCTCGGCTGCCTGGTAACCCGGTTTTATGGTGGAGGGAGAGTTGGCTTTCCAACTCGTGGACAAAGTTCGGTGCTATATCGTCGAGAAGTCGCTGATTGAGGCAGGAGACAAAGTTTTAGCCGCTGTTTCCGCAGGGCTGGACTCGATGGTGATGCTTGAGTTGCTTCACCGTCTCTCCGGGGTGCTGGGATTTGCACTGGCCGCGGCCCATTTTGACCACGGTCTGCGCGGAGAGCAGGGAGCGCAGGAGGGTGAGTTGGTCAGGAGAAAGTGCGAGTCTCTGGCGGTCCCGTTTCAATCCGGCTCGGCAGGTAGGAGCCTGCTGGAAGCGGCGCGTAAAGAAAACCTCCAGGAGGCGGCAAGGATCGCGCGTTACGCATTTTTGCACGACTGCGCCAGGAAAACACGATGTAATCGAATTGCCACCGGCCACCACCGCGACGACCAGGCTGAAACCGTATTAATGCGCCTGATCAAAGGAAGCGGCCTGGCCGGTCTTGCAGGTATCCAGCCCTCCAGCGACTCCGGCAGGCTGATCCGGCCGCTTCTTGCAACCAGCCGGGCAGAACTGGAGGAATTCGCCAGGGAAAATGAAATAGCCTGGGCCGAGGACCCGACCAACGTCACGGAAAAATACCTGCGCAACAGGCTGCGCCACAGGATTATCCCTGAGATCAAAAAAAAATACGATCCGGATTTCAGCGAAAACCTGGTGAGGCTTGGAGAAGAGGCCGCACTTTTTCGTCAGTTTCTGGATGACAGAACCAAAGAGCTGATGGAAAAGGGGCTGGCAGTGGTTAATAAAGGCGCTGTTGAGATTGATTGCCCTGGCGCGGCCGCTCAGCCCTTGCTTCTTCGGCGTCATCTGATCACCCAGGCCGTGTTCGAATTAACTCACGGGGAGCTTATCCTTTCCGGACGCCCGCTGAATGCTGTGGAGCGTCTCGTTGCCTGCGGACAGAGCGGAAAGCAAGTAGACCTGCCGCAAGACCTGGCTGCCTACCGGGAGTTCGATTCGCTCAGGATAGCAAGGAAAAAAATCTGGAGTGCAAAAGCCGAGATAAATGGGGTAGAATTGAAAGAGGCGGGGATCAGTGCTCTCCAGATCGGATCACTGAGTTGGGAGATTGAGCTCGGGATACAAAAGCGCAAACCGGATGCTTCTCTTGAGGTTCCGGAGCAGGGGGGTGGCGCGGATTTCTACGAGGAACGGTTCGACAGGGATCGGGTCCGCTGGCCGCTGAGTGCCGGGCCCTGGCGTGAGGGGGAACAGATCATGCCGTTCGGTCTGGGCGGCAGGAAGAAACTAAAGAAAGTTTTCGGCGAGAAGCGGATTCCCCGCAGCCAGAGGCACGAGATGCCGGTGATTCGAGATGCAGGCAACGAGGTTCTCTGGGTTTGCGGAGTTTGCCGATCGAACCTGGCGCCCCTGAGCAGGAATACAGTCAATGTGCTTGTCATCAGGGCCCGGCTGCAGAAGTAAATGTGGCTTTAAGCCGACTCAGGTAGCATTGACACCTAACTTATTAGAAATTATATTGTTGGTATGCCTGCCACTGAGCGCCTCTGTCAGCATATTGCGTTGAGTGTCCAAAAGGTAAATTGCATTTTTACACAGTTCCGTTTTAAAACCGGCAACTCTGGAGTAAGCCGGTTTGAATTCCTGATAAAAGGAAAATAGAATGGCAAATATTTCCGGTAATAGAAAAAATAAAAGCTCCGGTCCGCGCAAAAACAAAAAGGGAGTCCCGCCGGGAAAAGAGCCTAAATTTGGAAACCTTTCCAAGAACATTGCATTCTGGCTGCTGATCATCCTTCTGCCAATCACTCTGTTCAATCTGCTTTCACCTCGAAAAGAGACTGCCCTCGAGATCAACTATACAGAATTCATTGAATTTTTGGACGAGGGCCAGGTGGAAAGTGTGACGATCATGGAGAAAAAGGTTCTCGGGAAATTGAAGTATAAGGCAGCGGAAACGGTATCCAAGAGTGGATCAAAGCCAGCAGCGGACTTTCAAAGCTTTGAAACCTATATACCGTTCGAGGATCCGGATCTGGTGAAAAAGCTCGATGAGGCGGGAGTGGACATAACCAGCAGGCCGCCCATGGTGAATTGGATGACAAGTATAATGAGCTGGCTGCCGTGGGTGGTGTTTATCCTTATCTGGCTTTTTTTCCTGAGGCAGATTCAAACAGGCGGTGGCAAAGCATTTTCTTTCGGAAAGAGCCGGGCCAAGCTTCTTTCAGGGGACAAGCCGAAAGTGACTTTCAAGGATGTGGCTGGCTGCGACGAGGCCAAGCACGAACTTGAGGAAATCATCGAGTTTCTCAAGGCGCCCCGCAAGTTCCAGAAACTCGGGGGGCGGCTCCCCAAGGGAGCGCTGCTTCTCGGCGCTCCAGGAACCGGCAAGACCCTGTTGGCCCGTGCCGTAGCTGGTGAAGCGGATGTGCCGTTTTTCAGCATGAGCGGCTCGGACTTTGTCGAGATGTTTGTCGGGGTGGGGGCCTCGCGCGTGCGAGACCTTTTCGAGCAGGGCAAGTCCCATGCGCCGTGTATTATTTTTATCGATGAAATCGACGCCGTGGGCCGGCATCGCGGCGCAGGACTCGGCGGCGGACACGATGAAAGAGAGCAGACCCTGAACCAGCTTCTGGTGGAAATGGACGGTTTCGAATCCAACGAGGGAGTGATCCTGATTGCTGCCACAAACCGACCCGATGTGCTGGATCCCGCGCTTCTGAGGCCTGGCCGTTTCGACCGCCAGATAGTTGTCGACCGGCCGGATGTGCGCGGCAGAGCGGGAATTATCAAGGTACACATGAAAGATATCCCGGTAGCCAAGGACGTGAATGTGGAGGTGCTGGCAAAGGGAACACCCGGCTTGAGCGGGGCTGAACTTGAAAGCATTGTCAACGAGGCTGCCCTTCTGGCCGCCCGGAGAAACCGCGATAAAGTGATCATGCAGGATTTCGAGGACGCCAAGGACAAGGTGATGATTGGGGCCGAGCGAAAAAGTATGGTGATCAGCGATGAGGAAAAACGCAACATCGCGGTTCATGAGGCCGGCCATACGCTTGTCCAGAAAATGATACCCGGAGCGGACCCGGTGAACAAGGTTACTATCGTGGCGCGGGGGATGGCCCTGGGCGTTACTCAGTACCTGCCGGAAAAGGACCGCCACCTTTACAGTAGAAAATGGTGCCGGAACAACCTGGTGGCCCTGCTCGGGGGAAGGTGCGCAGAGGAGTTGATCCTGGGAGAAATGACCACCGGTGCCGGAAACGATCTGGAGCGGGCCACGGATCTCGCTCGGAAAATGGTCTGTACCTGGGGTATGAGTAAAACCCTGGGACCGCTTGCTTTCGGCAAGAAAGAGGAACAGATTTTCCTCGGGCGTGAAATCGCCCAGCATCAGGATTACAGCGAGGAAACAGCCAGGATTATCGACCGCGAGATAAAGAAGCTGATTACGGACTCGTACAACGAGGCAATGGAAGTATTGCGCGAGAACCGTGATAAACTGGAAACTCTCGCTGATGCCCTGATCGAGCGGGAGGTACTGGATGCAGAGGAGATCAATATCCTGGTTGCCGGGAGAAGGCTGCCCGCTTTGCAAAAAAAGTCCGATCACCCGGAGAAAGCGGCAAAGAAAGAGAAAAAGAGTTCGGGAAAGAAAAGAAAAGCGGCCATGGCTGGATCTGCCAGAAACACGCAAGCCGAATCCGGTCCCCCTTCTTCGGATGAAAACGGCGGGGAAAAGCATTCCAGTAAAAAAATGGTTTCTTCCGGAACCCGGAAGGGTGGTGATGAAAAACAGCAGGGTGATTGACCGGCCTTGTTCCACCAGCCTCACTCTGGTCCGGAATTTGAATAAAAGTGATCGATTTGCAATTTGAAGTTTTAGAAAATCAATAAAGGAGGGAAATCCCCTCCTTTATTGTATTATTGAGGCGATCTATTTAAGTTTTTCCAATTGCTCCCCCTAACGCTTGGGGTATGAAATAATATTAGGTTTAACTTTAAGCTTGACCGGGTATATCTTGGGGCGTCGGATTATGGATAAACTGGTGGCCAAACCTCTACGACTCGAATTCACCGGACGGATTGGCGAGAACTTGAAGGCATTCGGGCTGGGACCGGATGAGTTAAACCATGTTGAAACCGGGGTGCATCCACTGGTCGCGGCGCTTTACAATCTGCCTGAGGCACTGCTGAGCGAGTTTCACTAGCTTGTTTCTTTGGCAGGAGGTGAGTTGGTTTGTTCGGAGGATGGGATACCAGCAGGCAAGTTTGGCAAAAACGTGATTGTTATCGGATCGCAGGATGAGTATTTGCGGTTTGTGGAAACGCTGAAATCACATCCTGACCCTGATAAGAAAAACCTTGGAGAAGAATTGGAACCATTAATCGGGTTTAGAAGGCCTGGGCGATGGCTTCTGGCCGGCGGGAGGTCGCTTGAGCTTACCGAAACTCCCAGGCTGATGGGGGTGCTGAATCTCACGCCGGATTCTTTTTACGAGGGCAGCTGTTATATTTCGGTAGAGGCCGCGGTGGAAAAAGCGGTGGAAATGTCCGGCCAGGGCGCGGATATAATCGACCTGGGTGGGGAATCGACAAGTCCCGGATCAAGCCCTGTGGGGTTGCAGGAGGAATTAAAACGAGTGATACCGGTTATCCGAGAGATTTCTCGAGCCCTTCCCGAAACGTTTATTTCCGTGGATACCTACAAGTCACAGGTTGCCCGGGAGGCTGTGGGGGCGGGAGCGCACATTGTGAACGATATTAGCGCGGGTCTGTTGGATGAAAAAATGCTGCCTGCAGTGGCGGAAATGGACGTGGGTTATGTGATGATGCACATGCGCGGCAGGCCTCGTACCATGCAGTTAAATACGGAGTACGAGGACTTGATGGCCGAGCTTTTCAGTTTTCTCCAGGAGGGCCTGCAACGGGCTGATAAAGCAGGAATAAGCCGGGAACACATCGTGCTGGACCCGGGTATCGGTTTCGGCAAACCGCCGGCAGGAAACTACGAGATAATCTCTCGCCTGGCGGAACTGGCGCCGCTGGGCAGGCCTCTTCTTGTGGGGCCGTCGCGCAAATCCTTTCTGGCTCTGGCCGGTCTGGAAAGCCAGGGCGAGAGACTGGAGGGCACCCTGGCGGCTTGCACTGTTGCCGTTCTTGCCGGAGCCGATATTTTAAGGATTCACGATGTTGAACCGGTACGGCGTGCTGTAGCGGCAGCCTCATTTTTTAAACTACCCGCTGGCTTGGGGTGATTGATTTCCGGCGAAAGCTGGTTGGGATTCCGGTCATAAAAAATTAACCATGACAATCGATTTCCGATTCGGTCTTGAAGAATAAAACGAGTGATCAGGCGACAATACCAGGAGTTGAGGAACAAATGAAAAGAACAAAATTCGCACTGCTGATTTTTCTTATTTCTTTCGTGCTTTATGTTTTAACTCTGGCTCCCTCCCTGGGCACAGGCCCGGGAGCTGTCTGGGTAGTGAACAGCCTCGCATCAGGACTGCCTCAGGCTCCGGGAAATATTCTTTACCTTCTTGTGGCTTGGTTTTTCGCGACATTTTTAAGTTCGGTCGTGGTGCCGTTGCTGTCAGCGGGTATCAATGTGATCTATTCTCTATCCGGTTACGTGATTTTTGCCCGTGTCGAGCCGGCAACCGGGGTTAATCTGGTTTCTGCCCTGAGCGCGGCAGCTACCGCTGGAGTTGTCTTTTCTCTTCTTGACAGGCTTGCCGAACACTTGAGCAGTAGCCGTAAATCCGATTCGGGCTACCCCGGAACTGTGCGCTGGATTCTGGCCGCAGGCGTGCTGTTCCTGGCCACGCTGCCCTCGATCTGGGCCTCTGCGGTTACAGCCGGCCCGGAATCGTTCAACCTCTTTCTCGTGGTGTTTTCTTTCTGGCTGCTGGTCAGGGTAGAGGAGCGTTCACCTTCCAGTGACGTATTGATCATGATCTGGGCTTACCTTGCGGGCCTCGCTTTCAGCCAGCAATACGTGTTTCTTCTTGAGGCAGCCCTTCTGGCGGCATTTCTGGTTTGCGGAACAGAGCTCGGCCGGAGGTTCAAGGCAAACCTGGGAATGCTGATCTTTCTTTTCTTCATGGGCCTGACCGTGTACCTCTACCTCTGGGTGCGGCCGGTAATCGACCCCGGGCTGGGTCAACCGGTGGTGCTGTTCAGCAAGGATTTCTGGAGATACCTTTTCAACAGCGACAGCCTGCGAGGCTCTCTTCCGCGCAATGCGAACTTTTTCCTCTATCAGTTTCCACTCTTTCTCGGCTATTTGAAAAATCAGGCAGGCCACTGGATATCGGTAGCCGTGGTGCTGGTAATCTTTCTATACGGAATTATCCGGCTTCTGAAAAGCGAGCGAAAGCTCGGCTTGCTGGGATTGGTTCTTCTGGCTTTCGGGCTTTTGTCCGTTTTATGGCTCGCTAATCCAAAACTCGGTTTCGAGCAGGCCTGGGACAAGTTTCCCGATCCGACACGCCACGAACCAACCCACATCGACCGGGTTTTCATTTTCACTTATCTCATATTCGGTATCTTTACAGTGATCGGGGCCGTGTCTCTGAAAATTGATCTCGGTCAATTTTTTAAAGGCCTGGCTGAGAGAATGGAATTTAAGAACGGTAAATTTGAAAAGCTCACCGGCTATAGTGTTACTGCGCTGCTGATAATCTTTCAGCTCGGATTTGTCCCCTTTCGCTGGCAAAAGGCGGATATGTCGGGATTCTACGTGGTAAGTGACCTTGCGGAAAACATGCTGAGAGGTGTTGAGCCCGAGAGCATACTGATCGTGAGAAGCGACGATGAATATTACCCCGTGACTTATATCAACAAGTTTCTGATAAAGGATTCCGAAAGGTCTATTGTCAATTTTCGCCGGCTCTCGGACAAATCTTATCTCAAGAGCCTGAAAAACGCCTCTCCTCCGGTGCTTTTGACCTATGATGATACCGGTATCAACCGTCTCGGACCGGTGAAACTGATAAAACGTGAAACCTTTCAGGCCGGGAACCTTAAAGTAACTTATCCGGAAAATACCGTATTTCTGATCCGGGACATGGCGATACTGGATATTCTCCGGGCAAACGGGTTCAGCCGTCCGGTATATTTTTCCCGTCGTCTGGGACCGGAGAACATGATAGGTTTATACAATTACCTTGCTTTCCAGGGTCTGGTCATCCGGCTTTTCGAGGAAGACCCGCTGGCCGCCGAGGACAGTCTCAACTTCTGGCGCCAGAGAGCGAACTCACCAGCGGTGGATGTAAAAAGAACTAACGAGCTTCTGTGGAGAGACCACATCTATCGTACCTCTCTGGGGGATATCAAATTACAGCGGGAGGATTTAAAAAAGCTTCTTCTGGCTTACGCCCGGTCCCACCTGATGCTTGGTGAGGCTTTTCTCAGCATGAAAGATGTTACCTCAGCCTCGTTAAATTTCCGCCAGTGTGAGTTTTTCAACCCTAATTATTCCGAGATGCTTTTTACCTTCGCCGCTCGGATGACGAATGCGGGAGAATATGAAGAGACCAAAAATTTCGCAGACCGATATTTCAAAACTCACCCGGTTGATCCGCTGAAATGGGCAGGCCTGGCCAAGATTGCCCTGGAAAATACAGACAGTATCCCGGCCACTGAATTTCTGCTGGAGGCGATAAAAGCCGATCCTGATTTTCAGCTCGGTTTCCAGAAACTGATTCGCCTCTTCGACTCGATGGGCAGAAAGACAATGGTCTCGGCATTCCTCAGCCGCTGGCTCGGCCGCCATCCCGACGATCAGGAAATGCGCAAACTCTGGGAAGAGTACTCGACAACAGAAACCCTGCCCCCTGATTTTCCTGAGTAATCTGTCGCCATGCCCCGGATAATAAAAGATCGGCTTAAGGGAAAGGGAATCTTTGAGAGGAATTATTACTCGCCTGCTTTGAGATATTCCTTAAGCCCGCGCGTGAGGTTTTTCTCGCGCACAGCGGTTTTTTCGGGGTCTACCTCGGCGTACAGGGTGTAAAGGTCTCCCAGCCTCTCGGATGCGAGCCGACAGAAATCGAGCGCCGAAATTGCCGCTCCCTCTTCCAGTCCCAGCCTTTTGAATATCCTGCCATCGATAAGGCGGTTCCAGCTTTCTTTGGAAATCTCCCCACCTGGACTGGTAGTCGTGTCCACGCAGCGGCTGTCGATCAGGTTGCAGCAGGGTTCGCAGATCGAGTCGGCCTCTGCGGTGAGTATGAACACGGTGTGCGGGTTGTGGCGTATGATTCTGGCCAGCCGGTGCACGTCATGGCCGTATGGGTGTGGTTCATGTTTCTTGCCAGCGCCGAGATCACGGATTATGTCGAGCAGGTGGTGTGGTTTGATTCGCAGGGGTTTGGCCATTTATTGCGATTTTTCTCGCTAAAGTTCTCAGAGGTTAGCTTCCGGAGAATCTACAAAAGATTTTGACCTGGGGGAAGGATTATTTTAGCTTTTTGGAAATCTCCGGGTAATCGGTGTTCTGTCTTTTCCCTGAAAGGGGCCTTTGTTACGTGGAACTGGGTACAGGCAAGCTGTCGAATATCGACGTGGCGATAGTTGTAGTCTACCTGGTTGGGATTACGATTTTCGGGTCATGGATCGGTCGTTTTATCAAAAACGACCGGGATTTTTTCCTGGCCGGAAGGAATCTCCCCTGGTGGGCGATCGGGATGTCGATGGTGGTCTCGGATATCGGGGCACTGGAGCTTGTCGGCCTTGCCGGGGCTGCCTACACCTACGGCATCGCGGTGGCCAATTTCGACTGGATCGGCTGTATCCCGGCGCTGGTTTTGGCTGCGTTTATTTTCATTCCCTATTACTGGCGCGCGAAAGTTTTCACTATTCCGGAGTTTCTCGGGCTGCGCTATAACCAGTTCGTACGTACCCTGGTGGCGATGATCTGGGGAGTGGTTTTTCTTTTCCAGCTCGGTATTTTTTTCTATACCGCGGCCAAAACAATGAATATCCTCTGCGGCTGGCCGATCTATTTTTCGATCCTGCTCACAGCTATGGTGGTCGGAATCTACACCTTCTTCGGGGGGCTTACGGCGGTGGTGCTGGTGGATTCCATCCAGTGCGTGCTGCTTTTTATCGGAAGCCTGCTCATTCTTTTGATTGCCATGGTCAAAGTCGGCGGATACGGCGAGCTGGTGGACAAGGTTTACGCCATGGGCAGCGGGTTCGAGCACCATTTCAGCCTGCTCGTCCCGCCCGATACTCCGACTCCTTTCGGCTGGGCCGGGATTCTTTTCGGCCTTGCTTTTGTCCTATCGCCGGCCTACTGGCTCGGCAATCAGGCGATCGTGCAGCGCAACCTCGGGGCGCGCAGTGAGCATGACGCAAAAAAGAGCGTGCTCTGGGGCGCATTTCTCAAGCTTTTCATTCCCTTTCTCCTGATAGGTCCGGGCCTGGCCGGCCTGGTACTTCATCCAGGGCTGGAAAACGGGGATGACATTTATCCGACCTTGATTTACGACATTCTGCCCCCGGGAGTGGTCGGGATCGTTTTTGCAGCCTTTCTCGCCGCGCTGCTTTCCAGTGTGGACTCGTATCTGAACAGCGCCACTACCCTCTGGACCAAAGATATCTACCAGCAATATATCGCAAGAGACAGGAGTGCGAGGCACTATCTGATCGTGGGCAAGGTACTCACCGTGGTATTCGTGACCGTGGGGGTGTTTCTCGCCCCGCTTACAGCTCGCTTTCCCAGTATTTTCGGCTATTTCGTAACAATATACAGCATTTTCCAGGGCCCTCTTCTGGCGATACTGGTGCTGGGTTTCCTCTGGCGAAGGGCAAATGGTAAAGGCGCGGTGGCAGGCCTGGCTCTCGGTATTACGACCAGCGGAACCCTGTTCTGGCTCCAGGATAAGGTTTTTACCTGCCCCGAACCCTATCTTTACATAGCCTGGTGGGCATTTCTGGTGGGCCTGGTGGCTACTGTAATCGTGAGCCTGGCGACCAGGCCGGAGCCGCCGGAGAAGATAAAGGGGCTGATTTACAGGAAATTCGGCTGAAGTGGACGGATTATCAGAATTAAAATTTGCCGTAAGCCTGCAAGATGAAATCCCTTGACCAGGGCATGGTTAGTTTATAATTTTTTTGGCTAAATAACTTGCAAAGTGATTTGATTTTAAACTCAAGAGGTGCTTAGTGGAACTGTCTGTGGGCAGGCTCGCTACTATCGATGTGATAATCGTCGCGGTGTACCTGGTGGGGATCACTGTTTTAGGCGTCTGGATCGGGCGGTTTATCAAGACTGACGAGGATTTTTTTCTCGGTGGGAGGAACCTTCCCTGGTGGGCCATCGGGATGTCCATGGTTGTTTCGGACATCGGAGCCCTGGAGCTTGTCGGTGTGGCCGGCATGGCATACACCTATGGGATCGCTGTGGCCAATTTCGACTGGATCGGCTGTATCCCGGCCATGGTCGTGGCTGCTTTCATTTTTATTCCATATTACTGGCGCGCCAAGGTGTTTACCGTGCCCGAGTTTCTGGGCCGCCGTTACAACCAGTTCGTACGCTCACTGGTGGCCCTGATCTGGGGAGTATTTTTTCTGTTCATGCTCGGTATTTTCTTCTACACAGCAGCCTTAACCATGAAAATCCTATGCGGCTGGCCGATGACTTTCTCGATAATCCTGATTGCCACTGCCGTGGGAATCTATACCTTTTTCGGCGGGCTCGCCGCCGTTGTGTTCCTGGACTCGATCCAGTGCGTGATACTTTTTATCGGCAGTTTCATCATACTTGGAATCGCGATGTTCAAGGTCGGCGGTTACAGCCAGCTGGTGGACACGGTTACCGCAATGGGGGATAAGGGCCAGCATTTCAACCTTCTCGTTCCCCCTGATACACCGACTCCATTTGGTTGGGCCTGCGTTCTTTTCGGCCTGACTTTCGTGCTTTCCCCCGCCTACTGGCTTGGTAACCAGGCTATAGTCCAGCGCAATCTCGCCGCCCGCAGCGAGTACGAGGCGAAAAAGAGCGTGCTCTGGGGCGGTTTCCTCAAGCTGTTCATCCCGATCATGCTGGTAGGGCCGGGTCTTGCCGGGGTGGCCCTGCATCCCGGACTGGAAAAAGGCGACGATATTTTCCCCACCCTGATCCATGACCTGCTTCCCCCCGGGCTTGTCGGGATCGTTTTCGCTGCGTTTCTCGCCGCTCTTATTTCAAGTGTGGATTCCTACCTCAACAGCGCAGCCACGCTCTGGACAAAAGATATTTACCAGCAATTCATAGATTATCGTAAAAAATACCGTTACAATATTTTTCTCGACCTGGTGCCTGGATTGCTTTTCTCGGCCATTGGATTTGTGGTCAGGCCTTTCACGAGCCGTTTCCCCAGTTATAAAGAATTTTTAATGAAAGAGAGAGACGAAAGGCATTATATGATCGTGGGCCGGGTGCTCACTTTGGTCTTTGTGGTTACCGGGGTTTTCCTTGCCCCGATTACCGAAAAGTTTCCGCATATCTTCGGCTACATGCAAACCATGCTCAGTATCTTCCAGGGTCCGCTGCTGTCCATTATCATCCTTGGGTTACTTTGGCGCAGGGCCAATGGCAAAGGAGCGATTGCCGGACTCTGTCTCGGGGTCGCCACCAGTTCGACCCTGTTCGCAATCCAGGATAAGCTTTTCACCGCCCCCGAACCCTTTCTCTACATTGCCTGGTGGGCTTTTCTGGTCGGCCTGGTAACCACTGTGGTGGTGAGTCTTCTTACAAAACCTGAGCCGCCGGAGAAAATCGAGGGGCTCATTTATTCATCTGTCCGTAAATCCAAAAGAAGTCAGGTAAATAATGAGAGATTGGCTGGCTGAACTTCTCAAACCGCTTGCAGAATGGCTGTTCGTTCTGGTGATGAGCGTTCCCCTGAGCGTGGTGCGCCTCATTTTTCTGGGTATCCTGGCGGCGCTGGCTATCTGGGCGCTCACCTTGCCTCCCCAGCGTCCCGAGCCGGTGGAGGGTAAGAAAGACTCGTGGCTGAGTGATCTGCGTTTTTTCGCGGTGGGATTGCTTTTGCTTCAGTCGATTTTTTACTTGATATTTTAACCAGGTGTACCCGGATCAGGCAGCAAAAGCGCACCGGTTGTGAGTGAGTTGATTTTTCATCTCGGATTCGCATTTTCGAGAATATTTCATCAGAACTGCACTCTTTCAAAAATGAGGGCGACGCGGTATTTTTAATAGGTTTCGCCCTCGAATTATATCCGAGGTTATTTCTACCGGGATAAGTTCCATTAATTCACGTTATATTCTTGCTATGTGCTTTTCCGAAATGAGAGTGCCGCTGTTGGATATTTCCCATACCTTGAAGAGATATTTCCCCTTTCCATTATTTATCGCGGTCTTAATCTGTAATCTTTCGCCTGATTCTTCATTATCCGCGCAAACCGGGAGCAACTTTGTCCAGCGCTTGTTCCTGGAACGCCTTTCGATAGAAATAGATCAACTGATCAGAGGTTTCAAGCACCTTCCATACGAGGAGTCGAATTCCCTGGAGCCGCTGGATCTCCAGTGGCGGGCGCTCGGGTTTATTCCTTTCGCGAGAGCCTGGGGAAAAAGTGTTTATCCGAATACGATTCCGGCTCAGGAGGAACGCGGTGCACCCCTGGAATCATTCGCAACGCCCGGCGAGAGCGAACCCGTGGTTTTCGGCCTGAGAGCGTTGGATGCCGGGATAAGCGGCCTGAAAGTGTCTGTTGGGGGTCTTGTAAATATCGACACAGTCGGATTCATTCCCCCTGACTCGATCGAGGTGGGGGTGGTCGAGTATTTCCGGGTGCGCTGGGGAGAGGGCTCGCACGCCAGGGCCTGGCGCTGGCATCCCACGCGGATCTGGCCCTGGAGGAAATACCCGGGCAGTCCCTTCTGCCGTCCCGACAGTTCGGGCGGCCTCTGGGTGAGGCCCAACTCAGCCCAGCATTTCTGGCTCACCGTGCGCACGCCCGCTGATGCCACGCCGGGTAATTATTCAGGAAGCGTGTTCGTGGAAAGCGACCAGGGTTATTATAGAATCCCTGTCTATTTCACCGTCCTGTCCGTTGGGCTCGGTTCCAGGGGATTGCCGCCGCATGGGGTAATTATCCCGGCTCCCCAGGATCTCTTTGCCTGCATGGACCTCACCTCGCATGAAATAAACTCAGTAGCTCGCTGGTATGATCCTGCCAATCTGCCTGCAAGAAGCGAAAAAGGTGAAATTTCTTTCGATTTCAGGCTGGAGGATGCCTTTATGGCGCGACTTGCCGATACCGGCATTCATGGGCCGCAGATCATTTTTGCCGGAAGTCCGCTAAGTCCTGTTTTCGATTCCACCCTGGCCCTGGTTGCCGGGGTGCACCCGGATTCGGCTGGGTTCGACATGCTCTACGTCCAGGCGGCCCAGGCTATCCTCGAGCATTCGAGAAAACAGGGGTGGCCGCGCCTGCTCTGGGGCATATTCGACAGGGTAGAAAGCGGTGGGCAGGAGCTGTCCGTGTTCCAATCCAGGGCTAAAGCCTTGCGCAGAGTGATGGGTAGCGGAGTGAGGATTCTCTCTCCGCTTATCAACAAGCCGGACAAGAGCATGTTGAAAGAATTGGCCCCGTTTGTGAATGTCTGGCTCTTAGGCAAAGAAGCCGAGATTACCGAACAGATAAGGGAAAAGGCCCTCTGGGGTTACACCGCTGTCACACAGAGACACTCAGGGGCAGAGGCCCGTTCCAGGGTCGGTTTGGTTCCCTGGCAGAAAGAAATGGACTCCCTAATTATCTGGGCTTATAACTGGCCCGGCGGCGGACATGCCTGGAATGATTTCGACTCGCCCCGAATGGACTGGATGCTATCCTACCGGGACATTGATGACCGCTACATACCGACCCCAGCCTGGGAGGGGGTCCGCGAGGGAATCGAGGACAGGCGCTACATTCTGACCCTGGAAAACCTTCTTGACACCCACCACGGAAGTTCCCTGGCGGCTGAGCAGGCGCGAACCTTTCTGGCCAGCCTTCGCGCGTTAATTGAAACCCCGGATAAGCTCCCGGAGGCAATCACCCTGCCCGCCGAATCTCCACCCTCGAACGACGACACGCCTTCAGGTCTTGCGCGAAAAGCAATTGCCGGCCATATTATCCGCCTTCTTGAAGGTTAGTGAAAACCCTCCGAATCAGAAGAATGATCCTGAAAAACTTATTTGCAAGTTCCAAACCGGATTATTCATAAATTAGTAAGATGTTATGTTTCCCCGGGGCCTGGGGGGCGGCGGGCGCATGAAATGCGCTCAGTTGCGTTTGCGCAACGGTCTGTGCGACATCAGTCGCACAGCCGCCGCCCCCTCCCTCGGTGGCTGATAAAAAGGTGAAAATAAGTAATTAGCCCTGTCAAGGTCTGGGTTTCATGAATAATCCGGGCTAAAAAGTCTATGGATTTATAGTTTCAAAACAGGGGATTAGGGATTTTTGTACAGCTAACCCATCAACTTCTTGCGGACTTGGGTTCTTGGGATTACAATATTAAATCATTTTGTATTTTTTCCATTCCGGAGGAATCAGTTTGTGGCTTACAGATTGGGAATCAGAGATATTGTCCATCTGAGTTTCATCTTGTTCATGCTCGTGATGGCGGGATTGCTTGCAGAGAGATACTACATTCAGGGTAAACGCGAGGTTCTGGAAGTTTCGCCCGAAAGTCTCGGCGAGGTGGAAAGCGAGACTGGCTGGTATGGTATCTACATGAGGGAAGAGAAAATCGGCTACTCGAGGACCACGGTGGCAAGGCAGGATACCCAGTTCATCTGTACCGACCATACCTATCTGGCGTTCAAGATGATCGGTCAAAACAAGTCGGTAAATACTTATACACGCGCCGTCACTGACAGCAAGCTTCGCCTGGTCTCTTTTATTTTCACCATAACAGGCGAGGACACCGATTTCGGCATTCGCGGCCGGGTGGACAGAGATGTAATGAACCTGAATATAACGGTTGCCGGAGAATCCAGAGGTGAAAGAATCCCGCTGGATAAGCCGCCGCAGTTGCCGAGCACTGTTCAACTCTTGCTTGCCAGCCGGGAACTTAAAGAAGGGGACAGCTTCAGCACCACTGTTTTCGACCCCTCTGCGATGAAAAACATCCAGCTCGAAATCGAGGTCCTCGGCCGGGAGACCATTCTTTATAATGGAGCGGAGACGCCGGTCTGGCACCTTCGCCAGAAAATGGGGGGCATGCAAGTAGACTCTTATATCGATGACCAGCACCGCCTGCTCGAGGAACGGAGCGAGATGGGCTACAGGCTGGTGCTTGAGGATGAACTTAAAGCACGCACAGGCAACTGGCCGGAGGAGGGCACAGACATCCAGAGACTTGTCGCAGTGGTGCCTGACCGACCCCTGCCAGAGGCGCGTAACATTGCCTCGATCAAGCTCGAGCTGACCGGCGTAGGCCAGGACACTTTCAGCCTTCGGGGAGGTTGCCAGAGCTACGAAGAGCGGATTATCGAAGTAGTTCCCCGCCTGCCGCTGCCAGAGCAGTTAACGGATACCTTGCCATCTGTAATCAGGGATGTCTACACTTCGCCCGGTTCTTTCGTGCAGAGCGAGCATCCGCGGCTGCTTGCCCTGGCAGCCGAGGTAATAGACCTGGGAGCCGGCGATATGGAGAAAATCCGCTCTATCATGCGCTGGATGAACGAGAATATCGAAAAGAAGTCCACTTTCAGCATCCCCAACACTCTCGAGGTTCTGGAACGAAAAAGCGGGGACTGCAACGAGTTCGCTGTGCTGTTCTGTTCGCTGGCCCGCGCAGCCGGGATTCCGACCAGGATCGCCATGGGGCTGGTTTACGTGGAGGACGCATTTTATTACCACGCCTGGGACGAATGCTGGCTGGGTGATTGGGTGTCTGTGGATCCGATATTCGGCCAGTTCCCGGCAGATGCAACCCATCTCAGATTTCTGGCAGGCGACATGGACCGTCAGGTCGAAATTCTTCCCCTGGTGGGCAAGGTAGGGATCAAGGTGCTGGCTTACAGTACAGGCCCGGGAGAGGTGAGATGATACTCCTGGAGGGAGTAACCAAGAAATTCGGCTCTTTCACAGCAGTCGAGGATTTGAACCTGAAAGTCGAAGCCGGGGAGCTTTTCGGTTTCCTGGGTCCGAACGGGGCCGGTAAGACCACGACAATCAAGATGATCACCGGGCTCCTTCAGCCCACTTCAGGGCGCCTCAAAGTCGCCGGCTTTGACCTGAATGAGCACCCCGAGGAGGCCAAGCGGAGGCTGGGCTTTATCCCGGACCGTCCTTTCCTTTACGAAAAGCTCACTGCAGATGAATTCCTCGCCTTTATCGGCGGGTTATGGAGACTTCCGGATAAAACAGTTGCCATGCGTTCGGACAGGCTGCTCGAGCTTTTCGAGCTTGTTGACTGGCGGGATGAACTTATCGAGAGTTATTCCCACGGGATGCGGCAAAAACTGGTCTTCGCCGCTGCCCTGATTCACGAACCGGAGGTAATCGTGGTGGATGAGCCGATGGTGGGACTCGATCCGAAAAGCATCCGGCTGGTGAAAGACATTTTCAAGAGGTTCTGCGCCCGGGGCAAGACTGTTTTCATGTCCACGCACACTCTGGCGATTGCTGAGGAAACCTGCAGCCGCGTGGCGATTATCCAGGAGGGCCGGATCAGGGCGCAAGGAACCCTGGATGATCTGCGGCGCCTGAGCAAAACGACCCACACCCACCTTGAGCCGATCTTTTTCAAGCTCACTGAAGGGGAGAAGATAAAGGAAATCGACCTCTGGGGAGACGGCGGAGAGCAGTGAATAATTCGGCGGGATAAAGCCAATCAACAGGAATCTCAAAAGAGAAATTCAGCGCAAGCTGTGCACAAAGGAGGATACTTTCTCCAGGCTTTCTTGTTCGCTTTGGCCTGAGTTGTAGATATCGATCACCTTGCTGCCCACCACGGAGATCTCGGCCAGTTCTCTTACTGTCTGCACGTGCTCCCGGCTGCTGATCCCGAATCCGAGAGCAAGGGGAACTTTCACGTATTTTCTCACACTGGCCATAAAATCTTTCAGCCCTGCAATCCGGGATTCCCGCGCACCGGTGGTTCCTACCCTTGCCGTGCAATAGACAACCCCGCTGGCGTAGTGGCCGATCACTTTCATCCGTTCCTGGGTGCTGGACGGGCTCAGGATGTAAATCGGGTGGAGGTTGTGCGCCAGGCATAGATCGTGGTAAGGCTCGTTTTTCTCATCCGGCGGGATGTCCGGCACGATCAGGCCGGTAAGGCCCGCGGCTGAAGAATCCCGGCAGAAATTCTCGAGGCCGTAGTTGAAAGGGATGTTAATGTAGGTCATGAAAAGAAGGGGAATATCCGCCAGGCGTGAGGCCATTTTTTCGGCAAAGCGGAAACAGTCGGCCACCTTGATTCCATTGCGCAGGGCGTCGAGATTCGCCTTGAGAATAGTCGGGCCGTCGGCCAGCGGGTCGGTGAACGGTATCTGCAGCTCGATCAGGTCGGCCCCTGCCTCGGCCAGGGAGAGGATGATTTTCTCTGAGGCGGGAAGGTTGGGATAGCCGATCACAATATGCGCCATCACCCCGTGCCGGTTATTCTGTTTCAGTTGGGAAAGCTTTCGATCTATTTTATTGGTCACCATAGCCTTCCTTCACCTTGGCTTTCAGAAACTCCAGCCAGGCCTTGTCTTTCAGCGCCTCGGCAACGATAAAAATATCCTTGTCCCCCCGGCCTGAGAGGTTGATCACGATTATCTGGTCGCTGCGCATTCCGGGGGAGCGTTTAACAGCCTCGGCCACGGCGTGCGCGCTTTCCAGAGCCGGGATGAGCCCCTCTGTTTTCAGTAGAAGTTCGAGAGCTTCCAGGGTTTCCTGGTCGGTGGCGTGGGTATATTCAATCCTGCCGAGATCGTGGAGCCAGGCGTGCTCCGGCCCGATACCCGCGTAATCCAACCCAGCAGCCACGCTGTGGGTGGTCAGGGTCTGGCCGTCGTCATCCTGCAGGAAATACGACTTATAGCCCTCCACAATGCCTTTCTTCCCGCCCTGGAAACGGGCCGAGTGTTTGCCGCTTTCGATGCCCAGTCCTGCTGCTTCCACTCCCACCATCTCGATCCCCTCATCCCCGAGGAACGGATAGAACATACCCAGAGCATTGCTGCCTCCTCCCACGCAGGCGATCAGGCAATCCGGCAGCCTGCCTTCCTCCTCCATGATCTGATCCCTGATCTCGCGGCCGATCACGCTCTGGAAATCCCGGACGATTGTGGGGTAGGGGTGGGCGCTTACCACAGAGCCCACGAGAAGGTGGGTGGTTTCTAGATTTTCGATCCAGTTCTTGATACTCTCATTCACCGCGTCTTTCAAAGTGCGGGTGCCGTAAAGCACCGGGGTAACCTTAGCGCCCAGCTGCTCCATCCAGAAAACATTAGGCCGCTGCCGTTCCATGTCCAGATCGCCCATGAATATTTCGCACTCGAAGCCGAAGCGGGCGGCCACTGTGGCTGTAGCCAGGCCGTGCTGCCCGGCTCCGGTCTCCGCGATCAGGCGTTCCTTGCCCATTCTGCGAGCCAGCAGCGCCTGGCCGATCGCGTTGTTTATCTTGTGCGAACCGGTCTGGCCCAGGCCCTCCTGCTTGAGGTAAATCCTCGCCCCGTCCAGCTTGCGGGTCAGGTTCTCGGCGAAATACAACGGCGTAGGCCGGCCGGAATAGGTGGCGAGCAGCTTCTCGAATTCAGCAACAAATGAGCTGTCCTGTTGTGCCTCACGATAGGCTTTTTCCAGCGCCTCGAGCGCAGGGATCAGCATCTCAGGCGCGTAACGGCCGCCGTAGGGCCCGAAATGCCCGGCAGACTCGAAACTGTCCACAATGTATCTTTTCATTTATTCTGGTACTCCGGGTAAAAATTAAACTGAAATATAGAAAATACGAGGCACCAAGTCAAAACAAACCTGGATGATGTTGTTCCGGTTATAAACTATTTCTCTCAACCATCTGGCCAAAAGGCCGATTAAAGAAATAAAGTCTTTAACAGAGGAGATTGTGTATCTGTTCACAGCCCGCAATGGATTCCGGGCAATGAGGCATGGAGGCCGCTATGCTGCTATCTGCGTTGAACTATCTATCCGACCCGCTTTTTTTCGCCGGGTTCAGTATCGTGGTGGGGGTAGCCTATGTATTTATCTGGGTGATATCTCTGAAAGAGCTGGGTAAGGGTGACCGAACTACTGGCCAGCATACTGGCATAAGAGGTGAACCTGCCGCAGAAAGATGGTTTAACCACTGGAGACGTGCTAATGGACGCAGGACAGTACGGGTGAAAGTGGCCAATACCGCGAAATCTGCCAACAGCAGAAGGGCCCGGGTTGCCAGGGCTAACACCAGGGCCGCCTGATAGATAGACGGGATAAAGGCTTGAGTTAGTCAAAAAACCCGTTTTGCTCCATGATTGAGCAAAGCGGGTTTTTTAGTTCTTGACACCCTTCTTTTGGAGCGACTATTATCCATTGAAATAGTAAAATCTAGGATTATTGGGTTAGATAGATATTTTTTCTGTATAAAATTGTCATGATTCATAAAAAGAGGTATCAATGTCTAACGAAGAAACAAAAAAATGTCCATTTTGTGCTGAGACAATTAAAAAAGAAGCTATAGTATGTAGATATTGTGGAATAGAATTGACGACTGGTAAACCAGTTTCAAATAAATCTACAACAAAGGAACCAGAACTTACTGAGGTTAAAGCGCGAAGTGGGGTAGCCAATGGAGTTAAGTTGGGTTGCGGTATGTTTATTATATTACCGATTTTAATAATAGTTTTTTGTCTTTTTATTTTTCTATTTTTGATCTGTCCCTCTGTATCTAACTTGACTGAGACACCTTACCCGTCTTCTTCTCCCAGTCAATCGCAAACAAAAAATGCTTTATCACCAAAGAAGTCCTCGGCTAGGTACGAGTCTATTGACATTCCAAAGATCGCTGGAAAAAGCCAATCAGTCGTAGAAAAACTGCTTGGCAAGCCAACATACTGTGAAAAGTCGAAATATGGTGTAAAGTGCTACTACTCCAAAGGAGATACAGAGATCATATTTATTAAAGGAAAAGCTGACTGGATTACAGTCAATGAAATGGGAGATGTAAAATATAACAAAAAAAGTCTTGCTCTTCTAGGTCTGCCTGTAAAGAATCCATCATTTAGCAATAAACATGTAATGCGTTGGAATAACTTGCAGGGGCTGCATGAAGTGTATCTTTTTCCAGCGGGCAATAAGATTTTTTACGCCTATATTAAAGTTAAAACGAAATAGAAAGTTAGAACTACCATCTTAGTAGATAGGGTTCTTTCGCGCAGGCGAGCAACACTGGAGCGTGTTTTTCCCTGGGCAGACAACGCAGGTTATTAAAAGTCGCCAACTCTGGCGAGTTGCGGCACCGAAACGCTTTTTGCCTACTTTTGTGCATGAACAAAAGTAGGAATCAAAAACAGGCTGAGGATGACTAACAGAAAAGACATTAGACCGCTTTCTTTGTTTTTTTACCGGAAACTACTGACTATAAATCATTCAGGCAGGGGGAAATATTGTATCAGATCAGCGTACAGACCAGATCGCGCACCGAGCTTGTGGACATCACCTCCCAGGTCGCCGGTGTGGTGCGCAAGGCGGATATCGGCGACGCGCTCTGCAGTGTTTTTGTTCCGCATACCACCGCCGGGGTGACAATCAACGAGAACGCCGACCCGTCCGTTGTTCACGACATACTGAAAGTGGTGGACTCGGTTATTCCCTTCCACGATCCAGGCTACAGGCACTCCGAGGGCAACAGTGCGGCCCATATCAAGAGCAGCATCCTCGGCTGCAGCCTGAATGTGGTTGTGGAGGGCGGAAGCCTGAAACTGGGCACGTGGCAGGGAATCTATTTTGCGGAGTTCGACGGACCGAGGAGCCGGAAAGTGTGGGTTAGTTTTTCAACACTTGCCTAAAGCCTAGTGACGGTAAAAAATTTGCGGAGTTCGACGGGCCGAGGAGCCGAAAAGTGTGGGTGAGTTTTTCAACACTGATCTGAGCTTTGTGCCTGTGAAAAATAAGGAGGGTTCAGGAAAAGCAATTTTTTCAGGAGGTTTCTTCAATAGCCAACCCCGGCTGAGGATCGAGAAACATTATCCTGGGGTTGCCTTCCTTGCGGAAAGCCTCGATCAGCTTCTCGGGATTGTGATGAAGAGCAATGATGGTGCCGCCCCCGCCCGCGCCGGCAAGTTTGGCTCCCAGAGCGCCGCTTTTACGGGCAAGCTCGATATAACGGTCGTTGACCTCGCCTGAAGCTCCCAATTCCTGCTGTATCTCGTGGTTGCGGTTCATCAGAACGCCGAGGCCTTCCCAGTTCTTGCGAATCAGCGCTTTCTTGCCCTGTCTCGCCAGCTCCCCGATTTCCCGGTAACCCTCCACCACCACCGGATCGCCGTCCAGCCATCGCTCGCGCACCGGCCGGAGCACTGAGCCTGAAATCCTCTGCACGCCGGTGTGCACTACCACAAAGGGGAGTTCATCGACAAAATCGGCCAGAGTCTCCACAGTGGCGTAAGCCTCCTCGGACAAGTCGCGATAGACCTCCTTGGTGCGGAAATCAATGTAGTTCAGGCCGCCGAAAACGGTCATATACTGGTCCTGGTAGCCGCACTGAATGTCCATGTAGTTGAGCTCAATATAACGGATGGTCTCTGCACACTCGTAGCGGCTCATCTTTTTACCCAGAAATTTGCATACCGAGCTGAATACAGCAGCCAGCATCGCTGTGGATCCGGCAAGTCCGCTTCGTAAAGGAATCTCGCTCGTGCCCTCGAGACGGAAACGCTTATCGGCGATTCTCAGGTAGCGGATCACGCTCCTGGCGATATCGAACACCCCACCGTCGAGACGAAGGGCTTTCTCGTCGCGAATTGCCGTTTCCTCTTCGCCAAAAGCCAGTTCCAGGCGTTTTGCGCTCCTGAGACGAACATTGGCCCGGCAGCCGAGAGTACAGGAAATCAGGCTGCCGCCATAGCCATCCGTGGGGTTGCCGATAACTCCCGCTCTGGCTGGAGCTGAAGCCTGGATCATAGTTTCCTCGACAGGTAGTGCCTCAATGTATGACCGTATTTTTCATCCTGAAGGGCGAAATCGACAAATGCCCTGAAATAGCTTTCATAGTTGCCGATATCGTAGCGGTGCTCGTTTTTTTGGAGAAGCACCGCGAATACCGGCGCGCCTTTTTTGATCAGCAGGCTGATCGAGTCTGTCAACTGAAGTTCGCCGCCCTTGTCTGGAATGGTCAGGTCGATGGCTTCGAAAATCGCCGGGCTGAACACGTAGCGTGCGGCAATCGCCAGCTCGCTCGGAGCATCCTCGATATTGGGCTTTTCCACCAGCCCTTCCAGAGTGAAGACTCCTTTTTCCAGCTCCTTGCCCACCTGTACCACACCATAGCGGAAGACCTCCTCGCGGGGAATCCTCTCGATAGCCAGGGTGCAGGCGGCGTTGTTTTTCAGGTGGAAGTCCATCATCCGTTTCAGCAGGTTATGGCTCGGGCGGCTGCCGCCGATTATCGAATCACCGAGAGCGCAAACAAAAGACTCCTCTTCCATCAGATCGCGGGCCAGGCTCACCGCATCTGCCAGACCTTTCTGCTCGCTCTGACGAACGTAGTAGAAACTGACATTCAACTCCTGGTATTTCATCTCCTGGATAATGCTCGACTTGCCGCTTTGATGGAGTTCCTTGAGCAGGTTCACATCCTTGTCGAAATGGTCCTCGATCGAGCGCTTTTTCCTTCCCGTGACAAAAAGGACCTGTTTCAGGCCCGCACCCTCGAGTTCCTCGACAACATACTGCACGACCGGTTTCCTGCCTACCGGCAGCATTTCCTTGGGCTGGCTTTTGGTAGCCGGAAGAAGACGTGTGCCGTGTCCGGCAACCGGGATAACCGCCTTTTTGATTTTCATTTTTGTCCTCCGTCTCAACTGGTGGGTTTGAATGGTCAGGATTTCAGTTTTGAAAAAAACTCTCACTCCCTGTAAATGCCCGAATTCGGCGGGTAGGAAGCCCGGTTTGTTTTTATAAGTTAGAAGAAGCCGGAATGAGTTGTCAACGCTTTTCTCCAACTCCTCGTACCGGAGTATTCAGTCCTGTTCAAGATAGCTGATCAGAGAGCCGCTGCCGCTTGTAAATGCGCCGGATATCGAGCAGTGTCTTATCGTAAAGCCCGGCCTTGAAATCAGGAAAAGTCCACTCGAAAACCGACCAGCCTCCCTTGCGGTAGTAGAGAGTCAGGTCGGCCCACACTCCGGAGCCGAGATAGATTTTCTGCCCCTGATACTTGAACGAGGCAAGCACCACTTTCTGGTAATCCAGGATACCGGGATCGATATTGACCCGCCGCCGGCCATCGGTCCCGGCAAGCTCCTCCTCGATTCGAGCACTTTCGAGCTTTACAGTAACAAGTTCATCCGGCATCACGAGCTTCCGGTAAGAGATAAAAATGCGCAGCAGCGGCGAACCCATTTCTTTCTCGTAGAAATCCGTATGGTTAAATACTACCGGCTCTCCGAGAAAATCCTCCTCCCCGAATTTTCTTACCATTGCTGCCCGCGCCTGAGCAAACGGCTCTTGCTCCCGGTAGAGCACAGCGGCAAACAGCTTGACCGGATCGACAGGAAATTTGGCAGGCGCACTCTTTTTCATGATTTTTTCCTTGCTGCTTCTTTAAGCTTTTCAACATGGGTGTAAGCGCATTCCACAAGCTGCGCCTGGATACCGAAAAGCTTCTCGATACTTTGCCCGAGACTGGTACGGATGTTCCGGTTCTTCCTGCCATCGGGAAGTTTCAGGCGCAGGTGGTTCTTGTGGACATAAACCTGAGCGTCCTCGAGATTCCGGCTGAGCACGAGCTGGCGGTTCATCGGTAAATCGAAAGACTGCCGCCAGTGGAATTCGAACTCAGGATCGTCCACGGCCCTGTCCCTGATCCGGTAGCGCCAGCGGAGCTCACCTGCATGTGTCCTGGTCTGCATATTGTAACCCCCGGCCTCGCGGTCAGGATCCAGGAGGTATGTATAAATCGTGCCCTTGTGCACACTCCTGCTGCCAGGGTCGAGGAAAACAGGTTCGGGCAGGAGGTAGCCTGCATCACAGAGGTATTTGCTCCCGGTCAGTGTGACAATCACGGCGCAGTGGATATTGGGCCCGTGGCGCATCTCGCCGAGTACCCTGTAGGTGTTAAAACCGCATGAACTCAACAGAGAAAAGAGACACTGGGTGAGCGAAAAACAGGTGCCGCCCAGCCTGGAGACAAGGTAGCCCTCCAGAACCTCCTCCGGCGTGCGCAAAAACGGCATGCCATTTTCTGCTGGCTCGTGGCTGCGGATGATTTTCGAAACGTTTTCGTAAGGCAGGTTGGTAAAGGCCCGGTAGAGTTCTCTCAGGGATCCGATTTCGGGTGGTGGATTTTCAGGCAGCCCGAAATGGGTGAGGAAAGCCCCCGTGGCCCGGGCGAACCTGCTCTGGTCGAATGTAATCATCGGTTAAAACCGTAAGGGTAAAAATAACGTTGCGCTGCTAGGATATATTCTCGGGCAATGAAGGTCAAGAATTTAGGTTCCGGCAAAAGGGAAATTCTCTCTTCTTCACAATATATTGCAACATGGATATATTAAATCTTAATCGAAAAGAATGATTGTGTCCTTAATTTTCTGTAAAAGTGAACGACCAATCGTCATCTCGGCTTG
>CAZJQI010000014.1:0-76363 GCA_964548275.1 uncultured Gemmatimonadales bacterium
TGCCTTTATTGCTGTTATGACACTTTTAAAAAAGCTTAACCGGACAGTAGTGATTTTATCTATTATATTTCCGAGATATCGAACTGGCAAGACTGACGTGAGACAGAAGGAGACGGTTGGGACAGATCGTGGATAGTTTTTAGGAATAAAAAGGGCGGCCACCTGAAAGATCGGGTTGCCGGCTTTTTTTTGATAATTGTATAAAAAAATAGCTTTTAGAATTAGGTTAAATTGATCTTTTATAAATGGGTTGAAAAGTTAAAATCGTATTATAAGTTCTTCTCAAACTAGATGAATTTTCCATTGCTATTTTAACATCCCAATTTTTTTGAACAAACCAAGATAATGTACCATTGTAATCAGGACCAATCGTAGCGGTGCTTCCTCTGGCAGGAATTAATGCTTCGCGCAATTCGCGCTTTCTAGATTTCGACGCGATTTCAAGCAAAGTTTTTTTTGGCTTATCCAATCCATCTGGATTATCTGGGATCAATCTCGTACTAACACTCAAAAATTTTGCAAACTCATTTTTATGAGCTAACAACCACGATTCAACTTCTCTTACAGCAATACGAAAAATCAAATTATTATGTTTACCATAAGGAAACCATTCTCTTATAAGTAAAGGAGAACATTCTTTTTTATTTAAATCTGTAAATAATAAGACTGGTGAACCTTTAGACATGTTATTAAAGGCATCGCAATGAACCCTTAAATAATCTTTTCCCTTTCTACCGTAACATGCACCAATGTAATAATTACGCTCCGACTGCTTCAAGATTTCCCTTAAAACATTTTCACTCAGTTCATCCTCAACCGCTAGATTTATTGGAATAACATCATCCATCGAACAAACTCAGTTGTCTAATTTCTTTTGGTTCAGTTCTAGGTAAAGAAGCTTCTCCAATACTTAATCCTTTTTCAATTAAGAGACGAACTTCTTTATTGTTTGATGCTAATTCAACTTTAGTACCTTCAACATCAGGTATTAACATTAAAACTTCCTCTCCTCCAATTTGTTTATCAGAAAGTAAATCAGAACTATGTGTACTTATAATAATTTGCCTTTTTTTCTTATTTTGTATTCTCCAGAAAAGTCCTGGTAATTTGCTTATTATTCCAGAATGCAAAGATAACTCTGGCTCCTCAATCAATAACAGAGAATCTCCTTCAATTAAAGTCCAAAGTAATCCTATAAGCCGTAGTGTTCCATCTGAAAACTCTTCTTCACTTTGCTTGCCAGCTTTTGGTCTCCAATGTTCGTAAACAGCTTCTAAATGAGGAACTCCTCTATCATCTTTAGTGTCTGTAAGCTGTTTCAATTGAGGAACAGCTAATTGTAAGGCTTTTTCAATTCTTCTCAAACGAGATCTTCTTGTTCTTCCTGGAGTTCGAGCTACTTTTTCAAGAAAACCTCTCCCAAAAGGATCATTAATACTTATTGACCCAGCAAAAGTTTCTGGATTACGAAGAAGCTGTGGAATCAAATGCATATAAAAAATATTTTCAAAATAATCGGCGATTTCTCTAAATTTATCATTAGCAACTATTTGTTCAAGATGTGTTTGGGATTTCCTTAAAAGATCAGTTTTGTCTTCTTCCTTCGGTCTATCCAATATCAATTTCCCATATTTCCATACTCTCTCATACTCTATATATGGGCGTCTGTATCCGCTTGGCTGCTGTTTTATCCCTATTTCATATTTCCATAAAATTTCTTTTTCAAAGGATTCCGCAAGTTCAACTCCGATTTCTACTTGTGGTTCTTTTCTAGCAGCGAGACATCTTATTTTTGAAATTCCGCCGCGATCTTCCACCGCCTTCTGCAGACCACCTCCAGGCTTTGCAATATCTCTAAGGAACCTAAATATATCTAAGAAATTTGATTTTCCTGATGCATTTGGACCTATCAAAAAAACACGTCTCCCAAGGGGAACATCTGCTTCTCGAAAGTTTCTCCAATTTTTTAATTTTAAATGAGAAATTATCATAAATTAACCTGCTTCTTTGCAATAGTGTTTTTTCTAATATCTTTGCTTAATTCAAATCATCTACCGTATTTTATATTATGATCCAAATGAACACAAGGCAACATAAAAGAGCCCATTTTTTGCTCACTAAACAAATCTTATCAACGCAGGCTCATAATCCTCGGGCTTCTCGTACCCTAGAAGGTTAAGCAGTGTTGCGGCAACATTGGAAAGGCCGGGATTTTTCAGCTCAGCCATCACGTATTCCCCACCGTAGGCGGAGTCAACAATCCAGAACGGCACCGGGTTCAGGCTGTGCGCGGTCTTGACCTGTTTCTTGCCGTTCTTTATCGAGAACATGTCGTCCGAGTTGCCGTGGTCGGCGGTGATCACGGTAATTCCCTCCAGCTCGCGCACTGTCTCGATCAGGCTCCCCACGCAAGCATCCA
The DNA here is from genome assembly GCA_964548275.1 of uncultured Gemmatimonadales bacterium. GTDB lineage: Bacteria > Gemmatimonadota > Glassbacteria > GWA2-58-10 > GWA2-58-10 > JAUVUV01. The sequence goes on from CAZJQI010000014.1 coordinate 2,420, forward strand.
CTGTCTCCATGGCCACGATCGCCGCTTCCATCACCCCGGTGTGGCCCACCATGTCTCCGTTGGCAAAGTTCACCCGGCCGAAACGGTACTTGCCGCTTGCGAGCATTTCGATTGTCCTGTCGGTAATCTCCACTGCTTTCATTTTCGGGGCCTTGTCGAATTCGATCCTGTCCGAGGGTATCTCGACATAGGTCTCGAGGCTTTGATCGATATAGCCCGAGCGGTTGCCGTTCCAGAAATAGGTTACATGGCCGAATTTCTGGGTCTCTGAGATAGCGAACATGGTCGTCTTCTCGGTGACCAGGTACTCACTCACCGAGCGGTCGATCCTCGGCGGCAGCACCAGATACAGCGGCGGTATATTGATATCGCTGTCGTACTGCATTATCCCGGCATAAAGTACGTCCGGCCTGGGCTGGCGGTCGAACTTGTCGAAATTCTCCTCGGTGAACGCGCGGCTGATCTCGATTGCCCTGTCGCCGCGGAAATTGAAAAAGATCACCGCGTCATCGTCCACAACCGGTCCGACCGGCTTGCCTTCGGCATCCACCACCACGAACGAGTCGAGGTACTGGTCGGTGATTTGCGGATCTTCCTCGTACATTGTCCGCACAGCCTCCGAGGCACTGGCAAAGGAGCGCCCTTTGCCGCGCACATGTGTATTCCAGCCGCGCTCCACGATAGTCCAGTCCGCCTCGTAGCGGTCCATGGTCACTTTCATCCTGCCGCCGCCCGAGGCGATACGGTAGTCGTAGCCCTTTTCGTTCGAGATTTTCTCCAGCAGCTCTTCTGTGGGCAGGATATAGTCCAGTGCGCTCCGCTCCCCCACATCCCGGCCGTCTGCCAGTGCGTGTACTTTCACCCTTTTCACGCCCTGTTCGGCGCAGGTCTTTACCATGGAAAACAGGTGGTCGATATGGCTGTGCACGTTGCCGTCCGAAAGCAGGCCGATAAAATGCACCGTGCTGCCGTTCTTACCGCGGGCAGTGATTTTTCTCCAAAGGTCGGTCTTATAAATCTCTCCGGAGGCGATAGCCCTATTGACCCGTTTTGCGCCCTGGGCAAACACGCGCCCTGCGCCGAGCGCGTTATGGCCCACCTCGCTGTTGCCCATGTCACCCTCGCTGGGAAGGCCCACGGCAGTCCCGTGCGCCCTGAGCTGGGTGTAAAGTTTTTCCTCGGCCCAGAGCCTGTCAAGGGTGGGAGTTTTGGCCAGGTAGACTGCGTTGGTTTCATCCCGGCGGCCGATCCCGACCCCGTCCATGATTATCAGAAGCAGGGGCCCGGCGCGGCCGTGAAATTTATCCATTTTTTCCAGTTTCAAAGACATTAATATCCTCTGGACTGATTTTTCCCATACTTGAAATGCCGGGGAAAAACCGGCTTTATTTGCAAGAGGCGGAAATATAATAAAATCGAGCTATAAATATCCGAAACTATAAAAGTAAAAAAAATTAAATGAAAGTAGAGGGTAGACAATAAACTGGACAAAGGGCGCAAAACAAGCTGCATTGGTTTTCTTATAAATGCAAATCAAGTTTCAAATTAAAGACACCGATAAAGTTTGCTTTTGTATTCTCGTTATAAAACGGTAGTCCGATGAGCTTGTAGTGCTTGCTTTCTGAGAGAATCTCTAACTGGACTTCTAACTTATGGTTGCTTTCAATCTCTTTCAGGAAGTCTTCCTTCCATTTATCTTCTATTAGACCGCGATCCCCTTTGGCCTCTATAAATAACTGGTATTGGATGAAGTCTTTCTTGCCTTTTTCTTTCAGGAACAGGACAAAGTCTGGCTCAGTGGGCTTACCATCAGAGAACCTGTACAGCTTGAAGAGATTGGAATTTCTTACGAGGTATATTTCTTCATACTTCTCTTTAAGTTTTTCCATGGCTCCGTTGATGAACTGGATGAAGTGCTTTTCCTCGGAGGTTCCATAGTTCTCGTCGTACACGTACCATTTTTTATCGGTAAGATTTAGTCTTAAATTTTCATGTTTAGGATTGCTCATAGGTTCGCCAAACTCTTTATCCGAGAAATCGCCAACGTTAATGTTGATCGTCTTATCAATCACAACGTCTTTAATCTTGTTCTGAACGAATAGTTTAGTTCCTTTGAATTCAGTATAGCCTTCCCTGATTTGCGCTTCCAATTGCTGCAGGATTTGCAAGCAGACCTCAAGATTATCCGCAGGCGTCAGGTTTTGTAGTCTCGCATCTGAGCTTCGAATATCAACTGTTATCTTTCTCAGGGATTCGATAAAGTCGGTCATTGATTTCATCTGCGGGAAGTATTTCCGCAGGTTGTCAAACCTGTAGAAATCAAGCTTTGAAACCGCTTTTCGCAAAATGGCCTCGCTGAACGTGCTCAATTCGAATTGCCTCGTTTTTCTTTCCCCTTCATCCTTAATCTCTTCCGTAAAAATGGCTCTGTCGTACGTAAATCCGGTCTTTAAATTACAGGGGCCATAATTTTTTGAAACGTCTATGTCCTCTATGCCTTTAATCTTTGACCTGTCTGCTTCCTCTCTCTTGTTAAAAAAGATAAATCCGTGCTTCCAGAAATCCGTTTTCTTAATATCCTTTTTTACTTTGAGATGAATGTGCTTCGGTTCCTGCGGAGGCATTATTCCCGTGTCTATCAGAGCTATTGTCAGCTCCTGTATGTATCTTGGATTGTGTGAGCTATGGTAGTACAGTTCTTCAACTATCTTCATGTCCCGCTCAGGCTCTTGATCGAATTTCCTTCTGAATTTGTCGTCCTCACCATCCAACGTGAATGGGAAGTATCGCGCTCCCCGGCCTATCAACTGAGCTTCCGCTATTGTCGTTCTTCCAGGTATGTTTCCAACTGCGTCTCTCGTATCGTACAATCGAACTATGTCAAATAAGTTCAGGACGTCCCATCCCTCATTTAGCATGTCCACCGCAAAAATGGCCCTAATCTCATTGTCATGGTCTTCCAAATAGTTAAGCATTAATTGCTTTTCTTCATCTATGTTGTTCGTATCCAATATCATGCATTTTTCTTCTGAGAAGTCCTCTTTTAATTCCGTAACCAAGTTTCCAAAGGTTATTTTCTCCTTATCAAAATATTTAAATGCCTTTTCCAATACGCTTCCATTTACCCGAGACCTAATCTTCTGGATGTCCTTTACCGTCAGATTCGCAGTTTTCTCGTGGAACTCCTTCTCGTTCCTTTCCGACTCTTTAATCGTTTTGGACTTTAAGAGAATCACCGGTTTGAGATGGAGTTTCTCTTTTTCCGCTATTTTTCTTCTGTACTGGCTTAAAATCATTGCCTGTAACATGCGGTCAATGTTGTCCAAGTCAGCCTGAAGCACTTTTACTTCCTTGGAAAAGCCGTCCTGCCTGAATTGCTTGAGGCTGTACTCGTAGAGTATCTTGTCCTTGTATTTTTCATGAATTGCTGCATTGGCTAAATCAACGGTGGCCGTGTACTCCAGCATTATGTTTTCAGTATTCGAATTAAAGAGGTTGTTTACTGTGTATTCCCATGTTTCTTTTGCTATTTCCTCGCCTTTTCCGAGTTGGTTTCTTGTCCAGGCATTTATGTGGTGGGCTTCGTCTGATATGAATACTATTTGCTTGTCCTTGAAATCCTCGTAAGTCAGGGTGTTTTCCCGTGGAACGTTCATGTAAGAATGAAGCCCCTGAACTGTTGTGAAGATAATATTTATGTCCCCATTTCTTGATGCTTCGAAATTTTCCACTTCGTTTATTTTTACTTCTTTATCCTCATACTTTATTTTCTCGTTGAATAGGTACTTAGATGAATCAGGATTAAGGAAGTTATCCCTTGTCTTTTCAATGGTGTTCGTGCTGTTTACAAAAAAGAGGAAATTCCTGTATCCCTTGTTGTAGAGGTAGAGAATGTTGGCAGCCATAAGAAGCGTCTTGCCTGAGCCAGTTGCCATGTGAAATAAAAGCTGTGAGGGTTTTGACCTGTTGGAATCTTCCTCCATGTAATAGATAAACCTGGCTATTGCCTCTTTCTGGTATTCCCTCAATTCAAAAACGGGATTAAGGTTATCCGCTATATATTGTGGGATGTCTTTTTTCAAATATCTCCTGTTTGAAAGTACGTCATATTCCTGTTGTAATGTCATCATTTACAACTCTCCGTAGAACTTCTTGTTAAGCTCTATGTCGTCTTTGCTTACCTTGTATTGCGCATCATCCATCTCGCTGTAGTTGACGTATAGGTCATTCTTTTCCAGGCATTCAACAAGAAGACGCTTTTGCTCATCCAGCGTTAGGGCCTTAAACTCTTCGATGTTCTCATCAAATAACTTTGCATCTATCCGGTAGCTCAAGAATCCGTTCCTTTTGGCCTCTCCCCATATTTTGAGAAGTTCCTTTTTATCTTTGGAATTCTTGATTTTCTGAACAAATGATTCATTTAGCTCTTTTATCTCGCAAAAAACGAAGTCGCCACCTTTTATCCAGTTGACAGCTTTAGAAATTCCAGATTGATCTCCTTTTATTACATTTTTAAGTCTTACAATACAATCATCTTCACCATAATCTAGCTGTTCAATCACGATATATTGCCTTTTCATTTTGTGAGCTACGGCAGCTGTCGTACCACAACCCAAATGATAATCTAGAACCAAATCTCCTTCTTTGGTAAGCAATTCCAAAACCCTTTTCATCAGTTGTTCTGGTTTTTTCCCTCTCTTTAACCTAACTCCTCCTTCATTTGCCAAATCTGCTTTTGGTATTTCTTTATGCGCCCAAAAATCATTTATTTTAGTTTCCTTTATAACGGTATTGTTCTCAACTCTTGCCGTATCTTTTAACCAAGCAAATATACCTTTATTATAATAATATCTAGTAATGCGTTGTCCTTCATATTTTCCTCTACTAGGAATATATTCAACAGAAAAAAGACCTTCTGACATTTTGCTTATTAATTCTTGTTGAAATTTATTTTCTACTTGTGGATTTGTAGTCCGAAATATTTTATCGAAATTATCTAAATAAATCTTTCTAATTTTGGGTTCTCTCTCTTCGATTTTAGCTAAGGAAATAGATTCTACTTTAAAATCAGAGTGTCTATATATTTTAACAAATTCTTTATTAGAGGCTGCTCTAAACTGATGAACCAATTCTTTTTTACCAGAATTTCTTAAAATTTGTTTATATCTCTTCATTGCTTCAAAATCTAACATTTCTGAGCTTTTCACTTCATAAGATTTTAGATTTTTTTTATTTTTTGCATAAACAAGAATGAATTCTGTGGTATTAATTATAAATGAACCTCCCTGGCCTAGCCCAGCACTACCAGACCGTTGATAAGAAATTTCAGATAAGAAATTATCTCTGCCGAATATTTCATCAGCAAGAACCTGTAAGTATCCAACTTCAATATTATCTACCTGAATAAAAATAGCACCATCATCCCTCAATATATCTTTTGCTACTTTTAATCTGTTCTTCATAAAAGTTAACCATGTAGAGTGTTTAAAAGAATCATTATATCTGAATTCTCCGTTTCCAGTATTAAAGGGAGGGTCTATATAGATCAATTTTACTTGTCCAGCGAATCTTTTCTTTAGAGAATGCAGGACTATGAGATTATTGCCTTTGACGATTATATTGTCTGTTGGCTTTATCTCTGTGACTTTGTGCTCCCCTTTAGCGTCAATTCTTTTAAAATTGGTAAATACTTTTGGCTCCAATAATCTGTCTATCTCGTCAGGCGCAAGGATTTCATTGTGAAATATCTCTTTTCTTTTCTCGTCTTCCTTTTCCTGCCCGCCTTCCAGGATGCAATCCTTATAAGGCCATGATAGAACTACTTCTTTGCTTTCAGAAAGGTATCTTCTATCGGCAGTCAGGCCAATCTTGTTTTTGAAAGCGGTATAGGAATCTGGCAGGAACTCTTTGTTATCAACAAACTGCATAAACTTATCTTTATCAAAAACCAGTGTCTTTTCTACTTTCGTAAAGAAATGCTCCTTAATTTTTTTATTGCTCAGCAATAGCTTTAGTAAATCTTTGTCAAGCTTTAATGCAAGCTCTACAATCCTGTTTTTCAATAACTTATCCTCAGATATGAGCCTTTTATCCTTTTTCAATACGGATTTGAGTTCATCTAAGAGTTTCATTGTGAATTCCCCTATAATTTATTATTATAACTCTTTAAGCATACAAACGTTTTTATTAAAGGTTTCTTCACTCCCCCGAGTACTCCACCAGGTTCTTTTCCGATTCCCAGACCGCTACCCGGTCGACCTTTACTCCCTCGGGCATCTCATCTGCGGCAAGCTCGAAAATCGTGCGGGCGATATTTTCGGCCGTGGGGTTGAGCCTGTCGAAAGGAGGGATCTGGTTCAGGTCAACGTGGTCGAACCGGCTGACCAGAGAGGCGAGAAGCTTTTTCAGCTTGCCGAAATCTATGGCGATCCCCCTGTTATCCAACTCACGGGCCTGTACGGTGAGCCTCACTTTCCAGTTGTGGCCGTGCAGGGAGGAACATTTGCCCTCATACTCCCTGAGCCGGTGAGCGGATGAAAAATCATCTTCCACAGTGATCCTGTACATGGTCTAAACCTTTTTTTTAAGCTCGTAAAGGGTCATCAGTGCTTCGATCGGGGTCAATTTATCAGGGTCGAGCTTTTTCAACTCCTCCACAGCCGGGTTGGGTACGCTCGAGCCGAACAGCGGCAGTTGGTCTCGCTCAAACCGGACCCGGGGGGCGTGCTCTCCTCGGGCCAGGGTTGGTATGTTCTCTGTGGTGAACTCGCTGCTTTCCAGATTGTCCAGCACCTCCCGGGCGCGGGTAATAACTTCCTGCGGAATCCCCGCCAGACGGGCCACCTGGATTCCATAGCTGCGGTCGGAATTCCCGCGCTGAATCTTGTGCAGGAAAATAATCTTTTCCCCGTACTCTTTTACCAGCACGTTGTAGTTGGCCACCCGGGGCAGAAGGGCCTCCAGTTCGGTCAGTTCGTGGTAGTGGGTGGCGAACACTGTCTTGGCTGCGCATTCGGGGTGCTCGTGAATGAACTCGGTTACCGCCCAGGCGATCGAGAGGCCGTCGAAAGTGCTGGTTCCCCGGCCGATCTCATCCAGCAGGATCAGGCTTCGGGGGCTGGCATTGTTAAGGATGTTCGCGGTTTCGTTCATCTCCACCATGAAAGTGCTCTGGCCACGGGCAAGGTTGTCGCTTGCCCCGACCCGTGTGAAAATACGGTCCACCAGACAGAGCTCCGCCTCGGCAGAAGGCACGAAACTTCCCATCTGCGCCATGAGACATATCAGACCCACCTGACGAAGAATCGTGGACTTACCCGCCATATTCGGGCCTGTGAGAATAATGATTTGCTCGTCGCTGTTCTCCAACTGGATATCGTTAGGCACGAAACTTTTGCCAAGCGCCATACGCTCCACCACCGGGTGGCGGCCCTCGCTGATATAGATCCGCTCCCCCTCGACCATCCGCGGCCGAACATAGTTGTTTTCCACAGCCACCTCTGCCAGAGTGGAGGTGACATCGCACACACCGAGTTTCTCTGCAACATCCAGCAACCGGCCGCTGTATTCGGCCAGGTGTTCCCTGAGTCCGCAGAAAAGCTCGTATTCCATAGAGGCGATCTTTTCCTCAGCGCCTAAAACCTTTTCCTCGTACTCTTTCAGCGCCGGTGTAATATAGCGCTCGCCGGTGGAAATTGTCTGCTTGCGGATGTAATGATCCGGGACCAGGTGAAGGTTTCTCTTGGTTACCTCGATAAAATAGCCGAATACCTTATTATATTTTACTTTTAGATTTTGAATTCCTGTGCGCTCACGCTCTTCAGCCTCATGTCTGACAATCCAGTCTTTCCCTTCAGTGACCAGTTTGCGCAGCCCGTCCAGTTTGGCGTTGTATCCCTGGCGAATCACCCCGCCGTCTGACAATTGCGCCGGAGGGTCATCAACCAGAGCGTCGGAAATCAGTTGGACGAGTTTAGGGAACTCCTCCAGGTTTTCGGCAACCCCAGTGAGCGCCTCCCGTCCCGAGTCCGCCAGCAGTTTTTTAATTTCCGGAATCTTTCCGAGCGAGCGGCACAGAGCGGACAAATCGCGGGGGCCTGCCCGCTGGCTGCTGGTGCGTGCTGTCAGGCGCTGGATGTCCGCCACCTGGTTTAACAGCTCGCGCACCTCTCGCCTGAGTCTTGCCTCCCCATAGAGCGCCTCCACAACATCGTGCCTGGCACTGATTGCCTCAAAATCGAGCAGGGGTTCGAGCAACCAGCGTCTCAGGGTGCGGGCACCCATGGCGGTACGGGTCTTGTCCAGCACCTCGAGCAATGTACCTGAGCATCCGCCGCTGAAATTATAGATCAGTTCAAGATTCTCCACAGTCGAGCGGTCGAATACCATCACTTTTTCGGGTATGAAAGGAGTGAGCTTGCGGATGTGCTGAAGGCTGGTTGGCTGCAAGTTGCCAACATATTCGAGAATCACTCCAGCCGGAATAAGCGCCGGATGGCCGTTTTCAATACCGAAACCATTGAACGAGGCCACCTCGAAGTGGCTGCGCAGTGCCTGACAGCAGCTTTCCCGGTCGAAACGCCATTCCTCCAGGAAAGTGAAGTGATAGGTATCTGCGGGCGAGATTCCCAGGGCGTCGTAAAGCACGTGGCTGCCTTTTGACCGCGGGGCCTCGGCAAGCCCTTCAGCACCCTCAAGCAGGATTTCCTTTGGTGAAATCCGCCTTATTTCATCTGCCAGGTAGTCCAGACGCGTTGTGCTCAGGTAAAACTCACCGGTGGAAAGATCGAGCCAGGCAAGGGCGACCATCTCCTTGGGCGCTGGGTGCACTGCTGCAATAAAATTATTCCTGGTGGCATCGAGCAAGGTATCTCTCATCACCGTTCCGGGGGTGAGAACCTCTGTTACCGCACGCTTGACAATCACTTTCGCTTTTTTGGGGTCTTCAATCTGCTCGCAAATCGCCACCTTGTAGCCCGCACTCACCAGCTTGTCGATATAGCCCTCGACCGCTTTTACCGGCACTCCCGCCAGAGGCACCTTTCCGGCCGCTCCGCTATTACGGCTGGTGAGAGTCAGGCCCAGTACCTTGGAACCGATTTTGGCATCCTCGCAGAACATCTCGTAGAAATCCCCCATGCGGAAAAGAAGGATTTCGTTCTGGTGTTCAGCTTTGATACGAAAGTACTGTTCCATCAGGGGAGTTTCGGCGGCCATCGTGGGCTAACCTCCTGAGGTGATAATATGATATTCGATACGATTTTTTTTCAGCACGGAGATGATTCTGTCCACCTCTTTACGCGAGGGGATACCCTCGATCCTCACCCGGTAGAGGCCGTCTGCGGCGGGTGATCGCATAATAGCATCAAGCCCGAGGCGGCGGGCCTTTTGGGCGAGTGAGCGCGCCCGCACAGTTGTGGAAAAGGCTCCGAGCTGGATGATATATCCGCTGCCAAGGGAAAAGGAGAGGTGTTTTGTGTCGAAAACCGTTCCCTGGCTCGATTCTCTCCAGCGGTTTCGCCATTCTCCGGCGTTCTTGCTTTCTCCCTGACCGTAGATTTCGTTCAGACGGTAAAGAGCGGAAAGGCTGTAGCGGTGAGTGGGCCGCGTATAGGAGGCCATAAACTCTCTGGCTGCGCCATCACGGTCGCCGGTGAGCTGTTTTGCCATTCCGCGCCAGTAATGGACTATTCCGGCCTGTGAGGTTTCGCCGAGTTGCTGGGCCTCCCGCAGAGAGGAAAGAGCGCCGTGCGGCCTTGACATTCGCAGGCTCGCCCGGGACATTTTGTTCAGCAGGCGCTGCCGGAACCGGTTGCCAGATCCGGTCTCATAAGCACGCTGCCAGTGGGCGGCGGCATCCTGGTATTTACCTTGTGAATAGGCGAGATCTCCCAGCCGTTCCAGGCCCTGGGCTTTCAGATTGTCCGATAAGCTACTTTTGGTAAATTCCTCCAGTGCCCCGGCGGCTGAATCACCTCTGGCGGTCAAAACGGCCTGAAGATATAGCGCGCGGTCCTTTTCCCCGGCCACAGAGGAGCTCAGAGCTGCCTCCACCAAAGCTCTGGCGTCCGGGCCAAGGCCGGCTGCCATCTGTTTTTCCGCCACCTCGAGCATTCCCTGAGCCTGCGCAAGTACCGCGCAGATCAGCGAAAAAACAAACGCAAAGGCAAAGGTGCGAAACACCGAACCCAAACCAATTACCCTCATCCTGCCACCTCGCTCTTGAATCGAAAGGACAGCCCTTCGAGGATCAGGCGATCGGGCAGCCCGCTGGTTTTCAATTGCAAATCTGTCTTGAGCAATAGTTCCAGAGCCCGTTCGAGCTGAGCGACTGAATACTGGCGGGCCTGCCGAAACAGATCGCTGAGCGAATCATCACGCCAGTTTACCAGGCCCAGCTCTTTTTTTATCTCACCAGCGGGTTTCCCCGCCTGAAGCATCTCCTTGATCCTGGCAACTTTGGTAAAATGCGACGCGGCAGCGGCAATCGAACCCACTGCTGATTCGCCATGGGAGGCGAGATAACCGGCAAGATAGCATGATTTAACAGTCTCGTTCGCAGCCAGGGAATCGACCCAGTCGAAAACCGTGCCGCCCTTGTCAATACCGGTCATCCGGCTGACATCTTCAGTTTCGATCTCAGCCCGTTCACCGCAGAAAAAGGACAGTTTCTCCAGCTCATCGGCAAGGCGGGCGAGATTGTCCCCGATTCGCACGTAAAGCTCATAGGCCACCCCGGGCTTTATCTTTTTACCTTTCAGACCTGCTGTGCCGATTATCCAGCGGACCAGTTCCGGCTCCTTGAGCGGCCAGAAAAGAGCCGTGGCCGCAGTTTCCTGCAAGCTCGCCGCCCATTTCGGGCTCCTCTTGCGGGAGTCGATACGGATCCTTTCTCCGGCAGCGAGGATCAGAACCGTGCTTGCGACCGGGTTTCCCGCATATTCAGCCAAAGTTTCCTTGGATTTCAAATTCGCCTTTCCCAGGTCTCGAACCAGGATCACCCGTCGAGATGCCATCATCGGCGGGGTCAAAATCGAGGTGAACAGCCCATCTGCATTCATGTCCGCGCCATAAAAGCGCTCGTAGTTGAAATCAGCAGTGGCCTTATCCACCGCCCGCTCGACAACCGTGTCAATCGCCTGGCGGGTGAGATAAGTCTCATCACCGTGAAAAAAATAGACCGGATGGAATTTACCCTCGGCTGTCTGCCGGGCAATGCTATTTAGATCGACCCTGGGCATATAAATTCACAAAACCAGATAAGAGGGAAAACTGTCACTTTTAACGAATCACTAATATAATATAAAGGAGGTCTAGCATGGTACTCAAGAAGAAATATTCAGGGGCAGGTTCCGGGGTATAGTGGATAAGAATTAATTTTATCGGGCACTGAAATGAAAAAGCCGGAAACCCAGAATAGGAATCCGGCTGCCAGTCAACGCTTTTTTGAGGACTTAGCCGCAAGGGCTGATTTTTATTCTCCAGGGCTGCCAACACCGCTTTCGATAAAAACAGGATGGCGGCTTACCCCATAGCTCAACACCGCCTCTCCATCCCCTGTCTCATCCGGGGTATAGGAGGCAAGGTAAGCCCTGGCGCGCGCCCTTTTGTTCGATTTCTGGGTATATTGCGGCATTTCTTCCAGCATCTGCACAGTGACGAGGTCCATCGTGGAGTCCACCACTGCCAGTTCGCTGTAAGCACCGGAATCTATTCTCCCGCTGTGGAAAAGCGAGAAAGTCAAGGCAAAAACCAAAGTGGCCGCTGCTGCCACTGGCACCCAGATACGCGGCCTTCCCCAGCGGATAATTTTAGCCTCCTGAGGTTGCTTGACAGCCGCCATAACCCGCTCAAAAAGATCTTCCGTTGCTTCCAATTCCGTGATCTCCGACAGCACGGTTATACCTGACCGGTAAGCGGCAACAAGACTGGAGCAGCTTGGGCATTGCTTGAGGTGTGATTCGCAGGAGGCGAGAGTATTCCTGTCCAGCTCACTTTCGAGGTAAGATGAAAAATTATTTTTAAAATTGTGACAGTCCATTGATAATATCCTCACCCAAAAAAGGCGTTATACAGGCTCCTTGTCCGAGTTTAACATGATTTAATTGGATTGTTGTATGTGAATGGTCGTGTATATTGATACCACCGAATTTTCCTGATGTTCCTTTTTTATACATATTTTCGTGGAAAAAATTAAAGTGCTCTCTTGCCGGAACCAATGGTTACCGATCCGATTTTTCTCGTTTCTGCCGGGAAGGCCCCCTGGAGGCTAATCCCGGGTAAATTCGAGTTCGATTACCTCGCCGCACTTGCACCGGATAACCAGTCCTATGAGATTGCCGTCATCGTCGTAGGATTTCTCCAGTTCGACTTCCTTTTTCTCTTCATCTCCCTCTACCTGTTCCTCTTCAACCGGCAATTCGGTTTTCTCCAACTCCACCGGCTCCTCATTTACCTGTGCATCCTTGAATATCTTATTCCCGAATTTTCTTTTGCCCAAATCCACCTTTTCCACCTTGGCACCCATCACTTCAACCGCATCCGCCTTGATTATTTTTTTTTGAGCAGCCATACACTCCCCCCATCGGATGTGAGCCAGGCAAATCGGAATAAGCCTAAGCCCATCAATGCGATCAATCCGATGTTATTTATTGAGTTATAAAGTAGACAAATGTCAAGAATGTCGAAATAGAAATGATAAAAAAGAGAAAAAGTCCCGGAGTACCGACTGTCAGATATGTGTGTCGATGAGCTACCTGCCGGGCCTGGCGCTCACCGCCCGGGGATATTTCCTCCACTCTTCCGGATACTCTTTTGTCGAGTCCGCCTTTCAGGGCCAGAATCTCGTTGTCCACGTCAATAATCCAGGAACAGTCATCGTAAGGGCATTCCGCCAGTCCGCTCATTGTGATGTCCAGTTCAACGGGCCGGGAACAACCGAAGCAGGAAATGGTGAAGGTTTTTGTTTTCCCCGATCTGACATTCTTCTCCTCTTCGAGTTCCTCCATGGTAAAAGTTCTTGCGCAATTGGGATTAGGACATTTTATATAGCCGGCAATCCCCTCGCTCTGTTCCAATTTCGACCCGCAGTAACGGCAGCGATACTCTCCACCCTTCTGGGATTGCTCCTCGGCCTCTTTCAGCAGGGCTATCAGTTGATCGCTATCCTTGGTGAGGATATTTTTTCTGCGGGCAAAACCGAGCGCTTCGGAATCAAAAAGGCTGGTTGCGAGGCAGATTCCCTTGGGTACAGACTCCTCTTCCATTCGTTCATCCAGCAGGGTGATTTCCCCTATCCCGATAGACTTTTCCAGCGGCCTTTCGATATATTGGACAATCACGCTGATCCCGTAGGTGTCGCGCAGAACCGCCCAGCCGATATTCGCTTCATCCACCGAGGGGTGAGTGATGATATCATAACCCCGTGGCAGAAATATAGTATGAAGAATCCCTTCCAGTTTCTCCCTGATCTTCACCGGCGACTCTGGATCAGAGTCAACCAGACGGTAATTGCGCCAGAACCAGTAGCCTGCGCCTGCCAGCAGGATCGCAGCCAGAAGTGTTATCGAAAGAAGGGAGTTGCTCCTGAAAGTTTGCCAGAAAAACAGAGCCAAAATTACCAGGAAACCAACCAGACCAAGCGCCAATTTTTCCTGAAAACCAAGAATTTTTTTCTCTTGCTCAGGCATTTTCCGCAATTAATGAGTTAAATATCCCTAATATACTGCATTATACCATGCAAAATCGATACCGTCTTAATAATAAATCAAAGGTACGAGGTGCTGCAACTAGATTATTAACTTTGTGGGATAAATGTTCCATTATGTATTTTACGGTGAAAACTCTTGACAATTATTATCAATGTTTTTATCTTTCTATTGTCAGTGTCCTCACAATCGACACACCAATTGACCTCGTTCTATCCCGATTTCGATCACCTATTAGCCGACTTTTTAAATTCCGTTTTTTAATATTTTATTAAAAGAGTTGTTTGGGTTAACCGTTCGGCATTGAATGGCATTAAATATAGCATAATCAGGGTTTTTTAATCTTTATTGAGGCAACACCCTCCGCCCAAATTCAGAATTCAACTTAAAATTCAAAAACAGTTCTGCAAAAGTGCGATGCAGTTCGGCCGGTATCTCTATTTACCCACTGAATGGAGACTTGGATTCTGATTCGAACTAATCTCGGTCTCGATAGGGCAGGGATACATTCAATTTGAAAAGGAATTTCATACAACTTTATTTCAACCCCAGATTAAGGAGTAAGACGTGGTGGAGGAAGTTATTGACATTGGTGAAATGAAGTCCAAATCAATCACCGAATTACACTCTATGGCCGAGGATTTTAACCTAGCCAACTACGCCGGGCTGCGCAAGCAGGACCTGATTTTCCTTATCGAACAGAGCCTGCTTGAGAGAAACGTTGTCCTCAGAGGCGAGGGGGTGCTCGAAATCCTGCCTGAAGGTTATGGTTTTCTTCGTTCACAGGACTGGAACTACTTTTACGGGCCGGACGATATCTACGTCTCGCCAAGCCAGATCAAGCGGTTCGACCTCCGTACCGGGGATACCATCCACGGCAGGGTACGCCCGCCCAAGGAAGGCGAGAGGTATCTGGCGCTGCTTAAAGTAGAAGAGGTGAATTTCGAGGATCCGGAAAAGGCCAAGCACAAAATCCTGTTCGACAACCTCACCCCGCTTTTCCCGGATGAACATCTCAGGCTGGAAAACAAGGCCGGGGATATCTCGATGAGGATCATCGACCTCGTCACCCCAATAGGCAAGGGACAGCGCGGCCTGATTGTCGCGCCACCGCGTACAGGTAAAACAGTTCTTTTGCAGAAAATCGCCAACAGTATCGCCGAAAACCACCCCGATGTCTTCCTGATCATTCTGCTGATCGATGAAAGGCCTGAGGAAGTCACGGATATGGAGCGATCGACCAGTAACACCGAGGTGATCAGCTCAACTTTCGATGAACCCGCCGAACGCCACGTGCAGGTGGCCGACATGGTGATCGAGAAAGCCCGACGGCTGGTGGAGCACAAACATGACGTGGTGATCCTGCTGGATAGTATCACCCGCCTGGCGCGCGGCCATAATGTCGTGGTCCCGCACAGCGGCAAGATTCTCTCCGGAGGTGTGGATGCCCACGCCCTGAACAAGCCCAAGCGCTTTTTCGGCGCGGCGCGAAATATCGAGGAGGGCGGTAGCCTGACAATTATCGCCACCGCTCTGATCGAAACCGGCAGCAGGATGGACGAGGTGATTTTCGAGGAGTTCAAGGGTACGGGCAACATGGAACTGGTACTTGACCGCACCCTCTCCAACAGGAGAATCTTCCCTTCTATCGAGCTGAACAAGAGCGGCACCCGCCGCGAAGATCTGCTCATGCCCCCGGATGTGCTCAAACGGGTCTGGATCCTGCGCAAGTACCTGAATGACATGTCACCCCCAGAGGCGATGGAATTCCTGATTTCAAAACTGGAAGAAACGAAAACCAACAAGGAGTTTATCGACTCGATGAACGCCTGATCTTTTTACCGGTTGCACCTGAGCCCGGTGCAAAGATTTCTTTTAATAGAATCGCCCTGTCATGAGGCCGGAAGTTAAGGACTTTCGGCCTTGCAAGTTTATAGCCTCATTTTGTAATATCGCCTCTGGCGGTTATTATTAATTATGAACTCGAACGTCCGCTTGCGTGTATACAAGCGTGGTGGTTATGTTTCCCATGGGTCGAATACTGGCTATTGACTACGGCGGGCGCAGGGTGGGCCTGGCCCTTTCCGACGAAACAGGGGTCGTGGCCGCCGAGTCGCTTGAGACAATCGACCGGAAAGATATCAAAGCCCCGAATACTCTTGAGCAGGAGATAAGCAGAGTCGCGGACGGCTATAACGTGGCTGAGGTCGTGGTCGGCCTGCCGCTGAACATGGACGGCAGCCTGGGAGAATCAGCGCAGAAGGTGCTCGGCTTCGCCCGGAGTCTGGGGAGTCTGACCGGCCTGCCAGTTCGCACCTGGGACGAAAGGCTCACCTCGGTGGTTGCCCGGCGTGTTCAGCGCGAACTCAATCTTCCGCTCGGCAAACGCCGCGAAAAGGGACGTATCGACAGAACCGCGGCCATGGTACTTTTGCAGAACTACCTGAATTTCCGCACCAGCCGGGGAGAGGCGGCAACCGGAGAGGACTGATAGATAGTTATAGTCTACCGATCTTAAACGGTTGAATTTTATGAGCGAATCCAAGCAAAAAGAAAAAATCGGGCAGCGGCTCTGGCCTCTCTTTCTGCTGTTTTTCCTGACCAACACCTTTTTCCTTTTATTCTTCTATTTTACCCTCTCTCCCGGAAGGAGCGAGGCGGTAAGGCTCCATGTACCCACCGGGAGCAGTCTGCAGAAAATTTCGGACCTGCTGGTGGAAAAAGGCGCGCTCAAGTCCGGATTCGGCTTCCAGTTGATGACCAAGTTACGGGGCCTGGGCAAGGGCCTGCGCGCCGGGGACTATGTGATTCCCCCCGGGACAAGCCCCTGGAAAGTGATCTCTGTTCTAACCACAGGCCAGGGCGAGATGGCGCGGTTCACTGTGCCGGAGGGACTTACAGACAGGCAGCTAATCGAACGGGTTACCTCTGTGCTCGAACATCTAAACAGCGAAAAACTTCTCCGCCTGGCCCGCAGCGATACGCTCTCGGCCGTGTTCGGCCTGGGCTCGCCGAGTCTGATGGGTTACATGTTCCCGGACACTTATTTCGTTCCCTCGACAATCAATGAGGCCGGCGTTTTGCGGCTGATGGCCAAACGTTTTCTCCAGGTCTACGGAGAACTTATCCAGGATACTGCGCTGCAAAACGGTTTCAACAGGCACGAGACTGTGATCCTGGCCTCGATAATCGAGAAAGAGGCTGTCCTGGACAGCGAAAGACCGCTGATCAGTTCGGTTTTCCTGAACAGGCTGGAACTGGGCAGGCCGCTGGAGTCATGCGCAACAGTGCTTTTCGTTCTCGGAAAACACAAATCCCGCCTTCTTTACCGCGACCTGGGGGTGAATTCCCCGTACAACACATACCTTCATCGCGGTCTTCCCCCGGGACCGATCTGCAACCCCGGCAGGGCAAGCCTGGCTGCGGCACTTTACCCCTCGGATACGGGGTACCTGTATTTCGTGGCCAGGGGTGACGGCAGCCACGAATTCAGCCGCTCACTTAACGACCATAATAGGGCCAAGCGCCGTTATCAGCGCTCAGGTCCCGGGGGCTGATAATTACTTCCGCCGAAAGCGCCATTCAAAATGTTTCCCTCCATTCTGCTCCCGACCCTTGACAGGCTCTGCGCAATCTCTGTAACTTTAAATTCAACCCTTTCGCACGCGCATAAAAAATTACCCTATCGCACGGGACTTCACCTGTTAGCGAAATTTTTTCCGGCTGGAAATCCAGGCCATACCAAAGGAGGCTTTTCATGCGCAGATGGCGTTCCAAAAAGTGGCAGCGCCGGATGAGCTTGAAGCTCGACTACAACTACATGATGAGTGAGTTTTTGGGAGAGGGGCATGGGATTGCCGAGAACGATCTTCGGGGTCTGAGTGAAGTGGCTCACGAGATTCACGCAGAGCTTTCCGCCAGTCGGGAAAACGGCAAGATCGGCTTTTTCGATCTGCCCTACGACACGGTGACAGCGGAAATGGTAAG
Organism: uncultured Gemmatimonadales bacterium; assembly: GCA_964548275.1. GTDB lineage: Bacteria > Gemmatimonadota > Glassbacteria > GWA2-58-10 > GWA2-58-10 > JAUVUV01. Next base: position 20,113 of record CAZJQI010000014.1, read on the forward strand.
CGATTACGCCAAGCGCGCGTCTAAAAGATTTGAAAATGTCGTGATCCTTGGTATCGGCGGTTCGTGCCTCGGGCCCAAAGCGCTGCACACCAGCCTTGCCGGCGGCACGTGGGCTAATCTGGCAAGACGTAAAGCGCGGGGCAACATCCCCCGCTTTTTCTTTGCCGACAATGTTGATCCTGACACTTTCGCCCACGTGCTCCAGTTTGCCGAGCCCAAGAAAACCCTGTACCTGGTGATAACCAAAAGCGGCACAACGGCCGAAACCATGAGTCAGTTCCTTGTGGTGCGGGAACTGCTCGAAAAGAAGCTCGGCCGCAAAAATGTGGCTGATCACCTGGTAGCGATCACAGACGGCCAGCACGGACGCCTGCGCAATGTCGCCGACCGGGAAAAATTCGCTGATTTTATCATCCCGGAAAATGTCGGGGGCCGGTTCAGTATTTTCACACCAGTCGGCCTTCTGCCTGCCGCTCTGATGAAGATCGATATTAGCGAACTGCTTGCCGGGGCGGCTTTCATGGACAGCCGCTGCAAGAAAGACGACCTGTCTTCCAACCCGGCATATATTGCTGCCGCCCTGCTCTTTCTTGCCAACAGAACCAGGGAGATGAATATCAATGTAATGATGGCCTACAGCGACGCTCTTTACGATGTCGCAGACTGGTTCCGCCAGCTCTGGGCCGAGTCCCTGGGAAAAAAGGTTTCTCTTTCCGGCAAGGAAATATTCACCGGGGTCACTCCGGTCAAGGCGCTCGGTGTCACTGACCAGCACTCGCAGACCCAGCTTTACATGGAAGGCCCGTTCGACAAGGTGACTATTTTCCTCGCAGTTGAATCTTTCTCCGCCCGCGTACCGATCCCGAGGCTTTACCCCGAGATTTCGGACCTGCATTACCTGGGCGGCCATACCTTTAATAAGCTCTTTACTGCGGAGCGACTTGCAACCGAGTATGCCCTGCTCGAGGCGGGAAGGCCGAGCATGACAATCAGCCTGCCGGAGATCAACCCGTTCACTCTGGGACAGCTTTTCTACATGTTAGAGGTGCAGACCGCCTTTGCCGGCGGCCTTTACAATATTAATCCATTTAACCAGCCTGGGGTGGAACTCGGTAAGCAGCTTACTTATGGCCTGATGGGCCGCCACGGGTTCGAGAACATGCGCGAAAGTTTCGAGAACCGCCAGAGGAAAAAGGACAAGTATACTGCGTGAACCTGTCCTGCTTTGCAGTTGCAGAGCATGCCGTAGCCGCTATGACGGATTAATCGCGAACAGAATCAGAGTTTACCGTAGTGAATCTAACGGAGAAAATTGATGGGAAGGTTCGATAAATTGCTCGATCAATGCAAGTTCGATGACAGGGGTTTTATTACCGCTATCGCCCAGGACCACCAGACAGGGGAAATCCTGATGGTGGCTTTCATGAACCGCGAGGCGCTTGAACAGACACTCGAGCGTAAACTCGCCTGCTACTGGAGCCGCTCCAGGGACAAACTCTGGGTGAAAGGTGAAACCAGCGGCCACTTTCAGAAAATAAAAGAGATCATTGTTGACTGCGATATGGACGCCGTGGTGCTGAAAGTGGAGCAGACCGGCGGAGCCTGCCACACGGGCTACCGGAGCTGTTTCTACCGCCGGGTCGAGGAGAACGGCTCTCTTTCTGTTACCGGTGAAAAGGTTTTCAACAAGGGAGATGTTTACGGTAAATCCCGAAAAAAAATCGAATGAACCAGCCGCAAAATCTCTTTACGATACAGCCGCAGTACTCGGGGTGGGCCTGATCGGCGGCTCGCTGGCCCTGGGATTCAAGCGTTCCGGGCTGGTGAACCGGGTACTTGGGGTGAGCCGAAGAGAAACAATTGACAAGGCCCTCGAACTGGGTGTGATCGATGAGGGCTTCGTGCGACAGGAGGCTCCCCGTGCGCTCGAACAGGCAGAGCTGGTTATCCTGGCCGGCCCGGTGAGCGTGATTATCGAGCAGCTCGGCAAGATCGGGCTCTCACTTCAACACGGGGCGACTGTCACCGATGTCGGCAGTACCAAGCGTGCAATCGTGAAAGCCTCAGGCAATCTTCCTTCTTCGGTGTACTTTGTGGGCGGCCATCCAATGGCTGGAGCGGAAACCACCGGTGTCGAATCCGCCGACCCGTTTCTCTTTCAGAATGCGGTTTACGTTATCTGCCCGGCCGGGGAACGCAACCGGGAAGCCGCCCGGAAATACTCCGAACTGGTCAGTGCGCTGGGAACACGTGTGCTGGTGATGAGCCCGTCCAACCACGACAGGATCGCCGCCACGATCAGCCACCTGCCGCAGATTGTCGCGGTCGGGCTGATAAACCTGGCAGCTTCTTTCAACAAGAACGACTCGAACACTTTGAATCTTGCAGCCGGCGGTTTCCGTGACCTGACCCGCATTGCCTCCAGTCCTTTCGAAATATGGCGCGACATCTGCAAGACAAACGCCGATGAAATAAAAGAGCAAATCGATTCCTTTATTAAACAGCTTAAAAGCTTAGGCAAGCTAGTCGGTACCGGGGAGCTCGGGACAAGTTTCGAACGCGCGGCCAAATCTCGCGCACTGATCCAGAAAGATGCCAAGGGCTTTCTCTCTCCGGTTTACCAGATTGTGGTCACTGCCCCGGACGAGGTGGGAGTGATAAAACGAATCGCCATGGGTCTGGCCGATGAGTCGATCAATATCAAGGATATCGAGGTGCTCAAGGTGCGTGAGGGTGAGGGCGGCACGATCATGCTCGGTTTCGCCTCTGTGGCTGACCGCGCGCGCGCGATAAAGATCCTCGTCGAGATGGGTTTCCCCACGAGAATCAGGGACTGAGATGAAGAGGCGGCAACAGGGGCCATGAACGAAAGCCTGCATAAATGCGACAGATTTTCCGGCCAGATAAACGTTCCGGGCGACAAATCGATCAGCCACCGGGCGCTGATGCTGGCCGGAATTGCCCAAGGCACATGCACGATCCGGGGCCTGGCCACAGGCAAGGATGTGGCCAGCACGGCCAGTTGTCTGAAAGGGCTCGGGGTCGAGATCACAAAATCAGCTCCTGACACGATGTGCGTCCGAGGTGCGGGCGAACAGGGGCTAACCCGGCCTGCTGCTGTGCTTGACGCCGGAAATTCCGGCACCACGATACGCCTTCTCTCCGGTATTCTCGCCGGGCAGCCGTTCAACTCCACGATCACCGGCGACAGATACCTGTGCCGAAGGCCTATGGGCCGGATCATCGAGCCACTTCAACAGATGGGCGCAAAGATCTCTTCAGCCGATAACGGCCTGCCGCCACTTGAAATAGAGGGCGGAGCACTGCAGGGTATAACCTATCACCTTCCCGTGGCAAGCGCACAGGTCAAATCCTGTGTTCTTCTGGCCGGCCTTTTCGCCAGCGGCAGGACAACCGTGGTTGAAAAAGTGCCAAGCCGGGACCATACCGAGCGGATGCTCCCGCTACTCGGCGTGGAGGTGGAAAAAGAGGGCCTATCGGTCTCGGTAGAAGGCGGAGCGCGGCTTTCGGCAACCGATATCAATGTTCCGGGTGACCCCTCATCCGCTGCGTTTTTCGCCGCGGCCGCGGCAATGGTACCTGGCGGGAGAGTGAGGATCGACAACCTTTGCCTCAATCCCACCCGCTCAGCTTTTTTCAAGACCCTCGCCAGGATGGGTGCCCGGATCGAGAAGACAAATGAGCGCATACAGGCCGGGGAACCGGTAGCTGACCTTATCGTGGGAAAAGGGAAGCTTTCAGGCTGCACGGTCGACGGGGCGATAGTTCCGAGTCTGATCGACGAGGTACCGATGCTTGCCGTTTTAGCCACACAGGCGAATGGGGTTACTGCGATCCGCGATGCCGCCGAGTTGCGGGTAAAGGAGACAGACCGCATTCGGGCAGTGAGCGAAAACCTCTCCCGCATGGGAGCACGTGTACGGGAATTTCCGGACGGCCTTGAGATCGAGGGCCCGACACAGCTCCAGGCGGCGAGGATCGAGACTTTCGGCGACCATCGGATCGCCATGGCTTTCAGCGTGGCTGCGCTTGTTGCCTCCGGCGAGACAGTAATCGAGAATGCGGCTTGCGCCGATATCTCATTTCCTAACTTCTATCTTACTTTGCGCCAACTGGCAGGCTTGTCCTGATCCTTACAAGCCGGTGAAGGAGGGGTAAAAGGCCGTGAGCAAACAAGCGATTACAAGCCACACCAGGGTACTGGGAGTGATCGGCGATCCGATCGAGCACAGCCTGAGTCCTCTGATGCACAACCACGTGCTCGAACGACTGGGTTTAGACTACCGCTACGTGGCCTTTCACGTGCAGCAGGAGTATGGACTCCACGTGGGCCTGGCATTCCGCACTCTGGGACTTGCCGGCCTTAACGTGACCATCCCGTACAAGGAGACAGTTGTGGGCCAGATGGATGTCCTGACCGAGGAGGCCCGCATAGTGGGTGCGGTAAATACAATCGGGATGAATGCCAGGGGTGAGCTTGTGGGGCACAACACCGATGTGGCAGGGTTTCTGGGAGCTCTGGAAATCCACGAGTGCGCGGGTGAACTCGCAGGCAGAGGGGCGGTGGTGCTAGGGGCAGGGGGGGCCGCGCGCGCCGCGCTCTATGCGCTGGGACTTTCAGGCGCCAGGCCGATTTATCTTGCCAACCGCACCCAGAGCCGGGCCGAGGCTCTTGCCGGCTGGTTTTCCTATATTTTCCCGGATACTCCTGTGAAACTGGTTCCCCGGACAGATTTACAGTCGCTTAACAAGGCTTTTGACAACGCCCTGATCACAGTCAACGTGACTCCCCTTGGCATGGCGCCCAAAGTGGACGCTTCCCCGCTGCCCGAAGGGGCTCAGCCCAAAGCCGGCTCCGTTGTATTCGACACGATTTACAACCCCGAGCGCACGCTCCTGCTGAGGGAGGCGCAAAAAGCGGGCTGCCTTGCTATCAGCGGGCTGGACATGCTTATCATCCAGGGGATGGTCTCGCTGGCCTGGTGGCTCAGAAAACCGATTCCCTGGAAAGAGATGATGGACGGAATCAGGAAACGCCTGCTGGCGGAGTTGAAAAAATAGTGAGTCTGTTTTCACAATCCCTGTAGGAGAAAAAGAAAACCCGGACCCTGCGCAACTGGCACAAAGTCCGGGTTGATATTTTCCGTAACTATTCCTATTGATACGCTCAAGCTTCCACTATCTCCAGCAGCTCGATATCGAAGGACAAATCCTTGCCGGCCAGTGGATGATTGGCATCAAGAGTTACCGTATCCCCGGTTAGCTCGGTTACCGTTACAATGATCGTCTGGTCATCGGATTGTTGAAGGTTAAACTTCTGACCTATCTTGGGCTCGAGGTCAGTGGGTAAATCCTCCTTTTTCACCTCCATGATCATTTCGCCCTTGTAAGGACCGAACGCTTCATCAGCCGGGATCTTGACCGTGGATTTTCCTCCCGGCTCCATCCCGATCACTGCGTTTTCAAAACCGCGGATAATCCGGTTTCCCCCTAATTTGAATTTCAATGGATCACGGTCTGCGGAAGAGTCGAATACCGAGCCATCATCCAGTTTTCCAGTGTAATGCACCTTGATGGTATCACCATCCTTTGCCTGAGCCATTAACACTCCCAGCTAGAATTATGAAGTAACTACCGCCTTAATTATAACCAGCAAACAGCACAGGTGCAAAGTAATTCCGGATTTAGCTCTGTTTGCTAACCCGAGGTCAGTTTAAGAATCAACTCCTTCCGGTCGGGATATTGACGGATCAGCTCTTCCCTGTCCCCGTGCTCGTAATCGCTGAAATCGAATCCCGGCGCCATGGTGGTACCCATCAGGGCGAAGCTTCCTCCCTCGTTCAGGAACGCGCCGAGCCAGGTTCCCCGGGAAACGACAACCTGAAGGTGCTCATCTTTTTCGACATCCTGGCCCAGGGTTAGCAGTTGGGAAGTTCCGCCGGCTTGAAGCTGAAGCATGCTGACCGGATCGCCCAGGTAGAAATGGAAAATCTCGTCTGATCCCAGGCGGTGCAGAGCGGAGCAGGTGTCAGGGGTGAGAAGGTAATATATCGCTGTGCAGAAAGATTTGGCTGAGCTGTATCTCCCGGGCAGCCCCTTCATTGGTATTTTTTCCTCAGAGCGGTAAGTCTCCCTGTAAAATCCTCCCTCCCCGGGCAGAGGTTTCAGGCTGAGTTTCCTGATTATTTCTCGCGCTGTGAGCATCGATATCTCCCCGGTTTCATTCGTGAATGGACAAATTCTCCCCCCCGGTTTTACTTTCTAACCGCCGCCAGGATCACCAGCAGCACCCCGCAAGCCGTCCCAGCCACCAGGAAAACTCCCTCCAGCCCCATAATCAGCACAACGGGTGCAAAAATAACGGGCGAAAGAAACTGCCCGATAAAGCCGAAAGTGCCCAGGTAAGAGCTTATCCTTCCGCGAAACGACATGGGTACCGCCTCGCCAATCCAGACCATGCATGCCGGGCTTACCATGCCTTGTCCAATCCCGAAAAGCGCGATCGAGGCGGTGATCAACGCTACTGAGTGAGTCTGCGAGATGGAGATAAACCCCACAGTCCAGAAAGCCACGGAGACAAGCACGATCATTCTATAAGAGAGTCTGGATTTTATCCGGCTGTACATAAAAGAGGTCAACCCGGAGGCCAGGCCCATGGCCGAGATAAATAGGCCGATATAAAACGTGCTGCGAATGCCGATTTCCTCTAACAGGGGGGGAATAAACACCACGATTGCATAGAGGAGCACGCTTGAAATAAAGATCAGCATGTAAATGAAAAAAAGCACCGGGGTAGCTCTGAATATTCTCCAGACTGATTCGCTCTGAATCTCTTCCCCGGAATTCATCTCGTGCACCTCTGGAATCGCCAACAGGGCAAGGGCGGCAAGCGGGATTCCTGCCAGGTAGGCGGCGAAAGGCAGATGCCAGCTCCACCCGCCGAGAAAACCGCCGATCAGCGGCCAGATCACACCGCCAAATGCATTGGCGCTGCCCCGCCAGCCCATGATCTTATTTCTCCTCGGCCCCCTGAAGATATTCAGAATCATCACTGTGTTGGAGATAAATATCACGGCTGCAGCAACCCCCAGCAGCGCACGGCTTGCTATAAGCAGCCAGTAGGATTGGATAAACAGCCCTGAGCCGCCTGCAAAACCGTAAAGCACCAGCCCGGCCACGAACGGTTTTTTCACTCCCACCCTGTCGATAACCACCCCGACCAGCGGGCTCAGGGCCGCGATAAAGATCGAGTGGGTGGTGATAATCAACCCTGCAGACACCGGGTCCACTCCCAGGCCCTGGCGCATCACGTTCAACACAGGTGCGATTATCGCACCTGCCATCACGGTCAGGGTACAGGAGGCCAGGATTATCCAGAGAGTTATTTTGTGAGAATCATTCATATCTTGATGCTTCCAGCTACTTTCTTGACATCAGTTATTGCCTTGTGCAGACAAACATCGGCTAACCCTCAGAGCTGAGCTTGTCCACTCCGAGCTCAATTCCCCTTCCTGCAACAGTTCGAGCCAGAACGAGAAGTTTTATTCAAAAAAAGTGAGCGCAGAGAAGAATAGGCTTAAGATAAATATTATTAAATTGATAGCAAGAAGGTTTATCAGTTGCAGGCGTTTCAAGGAAAATAACGTATGGACACTAGCCCGGATTATTCATTAAATCCAGACCTTGACAGGGCTAATCACTTATTTTCAGTTTTTTATCAGCCACCGAGGGAGGGGGCGGCGGCTGTGCGACTAAAGTCGCACAGACCGTTGCGCAAGCGCAACGGCGCGCATTTCATGCGCCCGCCGCCCCCCAGGCCCCAGGGAAACATAACATCTTACTAATTTATGAATAATCCGAACTAGAAAAAGAGGTGCGCTTTAGAAGACGGCACCTCCTTATATCTCCCTTTAAGTACGAGAATAGGTTAGCCTGTTATCGAGCCAGGATATCATTTTTCTTTCTTTGACGATATATTCTCCTTAAAAAGTTCGCCGATACCTGCAATGCTGCCGAGTATGCCCGAGGATTCGAAAGGGAGGAATATTTTTGTGGCCTGTCCATCAGCGATTTTCTGCAAAGCCTCCAGATACTTGATAGCTATCAGGTCATTGGTGGGCTTCCCTTGATGTATTGCACCGAAAACAGTCTCTATCGCTTCTGCCTCTCCCTTGGCCACGGTCAGTTTCTGATACCTGTCAGCATCGGCTACTTTCTTGATCGCCTCCGCCTGGCCTTCCGCTTTCAGAATCGCCGACTGCTTGTGGCCCTCGGCCTCGAGGATTATCGCACGGCGCTCGCGCTCGGCTTTCATCTGGCGGTGCATCGCATCCGTAACGTCTGATGGGGGGTCTATCCTCTGAAGCTCGACCCGGGTAACCTTGCTGCCCCATTTATCAGTTGCATCGTCAAGGATTTCCCGCAATTTCGTGTTTATCAGCTCTCTCGAGGTAAGCGATTCGTCCAGGGCCAGATCACCGATCAGATTTCTCAGGTTAGTCTGGGCCAGCTTGGTGATCGCAGTGTAGAAATCGGCGACATTGTAAACTACCTGCAGCGGATCGGTAACCTCATAATAAATAACAGCATCGACATCTACCACAACGTTGTCTTTGGTTATCACTCCTTGCGGCGGAACATCGACCACCAGTTCGCGCATATCAACCTTGATCATTTTCTCCAGGAAGGGGATGATTAGAGTAAGCCCGCTGTCCGCGGTGCGCTGATATTTGCCCAGGCGCTCGATCAGGCCCTTTTCCCAGGGCCTGACAATTTTTACACCGGTCATCGCAACCACGAAAACTACAACTGCTACAATAATAAATAAAGTGATGTAGGATTCTTCCATTTTATCGATCCTCCTCAACTCTGGCTACTATAACGTGGGTACCCACAATTCCGACAACTTCGACTTTTTCGTTTTCCGCCAAATTTTCGCCTGTTTCCGACCGGGCTCTCCACTCTTCTTTTCCGATTCTGACTCTGCCTGAATCCTTGATATTGTCGACCTCTACCAGAACCACGCCTTGCTTGCCAATCGTTCGGTCGGCTCCGACTCCTGAAGGCTGTTCCTCTGTTACAGCCTGGGCGAATCTTCTCGAAACAACTACCAGGATACCTGATACAACCACAAATATTCCCCACTGCCAGGGTGCTCCGAGACCGAGAATTGCCGCCACACCTGCCAGCAAAGCCCCGATCCCGAACCAGAATATGAAAAATCCGCCGGTAAATATCTCACTGATAATAAACACTGCAGCAAGCGCCATCCAGAGCCACCAGTAGTTAGCCATAAATTCACCTCCTCTTCAATGGTGAAATGGAAGTATATCGAGTACGGGGTCATTCAACCTAATAACAAAGACAATACTGTGTCAAACGTCTCAAAACTAAGAAAAATCTATCAGAATCTGAATTGTGCATCAAGAAATCAATACGCAAAAAAAGCGGGCGTTCGTTCAAAGGCGACTTTTAGACAATCTCATGAAAGATTTTAAGGCTCATAAATCCTTCCCCCTTTCATTGCCCGCTCGAAAGTTTTCCTGTCCCATTTCAGCTCCAGGTCTCTGTCCAGAGGAATGCCGCTGATCTCGCCGTCATCGTCTACGCGGCCCAGCATCTCACCCCAGGCCCGGGTGAGCTGCACACACCACTTGTTGCGGAAATACTCCGGGTGCAGCCAGTTCCAGTAGCCGGTGAAAAAGCTGCCGTCGTAGATCACGTAGCGCAGGGTTCCGGAGTCCTTCCGCATGAACATCTCGATCGAGTAGACCCCGTCGCCTGCTTTCGCATCCCCGTGGGTGCCGTTATCGTACATTTGCACGGGGATATTCGCATAGCAGCCCTTTGCCTCCTTGATCGCCCATCTGTAGCGGGGTGCGTAGCTGAAATTGCCCTGAACGGCCAGGGGCGGCTCGAATTCAGGCAGGGTGCCGGAGTCGAAACTGATAAGGACCCGGATCATGTTATCCAGAAACGTGTTCGCCGGGATCTCGCCTGCGGGCTTGTCCGCAGGGTGGGCCGCCCTGCGGATCTCGTAGCGGTGGGGCACTGGTTTGTTAGCCCTGTGCTGTGCAGCATACGCTTGCCGCTCCACGCGGTCCAGGGAGTCTGTATTCACCCCGCTTTTGAACGGGGTGAAATCGCGCGGGCTTCCCACCCCTTCCAGCAGTACCCTGCGCCACTTGGTGTAGAACGCGGCCTGCCTGATCTCGGTCTGCTCGAACACCTGGTAGGCCTGAATCATCTGCGGGGTGTGGGCATAGCACGAGAGATTGATCCCTTGATCCAGTTCGCCCGCGCTGACAATATCGATATCCCTGCCGTCGATAGCTATCCTGTACCACCCCTGCTCCAGCCCTTTCAACGCGATAATATCGCGGTCGAAGGCATCGGGGTAATCCATCACTGTTTTCATCAGCCTGCCGGTGGAGGGATAGACCGGCAGGGGAAGGCGCTGTGCGGCACGGGTGAAAGAAACCGCGTCCGGGCCTGACTTGAGTTGCGTTACCCTGCAGTCGGTCTGTGAAAGAACTTCACCGCTTGCGGCATCGATCACGGTTTCGGCCACCAGAGAGGATGCGCCCATCGCCTCCAGGATCGAAAGCCCCATCTGAAGCTGGCCGTCCACGTTGGGATGCACGCTCTCGGCAGTGTACATGAAATTGCCGTCGTATTCGTCCAGCTTCTCTGCGGTCAGGGTCGAGGAATAGTTGAGATCGTAGAATTTCAGCCCCTCACCGGCAGCGAACCTGCCCAGCTCGTAGCTGAAACGCCGAAGAGTTTCCGGGTAGAGCAATGAGCGCATGCGCTCGAATTTTTCCACTTTGCCCCTGGTGATATGCGGCACGCAGCGAAGCTCGTACAGGGTCGGGGAAATCAGCATCAGCTCCGGGTTGGAATGCTCCCGCAGCAGCTCTATCTCGTCTTTGAGCCCTTTCAGGTAGACCTGAAGCAGCTCCGGGTCGAAAGGCCGGTAACCCCCGTCGTTCATGCCCAGCATGATAGTGGCTTTGGTGGGCTTGCAGAGTTGGATGTCGCGGCGCAGGCGGTCGACATTTTTTGCCTGGTCGCCGCCCCAGCCGAGATTGAAAAACTCGACATTCCAGGCGGGATAGCGGGTCAGCACGTAATTTTCGATCAGCCGCGGATAAACGCCGTAGTCTGTGATACTGTTACCCCAGATCAGCACCACGTCACTGTCCTGGATGAAAAAGTCAGGCCTGGCCAGAGAAGAGGAAATCGAAACCAGCAGAAAGAACAGAACGCGGTGAACTAGGCTTCTGAAAAGCATACCCGTCTCCCGGTTAAGAATGAATGATATTGGAAAGCGTAATATGTGTTCCGAAAATTTACGCAGAACTGCTGGCCAGAGACAGCCCCGCTATTTTCCCCCCGGCGGCAGGACAAAACCGCCTCAGGCTGTCTGGGCGCCGGAGGTGCGCTTGTCTCGGTCCAGCTCCAGCAGAGCCTTGCAGGAGGCCAGGACCATGTCCACTGTCACACCCTGCATGCAGTTGAAATGGCCCTGGGGGCAGCGCTGCGGCCCATGATCCGAGCACGGCCTGCATTCGAGACCCTTGACCTCGACCACCAGGCAGAAATCACTCAGCGGGGCGAAACCGAGATCGGGTGTGGTTGATCCGAATATAGCCACGGTTGGAATATCGAATGCCCAGGCGATATGCATGGGGGCGCTGTCTCCGGTCACCAGCAGGTCGGCCTTGCGCACCAGGGCGCTTAGCTCGCGAAGCTCTGTCAGCCCCACGAGGTCGAGAAGCCGGGATTTACATGCTACGAGCACCCGATCCGCCTGTTCGCGGTCGAGCGGGCTGCCGACTATGATCACCCGCGCCTGGTACATTTCCACCAGGAGGTCTATCAGTTGTGAGAAGCGCTCGGCGATCCATCTCTTGGTACCCCACACCGAGCCGGGCGAAACGACCACCAGGGGCCCGGAGCCTCTCGGCAGCCCTACCCCGAGCTGACCGAACACGTGGTTGGCCTCCTCTCCAGTGACAGGCATCACAGGGCGAGTTGAGACTTTCGCCGGATCGACACCGAAAGGTGTGAGCAGACTCAGGTTCCGTTCTGTTTCGTGAAATTCGCGTTTGCGGGGAACTCTCACGCTGTAAAGCGAGGGCCATGCGCTCTGTTCGAAACCCACCCTGACCGGTATCCCGGCCATTTTGAGCAAAAGGGCGCTGCGCGCACTTCGGTGGGCCGAGATAACAAGGTTGAATCGCTCTCTTCTTATTCTCAGAGCCGTTTGCAACATCCCGAACGTCCCGCGCTGGCTGCCATGCTTGTCATAAACGATCAGCCGGTCAAGGTAGGAGAGGCCTGCAAGAAGGCGCGCCCCGGCAGGGGTGGTGCAAACAGCCAGATATGCCCCGGGAAAACGTTCATACACTGCACGGATCAGAGGCGTGGTGAGCACTATATCCCCGGGAAACGCGCTGTTGAAGATCAGAATCCTGTTATAGAAGTCCTGCACTCGCATCCTCTCGATTAGCCGTACACCAGGCTCATTTAGGTGTCATCAAGGCTACAGGCAGGATCATCTCCTCCGGTGAAATGCCGCCGTGAAGGAAACTGCCGTAGTAGCGGCTCTGATACTCGCGCAGCTTGGTGGGATAAACGAAATATGTATCCTCTATGGCAAATATATAGTGCACGTTCATACCCAGGTAAGGCAGCTTGGCCCTTGCGGGCTCGCGCACCAGGAAAGTCGCCTTCTGTTCCTCGCTGTTGATATTATCCCCGAACTTGTAGCGCAGATTGGTAGAGGCATCCCGTTTGGCGTAAACGGTCACGGGCCGGGTGCAGTGTACACTGCCGTGATCACTGGTGAGCACCACCGGGACCCCCTGCCGCGCAGCTTCCTGGAGCACACCGTAGAGGCTGGAATGCCGGAACCAGCTCAAAACCAGGTCGCGGTAGGCCTGTTCATTGGGAGCGATTTCGAGCAGGATCTCGGACTCGCTTCTGCCGTGGGTGAGGATATCGATAAAATTCACCACAATAGCGGTCACACCCCGCTGCATCAGGGACGGGATTTTTTTGACCAGCCGCTGACCTTCCTCCTTGGTAAACACTTTCTCATAGCGCAGTGAAAGGCTTTTGCCCACTGTCAGCCGTCCCAGGTGGGCTTCGAGAAGTTCTTTCTCATAGAGGTTGAGACTACCCTCATCGTCCGAGCCAACCTGCCAGTAATGGGGGAAACGCTCGATAATCTCGGCGGGAAATAGCCCGCTGAAAATAGCGTTTCTTGCGTAAGGAGTGGCTGTGGGCAGGATCGAAAAGTAGGTTTTTCTTTCGATATCGTAGAACTCCTCGATCAGCGGGGCAAGCTGAAACCACTGGTCCATTCGCATGCAGTCGACAATGATAAAGAGAACCGAGTCGAACTTGCGGATCACCGGCAGGAGAAACTCCTGGACCACATCCACGCTCAACAGAGGCCGCTGCCCTTTCGCAGCGGAAAGCCAGTTGAAATATTCCTGCATCACATAGTGGGAAAAATCCCGCCGCCACTGGCGTTTCAGCCCGTGGAGCAGGCCGGCCAGGCCCTCCTCGCCGGTTTCGTCAAGGCGGCTCTCCCACATGATCAGCTCTGTGTAAGTCTCGGCCCAGTCTTTCCAGGTAAAATATTCGCTTCTCTTTTCTTCAAGCTCCCGGAAACGGGAAACAAAGTCCTGGGCGGTGCGCTGGTGCCTGATTTTCGAGCCTTCCAGCAGGCGCTTGCATACAGAGAGAACCTGATTCGGGTTGACCGGTTTCACGATGTAATCATCAACCCGCTGGCCGATAGCCTGGTTCATCAGGTCCTCTTCCTCGCTCTTGGTCACCATCACCACCGGTACATTCGGCGCCACGTCCCTCAGCTCCCCTACTGTCTCGATTCCCCTTTTGCCGGGCATCTGCTCATCGAGCAGGATCAGGTCCACAGTGCCGGATTTCAGCATCTCCAGCGCGTCATCCCCATTGGTGGCGGTTTCCACCTGATAGCCTTTCTGCTCCAGGAAAAGTATCTGGCTCTTGAGCAGCTCGATCTCGTCATCCACCCAGAGTATCTTTTTGGATAATTCGTTTGACATTGGTATTTACCTTTATCTAAATTTTATTTTGGGAAAATTCCCTTTTTGATTCTACATGAGATAATGTAACCTGAAATCGCGATTTTGGAAAACTGTATTTTTAACTTTCCAGCATTTATTTATATTAAGTCAATGTTAGAAATTATCCCCTGCGGTGTCAATGGACAGAGCGGCTGAAAACGCGAAAAACCCTGCGCGGCAGTTGCCGGTAGACGATCCCTCGATTCTGGTGGTTCGATTCAGTTCGATTGGGGATACCCTGCTTACCACACCGGTTTTGAGAGCCCTCAGGCAAAAGTGGCCTGGCTGCAGGATAAGCTTTCTCACCAAGGAACGCTTCGCCCCCCTTCTGCAAAAAAACCCCAACGTGGACGAGCTTCTCACCCTGAAAGAGGGCGCGGGCGTGCCTGAGCTTTACAGTCTCGGCCGCAGCCTGGCCCGCCGCAGGTGGCATATCCTGGCAGACTTTCACTCGAACCTGCGCAGCAGCCTGATCCGCAGACTCGTGCCGGCTGATTTCACGGCTGTCTACAGCAAATCCCGGCTTAAAAGGTCGCTGCTGATTTATACGAGGCTTGATCTTTACGGCCCTGAGCCGCCATCGGTTCCGGAGCGATACGCGGCCTGCCTGGCTCCTTACGGGGTCTGTCTTGATCAGGGCCCCTGCGAGCTTTATCTCGACGATTCAGACAAAAATCCAGTAGAAAAGCAGATCGCCTCCTGCTGGCCGGATTCGCCGGATTTTCTGGCTATTGCGCCCGGCGCCGCCTGGCCCACCAAGTGCTGGCCTGCGGAACGTTTCGCCCGCTCTGCTGCCGAGCTTGCCAGCCGACATGAGTTGAAAGTGATCCTGCTGGGAAGCGAAAAAGACCTCGATGTATGCGAACAGGTAGGAAAATATCTTGGGCAAAAAAACTGCCTGAACCTTGCGGGCAGGCTTAGCTTGCGGGGTTCGGCTGCAGCGGTATCGGCATCAAAGCTCCTGCTGAGCAATGACACAGGTCTGATGCATATCGCCACAGCAGTGGGCACGCCGGTGGTTGCCGTATTCGGCTGTACCACGCGGCACCTGGGGTATTTCCCCTACCGGGCAATGAAAGCAACGGTCGTTGAGACTGAGCTTTACTGCCGGCCCTGCACGCACAATGGCCGCAGGCGCTGTCCGCTGGGCCATTTCAGGTGTATGAGAGATATTTCAATCAAAAAGGTTGTAAAAGCAGTTGAAATTTTATTAAAATAATATTACTAGATACAAGTATTTTTATTTTAACTTTAGTTAAGTGGTGAAAATATAAAAAATGGCTAACCGATCAATTCTTGCTCCAATAACCCCAGAAGTATTGAGAAAAGCACGAGAAATCTCAGGTTATTCTATAAATATGATCGCAAATAAAGTAGGAGAATCTCCGGACAAAGTTGAAAATTGGGAGAACGGTGCCGAATTACCGCCACTAGCAAGATTAAAAAAATTATCAAATTATTATAAAAGGCCTCTTGCATATTTTTTCCTGCCCACACCTCCAAGAGAACTTCCTAATCCTGCTGATTTCAGATCCTTTCCAACTCAGCAAAAATATCCTTTATCACCAAGCACTAAATTTATTGTAAGAAAAGCTAGAAAATACCAAAAAATTGCAAGTAATTTGGTTGCTAATTTAGATATATCTCTTCCAATTTTAAGAAAAATCACAGAAGATAGTGATCCAGAAATACAGGCCAATGATTTAAGGGAAGATTTGGGTTGTACCGTCGATGACCAGATTGAATGGACAAATGAAAGCGAGGCTTACAAGAAATGGAGAAAATTAATAGAAAATAATAACATAATGGTATTGCAATTTCCAATTCCATTAGAAGAGGCAAGAGGGTTTACTTTATTGGGAACAATGTTTCCAACTATAGTAGTAAGTTCCAAAGATTCAATTAATGGTAAAATTTTTACTTTATTTCATGAATATGCTCATTTACTGTTTCGAGATGAAGGCATTTATTCAATCAGTGATTACTCAACAAGAAAAGAGACATTTTGCAATCATTTTTCTGGAGCTTTTTTAGTTCCAAAAAATGAATTTTTAAAAATGTTTGATTTTGATTTGAGATTATTTAACTCAATTGACTTTGATAGATATATCACAAGTTTAGCAAAGAAATTTAAAGTAAGCAGGTATGTAGTACTTAGGAGATTGGAAATTTTAGGGAGAATAACAAATAAACAGTATTCAGAAAAAACCAAAAAATGGGAAGAGGAAGATAAAGGGAAAAAAGTTGGTTTTGGAAAGTCTACCTATGCTGAAAAAATTATAGCTCAAAAGGGAAATCTATATGTTTCACTTGTATTAAGGGCAAATAAACAAGGGATTATTAATCGAGGAACAGTTATAAGATATTTGGATGAGAAAGAAAAACATATATCAGCGTTAGAGGATTTAGTCTCTTATTAATTATTTTTCTAATGGCTAAGTTAATAAAGTATTGTATTGATACTAACAGTTTGATTGATTTTAGCCGAAATCAACCTTTCGATATTTTTAGGCAGTTGTGGGTTGAGATTGAAAAATTAATTGAAAACGAGAGATTAATAGCACCTTACCTAGTTAAAAAAGAAATAGAACGTGGAAATGATGAATTAGTCAATTGGGCGAGACTTAATAAAAAAATGTTTTTTGATATTGATAAAGAACAAATGGATATTTTACGAAAAATAATGGTTGATTTTCAGGATATGATAGATCCAACAGAACTATATGAAGATGCTGATCCTTGGGTAGTTACTTTAGCCAAACAACAAAATACTGAAAAGGTTGATTGCTACGTCGTTACTGAAGAGAAATTAAAAAATTCCCCCCCAAATATTACTTATGTCTGTAAACATTATGGTCTAAGATGTTTAAAAGGTTTTGATTTTATAAGAAATGAAAAATGGCAATTTTAAATTAAATTTAAGTTATAAATTTTCTACCGAAAAATCAACCTCTCAATCGCCTCCATCCCCACCCCTCTGCGTATCAGCGGCTGGATGAACCGCCTGTGCGTGGGATCGATATAGGCCTTGACTATCCGGCAGGTGCGGCCTGGAACCAGGGTGCTGGCCGGCGGTGAGGCTGGCAGAAAAACCGTGTCGCCCTTGATCGCTCTCACTTCCTCCTCTCCCTCCCCGGAAACAGTCACCTCGCCTTCCACCACGGTCAGAACCACGAATGTCGTCCCGCCGGTATCCACCCGGTAGGTGCTATTCAGATCCAGGATCTGTACACTGAAATAGCGGCAGCTTGCCATGTGGCTGATCCGGTTGCCTGCCTCGAAATAGAAAATCCCCTCGATCCTGTCCTGGCTTTTTTCGTGGAAATCGATCACGTCCATGCCTTTATCGATATGAAGGGGGCGTGGTTTGCCGTCCGGGCCCAGGCGTCCCCAGTCGTTGAGGCGATAGGTCATATCCGAGTTCTGCTCGATTTCAAGGATAATCGTGCCCTGGCAGATCGCGTGCACCACGCCGGTAGGCATGAAAATGAAATCGCCGGTCTGCACCGGATAACGGCGGACCATTTTTTCAACACCCGCGCTTGTTTCGAGCGCCTCGCGGAAAACCTCCGGCGTTGTACCAGGCGCCAGGCCCCGGATAATCGAGGCTCCCGGTTCGGCGTACACCACGTACCAGCACTCGGTCTTGCCGTATTCTTCATCGTGTTCCATGGCGTAGGAGTCCGGCGGGTGAACCTGAAGGGAGAGAAGCTGGTTCGAGTCGATAAATTTAGTCAGCAGCGGGAAAGGCTCACTGGAAGATGGAATCCTGCCAATAAGCTCTTTCGGGCGATTCCTGTAAAGCTCGTCGAATTTCGTTCCGGACAGAGGCCCGTTGATCACGTGGGTGATATCGTTGCGATATACGGAAAGCTCCCAGCTTTCGCCGATCAATTCACCGGTCGGGAGCTTTTTGTTCAACACTTTTTCCATCAGGCGTCCGCCCCAGATTTTGTCCTTGAATATCGGGGCGAGAAGCATCGGGTAAAGCGATCTGTCACTCATTTATTCTCCAGCTCTTTCAATGACTTTTCTTTATTTTCCTTCTTTTTCCATTGGTGAACTGGTCAAGCTCTGAACAGCATCAAGAAGTTCGGCGCAACCTTCCCCTGTGCGGGCCGAGGTAACAATCACCTGGTCATCGGCTACTGATCCGCCGAGCGCGGCGAGCAGGTTTTCACACCTTTTCCTGCGCTGGCTGCGGCTGAGCTTGTCCGCCTTGGTCAGGGCGAGCAGAAGGGGAATCTTTCTTTGGGCCAGGTAAAGAAGCAGTTGATGGTCGAGATCGGAAATCTCGCGGCGGATGTCCAGAAGAAAGACCACCCCGCGCAAACCCCGGCTGCTTTCCAGATAGCGATCGACAGTTCGCCTCCAGAGTTCTTTCACTTTCAGCGGCAGTTTCGCGTAACCATACCCCGGGAGGTCTACCAGGTAAAAATGACCGTTGATCTCGAAAAAGTTTATTTTGCGGGTCTTTCCGGGGGTTGAGCTGGTCGGCGCAAGTTTCTTTCGGCCGAGCACGCGGTTAATCAGGGATGACTTTCCCACATTGCTCCGGCCGGTAAATGCCACCTGCGGGAGATCGTCGGGAAATTTTTCCGCGGGCTTTCCATAGGTACCCGCCGGTTGGATCGAAAGTATTTTCATGAGATCAAGGTTTTTGTCATATTTACTAACCGGCGGGTAACATCTTCTTCACTCACCAGCATATCAGTGCCGATATGGCTGCACGTTGGGGGATTCTCCGTTTCTGGCGGCGATAAAACCCTCCGATGCAGCTCTTGCCGGTACAGGTCCAGCCAGGGCGATTTTCAGCACTTCATCGATCGTCTCGACAAAACTGACCTCGATCCCTTCCCTGACCTCCCTGGGAAGATCGTCCAGATCTTTCTTGTTCTGCAAGGGCCAGATCACCCTCTTAACCCCGGCGCGCAGTGCGGCGACTGTTTTTTCGTTCAGCCCGCCGACAGGTAGTACTCTTCCGCGCAGGGTTATCTCGCCGGTCATCGCTACGTCCCGTCTCACCGGGATACCAGCCATCGCACTGACCACTGCGGTTGCGATCGCCACTCCGGCCGAGGGGCCGTCCTTGGGAGTGGCTCCCTCGGGCACGTGAACGTGAAGGTCGATTTTTTGGTAGAAATCGGGTTCGAGTCCAAACTCCGCGTACCTTGACCGCACGTATGACAAAGCCGCCTCGGCAGACTCTTTCATCACCTCGCCCAACTTGCCGGTTAACATCAGCTTGCCCTTGCCGGCCACTGGGGCGACTTCGATATGAAGGACCGATCCTCCGGCGCCGGTCCAGGCCAGGCCGTTGGCAAGACCCACCTGGTCGACGGTTTCAAGCTCGGTGTCCACGAACCTGGGCACTCCCAGATATTTCTTTAATCTACCTGGGGTAACCCTTATCGGCAGCTTTACCTTTTTACGGGAGGCTATCCTGCGTGCGGCCTTCCGGCAGATTGCGCCCAGCTCGCGTTCGAGGTTTCTGACTCCCGCCTCACGAGTATAGTTTTCAATAATCATGTTCAGCGCCTGTTGGGATATCTCCAGCTGTTGGGGCTTAAGACCGTGGGCTTTGACCTGTTTGGGGAGAAGGAATTTTCTGGCGATCTCGATTTTTTCGTTGTGAAGGTAGCCAGGCAGGGCAATGATTTCCATCCGGTCCTTGAGCGGATCCGGGACATTTTGGGCATAGTTTGCAGTGGTGATAAACATCACCTTGGAAAGGTCGTAGTCTACCTCCAGGTAATGATCCACGAACTGGCTGTTCTGCTCCGGATCGAGCACCTCGAGCAGCGCTGAGCTCGGGTCTCCCCGGAAATCGCTGGACATCTTGTCGATCTCATCGATCAGGATCACCGGGTTAATTACGCCGGCGCGTTTCATCGCCTGGATGATCTTTCCCGGCATGGCCCCGATATATGTGCGGCGGTGCCCCCGGATTTCCGCCTCATCCCGGACTCCACCCACTGAAAGGCGCACGAGCTTGCGGCCCAGGGCACGGGCCACCGATTTTCCGAGCGAGGTCTTGCCTACTCCCGGAGGCCCGACAAAGCAGAGAATCGGCCCCTTGAGTTCGCCGACCAGCTTGGAGACCGCGATAAATTCGACAATCCTCTCCTTGGGTTTAACCAGGCCGTGGTGGTCCTCATCAAGGGTCCTGGCCACCCTGTCCACGGAAAGCTCATCCCCGGTGGATTCCCTCCAGGGCAGTGAAAGGATCCAGTCCAGGTAATTGCGGATAACAGTAGCCTCCGGACTCATCATGCTCATCCGCGCAAGCTTGCTGATTTCCTTTTCCGCCTTCTTGCCAACATCGGCCGGAAGATTCTTCTTCCTGGTCTGCCCTTTAAGTTCCTCTATTTCGTCGTAGCCATCCTCTTCCTGGCCCAGTTCCTTGTGAATTGCTTTGAGTTGTTCCTGAAGGTAGAATTCGCGCTGATTCTTGAATATCTGCTTTTTCACGCTGTTGTCGATTTTACGTTCGAGGCGAAGGATCTCCATCTCGGCTCTCAGATACTGGCAGACCAGTTGGAAATGCCTCAACAGGGAATCGCTCTCGAGCAAATCCTGCTTGTAATCCATTCGGATAAGCACGTGTCCCCCGATTATGTATCCCAGGCGCAGGGGGCTGTCCACATTCTGGGTTGCAGTAAGCAGCTCGTCGGGAAGGCGGGGATTGAGCTTGACATATTCATCGAAAAGGCTTATCGCCTTGCGGGTCAGGGCCTCGAGTTCCTTTGATTCCGTTTTGTAAAACGGCAGTATCTCGAAACGTGCCCGCTGGTAATTCTTTCCTGCCAGGAAACGCCTGACCCTTACCTTTTCCAGGCCTTCGGTGAGGATTTTCAGGGTACCATCAGGCAGGCGTACGGTTTGAAGGATTCTGGCGATCACTCCGACCCTGTAGAGATCGGCACCAGAGGGCTCCTCGTTTTCGCCGTCTCTCTGGGCGAGCAAAAGGATAAGCCTGTCTGCCAGCATGGCCGACTCGATTCCAGACACGGAACTGGGCCGGCCCACCATCAGCGGAATCACCATGTAAGGGAAAACCACCACATCCCTGAGCGGCAGTACCGGCAATATATCCGGAGTATGAAAAATCTCTTCGTCTTTGACAAATGTAATCAATTTTCTCTCGGTCATTTTAGCTAAACAACTCTCCTTTTCCTGGTCTTAAGTAAAAAAAACCACGCAGCCTCCTCCCCGGCGTGGATTCAGGCCTGCTTGGATTGGAAACACAACTTTGAAATCTGCTAGAAAATATACACAGGATCACTCCTGAATGTTCTACCGCCCCTCCATCCTGCGTTCCTCACGAGGAATGGCGCGGATCAGGAGAAAAGGATTATCTTTGACTGTGCTAGAGAGTTCCTTTAAGTTTTCACTGACGTGGTTCAAGTTGTCGAGAATCCGCATCAAGCTGCCGGCGTTATTCTGTAAAAGCTGGTCTACATCTTCCACCGTGCTGTCGATTTCGGCCATGGTGATGATTGCCTGGGCCATGGTCTCGCGGGTATCCAGCAGCACGTATTCGATAAGAGAATCTTTGCCCGCCACCATGCCGTCGATACTGTGAAGCAGGGTATCGAGAGTGCCGACAGTGCGATTCGCGCTTGCCAGCAGGGTGGTAAAATCCTTTGAGCCCTCCTGGATTACCGCGGCGACCCCTGAGATAATCGAGTCGATCCGAGCGACATTCTCAGGTTTGAGTAGCTGGTTAACCCGGCTCAATATCATCTGAAGGGTGTCCCCGACAACCCCCACATGCTCCATCACCTCATCCATGGTGGTCAGCTCCTTGCTGGGAATCAGGTTTCCGGGTGAAAGCAATGGGGCGGGCTCCTGGCTCTGCTCCAGCTCGAGGTGCTGCTCGCTGGTGATAGAGATAGAACTCAGGTAGGCAGTTGTACTTTCCTTGATCTTCAACCCTTTTTTGACTTCAAGAGTGAGCTCGATGAAATTTTTCCCTTCCTGGAGAAACTTCAGGCTGCCCACCTTTCCTACCAGCATACCTCCCATTCTTACCGGGGAACCGACCTCGAGCCCTCCGACATAATTGAGCCGGACCCGGTAGTAATCCATCTCTTTCCAGAACTTTGAACCGGTAACAGCGATTATGAAAGCGGCAAAAACGATCAGGGCGATAAAAATCCAGATTCCTGCCTTGATTTCTGATGCACGGTAGCGAGATTTTCTGGGCATTTATCATTCATCCACGAAAAAGTTACACTGCCGGATCAAAACGAATCGGAGGTCAGGGCGCGCGCATAGCGGCCGATTTCCTCTTCACCGTACTCCTCGGGCCGGCGGTCGATAAATTGTTTCACCCGCGGGTGGTCCGAGGCTTTGAATTCTTCCTGTGTGCCGCGGAAAATCACATTGCCGCCGTGGAGCATGATAACCCTGTCGGCAATAGTATACATAGAGGCCATCTCGTGGGTAACAACGACAATTGTCATTTTCAGAGCTTTTTTCAGCTTGAGAATCAACTGGTCGAGTCCTGCAGCAATAATTGGATCCAGGCCGGCTGAGGGTTCATCGCAGAAAAGTATCTCCGGATCCATGGAGATCGCCCGGGCGAATGCCGCGCGTTTTTTCATCCCGCCGCTCAACTCGCTCGGCATGAAACTCTCATAACCGGCAAGATCTACCATGTCCAGCTTGATCTTGGTCATGATCTGGATCGTGGACTCCTCGAGTTTCGTATGCTCGCGCAGGGGCAGAGCCACATTGTCTCCGACCGAGATCGAGTTAAACAGCGCCGAACTCTGGAAGACCACGCCTACCCTGCGCAGGAGTTTGGACAACTCATCATCACCAAGCCGGGTGATATCCTGCCCCTTGACAACAATCTTGCCTGACTCAGGCTTTCTCAGGCCGATAATGTGGCGCAGCAGGGTGCTTTTTCCACAACCGCTTCCCCCAAGGATTACCGTGGTCTCTCCCCTGCGGACATTGAGGCTCACACCGTTGAGAACTACCCTGCTATCGAAAGCGACAACCAGGTCCTCAACCCGTATAATATGATCTTCCCTTTTGGCTGAATCCACTGCCGGCCTACCAGATGTAGTAGAAAATGAATGTGAAAAAAGCATCCGCCAGAATGATCAGAAATATCGAAACTACCACACTCTGAGTGGTGTTGCGCCCCACGCCCTCAGCGCCGCCCTCGACCTTGAATCCCATGTAACAGCCTGTGATCCCCACCAGAAAAGCGAAGACGAAACTTTTTATCAGCCCGGTTACAATGTCCTTGAAAACCAGGGCGAAAATCGTTCGGGTTATATAGCGGGTAAATCCCAAATCGAGGCTGAAAACCGCTATCACAACCCCGCCTCCGATACCAATAAAGTCTGCAATAATCGTAAGGCAGGGAACCATCACGGCCAGAGCAATCAGCTTGGGCACTACCAGGAACTTGATTGGATGGAAACCCATCGACTGGAGCGCCTCGATCTCCTCGCCTACTTTCATCGTGCCGATCTCGGCCGCAATGCCGGAACCCGAACGCCCGGCGACAATTATCGCAGTCATCAAAGGCCCGAGTTCACGGGTCTGGGCCACGGCCACAAGGTCTGCGGTGAAAATGGTCGCCCCGAACTGCTCGAGCTGGGATGCGCTCTGCATGGCAAGGATCATCCCGATGGAAAGGGAGATCAGCACCACGATCGGCACAGCGCTGACTCCCACCTTGACCATCTCGTCGAAAGTACTGCCGACACGAAGGCCTTTGCCCACCACTGGAGCCACGAACGTCCAATAAAGGCTGTCCACGATCAGGCGGTAAATAAAATAGATCCGTTCAAGAAAATCCAGAACCCTACGGCCAATCCAGCCGAAAAACAGCTCCATCACACCCTGTCTGTCTGATGAACTTTCCGCCATAGCGTGGAATCCCCTGCCTTCGCCGCCGAGCGCTGCTGAAGGATAGGGTTATTCAAAGGAAAAGATGTCTTGCTTTTCCCAGCCCGGACTGCGATAGGCTAGAGTGGGGAAACTTTCAGCGCTTCTTCCTCGGTTTCGTAAATTTCAAATACACGATCCAGCCTTGCCAGCTCGAAAACTTCCCGTACCGTCGTTTTGAGACATGCAATGCGGAAACAGCCATTGTATTTTCCGGTGAGCTGAAGGCCTTCAACCAGGGTGGCGACCCCGCTTGAATCCATATAATCGACATCCTTGAGGTTGACAACAATAAGGGGCACCTTTTTCTTACTCAACTGCGTAATAGCCTTGCGCATCTCGGGGCTGGAATAAAGGTCCACATCGCCGGATACGGAAATTACAGCAATGTTCTTGTCATGTTGTACTATTACTTGCAATTTTTTTCTCCCTTGCATCTGAAAGATATTTCACAAGCCGCAAAACCGTGCCTGAATCCTGGCTGGTCTTATAATTCACCCTGTCCATAATCGAGTGGATCAACATTACCCCCAGTCCGCCGGGGCGCACCGGGCCTGTCCGTTCCAGTTCCCGGTTCCTCTTCCCCACACATTTCCGAAGTTTCTCCACGTCTATTTCATCACCAAAATCCCTTAGAATAATCTCGATTTTATCATCATATAGTCGCACACGGATTACAATATGCCCGGTTTCCGAGCCTTGGTAGCAGTGGCGTATGATATTCGTGCAGCCTTCATCCACCGCAAGGGTGACCGCATGGATCTCGCTCTCTGAAAAACCCACCATTTCACAGGCCTGGGCGATTGTCTTACGCACAAGCTGCATCATTCTGGGATTGCTTGGGACCTTGATGTCGAAACTTTCTTTCATTTTGAGCGCCAGGTAAAAACCATGATCGTAATATCATCGAACTGGCTTTCCTCGCCGGCATGCCTGGTCACTGCCTCCACGAGTTGCGAGACCAGATCTCCAGGAGTAAGCCATGAACCGCGAATAATCTTCTCCATTTTTTCCACGGTAAACCTTTCTCCTTTACGGTTCTTGGCGTCAAGAATCCCATCGGAGAAAAACACGAGAGTATCGCCTCGTCTCAAATAGAGGCTTGCTTCCTCAAATTCGGCCTTTTGTTTAATACCCAGGGGTATTCCCCTGCTACCGTCAAGTCTGAGCAGCTCGTCTGTGGAGCGGTGATATAGAATCGGTGGGATATGCCCGCCGTTGACATATCTCAGTTCACCGTGATGTGTATCGAGAGTGAGATAGATCATGGTGACAAACATGCCATGCTGGCTTCTCTCGGCAAGCATCTCGTTCAGGATTATCACTGTCGGGCCGGGGTCTTCGGCCTGGTGGGCCTGGAAGCGAAAATCACTGATCAGCCGGGCCATGTAGAGTGCTGCCGGCATTCCCTTGCCAGATACATCCCCGATTGTCAGTCCGAGAAGGCCTGGCCGAAGTTCGATACAGTCGTAAAGGTCACCGCCGACCATGCTTGCCGGGAGATTTATCGCCGCTATTTCGTATTTATCGTCTTCCTTGTGAGAAAAACTTCGCGGGAGAAATCCCTGCTGAATAGCCGAGGCCATTTCCAGTTGCTGCTCGACTTTCTGGTTTTTCAGCAGACGCTGGTGCATCTGCGCATTCTGCACTGACACCGCTACCCCCCGGCAGAAAGTCTCGAAAAGCTTGAGATCTTCCTCGGTAAATTTCTTTCCATCCTTGCGGTTGATTACCTCAACCACTCCCAGTATTTTGTCCTGGACGACCATCGGTGCACAGAGAATCGACCTGGTCACGAATCCTGTTTCCTTGTCAACACCGGAGTAAAATCTTTTATCTTTGGTAACATCAGAAACCACAACAGATTTTTGGGTTTGCGCCACCCAGCCGGCAATACCCTGTCCAAGTTCGAGAGTGAAACTCCGTTCGAGCTTCTTGCCTACTTTGCCCAGCGCCCTACGGCATTCGAGAAGCCTTTTTTCCTCATTGTAGAGCATTACACTGCTCGCCTCTGAAACCATCACCCGCTGGCTGAACTCGAGCACCCGTCGGATCAGTTCATCCAGATTGAATGTGGAGGTGAGAATGACACTCATATCGACCAGGTTGGAAAAGAAATCGGTCTGATGTTTGAGCGCCTGAATTTCTTGTTTCAGGTTCTCTACAGTTTTCTGCAAGTTATCCTTTGTCATAGAATTTCCCCCGAATTCCCCACCATTTTACCTCAGCTTAACAAATAAATCAAGTCTCGCAAGCCAGTTTCATCTCGGGTAAGGACTGAAAAAGGTATAAAATAAACCAATCACTGACCCAATGCAGTGACCAGCCTCCTTCCAGACTATTTCGGGTGAGTAGAGAGAACCGGCTGGAAGATATCCCGGAAAACTGGAAAGCAAGCACTAAATGATACCGTAGTTTCTCAAGCGATGGATAAAAGTATCACGATCGTCCTCAATGACAAACAGTATATACCTCATTCACTGCTCCTTTTGCGCGGTATCGCGGAAAGTGAGCTGTGGTGCGAGACGCTCGATAGTCAGCGCACCGATGCCCTTGACTCTGGCTGCCAGATCTTCGGCATCGGCGAACGGCCCGCCTTTTCGCCGTTCCTCGACAATCCGGCTGGCAAGCTCCGGGCCGATCCCCTCAAGACGCTCAAGCGCCCTGGAGGCGGCGAAGTTCACATTCAGGGGGAGTTTGCGGCTGTCAAGCTCTTCGGAAACCAGGTTCAGGACAGCCGAATCGGCTGGAGCAGGCTCAAATGGGAAACCATGCCTGTCCGCTGTATGGTACTGGAAAAGCCGTAAAGTAGCTGCCAGTAATGCTAGCAGACAAAGGAAAACAGCGGTTCGAGCTTCGCTTTTGGTAAAACGCACCGGTGCACCCCGGATAAAGGTTATGCCGGTATATGTTTAGAAATCGAGTTGTACGCTCAATTTCATGGTTATCGTGATTCGGGTCGTTCCGCTTTTCCTGTCCTTATGCGAGTTATAGGAGGCGGAAATGTTGCCGATCACCTGGGCGAAATCATAACCCAGGGTTGGAGTGACCGTGATATCCTCCGTGTCCCGGTTAATTAAAATCTCGGTAACCTTTCCCAGGTTATCCAGAACCTCGGTGAAGTTGCGCGACAGGCGCCGCCGAAAGCCGAGCGAGGAGCGCACGTTGCTCTGCAGTTTCACCTTGCTGAGGAAAGGAATTTTCAGCCCGCCGGGCGCACTGAAACTGTAGCGCAGGGTGAAATCGTCATCCTTGGATTGTGTGACCTGCCGCCTGTCCTGGCCCACCAGTTCATCGGTCTTGATCGTCTCTGTTTTGCTATACTGGGTCTGCACTTTACCTGTTCTGCCCCAGTTAGCCTGGATTCTAATTTTCGGGTTCCATCGCTCTTCCCTGGTCACCGATTCCAGACCGAGGATGTTCATCTCGCTGATTTTCACGCTATTGCCCCGGATTCCTTTTTTGATCTGGTAACCGCTGGAAAAACCCAACCGGTTGAGATAGTGCCGCGCAAAATAGGGCAGATAGATATTGGAGTAGTCGAAATTCATCTCCGGGCCCGTCTCGCGGTTAAACTGGTAGCCGTTTATGCTATGATTGTTGCCGCCCTGCTCCAGGTAATTGAAGTTGAACCTGGTATCAAGGATCCGCAGACCGGATTGATAGGCATGGGTGAAATTCCAGGTATAGGAGGAAAAGTTGGCGGTGTCTATCACTGTGGCCCCATCCGGCCCCACGGTCTCGCGTATCCGGTCCTCGATGCTTAGACCTTTCAACCCGAGCTGGTAAAGCAGGCCCGGATTTCGGGGCATTCTTTCCCAGCGGTCCTTGTTCGACAGGTTTGACTGAATGGTAAAGGGGTCGAAACTGTCCAGAAAATAATTTATCGGGGAAAAGATAAACCTGCTTAGAAAGCCCCTGCCTTCGGGCTTACCTGCCTGGGGTCCGGCCTGCCGGCGGTATGCCGCCGAGGAACTGGCTTCGGACTCATCATCAGCCTTTTTCTTGGTCGGGTCGGTGAATTGAATCCCGGCAAGCGAACTTCGAAACTGTGGCAGGCTGAAGCGCAGACTGGCGGTTTGCTGCTCGCTGGTATTGAACTTACGGAAATCGTTCCCTTCAGGAAAACTGCGCACGTATTGCGGACTATGATCGTTTTGATAGCTGGCATCGTAACGGAAATTTGGCTGAAGCCACGGTATAAATTTGGGAGCCAGCTGCAAGTTTAAATTCTGCTGGCGCCTTATCTCGTTGCCGATATTGAAACCCAGCAGCTTACTGCCCCGGGTGGTCTCCAACATATTCCGGGTAACGTTTAGGTTATAAGTTGACTGCGTTGTAACGAAAGGCCGGTAGTTTACCCGTACGCCGCTCTGGGTGTTGAACAGCGAATCCAGCCTGAAATTTCTTGAGATCTGATCGAACCTTTGAGATTTCCGGTAATCCCCGGAAGTTCTGAGCTCGAAATCATTGGGCATGTAGCGGAACCTGGCCTCCCTGAAACTCCCGGTGAGGGTATTGCGCTTAAGGAAATAAGGCAGTGGAACCTTGTCGAGAAAACCGAAAACTTTCTTGGGAAAAACCCTCACCTCTGCATCCCGTGGCAGAGTGGCACGGTAAGACAGGCGGCCGCTGATCGAAGTGGTGGAGTTCAGAATTTTCGGCGCGATCGTGCGGCTGCTGTTATAGCTCATTGTGCCGGTGAGGTTATTAAAAATATAACGGCCCAAGCGCGATTCTCCACGGGTCTTCGAGTAACTGATACTGAGGCTGTGGGATGTAGACTCGGTTTTGTTAGCATCTTTGTTCTCTGGCAAACTGATTGTCACGTCCTCGCTTCCGGGATGGAAACGGGGCAGGCTCCGGCGGAAGGTTTTCCTCATGTTGAGCGGCAGTCTGATACCCCATCTTTCCGGAGTGAATCGGTCGATATTCAATGATCCGCCCAGCATATAATCGAAAGAGCTATTGCGCGGGATACTTTCGTTGAGATTGCGGAACTTGTTGTCTCTGGCGCTCACCGAGAAGTTTAGCCGCCCGAGATCGGAAAACTGGGCTTCCAACTGTAGCCTGCTGTTCAGGCCGAATTCACGAATCACATTGGTAAGCAGCACGTCATCCACCCAAACCGTACCACTTAACGGGATGTCGCTCGTTTCGTTGGCCACTCCTACGGCCATGATCGAAATCTTTGTCAGCGAGGGGTTACCTTTAATCCTGTATGGCCCGCTTTTCACGTCCAGCTTGAAGCCCTGGATCTCTTTCAGAGTGAGTGCGCCCTGAAGGCTGTCCTTGAGCGCCAGGAAACCGTCAAAGGGCACAGTCACCGCGGTCCAGCCCGTATCCACCGGCATCGAGTATTCATAGAAATTATTCCGGTCGGTACCGATGCGGACGAAGAAGGTGGGTTTGGGGTCGTTCGGGCCCTGGCGGCCGTTGACATAGAAGCTCATCGAGGCGTAATCCAGGTAGCTCTGCTGGTTGTTTTCCGCTTTCAGCGCCCAGCCCTCGTAGTTGCGCTGTAAATCCCTGTAATGTATGGCCAGCGCAGCTTCCTGTGCTGTAAAATCCTCCTGCCTTCCGCTGCGGTTATATTTGTTGAGAGTAGCGCTCACGCTGGACGGGGGATAGTATTCGTTGTTCAGAATCGTGTTGACCGAGCTGATTTCCACATCACCGTGATAACCACCCGAGGCCAGGAAGGCATTTTCCGGGGCCGTTTCCTCCGGTGGAGAAGGCCAGAGTGTGTCGCTAAAAGCAGTATCGATAAATGTTTCCGCCAGTCTTGGCATTACCCCCTCTTCATCCCTCTTGAACCTGTTGCCCACGAAATTTATCGCGGCGAAATTCACGGTATCGTGCTTGAAGAAATCATGAAAAGTGAGCCTGACATGCAGCACTTTGGAAAGCGAGGGATTGTTGATCTTCTGGTAAAAATCCCAGAACCGGGTGCCTTCTTTAGGCAGAGGTATCTCAACCAGGTACCAGTCGTCCCAGCCCAGCAGTTCGACATATTGGTTGCGATCAGTAAGCTTGTTTGGATCGTATATGAACGGCACGTGATCCTTAACGATATCCCGGTCCTCCTCAGGGATGAATACTCCCGGCGGAGGAACCAGTTCGAGTTTCTCCAGGTCGACAACGATACGGAAGACCCTTTCCTGCTCGTCCAGCGCACCGTTGTTGTTCAGGTCCTCGGTGTCAAAGTTCGTGCCGATCTGCCCCGTGTTGTTGCCCTCTGTCAGGTTGAGCCAGCGGGCATTGGCACCTATTGCCTGCAGGGGGCCGACAAAATCATCGTTGCCGTCATCGCCCTCCACCAGGGCACCGCCGAACTTGGGATCAACACCTTCCACTTGGTCCAGACCGGTGTCTTCGCCGATATCCAGCCTGCCGTCGAAATTTCTGTCCTCTGTATCCATCATGCGGTAGCCTGCCAGCTCACCGGCAATGTTGAAACGCACCTGGTCCTCGTTCACCTGGCCAAAATCCAGAATCAGCTTCCCCTGGTCCCTGCCTGTGGAGATGTAGATCTGGATAAACTCCCGTTCGTCCATGCCGAGCACGCCGGTTTCGCTCACCACCTGGGTGATCGAGCGCCAGCTTCTCCTGCGTTCGAACGAGTTCTCTCCCTTTGGCTCGAAAACCACCGAGGTTACGTTGACCGGTACCGGACGGTGTGTTTCGAACCGGCCCTCGATCATTCCATAAATGTCTTCCTCGTAAAAACCGTATGTCCGCTGGCTGATATGAGTTGGATCGAACCAGAAGACGTTTCCAGCGTCTATCGGATCGAACAGCTCGAAAGTACCATCTGCATCCTTGGGCACACTGCCCAGGCGCCAGGCCTGGTAATGTATCATCAGCCGCGGGTTCTCGATCTTGGTCGTCTCGAAATCCTCGATCAGCACTCCGCCACGGGTGTTCGGATTTGGGTTGCTGAAAGCCAGCCCTCCCACCATGTTGAGCCTGGAGGGAGTCCGCGACTGGAACCCGGGAAGGTAGTTCAGCCAGTTGGTCAGGCGCTCGGAGTCGAACTCGAACTTACCGCCGAACTCGCCGAGAAGGCTTGTTTTCGGCTCATCTCCCAGGCGCACGAAGGTGCGGTCCACGCTTTCGATACTCTGGAAAAACATCGTGCTGGTCAGGTAATTCTTCCTCTGCGGATCGAACTCGTATTCATTGTGGAAACCGAAAAGGCTGGTGTTTCCGGTGGCAAACAGAGGAACTTCCTCGAAATCGACTTTCACCTCTGAGTTGGGCGGTATCTCCACGCTTGGGTTGAGAGTGAGCTGGCCGATCTGGTAGTCGATAGTGTAGTGTGTACCGCGGGTTAGCTGCCTGCCGTTGACCGTGATCCGCTCCGAGTTCTCGATAATCTGCATTGCCCCCAGGTCGAACGTTCGCGCGCTGGAGCCCTCGGCTCGGTTGTAGCGCAGCAGCATCTGGTATTTCTGGTGCTCGAGGGTATTCAGCCGGCTCGGGTCGTCCTCGATATACATCCTGCGGTTTTTCCCCAGCAGGTCGAACAATTCCTCCTCGTTGTTGTAAGGCTTGCTGAACGGCTCCAGAGAGGGGAAAAAGATCAGCCCGCGTGTGAAATCCACGTAGATACGGTCAAGCTTGGTATCTTCGTCATTATCCAGGCCGAATATTGTCATAAAGGTCAGCTCGCCCTCATCGTAGCGCGGGGGCGATTCATTGGTGAAAATCTCTATCGAAAAGCTCTGGGCATTGACTGCGCTGCCCCCTCCGAAAGAGTAAACGTTGCGCAGCATGAACGGCCAGGCTGGGTTCTGCGAGGTCATGTTAGAGCTTTTTATCATTTTCATGCGAAGGGTGTCATTGAATATGTCGCCTATTTCTTCACCGCCTTCGGTTTCATAAATAATTCCGATTTTCTCATTGTCTCTCACCCAGCTTATAAAAGTGATCACAATTCCACACTGCTCAAGCATATAATCCTTGTTGATTTCCATTTCATTGAAAAACCCGAATTCGTCATCGGGATCAGGCACGGGATTGAATTCCGGATGGCTGGGGTCATAGTTTCCGGGATCCGGGTCCACATATACTATCCCGGCGCGGGCCTGGTAGAGACCCTGGTTGTTGTTGCTTTTAATGCCGTCATCCTTGTAAACTTTTATTTTCCCTTGTCTGGGGCGTTTGCTGGGCTGTTTGAGCTTCACTCCGTTGCGGTCGAGGAATAGGAGGTGCTTACTGGCGATCAGGCTCGTATCCACGAGCAGGAAATGGCGGTTCCGGCTGTAGTTCACATCCCAGAGCTGAAGGGAATCGGTGGCCTCGGCCTCCCCGGAGACCGGGATGTTGATATTTTTCTGGCTGGACTCGCCTTCCTCCTGGGAGGCGACAAAAGTGGTTGTGAGCGCGCCCAGACGGGTCTGACCCATGATACCGAAATTACCGCGGGGGATACTGGCACTGACCAGCATGCTCGGAGGCAACTGGAGGTTGACGTCCCCCAGTTCCAGGCTCTGCAGAATCTCGTCCTCCTCGCCTTGGTATCTCACTTCGATCCGGTTGCGGTTCTCGAACTGGTTCTGGCTGTTGTAGTCCACGAAGACATGGATCTTGGTGCCGATAGTGCCTTCGATACTGATTTGCTGGCGCTGTTCGAGTTTCAGCCTGGGGAACTTGCTTTGCTGGCGGAAAAGCGACTGGTCTTCCGGTTTCTGATAGGTGGTTTTTCCTGAAATCTCGGTCACGCTTCTGCCGTGAATAATCAGCGATCCGGTCCCTTCACCGATTATCGAGGCCAGCGACTTGGGCATGAAATCAGGCAGATTGATTTCAGGCATCAGGCCGCGGCTGACACCGGCACGGCGTGTGGCCTCCTCGCCGGTGACATACTTGGAGGAAATCTCGTTGAAAAGTGTATCTTCTTTTTCCTGGACGAAATGCTCCAGGTACTCCAGAACAGACCAGTAGTGCACCTCCAGGACCATTTCGCCATCATCGCCAGGCAGAGTAATTGTCTCCACTACTGAGGCGGTTTCGATGTCATACTCTACAGTGCTTCTGGCGAATTTCTTTACTGTCAGGACCGGCTTATATGTTTTAAAACCGAGCCTGTTCCGGATTCCGGTATCCTGTTCAAGCGGCAGTTTAAGTCCTGTGGAGTTCTGTGCCGGGGCTGAGTTTGCCAGAAAAATCAGGCTCAGCAAAACGGCTGTCAGTCTCCGGCCCAAGGGGTGCAAAGCTCTTATATACCGCGTTAGGAACAAATTTACTCCGGGAAAAGGCGTTCGTCGTTTTACCGGATTATCATTCTGGATGCGGAGTCTCTTTTCCGGGGGGGGGATTCGAGGACACACGTGCAGCAGGTGCGATACGCCTGGTTACCGCTCCGGTATTTGCCATAACCGATAAAACCGGTTGCGGACCGGGGGCGCAAACGGTGCTAAATCTCTCCCCCTTCAAACAAGATCATACAACCTTACCGAAAACGGGGCGATAGTCGCAACTCCTACCTGAAAGGCCAGTTAAAAAATCTTGTATTTAAACGGCACCGGGCGTATAGTTAGATGGCTGCTGCAAGCCAACTAATTTCCAACTTATAGAGAACTGAATTTTAATATTAACAATTGTTTACTGTTTTGAAAAGAGTTTTCTGGCGCACTTGCTGCCAGTCTAAATGCTGAACTAATCCAGCCAATGAAAACCCTCCAACGCTATATACTTCTCGAGCTGGCCGGCCCATTCGTGATTTCACTATCTCTGCTTACCTTTATTCTTTTTATGCGTCATATGGTCTTTTTGTTCCCTAAAATTGCCGGAAAAAACCTCGAATCTGCTGTTATTTTTGAAGTTATAATGTTGAGTCTGCCCTTTATCATTGCTCTGGTACTGCCCATGGCTGTACTTGTTGCCGTGATCATGTCTTTCGGCAGGTTCTCTGCCGATAACGAGGTGACAGCGCTAAAAGCGCTGGGGGTTCCGGCACACCGCCTGATGGCTTCGCCAATGGCCGCGGCGTTTTGCCTGATGTTGATCTCCATCTGGTTCAACGACCAGGTGCTGCCTGAGTCGAATCACAGGTATAAGACCCTGCTGATGGATATCGCCTATCTCAAACCGACAGTGAACCTGCGGGAAGGCGTAATCATGGACGATTTCGGCGGTATGGGTATCCTGGTACACCGGATCAAGGAGGCTGAAGGTTTGCGCAACCTCACCCCCACAGCCCCTGAGGACCCCTGGGAGGAGAAAGGCGAAACTCTGGAGGGCCCTGCTGAGCTTTTCGGCATTATCATTACTGAAAATTTGTCCTCCAGGACCCGGCGCACAATTGTCGCCGACTCCGGATTTATCCGTCCGGCAGCCAATCGCAAGGACGCCGTGCTCACCTTATACCACGGCGAGATACAGGAGGTTGACCCCCAGCGGCAGGAGCAATTCCAGCGCCTTTTTTTCACCCGCCACCGGATCCGTCTGGCCGATGTCGGCGGCATTCTGGAGCGAGGCCGCAGCTCGCGCTACCGCAGCGACCGGGAACTGAGCATGAAAATGATCAGGGAGCGGGTCAAAAATCAGTGCGCCGATATCGACAGTCTCTATCGCCTGACAGAAGGCTTCCTGGACAGCCTCCAGTCAACTGATTCGACGACACTGGCGTGTAAAAAATTCATCGGGGAACAAACCTCAGCAGATTTCGGTAAATTTGACAATGTGCCTGCCGAGCTATCTGTTTTGCCCAGAGGTGGAGTAACCCGCTTTCTTGAGGATCCCAAAACCCGCCTGATTGCGATTTGCAGGGAAGCCAATTTCATCCAAAAAAGGACCGCTGCACTTCAGGTGGAGTTCTGGAAAAAGATTTCGATTCCTTTTGCCTCGCTGGTTTTCGTGCTTCTGGGAGTACCCCTGGGAATTATCAGCCGCAGGGGCGGGGCAGGAGTTTCGATCTCGATCAGCATGGGAGTATTCCTGGTTTACTGGATCTGTCTGATCAGCGGGGAGACCCTGGCCGACCGGCTGCTTCTTTCCCCGTTCTGGTCGATGTGGGCCCCTAACGCGCTCTTTCTGATTCTCGGTTTCTGGCTTCTGCTTGTGCAGGTCCGCGGCAGAAGGTCTCTGGCTCTGGCAAGAAGTGGATTCCAGCTCGATTTCCGCAAATTATGGCGCAAGCTGCGACAAAGCGGAAAGCACACGCTCAGCAGACAGGACAAATAATAATGATTTCCCGCTTACTTTACAGTTACATAATTCGCGAGTACCTGAAAGTTTTTTTCGCTGCTCTTGGCGGCTTCCTTTTTGTCTGCCTTGTAGGGGACGCCGCAGAACGCATGAGCGATTTTGTCGACACCAATGCGCCGGTGAGACTGATCCTGCTCTTCTATGTCAATCAGATGCCTTACTATCTGATCTTTATTCTTCCAGCCAGTTCGCTTATCGCAACCCTTTTCACCATGGGCCAGATGAGCAGGCACAATGAACTCACCGCAATGCTCTCCTCCGGAGTCAGTCTGGGGCGTATTTTCAGACCTATTCTGCTGCTGATGCTTGTTGTCTCGGCTCTCTCGTTCCTGGTTAATGAAACTGTGGTGCCAAGAACCAACGAGAAGAAAAAGGAAATCCAGGACTATCAGATCAAAGGGCGCCCGCGGCCTGTATATGGTGTACGCAAGGGGGTGGATTACCAGGGCGAGCAAGGCCGACGCTGGATTGCCAGCCAGTTCAACCTGGCCGCCGCTTCGTTCGAGGATGTGAAAGTCCTGCGGTTTTCCGGGCCCCCGGAGGATCTGCAAATCGATTACCGGATCGACGCCGAGGGCGCATGCTATGAGAATCTCGGACACTGGAGTTTTTCATCCGGGACAATGCGCCATTTTTCCTCCGACAGACAGGACGAGTGGGTGGTGAGCTTTGACCGGATGGTGATGCCGGGCCTGGCTGAAAAGCCGGAGGATTTTGTTATCGAAATCAAGGAAGCCCAGCAGATGAATTTCTCTGAACTCAAAGCCGAGATCAAGCGGAAAAGCCGCAACGGTCTGGATGTCTCACGGGATGAAACCGAACTCTGGATCAAGACCGCGCTGCCGGTGGCCAATTTCATTATCGTGCTTTTCGGTGCACCGCTGGCGGTTTTGCGCAGAGGTACCGGACCAGGGGTGGGAATCGCTCTGGGAGTGGTGGTCTACATGCTGTTCATGGGCAGCTACTATCTCACTCGCAGCATGGGCTACAGCGGTGTAATCAGCCCGGTGGCTGCAGCCTGGACCTCGAATGTTATCTTCGCCGCAGCCGGGATAACCATCTTTATCAGGGTGCGCAAGTAAGGCAGCTTACTCCTATTTGATTCTGATTTTAACAAGTTATCGACACAGGAAGACTGCTGAACAAAAAATCGAAACTTGATTTCAAGCCTTGCCCTGGCCGTCCCTTTCCATTCGGGGCCACACTCGTGCCCGGCGGGTGCCGTTTCAGCCTGTTCAGCCGGCACGCAACGGCCGCCTGGCTGCAAATATACGCCACTCCTCAGGACAGCAGTCCGATAGCCGAATTCGAACTTGATGCGCAGATCAACCGCACCGGAGATATCTGGCATATCGAGCTGGAGGGTGCAACCGAGGGACTTCTTTACCTCTGGCGGGCGGACGGCCCGAACGCTCCGGAACAGGGACACCGTTTCAATCCCCGGATCCCCATTCTTGACCCCTGGGCACGTGCCGTGGCCGGAGAATACAGATGGGAAATCGGTCAAAGCTTCGATGCAGGCGCTGCGGGGGCTCAGCCTTCCTCTTACCTGCCGCCCAAGTGCCTGGTGATCAAAAACGACTTTGACTGGCGCGGCGACAGGCACCCGGGCATACCGCCTGAGGAGAGTATCATTTACGAGCTTCACGTGCGTGGTTTTACCCGCCACCCATCAAGCGGGGTCAAGCACCCCGGCACTTTTCTGGGCCTGATCGAAAAAATAGATTACCTGAAAACGCTCGGCGTTACTGCTGTGGAACTTCTGCCGGTTCACGAGTTCAACGAGAACGAGTTGCTTCTGAGAAACTCCGAAACCGGGGAAAGGCTCAAGAATTACTGGGGCTACAGCCCTGTGCTGTTTTTTGCCCCGAAAAGCGGTTATGCAGGAGGCGACCCGCAGGACGGCGCCCAGGTGATCGAGTTCAAGACAATGGTGCGCGCCTTTCACGAGGCCGGAATCGAGGTAATCCTGGATGTGGTTTTCAACCACACTGCCGAGGGAAACAAAACCGGGCCGACACTCTCTTTTCGCGGACTGGACAACAGAATCTACTACCTTCTTGATGAAAAAAACCCCGGCATTTACCTGAACTATTCAGGCTGCGGCAATACCCTTAATTGCAACCACCCGGTGGTGCGCGGCTTCATTCGCAACTGCCTGCGATACTGGGTGGTCAAGATGCACGTGGACGGTTTCCGGTTCGACCTGGCCTCGATACTCGGCCGGGACAGAAAAGGTAACATACTGGTTAACCCGCCCCTGCTGGAGTCAATCGCTGAGGACCCGATCCTTCGACACGTGAAAATAATCGCAGAGGCCTGGGACGCCGCCGGAGCTTACCAGGTTGGCTCTTTCCCGGGAAGGCGCTGGTCAGAGTGGAACGGCCGTTTTCGGGATGACGTGCGCTGGTTCTGGCGTGGAGACCGGTTCGGCCGCAACAGTCTCGGCTCCAGGATTACCGGCTCGAGCGATATTTACATCTCAAGCGGCAAGCTTCCCCGAAATTCGATTAATTTCATCACCTCCCACGACGGTTTCACGCTCAACGACCTGGTCAGCTACAATGAGAAACACAACGAGGCCAACGGCCAGGATAACTGGGACGGGGACAACAACAACCTGAGCTGCAATTTCGGCGTGGAGGGCCCGAGTGAGGATCCGGCAGTCGAACGCCTTCGCCTGCGCCAGATCAAGAACTTCCTCGCCACGCTTCTCCTGAGCCAGGGCGTGCCGATGATGCTTGCGGGCGACGAGATGCGGCGCACCCAGGCTGGCAACAACAACGCTTACTGCCAGGACAATGAAATAAGCTGGCTCGACTGGACCCTGCTTGAGAAAAACCGCCCCCTTTTCGAATTCACCAGACGCCTGATCGGATTCCGCAAGGCACACCATGTATTCCGCCGCAAGAGTTTTTTGACAGGCACTGACTACGACAGGGACGGCCGCGCCGATATCGAATGGTACGAGCCACGTGGCAGACCGGTTCGCTGGGATTGCAACCGGCCCTCGCTCGGCTGCTATCTCAACGGCAGCAAACAGGAGACTGACAACGAAAAGGCCGATTGGGATTTTTACCTGATTTTCAACGCCGGCCGCAACACCCACCGTTTCTGGCTGCCACAGCTGCCAGAAGGCACAAATTGGAAACGTGCGCTGGATACTGCGCTGGAAGGGGAAAACTCGATGGTTGAGCCGGGAGCTGACCTTTTTGTGCTGGAAAACCAGGAATCTTACCTGTTGCAGGGCCACTCATGCGTGCTGCTGGCGGCTATGAAGCACCAATAAATTTAAGCCCTGTTCGGGCGGCCGATCGGCCGCCCGAACAGGGCTCGTTCAGCGTGTCTGGAAAAAATACGTAATCGAACTTTTAAATTACAGCATTAAGTTTCGAGAGCATAACCAGGTGGGCTGCAGAAGCTTGAGGAAAGGGATATTTTTATTCCATTTGTTTTTGCAGTATTCATTAATAGCTTTTTCTAAAGTTCTCCTGGTTAATAAAGCACAGTGAATCTTTTGATCCGGAAGACCTTGTAAATGATCTATTATATCCTCAACAGATATATCTCCAACTTCATCCACCTTTTTTCCTCTTATCATCTCTACGAGAGCTGAACCAGAGGCGTAAGAGCCTGCACAACCTATTGCTTGAAATTTCGCATCTTTTATCAAACCAGATTCAATTATCAAATAAGACTCCATCGTGTCGCCACTTTGTATTTCTACTCAGGGTTGCTTCTGGAAAAGATTGCCAAAGTGTCTGCCTATTTCTTTGAAAACAATTAAAACAAAATTATACCTGTTAAAACTTTTAAAAAGAGCTGCTCTAAAATCTCTGATGCTCAATTTAATCGTATTTAAGTCATCTTACCGCATAAAATTGGGCATTAATGCTAAATATTATTCGAATTGATTGCAGGTGAGTTTAAAGCAGTTGCCAAGCCTTTAGGCCTAATAATATATATCTCAAGCCAAATACGGTAAGAAAAGCACAACTGATCCCGAAAAGCCATTTTTTATATGCTAAAAGTCTAACCGCAAACGCTCCCAAAGCGAAACCAAGTAGTGGATAAATCGAGGAAGAAAGACTGAAAATAAAGCCAATAGCAAAGGCCTTGAAAATTGGGACATTTAGTAATATTGGTACCAAAATCGCAAGCTTACCGCACATAGACGCTCCCCTCATTGCACCAATAGACATGCCAACTGAAAATCCGGCCACCGATCCCTTGTTTACGGTCCTTTTCATATCAACCCTGGCCTGTCTGGTAATCGGTTCGAATTCCGCTTCTTCAGAAACACAAATGTTACAGATACCGCTACATTGTTCCGGTCTTTCTCCCTCGTGAACATGAGGTTCCGACCAGGGCAATTTCCAGTTAAGTATTCTCGTAACAACAAGGTACAGACTGAAAGCAAGCAGAAGTAACCCCGATAATACATTAAGTAAATTCCTATCCAGAGAGACGAACTTCCCTACAGCGGCAACCACAACCGAGAGAATACAAATAGCTATAAATCTCCCTAAAAGGTACCCGCCACAGGTGGATCGATTCGTAGCCTGAAGGGAAAATACCAGAATTGCGCAAAGCCAGAGGTTACCGAAGGAGAACCCGAGAAGAAGAGCTACTAAATAATCGTTCACAGAAAATATTATCCTCTCTTTTTACGTTTTGTTTAACCATCTCTACAATATAGTGGAATATTGTGTTTTGAGCCAGGAAATGTTATCCGATCAAGGTTGTCAAATGTATATATCTCTATCTTAAAGATTTAAAATGGGAGAGCGTTCCTCTAAATTCGTTGTGATACCTTAGGCAAAATTCTGAGTGAAATCACGAATTCTACCCAACCATACATCATGTGATAATCAAAACAATCCACTTCATTCATCATGATTTCGGAGCACCCTGGTTTGAAATATCACCCGCAGCCTCCGGAATGGCACCTTTGCTTTCAGCAACACCAAACAGATTTAATTTCCTTGTTATTAATGCAAGTACCAGGGCAACTCCTAAAAATAAGATCACCGAAGGGCCGCTGGGTACATCCATGGTCCATGAAAAATACAGGCCAAGCATGGTTACGAGTGTTCCAACCACCCAGCCGATTGTTATCCGGGCTGACCAACTTTGTGAAAATAATACAGATATAGATGCAGGAATAATTAAAAATGCAAAAACTACTAAAATCCCTCCAATCTTCACAGAATGTATAACAACTATGCCGAGTGTGAAATAAAAGAAAAAATCCCATAGTTTTACGTTTACACCTTTTTCTTTGGCTTTTTGATAATCCTCTGATATTGGCAGGATTTTATCTCTGAATTTATAATGCAGTGCTCCTATTATGCTATAGACAATAAATGATTTCAGGATTTCACTCCATTTGACCCACAGGATAGAACCGACCAGCATTTCCTTCACGTGCATCTCTCCGCCTGCTCCTTTATCAATTAAAATCACTGCTCCGGTTGTTGCAACTGCGAATGTAATGCCTATTAAGGCTTCAATGGAAACGTATATTTTTTCGCTCTTCAAAAAAGTAAAAACAACCGCAGCAATGAATACAAGTACTAAGGAGAAAAAATAAGCTATGATACCTCCTTCATGAGCAGTATAAGACACTATTCCCCAGGCACTCGAAACTTCAACCGGTAATATCATGGAAATAGTGCCTCCCATTGCAGCAATTTGAGCCATGGCAATGTCTATAAAAATTATTTCCCGCTTAAGAACGTGTATCCCAAAGTATCCGTGTATCCCTACAAGCGTTAAACAAGCCACAAATGGGGCAAACATAATTATCAGTGCTGTTGGCATGGCATCTCCATTATTCAGTAACTCTTTTTAATCTGTTAGATTTCCCGAAAATAATTTTCCCGAATGCCAGGATAAAAACAAATAATCCTATCAAACAAACAATAGCTGGACCGTTTGATATATCCAGGTTATAGGAAATTATCATACCAACTACAGAACCGATTATTCCGATAAGCCAGCTCAAGATAAACCTGTATTTCCACTGTCGAGTAAAGATCGTTGCGATGGATGTAGGTGCAATGAGCAACGTAAACACAAGAAAGATGCCACCAATTGGAACGGCCTTAACCACAACGATCCCAAAGGTGATATAAAATATCAATTCCAGTACTCTGACTTTTTTGTAAGAGAAAGGGAATCTATCCTTTGATTCAGATATTTTTATAAAGTATTTGCCAAGGAAAATGTGTATAATCCCAATAACGGCAAACGTAATAAGGCATGATATAATATGATCCCAGGTACACCAGAGTATGTTCCCGGTTATTGTTTTTGTGATATAGTTGGAACCACCCGGGATATACTCTGCAAAAAGCATGGCAATTCCAAGACTCAGACCATATATAATACCTATTATAGCTTCCTGGGGAATTCGCTGTTTTTCAAATTTCGTGAGGGCAAAAAATGAAATTACCACAAGGGTAAAAATCATCGATACAGCCTCAACGGAAAATGATTCCTCTGCAAAGCCCATCAAAATGCCAATCATGGTTCCGAGGGCAGCAATCTGTGCAAGGGCGATATCAATAAAAATAATACCGCGCGTTAAAATATGATTTCCGAAATAACCCAATATACCTGCAAGTAGAACACATGCAATAATCGGCACTGAAAGAAATATAATATTTTCTAACATAGGTATGGGCACCTCACAATCATTTTACAACATCTGGTAAATTTGCATTAATTTGGTCAATCCAGTAATCTATCAATTGAAAACTATCTGTGATTTCAGGTAATCCTCCAACACTTACGGGCAGATATACAGCCTTTATACCTGTTCTATCCTCAATCATCTGGGGCGATTCCCTTTCAAAATAACTGGCCACAACCATCACCTTTATATTCTGGTCCTTAATAAGCTTAATCACATTCTGGACATGTTTGGCTGATGGAGGAATTCCCGGTTTCGGCTCAATGTAGCCGGCAATTTCCAATCCGAATGTATCTGCAAAGTAGATCCAATTTTTATGATAAGCCACAACTCTTAACCCACGGAACGGCAGCGCTTTTTTGAGCCAGCCGCCGAGCTTATTAATCAGCTTTTCTCCCTCCAGTTCTCTATCGAGAAAGGTAAAGAGTGTTTTGTTCTCCAGAAGCTTACAAAGCGTCTCGCCGCCAAACATATCAACCAGTTCGTCACCAAACAGCGCCCTGTCCATTTTATCAAGATACTCATCTCTTTCCATCTTGTAAAATTCGGCATTCGCCGGATCAACTTTCATCAAACCAACAGTAATATTTCTGGCGACAATCTTTAAATTCAGGGGACCGGTTTGTATATGCGGGTTCCCCATAGTATGAATGTCGCCTTGTGTCCGGTCTACA
Organism: uncultured Gemmatimonadales bacterium; assembly: GCA_964548275.1. Lineage (GTDB taxonomy): Bacteria > Gemmatimonadota > Glassbacteria > GWA2-58-10 > GWA2-58-10 > JAUVUV01. The sequence continues at coordinate 62,751 of CAZJQI010000014.1, forward strand.
ATTTCAACTTTTTGAAGAACCTTAACGCCTTCAGAAACAGATACAAAACCGATTTCGCCATCCATTATCTTTTTATTACGTGCTTTGTCCAGTAAAGTAGTAGACCATTGTTCGAGGTCCATGCCGGTGGTGACCCACATATCTGCAGACCTGAGTAATACTGCAAAGCTGGGTTTCGGCGGTACAAAATGCGGATCCTGATCACCGTGTGATAGGTGACTTACTTCGGCATTATTATCGGTGATAAATCTTGCAATAGCATCATAATCGGCGAATGAGGTGACGATCTTTAACCTTTTGCTATCATCGCTTCCGCCACGGTACCGATGTCGCTGCTGTTGCCCTGTAAGCTGTGAAAATATAGAAAGTACCAAGACAAGTGACACGCATGTTGGTTTTAAATATTTTAGTACGCGCATCTTACATCTCCTTATAATCTAAAAAAATTTTAATTCTATAAGATACATTCACACTTTATCTTAAATCTGAGAGCTAAAAATTTAATATGCCTCATGCTTATGTGGACCCATTGCCCAGCACACATGAAAAATCAGCGAACTGTCATTCGGGTAAGGTCCCGGATTTCCAATTACATTGGTGAATTCTCTGCGCGAATACTGGTATTGCAGCCGGAAAAAGACAAACTCACTCTGCCAGAAATCGACACAAGCGGTGAAATCCCATTCATGCTGATCATTATCATACGGCAGCTCTGAATAGCCGAGGCGTCCGGATACCCACCAGCGTGCGTTGAGTTTGTTCTGCAGCGAAGAGTAAAATCCCTTACTGTAAATTTGACCGGTGGGAGTATCACGTCTGCTCAGGAGAAGTTCCGTTTTCCAGTCAGTCGTCCTGTATTTGGAACGCCCAACCGGGACCCATTTTAACTCAAAACCCAGATTGCCGACGTAACTAAGATACTCTTCAGCCGGGTCGTTGTGCCCGACCGCACCACCCATACGCCACTCGACATAGGTGTCGCGCGTTAATTCATAAAAGTTTGTCATATTACCGACATACAACAGATTGTATTCCCCCTGGTCGGTAAAGCTGTGTCCGCTTCCTCCCTGTATCACAGAAAAATCAAAAGTGCTCGAACCCGACCAGAAAAGAGGTTTTGAAAGAAAACCTCCAGCAACGCCGAACCCGCCTATAGGAGCAGAGCTGAACATATCCGCCAGTACTTTCGGACGGTCAAACTGGGGAAGTGCATGGTCATGGTACCGGTTGAGCAGCCCGTATTCAGTATTAAAAATGCCGACTTTAAGGTTCATTCGTGCCGGCAGGTTGAGCCATTCCATGTATGCCTCTTCAATGACTATATCGTTTTCAAAAAATGCGATAAACGTTTTTCCCCTGGTAAACGGGTCCAGCGGGGCGTTAAAGCTTACCGAAAGTTCGCGTAAATAGAACCCGTTATTGCCATAGGATACATTGCTCGGTTCAGTTACGTAGCTCTCTTTCGAGGAGCTGATACCGCCAAAAAAATCTCCCGAGACACTAACATTGGGATTTAATCTCTGCTGCTGCCTCAGGCCGGAAGTAAATCGATGGCCAATCCCATGTTCTTCCTTTTTCTCAACCGCGGTCAATTTCGTTGCTTCTTCGATCAATTTCTGTAATTCGTCTTCCTTTTCTTTTTTCTCCAGGCTGTCTATCCGCTCTTCCAACTCTTTAATCAAGCTGTCCATTTCAGCCTTGATGCTGTCCAGGTGAGCCTTGACACTGTCCAGTTCCGCTTTATCCTGTCCTGGCCGCCCTATATACGACTCTCTCGCCCTTTGCGCATTCAGTTCGGACACCCCAAGGCAGATTAGCAAGATGCCGATAACAGCAACTGGCACTGTGGATTTCAAAGGATTTCGCATACCTTAGCTCCTTGCACGGTTATTCGGTTTTTATACAGATAAATCCACCCTCTGTATTACCCGTGTCGTTAGCTTTCTAAATGCCCGGCCGTAATATCTATCTCTGCATTGAGGTAGAGTTATCCGGAGTTAATATAATGATCGAATGGCTAATTCTGGCCCCTCACCAGAGAAAATTCCATACGGGTGGGAGCCAGAAAGTCAGATTAAGCCTGAGCGCTAATACAGTCGGAGGGAAACGAAACAGGGGGCGCTCTCAAGCGGTAGTTGCTTGAAGCTGGTTTGTGAGAAACGGATTCGAATGGTAGTTTGTCTGACTTGTAGAATTTTAAAATGGAATTTATCACATTGCCCGGGGAGCGAAGGAAAAGCCAGTCATTGAACGTGCAGAGCAGGCAGTCTATCCTGGGCCTGGTTATAATCTTGTGGTTCTCAAAGAGAGGGAAAGTAGCCTTCGAGCTGTGGCAGTGCGGCCCGACCACAACGACACGGGATGCCGAATCTCCGAGATTCAGGTAATCCACGGCATCGTGACCGTGATGGAACTGGAGCCAGCCGGTGAAATAGAGGAAATACAGTGAAAGGAAAAAATTCAACACGGCTGTTTTTTTGACTTTGCACATCATTTTGCAATTGATAATAATTGCCCCATGCATTAAAGTCAATAGTTTAGTAAGCCTTTGCATTTTTGCTTCAGGCATCTTGCACCACAACGGCCTGGCAATTACAATTATAAAGAGAGTTTTTATCTGCACAATACTCAAACTGTCGGCCGGGGTTTTATCAGGCTGAATGAGTTGAGAAACATAGTTAAACCATTTGCGGAGGTTAGAAAAAGATGAGCGATGGATCAGGGGAAAAAGTGCGGTTCTACGATTCACTTAAGGCACGGATCGTTGAGTGTCTGCGTCCGAAACTCGGCGGCAGGCTGGTGAAGCTTGCTGAATTCACCTTTCTCCTGCCGGATATTATGATCCTGCTCGGCAGGCTGCTTCTGGACAAGCGGGCACCACGCCGGCTTCGAATCAAGCTCGGGATGATCCTCGGCTACCTGGCAAGCCCGCTGGACCTGGTTCCGGAATCTGTAGTAGGTCCGTTAGGCCTGGCAGAGGATCTGGTGTTGGTTGCCTTTGCACTGAACCGGGTATTCGCCGAGGTAGAGACCGGAATACTGGCCGAACACTGGTCAGGCCGGCCCGAACACCTGGAAACGCTTGGCGAACTGGCCGATCTGATCGATGGAATTTTCAGTGGAAAAATCGGCGGGAAACTTCAGGACTGGTACGACCAGGAGGTCGAAAGCGAAGAGCGACCGGTGGAACTGGTCAGTGAGGAAGAAGATTCCGGAGAAGAGAGAGTAGAGCGTCTCCGAGCATCAGGACTATAAAGCCAGCCAGGGCAAGAACTGCCAGCACCTTGAATATCTTGTTGCGGCCTTTCGAGCCCACAGTCACCGGGTTCTTGCAATACGGGCAGACTTCAGTACCACGTTCAAGCTCCATTGCACACCAAGGGCATTCCACGGACAGCGTCCTTTTATCTCTTCTACTTAACGATCCAGCAGTTTCGATATTATTTCAACTCACGGCTGTAACCAAGCCATTTTAATGACTCTACTGATCTCTGTTGAGAGTCAAGTCCTCAAATACCAGGCTCCCTATGAAATCCTGGAGCCTGATTTCGTTTTCCTTATAATCTAATACGACGTTCCAGGAATTTACTATTTCCGTACCGTCTCCCTTCCTGTATACGATACTGTCTATTACCACGGGATTACCCAGAGTGTCGGGCTCTTTGAACATTTGACTGGCCCATTCTTCAATGACTGAGAAATCCAGCGTCCAAGGACTTCCTTCGATTAACAGCCAATACCCTCTGTTCACAAGGATGAAATCCAGGCTGTCGGTGAAATAATCCAGTTCGAACCAGTACCGGTCCGTATCAAGAATCAGCGAAGTTCTCAAGTTCTCCAGATTGTAGCTGGCTGCTTGAATACCGTTGTCAACGTGGTAGAAAGGTAATGTGCCTCTCCAGGCACCCTCCAGATCACTCATGTATATTTCTTCGCGTTCCGGTATAGTAACTTTATCCTCACAACCTGGTAATCCAAGCATGACAAAGAAAAGGATTATCGACAATGTTCTGACCATTTTACATCCCTGACTTTAGCCTGTGTATTTTTCACCTTCCCAGAGACAAAGATAACCAACCGCAGTTGCATTTTCAATATTGGCTCAGGCTTTTCTACTTGCGGAATATTTTGATCATTCGGCAACCTGTTCCACCAGTTTCATCTCACCGCAGCTCCAATCGCCCCCGATATTATATAGCCTCAGCGTATCGGCTTTAAATTCAATATCACAGTACCAAAATCGTGTGGTCGGGTTGCCCATTGCCAGCGGTATGGCTACTTTCGGTTCTGATACAGAGTATTCCAGCCGCTCCCATGAGTTTACCCACGGTGAGAAATAGACTTTACAGGTTTCCTCACAATCCAGTGCCCACTCCCCGTACAGCCTCAAAGTATAAACGAAATCCAAGTCACTATAATCCAATTCAAGAGAAAACTCCGCCGGCAATTCAAATTTCAGGCAGCAGCCTAAAATACTGATATCCTTTTCCAATGTGTCGATTTTGGTTTCTGACTCATCTTGATATTTAACTTTCAGGCCGGCCAGTATTCCATACCATTCACCCTTAAGGTTTTCTCTGGAAATCTGCGTGAATGAAGACGCGGCAGGGATGGATTTGTCTTTGCAACCGGTGAGAGCCAGGAGGGTGGGGCAAAGGATTAAAAACAATAACTTGATCATTTTCGATACCTTAAAATACTTTTCTCTGTTTTTAGGCATTTAGAGATTAGTGTTTCAAATATTATACACTATTTGCCAGCTTTAAGTTTCTTATTTTGACAGAAAAAAGCTTTAACAAGATAAATCTCTTGGTGGGATTTAAATTTTTGCTTTGCTAAGGGCATGCTATTTCAGGAAAAGCACGGCCCGGCCGGCTGTGTCGAGAAGGGAGGCGGGAAGAACGCCCAGATGCAGCACGCCCCAAACTGAAACGGCAATAGCAAGCGCCAGCGGAAGGGAAAATGGAATGTGCGGAAGTTTTTCCTCGCTTTCGCGCATGAACATCTGCACTATCACCCGGAGATAGTAATAAACGCTTACCGCACTGTTCAGCACCCCGATTACCGCCAGGGAGATCAGTCCCCGGTCAACCGCGGCGCTGAAAATATAGAACTTGCCCAGGAAACCGCCGGTGGGCGGCAGGCCGGCCAGGGAGAACATGAAAACCGCCATCGCCGCGCCAAGCAGGGGGTAGCGTAAACCGGAACCGCGCACCTGCTCCAGGGTTTCCATCGGCCTGCCTGAGGTGTTTAGATAAATCAGCACTCCAAATGCCCCCACGTTCATCAGCGTGTAAACCACCAGGTAGAAAAGTATCGAAAGCAGGGCCCGGTCATCGGCAGCCACACCAGAGGCCGGATTTATGCTCGCCAGGGCGACGAGCAGGTATCCTGCGTGCGCTATGCTGCTGTAAGCAAGCATCCTCTTGATATTTCCCTGAAATATGGCAGCCAGGTTGCCCACGGTCATCGTGAGCACCGACAGGGTCCACATCACCGGCAGCCAGTAGTCAACCAGCGGCATCAAACCCGTAATCAGCACCCGCACCAGCACCGCGAAAGCCGCAGCCTTGACGGCCACCGCCATGTAGGCGGTTATCGGTGTAGGGGCTCCCTCGTAAGCATCCGGCACCCACATGTGGAAAGGCACCGCCGCAACCTTGAACAGGAAGCCGACCAGCACCAGCCCCAGCGCGACAAGATGCAACCCTTCGAGGCTGCTGACACCCACGGTAAGCTCCTCAGCCAGAGCCTCAAGCCGGGTGGTACCGGTTATACCGTAAAGCAGTGCGATACCGTAGATCAGAAATCCCGAGGCGAATGCGCCGATCAGGAAATACTTCAGCGCCGCCTCGTTGCTCTCCACCCGCTCACGCCTGCAGCCGACCAGGATATACACCGCCAGGCTCATAATCTCCAGCCCGATAAAGATCACCAGCAGGTCGGCTGCGGTTACCATCACCATCATGCCGAAGGTGGCAATAACAAGCAGTGCGTAGTACTCACCTGCCACGGCCCGAAGGCCACCGGCTTCCCGCACAGAAAGCAGGACACAGAGCGCCGCTCCGCCTAGCAGCATCAGGTTGAAAAAGGTGGCGAACGGATCTATCCGCAGCAGGCCGCCGAAATTGTCACACACCACACCCCATTGGTACCAGCACATGTAGAAACTGATCGCCAGTCCGACCAGGCTCAGCACCGCCCCTGCCGCCTCCGGCCCCCGGCCTTTGGTCCGAACACGGTAAAGCACGGCCAGCAGCAAAAGGAACAGCGCCGCTGTGACGAGCACCACCTGCGGCATGATTGCGTTCCAGTTTATCTGGGGCAAATCACTCATCGATCCCTGACATCCTCCGTGGGAAAAACAAACCTTACCTGTGAATCGAGGGGGTCGCCACCGGGCGTCTCACCTCTCGAAAGCTCCGCCTTGCGCTGGTACTGCTGGATAAAATGATCAACCGAGGGTTCGATCCGCTCGAGAAAAGCGCCGGGGAAAAGGCCCATCCAGAACATCATCACGGTCAAGGGCAGCATCACCAGCACTTCACGCAAATTCAAATCCGGCATTTTCCGGTTCTCCGGGTCAAGCAGAGGGCCGAACATCACCCGCCTGAACATCCAGAGCATATAGACTGCGGATAGAATCACTCCCGTAGCGGCAAAATAAACAAATGACGAATGGGCGCTGCCGTAGATACCGACCAGCACGAGGAATTCGCCCACGAATCCATTCAGCCCGGGAAGGCCGATTGAGCTGAGTGTGGCGACCATGAAGAAAAACGCAAGCAGCGGCACGCGCGAGCTAAGCCCGCCGAAATGGTCAATCAAACGGGTGTGGCGGCGCTCGTAAAGCAGGCCCACTATCAGGAACAGCGCCCCGGTAGATATCCCGTGGTTGAGCATCTGGTAAACCCCGCCGCTGACTCCAGTGACGGTTAACGAGTACAGGCCGAGCATCACGAAACCCAGGTGGCTCACGCTCGAGTATGCGACCAGCTTTTTCAGATCCGGCTGGACCATGGCCACCAGCGCGCCGTAGATTATCCCAACCACCGCTAACGTGAGAAGAAGAGGGGTGAATGCCTGGCTGGCCGCGGGAAACAGCGGCATGGCAAAGCGGATAAAACCATAGGTGCCCATTTTCAGCATGATCCCGGCAAGGATGACACTGCCTGCTGTGGGGGCCTCTACATGGGCATCCGGCAGCCAGGTGTGGAAGGGGAATATCGGCACCTTGATCGCGAAAGACAGGGCGAATGAAGCGAAAAGCCAGAACTGCGCGTGGTAGGGAACTACCACCCGGTAGAGATCGAGAAGGTCTGTGGTGAAATATCCGAGGCTCTGTTTTCCGATCCAGAAAAGGTAGATAAAACCGACCAGCATCAGCAGGCTGCCCAAAACCGTATAGAGAATAAACTTGACCGCCGCGTAAATTCGCATCTCGTGGCCCCAGATCCCGATCAGAAGGTACATCGGCAGGAGCATGACTTCCCAGAATATGTAAAACAGAACCATGTCCAGCGCGACAAAGGCTCCCACCATGCCGCATTCAAGAAGAAGCAGCAGGATCATGAAGCTTTTCACCTTTTCTTTCACCGCGCTCCAGGTGGAAAGCACCACAACCGGGGTAATAAACGTGGTCAGCAGCACGAGAAAGAGGCTGATCCCATCAATGCCGAGGTGGTAGGAAATCCCCCAGTTTTCGATCCACGGCCTGTTTACCACGAACTGCATCTCTGCCCTGCCCGTCTCGAAACCGGCGAGCAGGCTCAGGCTCACCACGAAAGTAACCATTGAAGAAAGCAGAGCGGCCCAGTGCAGCAGCTTCTTGCCCTCGGAAGGAAGAAAGGCAAGCAGCAGCGCTCCCAGAAGAGGAAGGAAAACTATCCAGCTCAGGATATCCGATTGGCTCAACTCTGTCATCAGCACCAAACCCGCTTTCAAACGAACCTTTTTGATTTAATTACAAAACATTACCAGAGCAAAGCGCCGAGAACCAGCGCTACGCCCAGGATAAAAGTAACAGCGTAAGCCTGCACGTACCCGGTTTGCAGTCTGGCAGCCACCCTTCCCAGGCCGCGCACCGAGCGCCCGGTGAGATTGACCAGCCCGTCTATTACACCGACATCGAAAATCTTCCAGAGAATATAAGTCGAAATAAGCTTTATCGGCTGAACGATTAAAATGTTATAGATCTCATCAACGTAGTATTTGTTACTCAGCAACTGATAGCTAATCGGCATGCGCTCGGCCAGGTTCCGGGCGGTTTCCGGTTTCCTGATATAAAACCACCACGCTGTGAAAATACCACACAGGGCCACCGCCACGGAGAGCACTATCAGCAGGTACTCGACAGAAGGAGAATAGTGGCGGCCCGGTTCGACAGGCAGTGTACCGTTCTCATTGGCCAACATCGGCGCCAGCCAGTGGTGGAAATCGTTGCTTCCACCGAGAGCCTCGGGAATCCCGACAATACCACCGACCACCGAGAGCACGGCGAGAATCACGAGCGGCAATGTCATCACCAGGGGGGATTCGTGGATCTTCGAGCGAACTTTTTCCTCTGCCCGGCAGGTGCCCCAGAAGGTGAGGAAAAGTAGCCTGAACATGTAGAACCCGGTCAGGCCCGCAGCAGCGAAAGCCACGAACCATAGCAGCCAGTGACCTTGGGAGAAAGCCTGCCAGAGGATTTCATCCTTGGAGAAAAAGCCGGAAAGCGGCGGGAAACCGGCTATCGTGAGCGTTGCGATGAGGAAAGTCCAGTAGCTCACCGGCAGCTTTTCACGTAATCCGCCCATATTGCGGATGTCCTGGTCTCCACTCATCGCATGGATCACACAGCCAGCGCCGAGAAAGAGCAGGGCCTTGAAAAAAGCATGGGTCATCAGGTGAAATATCCCGGCACTGAATGCTCCCACACCCACTGCGAGAAACATGTAGCCGAGCTGGCTGATTGTCGAGTATGCGAGCACTTTCTTGATATCGTTCTGCACCAGGCCGATCGAGGCGGCGTAAATAGCTGTCAGCACACCCACAATGGCCACAACACCCATGGCGAACGGAGCCAGAAGATAGAGCACGTTGAGCCGCACTATCATGTAGACCCCGGCGGTGACCATCGTGGCGGCATGGATCAGCGCACTTACCGGGGTGGGACCGGCCATAGCGTCAGGCAGCCACACGTAAAGCGGGATCTGTGCGCTTTTTCCGGTGGCCCCCATGAAAAGCAACAGCGCAATGGCCGTTGCCAGAATGCTGCCGTGTGTCAGAACGCGTGGGGCCTGTTCGGCAATACCGTAAAAATCCAGCGTGCCGAGTTGGGTGAAAATGAGGATTATTGCCAGAAGGAAGCCGAAATCCCCGACCCGGTTCACGATAAAAGCTTTCTTGCCTGCTGTGGCCTTTTCCCTGTCCTCGAACCAGAATCCTATCAGAAGGTAGCTGCAGAGCCCAACGCCCTCCCAGCCGACAAACATCAGCCCGATGTTATCCGCGCTGACCAGCAGGAGCATGAAAAAGACAAAGAGGTTCAGGTAGCTGAAATAGCGCCAGTTACTTTTATCGTGGGCCATGTAGCCGATAGAGTAGACGTGTATCACGAAACTCACGCCTGAAACAACCAGTACCATCACCGCGCTCAATCGGTCTAACACAAAGGCGGCATCGGCTGTCAGGCCTCCCACCGAAATCCAGCGGTAGAGAGTGTCGGCAAGGAAAGCGTCCTCCTGGCCGCCTTGGCCGTATAACGCTTTGAGTTTAACAAAACCGGCCACTCCGATTACAAATGAAACTCCCACCGCGCCGCATGCCAGAGGGCCGATCAGTCTACGGGGAAGCCTGCTGCCGAAAAGCGCGATAGCTGCAGAACCGGCCAGCGGGGCAAGCACTATCCAGCGCAGCAGTTGGTAATTTTGAGCTAAAGGCTCCATCAATTCTCCAAAAGCGAGCTTACCACTTGAGAATATTCAGATCATCCACGTTGACAGTTTCCCTGTTCCGGAAGACCGTGACAATAATCGCCAGGCCCACGGCGACCTCGGCTGCAGCTAGCGCCATCACGAACAGCGCGATCAACTGGGCGTCCATTCTGGCGGAATGGTAGGCAAAGCCCACCAGGGCCACATTTGCCGCATTGAGCATCAGTTCCACAGACATGAACATGATTATAACGTTGCGCCGGGTGATAAAACCCGCCACACCGATAATGAACAAAATAGCGCTCAAAATGAGCAATTGCTCTAACCCAATCACGAGCTTTCCTTTCCGGCCAGCACCAGTGCGCCGATAATTGCCACCAGCAGAAGGATTGCGATCAGTTCCAGGGGATAGATATATTCAGTGAACAGGAGTTCTCCCACAGCCCGGGCCTCGCCGAATCCCGGTTCAAGCTGTCCGGGGATCTCAAACAAAGCTTTGGCGCCCTTAATCGCCGAATATAATTGCCTGAGAATGATCACGGCGATTATCAGCCCGAGAAACTTGAGCCCCAGGTTGCGTATCTGGCCGATAATCCCGGTACGCAGGTTGAGCATCATGATCACGAACACGAAAAGCATCATCACTGCCCCGGCATAAACTATCACCTGCACCGCGGCCAGGAAAAAGGCGTTGAGCAGAACGAAGATTACCGCCAGGCTGCACATGCAGACTACCAGCCAGACCACGCTGATCACAGGATTTTTGCGGGAAACGGCTAAAAGGGCGGAGATTACGCTGACTGCGGCGAAAAGATAGAATAAAAACTGTTCGGGCACCTGACGCTTCCCTCTCCCAGAGGCGGCAAGTTAAAAGCTTGACTTCCGGGCTAAATACAAAAGGCGGGAAAAACTGTTTTGAAATTTTAATATCTACACAGTAAATTGTCAAACATAATACTTGCAAAGATTCGTCTTTTAAACCTTCACTCGAACACAGGTCGAACCGGATGTGCTGAAAATTTCGGCGGTAATGATAACTTTCAATGCCCAGGCCAATCTCCGGCAGGTGCTCTCCGCTCTCAGTTTCGCAAGCGAGATAGTGGTAGTGGACAGCGGCAGCACTGACCGAACAGTCGATATCTGCCGGGAGTTCGGCGCCCGGGTATTTACCAGAGGCTGGAGCGGCTACGGTGCCCAGAAAAATTTCGCCATCGAGCAGGCGAGCCATCCCTGGATCCTGAGTATCGATGCCGATGAAGTGGTTTCGCCTGAACTGGCCAGGGAAATCTCGGTGCTCGAGGAAAACACTCCGTATGCGGGTTTCAGGATTCCCAGGCTAAATCACTATTTCGGACGCCCGCTTTACCACGGCGGCCAGTACCCGGACCTCCAGTTACGACTTTTTAGCACCGGCAGGGGCCGTTACAACTACAGACCGGTCCACGAGTCGGTTGAGCTTGAAGGGTCTGTAGGCCTTCTTTCCGGAGTAATTCTACACTACAGCTACGACACGATCTCAGACTATTTCGAAAAGTTCGAACGATATACGAGCCTCGAGGCCGAAAGGCTCCTTGCCGCAGGGGAGCGGCCAAGCGCGCTACGGCTTGCGCAGCAGATGTTTCTCAGGCCATGCTGGAAATTCCTCTGGCGCTATTTTTTCAAGCTCGGGTTTCTCGACAGTACTGCGGGGCTGTTAGCTGCTCTGTTCAACTCTTTCACGATGATTGTCAGTTATGCCAAGTGCTGGGAAAAGGCTGGAGAGAATCCTCCTGGTGCGAAACGACCGGATCGGAGACCTGGTGCTCACCACTCCGGCGATAACCGCTCTGGGCAAAAGCCTTCCTGAATCCAGAATCGACCTTCTCTGTTCATCATCCGCGGAGGTCGTGGTGCGGGGTAACCCGTACCTGAACGAGGTGCTTACCGACCGCGGCGCGCACGACTCGAGCGACCTGAAAAAGCTTGCCGAGCTGGTCAGGCAACGCAGCTATAGTTGCGCGGTTGTGCTTGTCAATTCATTCAAGAATGCGCGGCTGGTGAGAAAAGCAGGCATTCCCTTTCGTGTCGGCCCGCTGGTTCGCTGGTATGCACCTTTCTATTTCAATTGTGTGGTGCGCCAGAGGAGAAGCCGGGCGGAGAAAAACGAGGCGGCTTACAATCTCGAACTTCTTGCTCCGCTCGGAGTGAAAGCCGACAAGCTGCCTCCGACGCTGGTCATCCCCACAGCCGAGGCTCTCAGCCGGGCCGGGGAGATTCTGGCCTCAGCTTTCGACCCTGAAGCGGATTTCCCCCTCCTGGTTGTCCATCCGGGAATGGGCGGCAGCGCACTCAACTGGCCGCAAGAGCGCTGGAAAGAGCTGGTAGGTCTCCTTGCGAAAAGCGGGAGATACAGAGTGCTGGTAACAGGAACCGCGGCTGAAACCGAACTTGCTGCGGAGTTATGCTCAGCGGTTGCAGCTAACAGCCTTGTACGAACCATGACCGGGATGAGCCTGGAGGATTTTATCGGCCTGCTGAGCCTGGCCTCGGGCGTTGTGGCCCCGAGCACAGGGCCTCTTCACCTGGCAGCGGCAGTGGGAGTGCCAGTAGCGGCGGGAATATACTCGCCTGTGCGCGTGCAGCATCCCAGGCGCTGGGGGCCGCTGGGAAAGGGCAAATCGGAAGTATTTCTTCCCGATGTTGATTGCCCCGGAAAGCTGGAATGCCCGGGTTCTCGCTGCGAGCTTTTTCCCTGTATGGGGCAGATCAGGGCACAGGCGGTATTCGATTATCTCGATTCAAACTTATCCTCAGGAACTTGATCTCCCTGCTGTTATTTCTTTTTAAAAAATCTCAGCCACCGAGAGCCTGTTCCGATCGGCTGAATGTATCCCACAATATTGCTGTAGCGCACATCCTCGATAGTAACCACGGCTTTTGGGTCCACGCCTGAGATCAAGCCGACCAGGGCTGTAATTTTCCTGCGCGCGGTAATCACAAACCCCAGACCGACCGGCCCCTCGCGGCCTGAGGCTACCACCTCGGTAACGCCGTAACCTTTGGCACGAAGAATTCTGGTGATCCTATCGCTTTCCTCTGCAGAGATAAAACGTACCACCTGCTGGCCGACCGCCAATATATTTTCGATCTGCATCCCCACCACATTGCCCAGGGCAAAGCCCAGCCCGTAAAAGATGACATTGACCCAGTCGGTGATATGGCTGATAATCCCCGTTATTGCAGTAAGCCAGATAATCACCTCGAAAAATCCCAGCACTGCCGCGGTGATTCGCCTTCCCCTGAACACCATGATCACACGAACCGTGCCCAGAGAAACGTCGATTATCCGCAGAAGCATGATCGCAACAGGCAAAAGAAACGGCACCTCATCCAGCTTTTCGAGCAGAACCTCCACTGTCACCTCCGGTTAATTCCGAGAATTTACTATCGATCCTGGACCTCCGCGGGAAACCCATACCGACACCGAGGGAGGGGGCGGCGGCTGTGCGACTTGGGTCGCACAGACCGTTGCGCAAAAGCGCAACGGCGCGCATTTCATGCGCCCGCCGCCCCCCAGGCCCCGGGGAAACATAACATCTTACTAATTTATGAATAATCCAGGTTATAAAGCCAACCAGAGACTGACCGCTACCGGCTCTAAAAGAGCCAACCTGGGCGGACTGTAGCTTTGAACGAAGTCAACTATTTTACTTCAAC
>CAZJQI010000015.1:0-75861 GCA_964548275.1 uncultured Gemmatimonadales bacterium
TTGCCTTTATTGCTGTTATGACACTTTTAAAAAAGCTTAACCGGACAGTAGTGATCTGCACAATATAAAACTAGAAGTATTGGAAGAGGGTAAGCTATGTAGTATTTGAAAGTTTCTACTTTTATTGGAATACTTTGTTTATTGGGGTCATCAGTACCTTTTAATTGTATAGCAAAGATATCCCCTGGCAGAGTACCATTTTCTTTAACTACTTCAACTATTGCATCTATTCCATAATCTAGGGAAATCCATCTTATAATCCATTTATCTGGAAATATTGCCTCTAATGCTTTGCGAGATTCTGTTTCTAATACATGAGATCTTGGTCTTTTAGGCATAATACACCCTTCATATTTAAAAACAAAAATATAAACATGGTTATTTGTTATTTATACTGTATAATTTTTATAATTTCAAATCCTATTTTGATATGCCAAAAACAGCGCGCGGTAGTATTTCATCACTCGGATCGGGTCTGTGCTTGGGGGGATTTCCGCACAGCAGTAACCCTCGTAGCCGATCCCGTTGAGCAGACCCAGGAACCTGCGCCAGGGGTATTCCTCCACGAACAGGTCGCGCATGTGCACGAAATGAATGCTGTCGGCCAGCAGGTTGAAATTTCCCTCCAGGCCGCTGTCAGCAAGATCGTTCTGGTTGCAGTTCCAGCAGGTATATACGTTCGGGCTCTGACATTGTTCCATGATTGCATGAAACACCGGTATTCTGCTTGTCTCCCCGCCGTGCACTTCCACGCGGATCTCCACTCCGAGATCAGCCGCAGCCTTGCCCACCTCGGTCAGGCCCTCGGCGATCTGCGCGATGGTTTTTCCCCTGGGAATGCCCTTGTCCTCGTGAAGGCGGTTGGGCCGCACCTTTATCCCGTCGCAGCCCAGGTCTGCGGCGAGCCTGGCGTACTGTTTGGTTCCCTCGATATGTTTTATCAACTCCTGCGGGTCCGGGCTGTCGTATTCGAATGCGCTGCCCAGGCTCGCCAGGCGCACGGGAGAATCCTCGAAGCGCTTCCTGACCTCGGCCCGCTCGGCCGCGCTCAAGCTTACCTCCACCCCGTGGGCGTGAGTGGTGCGCAATTCCACAGCCTCGAATCTGGCCTCGGTGCAATTGGCGATAATAGTCGGCACGTCCCAGTCCCTGGCCAGCAGGTAAGTTACCAGCCCAACCCGGGGGCCGGAGGCCGAGGGCTTTTTTCCCGTGGTGGAGGCCTCGAGCCCGGATACGCCCAGCGCTGCCAGAACCGAAGGCACTACGGTGACGAAATTCCTGCGAGTGATTCTCTGCATAACACTCCCCCTCAAAAATTAAACTTTCTGCCGAATGTGTGGTTCAAGACTGAAAGTAAGTTAATACCCCCGGATTGTCAAAGCACAGGGATTTTTTATTTACTATCTCAGGAGTATGCTCCGGGAGCTTTTATTCGAGGTAATCACCGGGGGATCGGCAGGTAATCCCCCTTATCAAAGAGGGAGACAGGGGGATGTCTCGATGTGTTCGCCCTCGGGAGAAATAAGATCGATCAAAATTTTTATTGTGATACTCCGCGGCGGCCTGGAACCGGAGTAGTTTTTTGGGTATTGTCTTGCAGCCAAAAATGTTATATATATAATAAAAATAAATTTATTTTAATAAATTAGTCTGTTTTTAATCTTTCTGACCCGCTGTTCGACGTTTCCTAAGAATACCTCTAACAGGGAGAGGGATTTCCAGAAACCTTATCTCGAATTGATTCTAATTTTAGAAACTTGTTTAGTAATAGCACCTTGGCAAGTTTGGAGAAATAGTGGACCAGGAGTATTTTAACCTTGTAAGGCAGGAGCTTCTCAATCAGAAAAAGGAACTGAAACTCAATTGCAACGATTGTCATCGCAAATGTGGCCAGACTCCTGAAGAAATCGTGGAATGCCTGGCCAATTTGATGACGATCGAGTACCTGCTCGATCATTGTTAGGCCGGAAATTCAAGGCTCCCCCCTTATTTTTCAGTTTGCTCATCTCACAATGCGTCTCATTTTGGGTGAGCTGTTTGCAGCGCAACCGGGATTGGACCGCTTTTTCCTTTCGCAGCTATTATGGAATCGTTCATAAAGGGTGTTATATTCGGTTTATTTCTCTCCGATTTTTTACACAGATCACGGATAACACACTTCAACAGCGTGAAGAGACCGGAACTCGCTGTGGTGAGTTCCAATGACTGTAGTATGCGAATCTTTGCTTGACTGAAAAGCGGTTGACGGATTATTTTATTTTCATAAGATATTGGATAGCTCGAAGTTACTTTACTTTGATTTCAAGCTTATCGAATAGACGAGTGTAGAATTTAGCGAAGTACCGCTATTGGATACGCTGCGGTTGGGGTGTAAACATCCGCTGTAAAGGGATTTATGTTAGATCGAAGTTCAAAGCATATATATTTCCGACCGGTCCGGTCCCTCCGGCCGGCGTTTTTTTTACTCCTTCTCCTGGCAGCCTGCGACACGGAGCTTCCCATCGAACCCGAGGAAAGCCGTTTCAGTGAGGCGGGTTTAAGCCTTTCAGTGGATGCGATAAATTTCGATCCCACCTTTATGGGCCGCACCAGCACCAGCACTGTCGAGGTGGAATATGGCGATACACTCGAAATGGTGCTGATCCTTTTCACCAGTGACACGGCCTTTTTCAAGGTCAGCCCGGATAGTGTCCCCTTTTCAAAGAAAAATAGAAATGTTACCCTCACGCTGAACTATACTCCGGGCGCCCCTGACACAGTTGATACGGGGTATCTTTTCCTGGTCGCTCTCAGCTACCTCGACACACTGAAAACAGAGCCGGATACAACGGGCGTGGATTCCCTGCGTCTTGCCGGAGTAGGCCAGGGATATTTCCTGGACATGGAGATGATCTTTATCCCCGGTGGGACTTTCACCATGGGAATCGATTCAGCCAGCGCTGCCGGGGATATCCGCTTTCAGGATGAATGGCCCGCTCACGAGGTTACCCTGAGCGACTTCTTTGTCGGGCGTTACGAGGTGACCAACGTTCAGTATTACGAGTTCTGGAAGGAAGTGAGCCCGGATCATACCCCCAGAGATACTTCGGCCATGGGAAGCTGGCTGGATGTGGCCCTGAACAGGCCCAACTTCCCGGTGATCGGAGCAAGCTGGGCGGATGCTACGGCATTTTGCCGTTGGTTGAGTTTGCGCACCGGGGAACGCTACACCCTGCCGACCGAGGCACAGTGGGAATACGTGGCCACCGGAGGCCAGAGGCGGGAGTTCCCCTGGTCATTACTTGAAGGCGAAACAGATACAACTTCAACCGAAAACGGTTCAACAGTTTACGCAAATATCCGGCGAGGTGGGGACGGCTATACATTTACCGCACCGGTGGATGCTTTCCAGGCAGGAACGAGTACTTTCGGGCCGCTGAATATGGCCGGCAATGTCTGGGAATGGTGTCTCGACTGGTATGACCCAAAGTACTACAGGAGCGAGGAGATTTTTGTCGATCCCCAGGGTTCCACTGACCCGGAACACCAGACATTCAAGGTGATTCGGGGCGGAAGCTGGCTTGATGATCTCCACGAGGCCCGCTGCACCAACCGGGCCGCTCTTGCCCCCGAAAATCAGGAAATAAACACCGGTTTCAGGGTGGTCCGTCTGCCCTGAGTTATTGTTTACCGGGGTTTAATATAGCGAAATCTCGATGGATTATCGGCTTTTGTTTGATAGAGAAAGGCGACAGGTGAAACTTTTCCCTGAAAAATCAATCTTAGCCCTGGGTATTTTTTCATGCATCCTGGCAGCGGAGGTTCGCCCCCAGACGCCAAGCCCGGTGCCGATCACGGTCAGTCTCGATCCGGCAGGCGACCAGGTTCAGGCCTCTGCTGTAATCGACAGCACAGGCAGGATGATTCTCGCCTGGCGCGACAGTTCACACCTCGGGCAACGTATTCTGATTCAGGGTTTCGGCCCTCTCGGCGCTAGGCTGGCGCCGGTTGAAACAGCCAATTTCAACAATTTTCGCGGAGCAGCTCATCCCACGACGGCAATGGATTTCGGCGGTAATGTGGTTGTGGCCTGGGACCAGTCAGCAGGGTTAAACACGATCCATTTCAGAGGCTATGACCGCTCAGGCCTGCCCAAAACCGGGGCACCATTGCCGCGTGCCGAACTGAGACTGGTCATTGGAAGCCTGCCAGCAGCCGCTGTGGATTCCGCCGGTAATCTTATCCTCCTCTGGCAGGACCGGCGCGAGGGTGATACTGATATTTTCGGCAACTGGTATGCAGCCGCCGACACGCTCGGTTTGCTGAATACCGACTCCACCCGCTTCGCCTGGGTCGGGGACGTGAGGATCAATTCTACTAAAGAAGGCGAGCAGCGCGCCCCTGGCGTTGCCGCCGATCATAGTGGCAGGATCCTGGTCACCTGGCGCGACAGTCGCCCGGACAGCCTGGGGATTTTCTGCCGTGCTTTCGAAGCACGTGGCGTTGCCCTGGCCGAGTTCAGGCTGCCCTCCGGTGACCCGCAGTCGGTTTCGGAGCTTTCAGCACCGGTTGTTGCTGCCGGTGAACTCACCAGTGATACGAGCTATTTCCTGGTAAGCTGGGTACAGGAGGAAAACGGCGCAAAAAAAGTCTACCTTGCTAAAATCGGTTTCGACCGCTGGAGTGTTCCCCCTGGAATCGGCCTGGACTCGATCCTCACAGTTATCCGCGAGATGCCCGGGGTGCACATGGCAAGGCCCTCGCTGTCGAGCAACGAGAACGGCGATATCGTTCTGGTCTGGGGCGAAAATGACGGATCGGTGGACAAAGTGATGGGAGTCAGTTTCAAACGCGAGGAGGGATTGCCCTCCAGAGTGTTTGCCCTCACCGACACCAGGCCCGGTTTCGGTACACCGGCAGCCCATCCCGTTGCGGCCATTCGCCGGGACGGCTCCTTTACCGTTGTCTGGGAGGACAGCAGCACCCCCGATGTGGATCTGAAGATGCAGAGCTATAACCGTCTGGGCGTTGTCGAAAATCCACTATACATCTCCCCGGGCAGCGAGTCGGAAGCAGCCTCCGGTGTGGCCGCGCTGCTGACCCGGGTCGATGGCACTTATTCTTTATTCTGGGAGAACGAAACCGCAGAGAGGGTCAATATCCAGACCGCGGATTTCGACTTCGCCGGCAGGCCCCTGACCATTGCAAGAGCGCTTTCAGAGAGCACTTGGGACCAGAGACGTCCCGTGGCAGGGCGCAACGGTCGAGGAGACCACCTGGTAGCCTGGCAGGAGCGCTCTGGCTCCGGGTACAGCCTCCGGGCAATGCTTTTCGCCCCGGACGGCTCGACTGTGAAAGGCGTATTCTCCATTGAAGAGTCCACAATCAATCATCTTGCCGGAGCCGCGGTTTCTGTGGGCGAAACCGGCGGTTCCTATATGGCCTGGGAGCGCTGGGCACTGTCCGAATCAGCCCCCGATCTCGTGCTCGGCCGCCTGGACAGCCTGGGCAACAGTTTCGGCTCGCCCGCGGTGGTGGCCTCTTCAAACCTTGGGGGAGGAAGGCTGGCCTCGGTCGCCGCTGCCCCGGACGGGAGCCACATGGTGGTCTGGCGCCAGGGCGCGGCTTCCAAGAATAATGCCCACGTGCAGGCCAGGCTGTACGGCCCCCAGGGACAAACAGTACGTAACAGTATAAGGATCAGCCAGGACAGGCTGGAGTATCTCGGCACCGCAGGGCGTCCGGTTGTGGCCGCTTCACCAGTCAGCGGCAATTTCCTCGTGCTCTGGCAGGAATTTTTCAGTGGCTGGCAGCGACTTTACTACAGGATGTATACCAGTTCCGGGGACAGTCTCGATCTCGGGGACGGGCTTTACCGCCTGCAAATGGAAAGCACGGAGAAGGGCGGCTCGGTCCAGATCAGCCAGTCCAGCCCCGCTGTTGCCACAGACTCCTCAGGCGCTTTCACAGTGCTCTGGGTCGAGACAGTCTCCGGCGGAGATTCGCGCCTGGCCGGAGTGAAAATCGACTCTCAGGGTCTGGCGCAAGGGACTCTTTTCAGGGTGCCGGGCGTGGATATGGCCTCGCTGCCGGCAGTCAATATCCTCGGGCCAGAGCGTATCGCCGTGGCCTGGCAGGATACAGTGGGAAGCAGGAGGCGCCTCTTGGCCCTGGAGATAGATTTCCACAGCGTTTCCGGGATCGTGGTTCTGGCCTCCCGCTACATAGATACAGCTCCCGTTTTCGTTCATATCGAGGGCAATGTCAACGATTCTGTGGAAGTGGATCGTGACGGCAATTTCAGTTTCAGCACGCTCGTGGGAGGCGAGTATCGAATCTGGCTGTCTCGCAACGGAGAGCTGCTGCCCTGTGTGCGTTCGTCCTTTACTCTCGGCAAGGACGATTCACCCGAGGTGAACCTGGGCGTAATAGCGGAGCTCTCCTCTAATCCCGTGCCGCAGCCGCCTCTGGCCGGCGGAGTCTATCTGCGCCCGAACACGCCCAATCCATTTAACCCCTCGACTACCATTGTTTTCGAGATTGCCCAAAGGGACGAATCTGTCCACGTCCTGCTGGCTGTTTACGATTTGAGGGGAAGGCTGGTTAAGACCTTGCTGGACACTGAACTCGCCGGCGGCATCTATTCGCTGGTCTGGGACGGCCGCGACAACTCGGGAAGAAAGATGTCCTCTGGAGTTTATTTCCTGCGCTTGCGTGCCGGAGCAGAGAACAGGATGCGTAAAATGATCCTCCTCAAATGATTTCTCAACTGGAACGAGGAAAGCCAGGTCAATTAAGTGGAGAATGATAAGAAACATAATCCGGATTTTTTTAAAGCCAGACCACAAGATATAGTGTTTGGCTTTTTTTATTTTGAGTTTGAGAAAATGGTTTTCGCTGGAGCGGAAAAAAGGGTTAAATTTTGTCCGAGAGCTTAGAATCCTTTTTGAAATATTTGGACGGTATTTTATATTATCCTATTTGACACTACTGAGTTGATGCGTTATATTTAATTAATACATCATTAGAAACAAGGAATGAAGAGTAGTAAGCGGATATTTCATATGAATCTATCGCGAATTTTGTGTCTACTCCACTCTGCATGGAGTTGCACAATGAAGAAAATACTTCTTGTTCCCGCTTTATTAGCAGTTTTTTTGGTGAGCTGTGGCGAAGAGACCTCTTCTTATGGTACCAATCCTCTTGGGCCTGGATCCGGCGGCACCACCACAACGCAGAACAATACTAATGCTCAGAACAATACTAATGATGTAACGGGTGATACGGTTGTAACAAGGGAGCACGAAGTGGGAGGGAATTAGAATACAAAGCAGGATAATTAATATTATTCTTGTTTCAGCTTTAGAAAGTCATGCCAGAAAACCCTTTAAAATAGAATTCTAAATAAAAGCCAGACACAATATATAGTGTTTGGCTTTTTTCATTTTGAGTTTGAGAAAGTGATTTTCCTCGAGGCGAAAAAGTATTAAATTTTGTCCAGGCGCTTAGACAGCATTTTACACAATTGAGCATCGGCTCAAAATACAACATGAATAATTTTAATTTTACCAAAGGAGCGATAGATGCCGCGGGTGTTGATCGCCACCAAACTGGATTCTGTGGCTGAGGAAGTTCTCCGGGATGCCGGTATCGAGGTCGAAGTGTGTCCGGGACTGGAGGAAGATGCAATGGCGGAAAAGATTCCTGGTTTTGATGGATTGATAGTTCGCAGTGACAGGGTTACCCGAAAAGTGCTTGACTCCGCCAGTGACCTTCAGGCTATTGTCCGGGCAGGAACAGGCGTAAATACTATTGACGTGGCTTATGCCACCAGCAAAAACGTGCAGGTGATGAACACACCGGGGGCTAACAGCAACTCGGTAGCCGAGTTGGCAGTATCATTTATGCTTGCCGCGTGCAGAAAGCTGGTTTATGCGGACAGTTCAGTGAAAAAGGGATTGTGGGAGAAATCCAAGCTCATGGGCACCGAACTTCAAGGCAGGGTTCTCGGCATTGTCGGCCTGGGCAATATCGGCTCGCTGGTTGCCGCCAAAGCCAGGGGGTTCGAGATGAAAATTATCGGATTCGACCCGGTGATCTCCGAATCCAAGGCAGCCGACATGGGAGTTGCGCTCGAGAGTCTCGAGGAGATATTCTCCAGAGCCGATTTTATCAGTTTCCACGTGCCGCTCAACGACAAAACCCGGGGCATGATCGGCTCCGAGCTTCTGCAACGCCTGAAACCGGGAGCGATGCTGATTAACACCGCCAGGGCCGAAATTATCGACCCTCAGGCCCTGGTGGATATTCTCACAAAGCGGGATGACATTCTCGTGGGAACAGATGTGTTCTACGAGGGTGATACCGAGGGCGAAAAAGAGCTGGCCCGGATCGGTGACCGGCTGGTCGCAACACCCCACCTGGGAGCCAGCACCAGAGAGGCCAACCGGCGGGCCGCTCTGGCAGCAGCAGAGGGAATGCGCGATTTCCTGATCAAACGCATGGTGCGCTACCCGGTAAACAACCTCGAGATTCCACCGGACCTGAACCCGCGTTTCCTCGAGCTGACCCATCTGATCGGGGAAATCGCCTATTACAATATCGGCGGCGACCAGCCGCACGAGGTGCTGATAACCTGTTACGGCAGGCTGAACAAACATACCGAATTGCTCACCGGCTACCTTCTCAAGGGCCTGATGGATATCTACCAGATGGAGGTTATCTCGCCCCGTGAGGCCGAAAAGCGTGCCATAGAAAACGGAATCAACGTGGTCAGGCGTATTCCCGATGACACAAAAGGTTATGGCGAATCGATGACTATCGATATCCTTTCCAAGAAAGAGGGCTACCGGGAAACCAGTATCAGGGGTACGATCACTCAGCAGAGTGAACTGAAAATCAACCGCATCGATACATTTCTCAACCTCGACCTGATCCCGAGCGGCCACATGCTTTTCACCTATCAGCAAGACCGGGTGGGGCTGATTAACGACATCAGCTCGGCTCTTTCCCGCGGAGGAATAAATATCCTCAATATCCGGTTTACAACCGACAGGGAGGGGCGATCGATTGCAGTGCTGCAAACAGAAAAACCGGTACCGGCAAAGATTTTCAGCGAAATAAAACAGGCCGTATCGGCCTACAAGGCTTTCATTATGAAGGTGTGAAAACGGGATAGGGAGATATATTACAAATAACCTCAGCCGGATACTGTGACAGATGAGCAGACGCAGCAGAAAAAGAGCTTCCAACGGCCAGCAGGGCCGTTCAAAAAATCACGGGCGCACCCGAAAGGCAGGATCCAACGGGGGGAAACCCCCCGAGGGCCAAAAGAGCAACGGCAGGCAGTCAAAAGCCAATATGGTGATCCTTCTGGACAGCGACCCGGACTACGTGGAAATGGAATCCAAAGCCGTGGTCAATTACATTTCCGGTTACAATCCGATGGGATTCACCCTGACTGGCAAAGCGCTCAATTATATCAACAATCCCCGTAACGACGGTAGAATAAGCCTGGTGATTCTGGATATCGAGATGAAGGATGCGGAGGGAAACTCGGTGGATGCAGTACTCGAACTTCTGGCCAGGAAGAAGAATATTCCAATTGCCGCGGTCAGCCCAAACAACACCTCGGAAAACGTTCGGCGGCTTCTCGAACTGGGCAGTTTAGGCTTGCTTCCCAAGGCCTTTACAATGGAAATATTCGTCCGCTTTGTGAAAAATATTCTCCGTCACGGAAGTTCTCCGGCCTGGCAGTGCAATAAATGCGGTAAGCTGGTGATTGTGGACCATATCGACATGCTGAAAATGAAGCCGATCAAGTGCACGGATAAGGGTTGCAACTCAACCGATATAATCGAGATAAAATTCACATCCCCCGCTAAAGGCTAATACCCGGCGGTAGAGAGCTTTTTATCTTTTCGTTCAGCCGAATTTGACATTCTTACCCGCCAGCACCGCTTCGGCAATTTCCACAGACTGGAGGCAATCTGCCAGAGAGGGTTGAGGACGGTCTCCCCCGGCAAGGCAAGCGATAAAATGCTCCACCTCTCCCAGGAAACCTGTAATCTCCAGATGGTCGCGCATGGATTCCGGCCAGAGACGGTTGTCCTGGATAAAATGCCGCTTTCTGCCCTCGAAAAACAGAAGCCTTCCCGGATAGTCCACTGTCCAGTCAAGCGGGGCCTCCAGCGTGATAGTCCAATTGTTGCCGTGAACCGTATAGCGTTCGGCTTCCATTCCTGTTTCGGGAAGGATTGAAAGCCTGCCCGGCAGGCCCGATTCGAAATCGAATTCCACAATATAAGCCGGAGCCTTGTTTGCCGCCAACTCGAGCTTTTTCACCCTCAACCCGGCAACATCCCCTCCCAGATAACGCATCAGGTCAATCGCGTGCACGGCTGTGCCGAAAGCGAATTCCGGCTCTGTCCGCTCGTGACGAAGCATTTCGGCACTCAGCAATTGCGGCGGCCGTTCTGCATGTTCGATCAGTTCTTTCATGCGCCGGGCCAGCGGCATGAACCTTCGGTTGAGCGCCACCAGGTTTGCCACCCCGTGTTTTTCAGCCGCTGAGATCAGCTCGCGCACCTCGCTGCTGTCCGCCCCCGGCGGTTTCTCCAGCAGAACAGGGATTCTGCGCCGGATAAACTGAAGCGCCACTTTTTTCATGTTTCCCGGATCGACCAGGATACACGCCCCGTGAAGTTTCTCGCTGACAATCATCTCGCCGGTGTCTGTGTAAGCCTTGCCGAACCCGAATCGGCTGGCCAGCTCGCGCGCCCTTTCTTCCTTCATGTCGCAGATCGCCGCGAGTTCCAGTTGCGGGTATTTTTCCTTCAATCGAGTCAATGACGGGCAGTGATACGTTCGACTGATATACCCGGCGCCCACAACTCCGATGCGCAAGCTTTTCATTTTTTCTCCCCTGAAACCTGGTCGGATTCAGCTGTTGCACTTGACAAAGTAGCTTATCGAGCGGTTGTAGGTCCGCTCCTGGGTGTCTGTAAAATAGCAGGCGGGCAGTTCGCCCAGCCGGCGGTGGTAGATTATACACTCGCAGCACTTGCCCTTGCGGCTGCACGGCTCATAGGTGCAGTTGCAGATCGACAGGTTTTGCTCCAGATTGTCGCAGGCCATGGATAGCTCTCCTTGCGTAGATAGTAACTGGAATGTATCAGTTAGAATGTGCAGATGGAATCTGAAATCTAAGCGAACAATCCACGAATTTCAAGAATCATGGATTTTTTAAGCTTAATACAGTCCTTGCGGGGTGTAGAGAGGCGGTTTAAATTCCAGTTTAATCCGGCCGAAGACATTCCGGAATTCCTACCTTAATCCAGGGGGCAGTATTTGCAGAATCTTCGCCTGGGTGACTGGTTGATGATCCTGGTGTACAGTGCACTGATGGTTGTAATCGGAATCTACTGTGCACGTTACGCCCGCAAGGGAGTGAACTATTTCGCCGGCGGAAGGAAAGTTCCCTGGTGGCTGTCCGGGATATCGAGTTGGATGGGCGCATTCAGCGCCTATGTTTTTGTCGGCCTCGCCTCTGCCGTGTACGAGGTGGGACTGGCAGTCCTGTATCACCTCCTCTACGCCATGGCTTTCGCCTGGTTCGTCGGATCCCTTCTCTGGGCGGACAGGTGGCGCCGTACCGGCATTATCACCGTGCCGGAATACATGGAAAAACGCTTCAACCTGGCCACCCGCCAGGTTTTCGCCTGGATCGTGACCCCTTTCCGTATCGCCGATGACGGGGTCAAGTGCTACGCCACGGCAAAGATTATCGCCTTCGTTTTCGGCATCCCCTCCTGGCTCAGTATTATCGGACTCTCCCTGGTGACAATTGCCTACACGATGATCGGCGGGCTGTGGGCCGTGATGATTACCGACATGGTTCAGTTCCTGATTCTGATCCTGGTCATTTTCGTGGTGGTTCCGGTGGGCCTGGCCAAGGTGGGCTGGCTCACCGGGCTGGCCGCGGGCGCGCCGGAGCATTTTTTCCGGGGTTTCCACGATCCGGGCAGTTTCCACGGCGATTTCACGCTACTTTATTTCGTGGCGATGTGGCTGATGCACCCGTTTCTCTATAACGGGAGTTTCACCCTCGTGCAGCGTTATACCACCGTGCCCACTCCGCGCGATGCCCGAAGGAGCGCGAGGCTTTCGATGTGGCTCGGCCTGATCTTCTTCCCGCTCCTTGTCGTCCCGCCAATAATCAGCCGCGTACTTTACGGCGATGCGCTGATGGGCAGTCCGGCCCTGATGGAGACCAGCTACATCAAGCTTTGTGTCGACCTGCTGCCTGTGGGTATGATTGGGGTGGTGGTCGTAGCCATCATGGCCGCTACGATGAGCGCCCTCTCGGCAGACTACAATATCTACGGTGCGGTGCTGACCAACGATCTCTATCACCGCTTGATCAACCCTGAAGCCTCCCAGCGCAGAATTGCAATAGTCGGTAAGTTCTGCACCATGCTGGTCGGCGGGCTGGCCCTTCTTCTGGCGCTAGGCGTGGAGTCCATGGGCGGGGCGTTCACGGTGATGATGACAATCCTCGGCATGATTGGCGGGCCGACCACGATCCCGATCCTGCTCGGCCTGTGGATCAGGCGTCCGGCCTCCGGTGCGGCGATTGCTGCGGTCGCGAGCGGGATCGTTTTCGGCGCCCTGGCCAAATGGGTCTGGGGTTTTGCCTACGCCCCATTCGTGCTGGGCAATATGGCCGTGACCGCTGTGGTCTTTCTGGCCTGGGGCTGGCTCTGGCCCGCCCGGGGCGAGATGAAAGAAAAAATCGAGCTTTTATTCCAACGTATGCTCCGCGGGCAAGGGATTCGGCAGAGCGATGAGGAAGCTGTCGAAGACGAGCCTGCTGGCGAAAAGGAGGCTGACCAGGCTCCGTCGCCTTTCGCCATTGTCGGGGTGATTATCGGGGTGATCGGCCTTGCTCTCGGAGCTGTGGGCCTGTTTTCCGGCACTGATTTCGGAGTGACGATCAACGGTGTGGTCTCCCTGGTCATGCTTGTTCTCGCCGGAATCATGGTGCGCTTCGGCAAGACGATTGCCAGTAATTAACTCCTATTTGATCCATAAAATAGGCTAATCATCAATACATATAAACTCACTTCGGGCAATATTCCATAAGTGATTGAGGACGGCTTAAGCTCATGCATTGGCTGGATTTCACGGTAATTATCATTTACATGTTCGGAGTTGCCGGTATCGGTATCTGGACGATGCGTTCGATCCGCAACACCGAGGACTTTTTCCTCGGCGGCAGAGGTTTCGGCAAGGTTTTCTCCATTTTCCTTCAGTTCGGAGCCGGCACAAGTTCCGACATGCCGGTCAGCGTCTCACGGGAATCGTTCCGCAACGGGATGAGCGGCATCTGGGCCGTGCTGCTCTGGCTGTTTATCACTCCCTTCTACTGGATAATCGGCCCCTGGTATCGGCGGCTGCGTCTGGTGACAATCGGCGATTATTTCACCGAACGCTTCCAGAACAAGGCTCTGGGGGCTGCCTACGCTACGTTTTCGGTTTTCTATTTCATGTACTACATCGCGATCGGTCTGACTGCAGTAGGCAAAACGGTTGAGGTGCTCACGCCGCGGCCGGAGAGTACGTACACGGCTGAGGAGGCCGAAAACGTGACGCGCTACCGGCGCTACGTGGAGCTTGAAAAGCTGCGCCTGGACGGAAAAACTCATACCCCCGCAGAACTGAACGAATACCGGCTGCTGCAGGAAAAAAAGGCCTCTGGCGAGATCCGCAGCGGGTATTCGTATATCTCGAGCCGCACGATAGTGCCGGGGATGGCCCTGGTGATCCTGATCTACTCGATGCTCGGCGGGCTGAAAGCCGCGGTAATTACCGATTTCATCCAGGGCGTGCTGATTATCTTTCTCTCCTTTGTCATCATCCCGTTCGGCCTGAGAGCAACTGGCTGGTTCTCCGGCCTTCATGAAAACGTTCCCGAGCACATGTTCAACCTGCTGGGCAGCGCGCAGACCAGCGATTATACCCTGCTGTTCGTTTTTTCGATAATCCTGATCAATCTCGTGGGTATAGTCGTTCAGCCGCATATCATGCAGACCGGCGGGGGCGCGGCAGTGGATGAGATGAGCGCACGGGTCGGCCTGACATACGGGAACTACCTCAAGAGATTCTGCACAGTGGGCTGGGCCCTGGTCGGGGTGATCGGCTACGCCCTTTATGCGCACGAGGTTTCCGACCCGGACATGATCTGGGGCTACGCGACAATGAAACTCCTGCCCGCCGGCCTGGTGGGCTTAATGATCGCCGCCTTGCTTGCTGCGATCATGTCCAGCGCGGATGCTTTCATGGTCAGCGGCTCGGCGCTTTTCACCATGAACCTCTACCGTCCCTGGCGCCCGGCCAGCTCCGATGCCCACCTGGTTTGGGTCGGCCGGCTTACCACGGCTTTTATTATCATCGGCGGGGTGCTGCTCTCCCAGCTCTTCCACAGTGTAATCGTACTGCTTAAATATATCTGGACCCTGCCGGTGATTTTCGGGGCGAGTTTCTGGCTGAGTTTCCTCTGGCGCAGAGTGAGTGCAGCCGCAGCCTGGAGCGCGATAATTTTTTCACTCACTTTTTCTTTCCTCCTGCCGGTACTGCTGCCCCAGGTCAATAGTATTGCCAGCTCTCCAGAGCTTCTTACCGGCACAAGACCCTCTTTTGTCGAGGTCCATGTCGGGGCCGACTCAGAAGATGTCGCCGAAGGCCGCGCTCTGAAAACCGGCGAGCTTATCACCAAAAGAATAACCGTACCCTCCACACCGATTTATTTCGAGGAAAAGGTGCGCGAGAACCCTGATGATCCGGATTCGCAATACCGGGGAAGCGGGAAATTCAGGCTCGGTGTCTGGGTTCTTTCCCGGCTGGGAGTTGATTTTTCAACCAGCTCGCGTTCCACACTCGAGGCGCTTACTTTTCTGCTCGATGCAATCCTGCCGTTTTTTCTCCTCCTGCTGGTGAGCTTCCTTACCGCTCCGGTGTCAAAGGTTGCCCTGGACCGGTTTTACGCACGGGTGCATACCCCGGTGCAGCGGGACAGCCAACTCGACCGCCGGGAGGTGGAGCGCTCCTACGCCGACACGAACCGTTTCCGGGACAAGCTCTGGTTCCCGGGCACGAACTGGGAGATGTTAAAACCCAACCGCACAGACATCATAGGTTTCCTGCTCGCCGCGCTGGTGGCTGCTGGAATCATGGCTCTGGTTTTCGGTGTGGCCGCCATCCGCTGGCCGTGAGCCGAACAAAGCCGCAGGCAAGGGGCCGGAGGACGTGGCTGAGGGCGTGAGGATTGCCAAAAAGGAGAAGTTATTCAGCTTTACAAAGAGCCGTATCCTGACACTCGATTACTAGCCGCTGAATTTACAGAATAATGATCGAAACTGGATTAGAAAACTGTCTCACCTGGGGCAGCTTTCTAATTTATCTCCCCGTATTTTGGAGAATCTCTTTGTAAAGGGGAAAACTCGAAAGGTCAGTTATCAAAGTGTGCTCAGGTTTTGATCATCCGCTCTTTTATCTTGACCAGTTCCCTGTTGTATTCTAGCTCGCTCTCGGCCTGGGCAATCGCATGCTGCATCTTTCTTATTTCTGCCTCCTTTTCCTCAGTTGTTTTGCCCAGGTTATCCACATCTTCCTGAAGTTCCTGCGCTCGTCCGCTCAGCTCGGTCAGCTTTTCCCGGTTCAGTTTCAGCCTGTTGTTCAGCAGATTCAATTCCTGATCGGTGGTCGTACTCTGGTCGATAGTTTTCTGGATGGAATCCTTTTCCTCCTCAACTTCCTGGATTTCTTTCGCCACCTGGACCAGTTCTTCCTTTTTCATATTGTAATAATGTTTGTTTTCCGTAAGCTGATTTTCTACTTCATAGAGAAGCTTGCGCAGATTGTTTAGCTTTTCGCGGGATTCCTCGAGGCGGCGCTGTGCCGAAATGAGTTCCATCTCCTTGCGGCGCCTGGTATCTTCCATCTTTTTCTGGATCAGAAGCCCTAAAAAAAGAATCACGCAGAGGCCCAATACGACAGCAACGGCATAAACATGAACCATTTTGAACCGATCCGGTGCTCTGAGAAATATTATTCCGTGTGAAAGGCAGGAACCGCTTGAGTCTACTGAAACATAGCATTTTGCTATATAATACGGCAAGGCCAGGTACAAGTCAAATTAAAAGTATGCTATGGCGGCTCAAAATATGGATGGCGGTAACTTGGAGGGATAAATCGATTCCGGTTGCAAGCATTTCCTGATCGGTTTTTCCTTAATTTCTTAATTTCCTGATATCATAGTCGCTCTGAAATAAGACAGAATCCACTCACTTGCCCGGGCGAAAGGAAAGTTTTACATGTTTAAAGGACGAAATCGCTGAAAAACTCATTTTCATTAAAGGTAGCGGTGATATCGTCATCGATCAGCACCATTATTTTCCCGTTCTTACGCTCCAGCACGGTAACCACGCCGAATTTCGTGTCGATTTTGTCGAATTTCCGCACTTTGCTTGCGCTCGTTCTTGGCATCGGAAGATCTCCTCTTCAGGCCGGAAATATGGGTACAATACTAGAAAAGTCGCTATCATTCGACGCAATTAACATACCAGACTGGATTCAGAGTCTCCGAAGAGATAATATGCCTGTTTTCATAAAGTTATACTGAACAGTGGGTTGAAGGCGGGTTATATTTTTCACTGAAGTCGAAAGGTAAAATCTACCGGAAAGGGGGGAATATTATTCTTTAGCCGCCATCAGAACCAGGCCTTTATCAACTGCCAGAATATCAAGGGAGGGGAATTTCTGCGCAAGCTCATCCCGGTGTTTTTCACGGGTAATTACTGCCAATGGCCCTGGCATATTAACTATGTCCTCAGCTTCGTCAGTTGCCTCCAGATATACGACAACTCTCCGCGAATAGAAGCTCAGCGCTGTTTTGCGGTACCTGTAGGCGGCCAGAGTGCCACTGTCGCCTAGCCAGGCACAGGCGCGCTCAGTCAGCCTTTTCTGCGGTTCCTGGCGGTGATTCGACACCAGGGGCAGGATGCTCAGGGCGATCAGCAAGGCAAAGAATGTCTGTCCCGCGGCTTGAAAAATAAAAGCTCCCCTGTGCCTGCGCCGAGTCAGTAAAACTAAAGCACCCAGCGGGCCGGAAATAAACGCCAAGGCGGTGAGAAGAGGCAGATTACCAAGCTCGAACGGCGCGATCTTATCCGCTCCAATAATTAAAAATACAGCCAGAGCAGCCGCTGCAAGTACACTCAGCAGGGCAGGCAAGAGAATAACACGGGAACAACTGCCGGACGGCGTGGGGGCAAGTTCGTGAAAGTAGCCGGCAATAAGAATTGCCAGGGGCGGGAGGGCGGGAGTTATGTATGTGGGCAGCTTGGCCCGGGAAAGGCTGAAAAAGAGAACTACCAGCACGCACCAGAGCAGCGGAAAGGTTGTTTTCCCGATTAAGGTACGTTCACTTTTCCACTGACCCTGGATGCGGCGCATTAGCCTGATTATCGCATGCACGGCAAAGATACTCCAGGGGTAGATACCAAGCAGAAGGCAGGGCAGGTAGTAGTAAAAAGGCTCGATATGCTGCCCGCCGGGAGCTACATCGCCGAAAAACCGCTGAAAGTTGTGCTGGATGATAAATACCCGGAAAAACTCAAACTCAGATCGCAGAGTTACAAGCACGTACCAGGGGAGGACAACCAGGCAGAGAACAATGACTCCGCCAGCAAACGGGATCCTGGCCAGGTTCTCGCGCGCCCTGCCGGAAACCAGGATATAAACAAAAGCAACTAATGCAGGCAGAACAAACCCCACCGGGCCCTTGGTAAGAACGGCCAGACCCGAGCAGGCGAACGAGCCGAGGTGGTAAAGCCTGCCCATTTTCTTATCTTCCGCGGCAGTGCCCAGATAGAATAGAACAAGGGTTGCACTCACGAAAAAGGCCAGATGCATATCCGTTATTGCCCAGCGGCCCAGGGCGATAAATTGCAGGCAGCAGGCTAGAATTGCCCCTGCAGCAAGCCCGGTTCCTGAGTTCCAGAGCCTGCCGGCCAGAAGGCAGGTCAGCAGTACCGTGCCCAGGGCTGTCAGGGCTGACGGAAATCGCGCTCCCCACTCGTTTATTCCGAACAGGTGGTAGCTAGCCGCGATCAGCCAGTAGCTCAGCGCAGGTTTTTCAAAACGGTAAGCACCGTTGAAAATCGGCAGCACGTAGTCCCCGGATTCGCTCATGTACCGCGCGGTCTCTGCATAGCGTGGCTCATCGACATCGAAAAGACGATATCCACCAAGATTGGTCAGGTAGAGCAGGCAACAGAATAGGCAGAGCACCGCATAACGGTGGACAACCAGAGTCCGGATGAAATGGTTTTCTCTTTCCAAGGGCATTTCCCATGATTGATTTTATCGATCAGATAATAAAAATTAGCGAGTCATCGGCTGCTCTGTCAATGACCAAAGAGTGGGCGGGAACAGCCGCCTGGGCTGCTTGACATTTGTTATGTGGTAGGGTATATTCTTATAATTATTGCAATTATGAAAATTTAAGAAAATTTTTAAAGGTCTAACCGGTGAAAGAATACTGGCGTTTGCTGGCTTACCTGAAACCTTACTGGTTCCGGCTAACATTCACAGTTTTTAGTGTGGTGAGTTTCTCTGTGCTGGATGGGGCGAGCATGGCCCTTTCCGTCCCTTTACTGAAAGTACTGTTCGAAAGCGGGCAGTCGGCAGGAGATGCTGCCGGGGTACAGGCGAAGGGCTTTTTCGATAAGTTCGAATTCCTCAGACAGATCCAGGCCCGGATTCTCGAAGGCGGCCCGCTCGAGGTTCTGAGCCGGATCGTGGTTTTGATCCTCCTGATATTTTTGCTCAAAAACCTCTTCGACTACCTTCAGCGCTTCCTTAGCCGCTCTCTGGAGCAACTGGCCGTCCGGGATTTGCGCAATGAAATTTTCAGCCACCTGAACAGCCTTTCACTCAGCTTCTTTCACAAGAACAAAACAGGGCAGCTCATTTCTTGCATGTCCAATGATGTCAGCACCGTGCGGGCGGTGCTCACCGACAGCTTCTCGAAAATCCTTCTCTCCGGCTGCCAGATCGTCGTTTATCTGGGCTTGCTGTTTATGTTGAGCTGGAAACTGACCCTGATGGTCTTTGTCTTGATCCCGCCGATGGCCTTGCTGGTGACCTGGGTGGCGAAAAAATTGCGGCGGAAAAACCTCTGGCTACAGAACGCCCTGGGCGAGATAACCTCCATTTTCCAGGAAACTGTCAGCGGTATCCGCGTGGTGAAAGCATTCGGTATGGAGAATTTCGAACGGGCCAAGTTCCGCTCCGAGACTCAGAACTACTACAGGCAGTTCATGCGCACCAACAGGTACGCCTCTCTCAGTTCCCCCCTGACAGAGACTCTGATGACCATGGTGGGAGGAATTTTTCTGCTTTACGGCGGCCGCCAGGTGCTCGCCGCACAGATGCCCGCTCATGATTTCTTCTTTTTCCTGATAGTCAGCCTGAGAATCATGTCGCCGGTGAAAGCCTTCGGCAACTTTAACGACATCCTTCAGCAGGGCCTGGCTTCCTGCGACAGGATTTTCAGGATCCTCGACACCAGGCCGAAAGTCACCGACAGGCCGGATGCGCTCCCCAAGACCTCGTTCGAAAGATCCATCCGCTATAAAGGGGTCACGTTCGGCTACAACGAGGGAGTGCCCGTGCTGAAAGATATCAACCTCGAGATAAAAAAGGGCGAGGCTGTTGCCCTGGTCGGTCCGAGCGGCGCTGGCAAATCCACCCTGGTCGACCTGATTCCACGCTTCTATGACGTCTGGCAGGGCAGGATCCTGATCGATGGCCGCGATATCCGGGATTACCGCATCGCCGGTCTTCGCAGCCTGATCGGTATCGTGACCCAGGAGACTATACTGTTCAACGATACAGTGCGCAATAATATCGCCTACGGAATGAAAGAGATGCCCCTGGAGCGGGTGATAAAGGCGGCCAAAGCAGCCAACGCCCACGAGTTTATTCAGGCCATGGACAATGGCTACCATGCGGTTATCGGCGAAAGAGGATCACGGCTTTCCGGTGGGCAGCGCCAACGGATCGCAATCGCCAGGGCGATTCTCAAGAACCCGGATATCCTGATTTTCGACGAGGCGACTTCATCCCTTGACACAGAAAGCGAACTTCTGGTGCAGCAGGCAATCGAGCACCTGATGAAAAACCGTACCAGCCTGGTTATCGCTCACCGCCTGTCCACGATCCAGCACTGCGACAGAATAATTGTCATCAATGAAGGCAGGATCGTCCAGACCGGTAGCCATCTGGACCTTCACCGCCGGGACGGCCTCTACCGGCGGCTTTACGAGTTGCAATTTCAAACAACCAGCACAGCTTAACTATGAAACCGGTCATCTATTTTTACCTCCCCGTGTTCAACGAACAGGACACAGTAGGAGTTTTTCTTTACCGCCTGAGCGAGGTGATGAAAAATCTCAAGCTGGGGTACGAGGTTTTTATTACCCTGGATGGATGTACTGACGACTCCGCCGAAGTGGTAGAGCCCTACATGCGAAGAATGCCGCTGCGGGTCACTCACAACCAGCCTAGAGTGGGTTACGGAAAGTCTCTTTACGAGACGATCAGGAAAGTGCTCGCTAAAAGCAGCAATCCCAAAAGAGACTTTTTCCTGGTCCTGGACGCTGATTTTACTTACAACACTGGTGTACTGAATCAAATATCGGCCCAGATAGAGCGCAATGTGGACATTCTTTTCCCGAACCGTTCCAGCGGCCGGATGAAAGGTGTCGCAGTTGCCAGAAGGATCGCGCACAAGCTGGCCCGCCCCATTTTGCGTTTCCGCGGTATTGAAGTGGAAGTAAATTCTGACCTGCTGGCCACTTTCAGGGGCTGCCGGGTTCAGCTTTTACGCCGCAACATGGCTCGCCTCAAGGCGCTCGCTGAAATGGGCCCGAAAATATCGCCCGCTGCCTGTACAGCCGTTTTTTCCGTTGCCCTGATGAATGATGCAAGAAGCTTTGGGTTGATAGACTTGGACGATAGAAAACTGCGCCGCCGCAAGAGCCGCTTCAAACTTTTCAGCCTCCTGCGGTTTCTTCTCTTCAGCAGGGAAATTGCCGCAGCCGCTGCCGAAATAGAACAGCAGCCAGCCAAACCTCGTCAGCCAAGGAGATATTCGAATAAAAAGGGAGAACGTTCGTCCAAAATTTAAACCAGCAGAAAATAGAAACCCCGCGGTTTATTTCCTTTGCAGTTTATCAATTACAAGACAGGGACGATAGATTGTCTTTAAAAGTGGCGAAATTGTTCTTCCTTTTTCTTTTTTCAGTTATCCTCCCAATCAAGGGCAACGCCCAGCAGGCGGACTCTATCCCCCGGGTTCCTTACCGGGTCGGCGAGGAGTTGAATTTCTCGGTGAACTGGACTGTGGGCAATATCGGCACTGCTTACATGCATGTCGCCGCTATCGACAGCTTCCGCGCGAATCTGTGTTACAGGATCGAAGCAGGGGCAATATCCAATAAGACACTCGATCTGTTTTATCCTGTGCGGGATTATTTTTTCTCCCTGATCGACACGCGCAAGCTGTTCACCCGGAAATTTATCAAGCGCCAGAAAGAGGGCAAAACCAGGCGCCACCGGGAGCTGATCTACGACCAGGAGACCGGCATCCGCTTCGACCTGGTCAGTGGGGACACAGTGGAAATCGTGCCCGAGGCGCAGGATGAACTCTCGATTTTTTACTATTTCAGGACACTCGACCTCGAGGTGGGCCAGGGAATCCTTCTGGAGAATTTTGTGGACAAGCACGGCAACCCGCTCAAGGTTGCGGTCCATCGCACCGAATGGGTGGAGGTTCCCGCAGGGCGCTTTTTCTGCTTTGTGGTTGAGCCCTTTCTCAAGAAAGGCGGGCTTTTCAAACACAAAGGGAACCTGCTGGTCTGGATAACCAACGATAAGAACCGGATTCCGGTCAAGGTGACCAGCCAACTCGATTTCGGCCAGATCGTTGTGATGCTCGAATCTTTCACTCTCGGAAAAAGCTAGCTTAAAAGGAGAAACCGCTGTTGCCTGGCCGTTATCCCAGAATCAGCCGTAAGAAAGTACGCACAAAATCCATCACTGAGCGGTCACACAAGGTCCAGGTGGAGGATTTCGCCGATCTTGAGGCCGCTGCATTCCTCGATTGCCTCCCGGACCAGCTTAAAGCAGCCGACTGGAAAGCTTTCTGCTCAAGCCTTGCCTCTGCATTCAGGCAGGGATTGCCTGTGATTGCCATGATGGGCGCACACGTGGTCAAGGTGGGCTGCTCGCCGGTGATTATCGACTGGGTTAGAAAGGGAGCCTTGAGTGCAGTGGCGTTCAACGGGGCCACAGCGATCCACGATGCTGAGATCGCCATGTGGGGAGCAACCAGCGAGGATGTGGAGCAGGGCCTGGCTGACGGCAGTTTCGGCATGGTGGAGGAGACTCCCGAGCTGTTCGCAGCAGCATCGAGCCGGGCTGCTGAGAACGATCTGGGACTCGGCGAGGCCCTGGGCGCAGAGCTCACCCGAAGAAAAGCGCCCAACGCCGGTTCCAGCATCCTCTGCGCCTGCTACGAGCACGGCGTTCCGCTGTCCGTGCACGTGGCTATCGGCACGGACACGGTCCACCAGCACCCTGCTCTTAACGGAGCAAAGCTGGGCGCTGCCACCATGATTGATTTCGAGATTTTTACAGCCGCAGTGGCAAAGCTCGTGCCCGGCTCTGTTGTAATGAATCTAGGCTCCGCGGTGATCCTGCCCGAGGTTTTTCTCAAGGCCCTCACCCTGGCGCGCAATCTCGGCCACACCTGTAACGGTATCATCGCAGCCGATTTCAGCATGATCCAGCAGTATCGCCCCACTGTCAACGTAGTGGGCCGCCCCACCCGCACCGGCGGCGGCAAGGGATACACCTTCATCGGCCACCACGAGATTCTTCTGCCGCTATTGCACCGCTGTGTGGGGGAAGAACTTTCCAAATTTGATTAAATAAGAAATATTAATTGATATTTAAAACATTATTTTTTTCTTAAATTTTTAAGGATCAATATTATCTTCTCTAAAGGATACAATCTTATGGATGAAGAATGGATTATAAGAGTTGAGGGACGTAACCTCAAATTCAAAAGAGAAACTCTTTTAAACTACGCTATGAACCGTTGGGCATTAAACAAAGCGCATAGTGTTGGGCCAACTTCTGAATTAATAAGGAAATGTGCACCAAAAAGTTTTGAAGTATGGGAGAATTTTTACTTTGAAAATGCTGTGCAGAAAAAAAAGGATGGCCTCAAAATTAATAGGGAATATTTAATAGATTCGGGTAGAAAACTCTATGTAAAATTAACAGAAGTAGTTCATAGTGAACTTTCTGGTATCCAAGAAAAAGAATGTATAGATTATGCCTATAATTTAGTCTTGAATAGAACATATGAAGGATATCTTTCAGAAATAGATACAATATATGGACAATTGGAAGAAATTTTAAAGGTAAAAATACGACCGGCCCCTGATGAATGGGACAGGATTTATAATGTAGACTTTTTTATAAAAATAAATGATAAATGCTTGGGTCTTCAGATAAAGCCAATAACATCAGGAATTGCTTTAAATCAATATCAATGGGATAAAATGCATGAGGACAGCCATAGGAGATTTACAGAAAAATATAGTGGAAAAGTTTTTTTCATTTATTCAGTGAAATCTGGGGATAAGAAAAAAATCTATAATACAGAAGTTATTGAAGAAATAGAAGCAGAAATTATTAGATTAAAAAGTTAATTTCACTTCATTTTTATAATCTATAGTTAATCGGAGAATAGTATTCGTTGAGAAGCTTTAAAGGTTTCCTGATTTAGTCTTTTTCTATTTGATTTTAAGGAAAAATTATTGATTTTGAACATATCAGAATCTTCTTTGCCTGATTCTGAAATCCAAACTCCAAAAGATTTTTTCTCGGGCTTTTCACGATAAGTTACTTCGAAAACGTCTTTATCGACTTTCTTAACTTCTTTTAATTCATTTAATATAAGCTCTTTTTCTTGTCTTGTCATAACAGGGAAGCCATAATAGATATTTTCATATTTAAATGACCCTTTATTACTAATCCAATATTCTGCAAAATCAATATGTTTTTTTATTCGATTTAAAATATAACTATTTGAAAAATTTACTATATGTCTATTTATGTCTAGTATTATATCACGGAAATTGACATCTATCTCAAAACCTATGCTATTTCTACCTGAAGCCATGGAAGCAGCAAGGGTTGTTCCTGTACCTAAGAAAGGATCAAGTACGAAGTCTCCTTTAACTGATAACATATTGATTATTCTATAAGCTAATTCAAAAGGGTATGCCGCACTTCTTAATCGGGAGTTATTGTTAACTATTTTTTGTTGTGTTCCTTTAATATCCA
This sequence comes from uncultured Gemmatimonadales bacterium, assembly GCA_964548275.1. Classification (GTDB taxonomy): domain Bacteria; phylum Gemmatimonadota; class Glassbacteria; order GWA2-58-10; family GWA2-58-10; genus JAUVUV01. The sequence continues at coordinate 24,463 of CAZJQI010000015.1, forward strand.
TCCAAACATCTGAAAACCATACATTTCTCTCTTCCCAGAAAATAGCACTTTCTCGTCTTTTTCTTTTATTTTCTTCTTTTTTAAATTCTCTTTTTTTACCTTTTCTGAATATAAGAAGATATTCATGCTCAAGTGTTACGTATGCACCAGCCGGTAACATACCTGAGCCCATGAATTTATTTGGTGCGTTTGTTTGTTTTCTCCACAAAATATCTGGAAGAACATGAAATCCTTTTTTCAATAGATAATTCAATATTCTTGAATGATTTGGAAATAGTTGGAAATCGCCGTTTATTGTTCTCGTTGCATCTCCTATATTTATGCATAAAAATCCTCCATTTTTTAAAACGCGGTAACATTCATTCCATATTTTATCCAAAATTTCATGCATAAAGTTAAATGATTGGATGCCATTTTTTTTATTCAGAGAATCTTTTATAGCAGGGTTTTGATAAATGAATATTTCATCCCACATTTCAATCATAGGATAGGGCGGGGAAGTCATTATTAAGTCCACACTATTATCTGGCAATGAATCCATATGGTTAGAATTAGTTAACAAAACTTTATGTGTAGTATTCATTTCTTTTTTCTACTGTTGTCCTATTGTGAGAAAGAATAATAATCAGGAGATAAGAGTCTTTCACACATCAATTAGGTTTTTCATATTATAAAATACTTTCAATTTTTTTCTCGTCAAGCTGACATATAAATTTTCTACGAAATATATTCAGTGCCCCAGCCTGCGGAAATGAAGGAAAGCCTCGATCTGCGCGCGCTCTGAGCGGGTGAGCACCCCGTCAGAGTCCACGTAAAGGCCGTTGTGCTTGCGGGCCAGGTGCTTGGCTAAAATATTCTTGCTGCAGAATGTCTGGGCGAAAAATATCGTGGGTACACCAAGGGGCACAAAACATTCCAGCTCCAGGTCCGCAGGGGTGCGGTTCTCGAAACAGCGCAGCCAGCCCAGAAGTTGGGTTCCGGGAGGAAAAAGCTCGTAGATTGCTTCATCCGCACACGGGACGCCCCAGAACGCAGCAGGCGGTGCCGGGCAGGGGCGAAGGCCGGACTTGTCCACAGGCGAGATAATATCGTCCAGGATCAGGCTCACCTTTTCAGCTAACGGCAGGTCGCTGTCGCAGATCGGCGCGCCGGCAGGCTTGGTGCTGTCGTTCTGCGTTCTGATCAGCCGCACCTCCGGCACCCTGTCCTCGATAACATTTCCCAGGAAACGGGCGTTGTCGCACTTACTGTAGCCGTCATCGAATATTATCACCTCGGGCTTGAGCGCCAAGGTGTTGGCCAGTATCCGCTGGATGATGGCGCAGGCGTTCACAGGCAGCATCTCTTTCGCCTCGGTGAGCGATACTCCCGGCTGCCTGTTGTCCAGGTCCATCAGTTCGGCGTTCCTGTAGCGCGCCATTATTGCTTGCGACGGACAGCCGATAAAACCCACCAGTTTTCTGCCTTTCCCAGATTTATGTTCCGTATTGCCCATCAAAGGAATCCTTATGTTTTTCAGATTCGGGGTGAGGTGCGTCAGTAGCGCTGGAGCTGATTGTGAAATATATATGTCCAAGGCGAAAAGGTGGATTCTACTTCCATTCATCAGGTCGGGCGATAGTATCGGTTCCTATCTTGATTTCATCGGGCAATTGGCATGTGGCTAGGTGTTTTTCTTTGATTTTGTAAAAGAAGTCCGACTCGATTTGAAGCTCCCTAGTTTTACCGCTCGAGCCGATAGGGATTAATATCCCCACTCTTTTACTGATAGATAAGTTTCTAAGATATCTTATTACAGGGATAAAATCGCTGTCTGAAGTCGATATAATTGCCGTATCGAATTCATCTAGGAGGGCGCCCTTTAGCACGGCAAGAGCGATGTTGACATCTGTTTCTTTCTCTTCGTGGTATTTATGTGAGACGCCGCCACAAATTTTACACTTGACAGTTTTATTTTTGAAGTTACCAAAGACAGGTTCAACGCCCGTGTGTCTTAATGCCAAGACATAGATTTGATGTCTTTTATACGAGTCGGGCTTCCATTTGGAGTAGGCGGTGAAGTAAGTAACGGAGACAATGGTTTGAGTTTTCTTTGTGAATATTTGAGCTAGCTTGTAATAGTCAAACCACATAAATTTATGGTAACGAGAGTTGCCTTTGAGAGAGTGATAGATACTAAACCCGTCAAAAAAATAAGCCAATCTTTCCACAATAGCTCCCTAAAAAAGAAAACCCGACTCCACGTGGGAGTCGGGACTAACACAACATAAGTTATGTTAGGAGGCTGATTAACTATAAATATCGGCAACGATTTTGTCAAGCTTTAAAATCCCCTCTATCAAGAGGGGTGTCCGCCTAGCGGACGGGGTGTGTTATCCCGGCAAATCCCCGATTACTCCCGGAAACTTTCCGGACAGCGCCTCCAGCGTTCTTCCGGTCGCTCCGAGATTGTCTGTCACAACGGCGCGAGCCTTTCGGCCTGCCTGGTGAAGAAAGCTTTCATTCTCGATAAGGCGCCCGGCGATTTCTACAATATCGGCACCCTTTTCCACAGGGAACGCACCGCCGCGTTGGATCATTATCAGCGCCTCGTGGCTGTTCAGATGCCGCGGGCCGAAAATCACCGGCAGGCCGAAACAGGCAGGCTCCATCACGTTGTGCACGCCTCGGCCGAAACTCCCTCCCACATAAACCGCATCCGCGGCACGGTACACCGCAGCCAGCGCACCCACAGTATCCACGATCACGGCCCTGGTACTGCCCGATACAGGCGATGTCGTGCCTCTGTCATCTGAGCCTGTAAGAATGGAATAGAGTTCGAAAGAAAGGTTGTTATCCTTGAGGAAAGAGACCAGGTTTTCCACATGCTCTTGTGTCGGTTCGTGGGGAGCCAGGATAAGCCGCAGGTGCTCGTGCCTGTTGCAGAGCTCAGCCAGCGCGGGCAGCAGGTGTTTCTGGTCTGCGGGCCAAATACTTCCACAGGCAAAGCGGAAATGGTTTTTCCACCCACTGAACGCAACCACCAGAGGATCGTGCTCAGCCACCTCCGAAGCCTGCTGCCAGGTCTGGTCAAAACGGGTGTCCCCGGTTAGGATGCAGTTTTGCTTTTTTACCCCGAGCCGAATGAAATTCTTCGCATCATCTTTTGCAATCGCGCAAACCAGGCTCAACCCGGGATAGAAACTCCTGTGAAACCTGCCCGAAAGCCCGCGCAGCCTTCCCGAATCAGGGGACAGGGTCGCGGCGATTACAGCCACCGGTATCCCGGCCTTGTATGCCTGGGTAACCAGGTTCGGCCAGATATCGAACTTGGAGATCACGATCAGGGTGGGTTTGAGCAGACCGAGGAGCCTGGTGATATTCGCCCTGGTATCTTCGGGAAGGTAAAACACCAGGTTGGCATGGGCACAGGCGCGGGCCCGTTTTTCCACGGAAGGCGAAAAAAAGGAAAGGTAAAGCGGGCGTTCTTTATTGGCCGCTTTCAGTCCACGCATCAGGGGGAGAGCCTGAAGGTATTCGCCTACAGAGGTGGCGTGGAAAAGGATTCCACCTGTAACGGGAACGCCGTGGCCGGTAGCTGAGAGATAGCTTTCTATCTGGGTAAAACTCCTTTTACGCCCATTTAAGCCCCGGGTTACCTTGGGCCTGAAAACGGCGGCAAGGCGCGATCCCGCCCTTGCCAGGGGCAGAGCGGCCAGGTTATAGGCCAGGTGCCAGAAATCCATCAATCACCCGCTTTTTTTCTAACGTAAAGTCGCCAGAGCGGCCCATTACGCAGGCAGCCCAGGTACTCGTGGCCGTAACCCTCGCACCAGGCCGGAAGGTCGGCCTCGATCCCGCCGTCATCGGAGATAACCTCGAGCACTGTTCCCCCGGGTAGAGTTTTTATTTTCTCTGCAGCCTTGACCACAGGCAACGGGCAGAACAGTCCGGTGGTATCGAGAGTATCATCCGCGTCGATGGGCTTTGTGAGAATCAGATCTTCGTTCACTTTCAGCTTTGCTATAGGTGCATCCGCAGTAATTCTGGCGGTAAAAATCGTACTCTTTGGCTAGTTCGCACGAAATCCGGTAACCGTCTTTCTTTTTGAAATCAGCCTCGAGGAATACAGTTTCCTCGCCCTCGGCAACGCTCCTGCCTGCGGTATTTACCTGGGCAGCTTTTTTGTGCGGGCTCACAGTAAGGGTTGTCGCCACCACCTCCGCACCGATTTTTTTCGCGACCCGGAAAGCCTCCTCGATTCGCATTCTGAAACAGACCGAACAGCGCTCTCCGCCCTCCCCTGTATCGGCAAGCGGCCCCACAAGCTCGAAAAAACGCTCCGGGTCATACCTGCCCTCGATAAGCTTTAGACCGAGATTCTTGCAAAGCCTGCGGATTTCCCCGAGACGGAGCTTGTATTCCTGCTGCGGGTGGATATTCGGGTTGTAGAAAAATACGGTAAGGCGGTATTCATCCGCAAGCTTCCTGATCACATAAGGCGAACACGGGGCGCAGCATGTATGAAGGAGCAGGTGTTTCATCAGTCACCGATCTCTGGTAAGGGTACTAAAAAAAGAGCCGCACCCAGGTCCTGGGCCGACTCGAATTAAGGGAAAAGTTTACGAGCAGTAATCCACTGTAAGAGATATAAAGTGAACTTATCAGGCAGTCAGAACCTATTGCTTGCGGTTTTGCCTGTTGCCAGCGTCTCGTCGACATAGCCCAGCGCACCCATCGGGTGGATCGCATTCACCGGGCAGACCGGGATGCAGATACCGCAGCCGATACACTTTTCCCAGACAATCTTGTGCCGCTTTCCCTCCTCGCCCTGGATCGCACCTTTGGCCGGGCAGATCTTGGCGCATTCGGTGCAGCCGTTGCATTTGCTGTCGATCGACACCTTCCCGCGCACCTTTACCCTGTCAACCAGGCTCTTGGTGGGACACTTGTACACGCCGATCACCAGGTCGGTTCCCGAGGGGTCGATCTCGGGCAGGTTGCCGTTCATCTTGATCGCCCCGCTGGGGGTTGTCTTGGCGCAGAGAGAGCAGCCGATACAGCCCACCTTGCAGACATCCTCGACCGCTTTGCCTTTGTCCTGAGAGACACAGCCGACATAAACCTGCTGGGTGACCGGGATCAGTTTCATGATGCCGCGAGGGCAGGCTGTGACACATGCCCCGCAGGCGGTACATTTTTCCTTGTCCACTACCGGCAGGCCGTTTTCGCCCATGTGAAGCGCATCGAAATTGCAGGAGCGCACGCAGTCGCCGAAACCGAGGCAACCGTAAGGGCAGGCCTTGTGGCCGCCGCTGGTCTGATGAGCGATAACGCAGGTCTGGATACCGTTGTAGCTGAACCTGTCCCAGGCTAAATTCTTGCTTCCCTGGCACTGGACCACCGCCACCATGGGGGTCATATCCTCCAGTTCAACCCCGAGCAACTCGGCGATTTTTCCCGCCACCTCCTTGCCGCCTGGCCCGCAGCCGGTTACCGGAGCCGCGCCCTTGAGCACCGCCTCGGCAAACGCTGTGCAACCCGGAAAGCCGCAGCCGCCGCAGTTGGCACCAGGCAATAGATCAACCACCTTGGCCAGACGGGGGTCTATTTTGATCGCGAATTTCTTGGAAGCATAGGCCAATCCACTCCCGAATAATAATCCGAGAAAACCTAATGTGAAAATCGACGTTATAATAACAGGATCCATTTCATAAACCTGATTTTTATGACCAGATGTTCTCTAAAACGCAGTAAACAACCAGGATTTATTAGCTTGCTGAAATCTATAAAAATATAACGTAATAAGGATCAAATTTCTACACTTTTTTATTGATCTTGAACCGTTAATTCCGCATCTTGCACCTGATTTCGCCCGGTAAGCGCACGCACCAGAATGAGGCGAATTCAAGCGGGGGCCTAAGTGATCAACCAGTACAAGCGGCTCGATGTTTTTCGCTGCAAGCTCGACTCGCACGAGTCTTTTGAAGGCAAGGTCAGTGTCTATCACGTGCTGAAAGTCAAGCGGTGCCTGCCGGAAGGCTGTTTCTATTTCAAGTGGCACTGCCGACTTCTCGAGAAAGGAACCAGTTGCAAAAAGGGATATAAGCACCCCGGTAAAAACTGCATCTCTTGCAGGTATTACTACGAGGAAAAGCTGCATAAGGTTCCGGAAATCATTTTGAACCAGGAACAGTATAAGGAATTTCTGAGAGAACTGGAAAGTTTCGAGGACTGGCTTTCGGATCACCTGGGCAGACGTCTCGAGGTATATGGCAGGGTAAATTTTGTGGGACCGGGGCTGGTCAAGACTGTCTATCCGAAAAACAGCAGGCTTTCGCTCAAAGGTTATCTGGTCAATTTCGCTGAGTGCTATCTCGGCAGGACTCATCTGGAGGATTTCGTTTATCTCCAGCTTTCTCCCGGCGCCCAGAAAAGACTTCGCCTGGCTCGTGGCGACCTGGTGGAGTTCGAAGCCGAACTGACTCTGGATGAGGGACGCCTGGTGTTGAGAGCCCCGCGAAAGCTCGATTTCCAGGAGAGAGGCCCGGATTCTTTCGAACCCGATCTCTCTGCTGCCCTGGTTGATTCCCGAGTGGCCACCCTGCTCAACGACCAGACTGAAAAATGCCTGAACTGCGAGAGAGGCCGCCTGGTGGATGTGGTTGAAAAAAATATCGGCCGGGTGCGGTTCCTTCGGCGCGAACTTTTCTGTCTCGAGGGTGTAAGAGATCCCTTGGTTTGCTCTTACAACGCACTGAAAGAACTCGGTATCCGCCGGGCGGGAAGCTATCAGAGCTGAAAAGAGCTTGAACAGTCTTAACGGATAATAATATGGACAAACGCTGGGAGTTTGTTGATACCTTTCTGGAAAAACAGACCGAGCGCGGCCTGCGAAGATTCCTCCGGCCGCTTTCTTCTTTTGAAAGCGGGGGTCGGATTGGTTATCAGGGCCGTTCGCTGCTCAACCTGGCCTCGAATGACTATCTCGGCCTGAAAAACGATCCCCGGCTGGTTAAGGCAGCTGCCTCGGCAGCCCGAAAGTGGGGGATAGGTTCGGGCGCATCACGGCTGGTCTCCGGAACCACCGAGCTGCACGTAAGAGTGGAGCAGAAGCTTGCCCGCTTTCATGGCGCCGAATCCGCGCTCTCCTTCAGCTCGGGCTATGCAGCCGGGGTTGGAGTGATCCAGGCGCTGGTGGGCCGCACAGACAGGATTTACCTCGACCGTCACTGCCATGCCTGCCTCTATGACGGCGCGCGGGCCTCCGGCGCACGGCTGGAGCGTTTCCACCACAATGATCAAAGCCATCTCAAGGGCTTGCTCGCCAAACACGGCGCTCATCGGGGAAAGGCCCTGGTGGTCACAGACACGGTGTTCAGCATGGATGGGGACTGTGCGCCACTGAAAGAGATCGCGGAGATTTGCCATAAGCACGGCGTGCTTTTCCTTGCTGATGAGGCCCATGCCGTGGGAGTGCTGGGCCCGCACGGCAGGGGGCTTGCCGCAGAATGCGGGCTGGTTGAAGATGACGTGCTGATAATGGGTACGCTGAGCAAGGCGTTTGGGGTGGCCGGTGCCTATATCGCCGGTCCGGAAAAAGTGCGGGATTACCTGATAACCACCTGCCGATCCTTTATCTACAGCACCGCCCCGCCGCCTCCGCTGCTTGGGGCGATTGAAGAATCTCTTGAGATAGTAAAGGGGGCGGATGGGGAAAGAAAACGCCTGCTTGTGATGGCCGAACGCCTGCGAGCTTTCCTCAACGAGCGTGGAGTTGACACCTTGCAGAGTTCGACCCAGATCGTGCCGGCTGTGGTTGGCGAGGTGGAACGGGCAGTCGATTTGAGCGAAAATCTTTTCCAGCAGGGCATATTTGCCCCGGCTATCAGGCCGCCCACCGTACCGGGCGGCACGAGCAGGGTGCGCTTTTCGCTCACCGCAGCGCTGAGCGATGAGGATTTCGAGTTTCTGCTTGCAGCGGTAGGGAAGGCGCTGGAGGCTTAATGAACTACCCTGCAGCAGAGCCGCAGGGTAGTTAGTCTATTTAAATCGAATCTATCAGCTCCTTTGCCCCTCGTTCGGCAAGCAGCACGGCAAGCTTCCGTGTCGGCTCTGGCATTTCACCTGCGCCCGGCACATGGGGTAAAGGCTCAAACACCCTTACACCGCTGATACTCTGGATAATCTCCCTGTTGTCAGTCTCGATCTTTTTATCTGTTTCGGTCAAGTCACTGTCTGGCTCAGGGTGGTTGGGCACCACGGCTGCCACCTCCAGGGCTGCATTCCTTGCCGCGTGGATGGTGAGCAGGCTGTGGTTGATCGTGCCCAGCCCGGCGCGTGAGATAACGATCAGCGGAAGGCCGAGCTGGCGCGCAAGGTCCATTGTTGAGATTTCCCTGGTCAGGGGCACGAGCAGACCCCCCGCCCCCTCGACAACCAGGGCGTCATAGGTTTCGGCCAATTCTATGCAGGAATTGACTATATGCTGAATCTCTACCTGCTTCCCCTCCTGTTTTGCAGCTAAGTGTGGCGAGGCGGGAAGGCGGAACCGGTAGGGATTCATCAGGCGGAGTCTGTCCGGCTCAGGAGCCATACCACAGGTCTTGAGGCATATTTCGAGATCTCCCGGTTCGCCGGGTGTGACCCCGGTCTGAACCGGCTTGACCGGAACGGTTCTGACACCCCGTTGGTTCATCAGGTAGGCCAGAGCCGCGGCCACCGTGGTTTTTCCTACCCAGGTGTCAGTACCGGTGATAAAGAAACCTTTCAGTTTCATTTTTTCCTTGGCTTTTGAGTGTTATTTTATTGCAAGAGTGGGCGCGGGCCGGCATCCTTTTTGCGAAAACTCGATCATTGGATTGTCTGCTAATGGTGATCTGGCAAAAAGGATGCCGGCCCGCGCCTTATCCCGGCCTCTCTCTTTATCCTGAAAAGCTCCTCAAAGACGCTGGCTCTGGACAAAGAAAACCTCATAGCTTGCGTAAACTCTGCCATCAACCCTGAACCGTTTATCGTAAAAATCGATCGTCTTTCTCAGCAGGTTGCGCTCTACCTGAATGCTCATCGGACGGTAGTTGGGATTGTTGAAGCCGCGATTCTTTAGCGACTGCATGTACTCCCTGGCTGACGGGAAAAACTCGTATTTGATCTGTCTTTTGATCGTCGGTTTTTCGAAACCGGCTGACTCCAGGAAATCGGAAAGTTCGGGAGTGCCGGGAAGTGGGGGGCCATACCTGCTCGGGGTGAGCTTGATCCCTATTTGCCCGGCCGAGGTGCGGTAAGCCTCTTTCAGCTCCCGGAAAGTATCTCTGCCAAGTGTGGCAAAAAGAAGCCTCCCGCCTGGACGAAGAGCGTGGTGGATCCCGATCAGGGATTCCTCAAGGACGTTGAACCACTGGAATGTGGTACTGCTTGCCAACAGGTCGAACGAGCCGGGAGAGAAAGGCAGCGCTTCACCGTCTGCCTGAAAGAGCCTCACACCGGAGCTCCACCTGTCAAGTTTGGAACGGACCATTTCGAGCATGCCCCGCGCGAGGTCGATTGCGAGATATGAGGCGGGCTTGAGCTTTTCGGCAAGAAAGCCGGTCAGAAAGCCTGTGCCGCAGCCGATCTCGAGTACTCTGGCCCCCTCCAGGGAAAGAATGTCTCCCTGATCGGCCCACTCGACAAGTTGGAATGCGATTTCTTTTTGAAGAAGGGCGTATCTGTCGTAGTTTGCCGCGCTTTTGGAAAAATGGATCGCAAGAATTTTTTTATTTACACGTTCGGTGATCATCAGCTATTTCCTGCCCTCAATAATCATGTGAGGCTTAATTTTCGGGGAGAAAATCCCCGATAAGCGAGGCGAATCGCTTCTCCGCACCCCAGAATGGAATATGGTCACTGTCTTCTAAAACCACAAGCTGCGATTCGAGTAAAGAGTCGTTAAGTTCCCTGGCGAGACGGATATCGATAACAATGTCTGCATTGGCGTGGATCACCAGAACCGGGCAGCGTATGCTTGTCAAACGGCAACGCAGGTCGGTATGCTCCAGGTAGTGCAAGCCCCCTTCAAGTGCCGCGGTATTCTGATCCAGGTATCGCGGATAAAAGGTATCCCGGAAACTCTCAAAACGGTTGGGAGTTGCACAGTAGAACATCCGGTGGTGAAAATCTCTCACAACCTCGGCCGGGGCGTTTTTCAGCTTACGGGCCATTAGCCGAATGATACGCCTGTCCATCCCGTGCGCGTTATCCTTGCTCCTGCTGAATTTTGCGCAGGCCGAGATCAGAACCAGTCTGGATATTCCGGCCCCTAGTTTTTCAGCCACGCCAAGCGCTACCATCGCTCCCATCGACCAGCCCACCAGCGCCACACTTTCTGCCTTCTCCTTGTCGGTCAGGATCCGCGCGGCGCACTCAGAATAATAATTCCTGCCTTCAGGTTCAGCCGAGACAGAACCGAAACCGGGTAAATCCATGGCCGCGGCCTTTTCCCTCAGCCCGGGTTCAAGACTTCCGATTACACGGTCAAACACCGCACTGTCTGTGGCCCAGCCATGAATCCAGTAGGAACGCATCTTTTTTTTCTACATGAATGGCTCAAGCTAATAAATAAGGCCCCTGGTCTGAATCCTCGCACCGGGGGCCTGGAGAGAAACGATTCAACTATGGATAGCGTACAGCTCAACCGGGGATCCCGAATATCTTTTGCACGTCAAATTCTCCGGTCTGGATATACCTTTTAAGCTCGTCCCTGGCTGTCTGGTCATCCGGGTACTGGACCAGGTACTTCCGGATCGACTCAATGGCCGCCTCTTTGTTTCCGGAGGCATGATATAACAGGAAAAGATTCCCGTATGAGTTTTTGAATTTCGGATCAAGTTCGATAGCTCGTTCAATAAACCTGGCCGCCTCGAACTTGTCATTGTTAGAAACCGCCTCCTGGGCCAGTTGCTGGAAAAGCCTCGGGTTGGCAGATTGGTTCTGTAAATTGAAAAAAGAGTCCATCATTGCCAGCGACTCATTGTATTGCCTGTTACGGGCATAGAGCTGAGCGATCATGAAATCCCACAGGTGGGGATTATCTGAAAACATCCTGGCGCTCAGGTTGGTCTGGATCGCTTTGTCGATCTCACCCCGCACCTGGTAGCTGTGCGCCAGCCAGGCAAACGGTGCGGCAAAGTGTGAGGCTAGCCGTACGTTCGCCTCCTCTCCGCCTTTTCTCTCGCGGAAAAACGTCTTGTAAGTGTACACATCGTAAAGCAGCCTCCGCGTGCCCTCCATATCCATGAAAATATCGGTACGTCCGGGAAGGGCGACAAAATTCGAGTCGGATGCCGCGATATCGGCGGCCTTGCGCGGGTTAATCCTGTAGACCGCCCCGACCATGGACAGATAAGGGTCAAGTCCGCTGCGGTTATGAGTCGGTACGGTGGTGGTGAAATAAAGCGGCTTCTTCCATTTGTTGGTGCGAAGGATATCCAGAAGGATAATGTCCTTGACATAAAAGATCGAACCCTTGGGATAGGTAATGTCGATTTCGCCCCGCTTGAACCGCATATCCTTGGGCAGATGCATCGGCATCATCTTCTCGATTGCCTCATCCCCATAACTGATCGGCACCTTCGGCTCCATGTCACGCATCTGCTTGATATACCAGGTGGTGTTGAGCAGGCTCAAGTTTACTACCCGGCAGTCCTGGCGCACTTTCTCCACCTCCTGGATATACCAGAGCGGGAAAGTGTCGTTGTCGCCGTTGGTGAAAACTATTCCCCCCGGTTCGAGGGAATTCATGATATTGCGCGCATAATTGGAGGGGATGAAATTTCCGCTGCGATCTGCCTTGGCATAATTTACTTTGAGCGGAATAAACGCGGCAAGGAAGACAACCACACCTAAGGTGATGAAAGCCGGCTGGCTGAGCAGCGGCTTGCTTGAGTCCACATGGAAAGCGAGCCTGATCTTGTTTACAATCGCCGCCAGGCCGAGCCCTGCCCAGACCCCGAAAAAGGCGAAGGAGACTATAAAGAAATAATCGCGCTCGCGAACCTCGTGCAGCGACTGGTCCGGGAACTCATTTAAAAACTGGCTATAGCCAAGTTTGAAATTCATGTACGTATTGAGAATCAGGCCTGTGAACAGAAAGACTACCAGCCAGAACCAGAAGGTTTTTTTCTCGCTCAGGTAGTGCTTTACCGCGCCGATTATCCCGATTATGACAAAGGTCAGGGTAAGCCAATTGTTCCCGAACTGCCAGCCGAAATATTTCGTATAGAACGGCACGTTATATTTAAAATAAAACCTGATATTCTCGATAAAGTCCGTGGCTGAGGAGACAACGGTCTTTTCGGTAACCAGGGACCAGACCAGGCGAGGGAGAATCCCGTAGTTGCTGCCGTACTGCTCGCGGCCGATCACCGCCCAGAAATCTTTCAGGTTGGAGGGGTTGCCCTCGTTGATCGGCGGGTTGAACCCCGCGCGGATCAGAAGGTAAGCGTGAATGCTGAAACCGAGCAGAAACAGCCCCAGGGCGGCGCTGAAAAAACCTAGCGAGCGTTGCCTGTAGGCCCAGTAGGCGCAGATCAATGTAATAAGGATTCCAAAAAAGAAACCGGCCCTGTTGGCCACATACTTGTATATCCCGAAAATCACATCTGTCAGGGCAACCAGATGATTCAACACTGAGATGAATAACCCTGCATCGCCCAGGGAGGCCCGATGCATTCTGCCGAACACCGCGCCCAGGTCAATCCCTATTATCACCAGCAGGTAAACCCCGAAAAAGAGTCCGAGCACTGAACACCAGTAGCGCCAGTTCTCCCAGTCGTGGATCAGGGTGTAAACAATCACTGCCGGGGTGACCAGCATCACTAACAGGTGGTTGCCGATAGAGAGGCTCACCAGATAAATCACCAGCAGCAGAGTTTTCTTGATCCGCCGGATGTCACTTGATGAGCCTATATAGACCATCAGCCAGGCGCAGAAAATGAATGTGGCTGTGGCGACTGCATAAACCTCGAATTCGGTTGCATTGGACCAGACCGTTCTCAGAGAGGACGGTATCACTGCGGCGACAAACGCTCCGCCGTGAACTACCAGACGGCTGGCGAGAGAGTCTGTATTCTCTACCCAGGTTTCGGTTATTTTAACTGCTATCAGGTAAATCAACAACGCGGCGGCCGAGCCGCAGAGCACCGAAAGGAAATTCAGCCGCGCCGCGATCGATAAAGGCAGGGGAAGCGCTGAAAGCACTCTGCCGATAATCACGAACAGCGGTGTGCCGGGCGGATGAGGAACGCTGAGAGTATAGCTTGCTGCGATGAACTCGCCCGCATCCCAGAAAGTTACAGTAGGGGCCATCGTTTTCAGGTAGAAGATGAAAACGAAAAAAAAGCTCACCCCAGCCATGATCCAGTGTTCTTTTTTATACATGAGATAATCGCAGATGCAGATTAATTACCGGTTAAGTTTTTAACTGGAATTATTCAGTCAAGCATAATTCCAAGCACGTAGGGGCGACCGGTTGGTCGCCCGAATTATTGAAGTCTCGTGGTTACGAGGACATAAAATGGGTAGCGTGTAGATGATAAATAATTTCCATCCATGCCCTGATAGATATTCCAACATCCGGCATGCCTTTCGTGCTCAGGGTGTGCCCTGAGCACGAGGCGACCTCCCAAGCCAGCGAAGTAAAAGAGACAGATTCGGAATTGACTTATCTGCTCCGAAAATAATGGACCAAAGGTGTGTTATTCCATGGTTTCGGTAAAAACCACCCGTAGGGGCGCACGGCCGCGCGCCCCTACAGAAAAAAACATTTTCATTATTTCCGGGTGAGCCAGCGGCTCATGACGGCTAACTCGATTTGTTCTGTTTTTCATTAGAGGCGTGTTTATAAATCGATAAGTAGGTCTTTAACCCTGGACGCCGTAGGGACACGGCGCGCCGTGTCCCTACCCAAGTGGTCGTTTCTTAAACAGTTTCAATTCAACCCGGAAATCGTTTCGTTTTTCTACAAAAGAAAATCGATGAAATTTCAATACCCTTCTAGTAATCAACAATTTAGAAAATCGGCCGAGGAATTTATGAATAATCCGGGTTAAATGTTTTCAGTTGTGTAAGAATATTTTCGGCATATCTGAAAAAACTAATTAATATTGCAAATTCAATCAAGATAAATGCCATTCAGCAAAAAGCCCCTGCTCCAGTTCAGCCGGGGCCCTGTATTGAAACATAATCATCCGGGATCGCGGTTTAACCCTGCTGGCCAAAGGCTTTCTGTAAATCGAACTCGTCGGTTTCGAGATACCTTTCAAGCTCTTCCCTGACCGCGCTTTTATCCGGGAACCGCTCCAGGTAGCGGTTTATCGCCTCCACCGCCTCCTGTTTGTTTCCCATGGTATTATATAACATGAAAAGGCTGACATAGGCCTCCCAGAAATCCGGGTTCACCTCGATTGCGCGGTTAATGATCCGCGCGGCTTCGTCTCCGTCATTGCTGTTTGCCGCCTTCTGGGCCAGAATCTGATACAGTTGCATGTTCGGGGATTCGTAGAAATAACTGTTCGCCGAATCGATCATCTCCAGGGCCTTGCCGTATTGTTTTTTAAGTGCGTAAAGTTCGGCCAGATGGGGATTCCACTCGTGCCGGTTCTGCAGAAACATCCGGCCCAATTTATAAGTTTCCATCAAATCATCGTATTGCTTTCGCTGTATAAGGGCATTTGAGAGCAGTTGGAACGCATTCAGAAAATATCTCAGCATATTTTTATTCGCCGCCTCCCCGCTTTCACCCTCGCGGAAAAACGTATCGTAGTTGTAAACCTGGAAAAGAAGCCTGCGTGTTTTTTCCACGTTAATCACTTTTTCGACCTGGGGGATCAGAACGAAATTAGAGTCGGATTCTGCAATATCCATTGCTTTGCGCGAGTTAACCCTGTAGGTAACGCCCTCCACACTAAAATAAGGATCGAGACCGACCCGGTTGTGTTTTGGCACGGAGGTGGTGAAATAAAGCGGCTTTTTCCAGTTGTTGGCAACCAGAATATGCAGCACCATCCTGTCCTTGACATAAAATGGCGTGTTCTTGGGGTAGATAATATCTATCCCGGCTTGCTTGAACCTCATATCCCTGGCGTAAATTTTGGGATCGAGAGAGTCGATCTGTTCATCGCTCAGGCGGATCGGCACTTTGGGTTGGATGTCGCGCATCTGCTTGATATACCAGCTCGAGTTGAGCAGGCTCAGGTTTACCACCCGGCAGTCCTTGCGCACCTGCTCCACCTCCTGGATATACCAGAGCGGGAAAGTATCGTTGTCGCCGTTGGTGAAAACAATCGCATTCGGCGCAAGTGAGTTCATCAGATTATGTGCATAATTGGAGGGAATATAGTTGCCGCTTCGGTCAGCTTTCGAGTAATTGGAGTACAAGGGTACGAAAGCGATGAGAAAGATTAAGGCGCTTAATGCAGCGAAAAGGCTCCGGCGCAAGTGCCTGGATTCAGGCTTAAGTTTGAAAGCGGCCCGTAGCCGGTTCACTATTGCCCCCAGGCCGAGCCCTGCCCACATGCCGTAAAAGGCAAACGAAACGATGAAAAAATAATCGCGCTCGCGCACCTCGTGAAGCTGTTCGCCTGCCGGCAGAGAGGGATGAATCTTCACCTCCGGGAACTGGGTGTGACCGAAACGGAAATTCATATAGGCGTTGAGGATGGGACCGGTAATCAGAAAAACTGCGAGCCAGAAATAGAACGATTTTTTCTCACTCAGGTAGTGCTTTAGTGCACCGATTATCCCGAGGCCCAAAAAGGCCGCGCTCAGCATATTACTGCCGAACTGCCAGCCGAAATATTTGGTGTAAAAAGAGAAGTTGTATTTGAAAAAGAACTTGATATTCTCCAGCAATTCAGTCACCGAGGCGATCTCGTGTTTGCCGGTGACAAGGGTCCAGACCAGGCGCGGTAAGGTCCCGTAAGAGCTCCCGTACTGCTCCCGGCCGATCACTGCCCAGAAATCGAGCAGGTTGTCGGGCTTGCCTTCATTGATCGGGGGATTGAGCCCGGCCCGGATCAGAAGGTAGATGTGGATGCTGAAACCGAGCAGGAACAGCCCCAGGGCGGCGCTGAAAAAACATAGCGAGCGTTGCCTGAAAGCCCAGTAGGTGAAGATCGCAGTGATAAGCACGCCGAAATAAAAGCTCGGGCTGCTTGCCACATAGCTGAATATTCCGAAAATCACTCCTGTCAGGGCCGCCAGGTGATTGAACAGTGAAAGCACAATCCCGGTATCGCCAACGGAGGCCTGGCTCAGCCGGGCGAAAACCGCGCGCAGGTCGATCCCTTTTATCACCAGCAGGTAAACCCCGAAAAAGAGCCCGAGCACCGAACACCAGTAGCGCCAGTTTTCGCGGTCGTGCATCAGGGTGTAGATAATCACCCCCGGGGTGACCAGCATCACGATCAGGTGGTTGGCGATAGAGAGGCTCACGATATAGATCACCAGCAGTAATGTCCTTTTGATCCGCCGGATATCGGTGGATGAGCCCATGTAGATCATCAGCCAGGCGCAGAGAATGATAGTTGCTGTGGCCACCGTGTATACCTCGAACTCTGTGGCATTGGACCAAACCGTGCGCAGAAACGGGGGAATCACAGCCGCAGAGAAAGCTGAGCCGTGCACTAGCATGCGGCCGGCAAAAGTGTCGCTTCTCTTTACCCAATTCCGGGTGATTTTCACTGCAATCAGGTATAAAAGAAACGAGGCAGTCGCACCGCAAAGCACTGAAATGAAATTCAGGCGCGCCGCAACACAAAACGGAAGGGGAAGGGATGACACTACCCGGCCGATTATTACGAAAAGCGGAGTGCCGGGGGGGTGGGCTACGCCCAGGGTATAGCTTGCCGCAATGAATTCTCCAGCATCCCAGAATGTCACGCTCGGAGCCATTGTCATCAGATAGAATGAAAATGTGAAAAGAAAAGTGACAACAGCCATGACCCAGTGTTCTTTTCTGTACATAGTGCGAGAGATTCAGGTTAAGGTTTCTTGAATGGGAAAGAAATAATACGGAAATATATAGAGAAAAAATTTGTCCCGTGAAACGACATGCAAATTTCGAACCAGCGTAATTTCACTTGAACGGTTGTTCTAATATAATGGCGCATGGCGGATCTGGATACAATAAATAAAGCGAGATTGGTAATCAAAATTGACTTTTTTCTCACCGTTCTGCTCTTCCCCTGATCAGAGTAACAATTTCGCATGTCCTTCGATATAAATCATGAGCGTAAACTTGGATTTTGATCCTGATGTTGAAACTTGTGATCAATACTGTCCGGTAAGAATGGTGTATGAATTAAGAGTTGGTATTATTTAAGGCAGTTACATAGAGATAATGCAAAATGGATTGATGAAAGGGATGTCTTTATCTTCTTTGATGTGTTTGTTTTTTCTGGCGGCCGTGCAGGCCGCCTCATCAGGGCCGCATGTTCGAGAGACTCCAAAGGAGCGTGTAAAGGACAAGTAATTTCCATCTCAGGCAGAGCGAAGCCACACCGGTGGGCATGCCATTGATTCGGCTTGCCTGTGGACAAGCCGAATCAGGCGAGCTCGGCGGGAGCGTTTTGTTACCGGGAAAACAACAAGGGATATAATAGCCTTATTGGCAGTCGAGTTTGCACCCCCGAAAAAACTTTTGGTTACTTTTGGTTACAAAAGTAACATGAAAAAATAATTTTTCTTTCTGCCTATTAGCCTGAATTATTCATAAATCGCCCGAGGCCATAACAGGTTTCTTTCTAGGGGAGTATTACCTTTATTTGACTGGAATTATTCAATCAAGCATAATTCCAAGCCCGTAGGGCGACCGATCGGTCGCCCGAATAAGGCTATGCATGCCTCGTGCTACGCTTAATGAAGTCTCGTGGCTAGGGTACATAAAAGGGGTAGCGTGTAGATGATAAATAATTTCCATCCATGCCCTGATAGATATTCCAACATCCGGCATGCCTTTCGTGCTCAGGGTGTGCCCTGAGCACGAGGCGACCTCCAGAGAAGCGAAGTAAAAGAGAAAGATTCAGAATTAACTTTTGTTTCTTTTGGTTACAAAAGAAATGGTTTTGCTTCTTTTGCCACCAAAAGAAGAATAATAATTTATCTAACTATATTTATTCTGTTTTTCATTAGTAATCAATAATTTAGAAAATCGGCCAAAGAATTTATGAATAATCCGGGTTAGTTACCCGAACAGTGCTGACTTGTGATTATTAAAAAAAGAAGCATGAAAAATGTCTGTCTTGGGAGGATAAAAAATTTGGAACCCAACAGTTTCCATCCGGTATTAAAAGTTGATAACAGATTTTGGCTCAGGTAAAAAACAATGAATGCAAACAATTTTTATCTGGCTTGGGCTGGAGTTAATATCTTGACGTCAAATCAATAGACTGTCTTTTCCCTCGATTCTCAAAACTTGTATGATGTATATACGCGTTTACTTATCTGAATCCGGCTCGATTTTCGACAATCTTGTCGAATTAAACTCGCTTGGCAAAAATATCGGCATTTCGAGCCATCCTTCCATTACCTGTAACTTATTGAATTAAAAAATCTTACAAATAATGAAAAATAAGGTCTTCCGTCTGACATCTTTTTTGTATCTCTAATAAAAATTTCCGCCAATTGATTTTATTTTTTATAATTGTCAGAATAATTTTTTGAAATTAGACTTTCCGTGGTGAATACAAGCCGTGCAGGATTCACGCCTCAGGGAAACGAATCAACGAATTACAACTTGACAAACAATTGAGGTGTTAAATGAGAAAGTTGCCGGTTATCTGTGTTCTTACTGGTTTGCTGTGTTCCTGCAGTGATAATTCTCCGAATGTATTTGTTGTGGATATAGTTGATCCACTGGAGGGTGCGGCCGCCATCGAGATGGTCCAGTTTCCCGCAGGTGCTTTTCTGATGGGCAGCGACTTGAGATCTGCCTGGGTGATAGAGATTGACCCTGTAACATTAAGGCCAGATACAACCTTTAACTTTGAACGGCCGGTTCATGCAGTTACAATTGATGCTTTCAAGATCGGCAAGACCGAGATCTCCCAGGAGCAGTTCAAGTCGGTAACCGGATATAATCCATCGAGATTCTGGGGATTCTATAACCTTCCGGTGGAAAACGTGTCCTGGCAAGAGGCGGTAACTTTCTGCAACAAATTAAGCGACATAACCGGTCTGGAGCCCTGTTACGACCTGGAAAGCTGGGAATGTGATTTCACCAAAGAGGGTTTCCGCCTGCCCACAGAGGCGGAATGGGAGTACGCCTGCCGGGCAGGCAGCGATCTGGAATGGATCGCCAGCCCCGATTCGAGCGGTCTATGGCTAACCTCGTGGTATATAACTGACAGCACGTTTATCACCCATTCGGTGGCCTCCAAGGAGCCCAACCCTGCGGGATTGTACGATATGACGGGAAATGTCTGGGAGTGGTGCAACGATTTCTTTAAAATATATAACTGCAACAGTCAGATAAATCCTGCCGGACCCAAATTGGGCTTCACACGGGCCAGGCGCGGCGGCAGCTGGGCCAGCAGCGCAATCGACTGCCGACCGGCAACTCGCATCGGCAGCCACCCCGGGTGGGGTATGTCGACCACAGGTTTTCGGATAGTCCGCCGTTAGGGTGCTCTTAAAATCGATGGTTCGAAATTGTATCACTCAGCTTAACGGTATCGGGTAGCCCGGCAGGGCGGCAGCTTATGATAACATGTTATAGGAATTGGTAGGTGACAGATGAGAACTTTACTGATTATTGTTGTTCTGGCGGGTTTTTTGTTGTGCTCCTGCAGTGACAGTTCGCCGAATATTTTTGTCGTGGATATTGTGGACCCGATGGATGGGGGAATGGACATCGAGATGGTCCAGCTTCCCGCCGGAACCTTTCTGATGGGAAGCAATTCGCAATATACTGAGTATGAGATGGAGATAGCTGAAGACGTATTTATTACAGTCTATACCTGGGAAAGGCCGGTGCATGCAGTGACCCTGGACGTTTTCAAGATAAGCTCCACGGAGATCACCCAGGAGCAGTACAGGGTGGTGATGGGAACCAGCCCGTCAAAATTTTACGGGTTCGACAACCTGCCGGTGGAGAATGTCTCCTGGGAGGACGCAGTCACTTTTTGCAACAAGCTCAGTGAGATGACCGGTCTGGAGCCCTGTTACGAGCTGGCTAGCTGGGAGTGCGATTTCACCCGAAACGGGTTTCGCCTGCCCACCGAGGCGGAATGGGAGTACGCCTGCCGGGGGGGCAGCAAGCTGGAATGGGGAAGCGGCAGCACCGGTCCGGGTGACCTCAGGCACACAGCGTGGTTCAGAGAAAACAGCTACCATACGACAAATCCGGTTCGCTCTCTGGCGCCAAATCTTGCAGGCCTTTACGATATGCAGGGCAATGTCTTGGAATGGTGCAATGATTTTTTGGGCTATTATAACTGCAATCATCAAACTAATCCAACAGGTCCGTCGCACGGAAAACAGCGCATTGTACGCGGTGGAGCGTGGGCCAGTACCGCCGTGGACTGCCGGCCGAGTACCCGAAGAGGAAGGTTCCAGGATTATAAAGAACCCTACTTAGGCTTCCGGATAGTGAGCCGTTAATATTTATACCGGAATGTGAACGTATAGCTTTGGATCGCTAAAGGTTGTGCAATTTTTCTGCTCCGAAAACAATGGACCAAAGGAGCGTTATTCCATTGATTCGGTAAAAACCACCCGTAGGGGCGCACGGCCGCGCGCCCCTACAGAAAACAAAACATTTTCATTGTTTCCGGGTGAGCCACCGGCTCATGACGACTGACTCGGGTGAATATGTCTTGGATGAAGCCGTTATCTGGATCGTTGCAATGCCTCATCCATCAAGGGAGGTAGGAAAATAAGATGTCCAGCCCCGTTTATTCATCTCATGGTTTGTCTGGCCTTTTCGATGATGCTGCTCTCTTGCGTTGAGAGGGAAGAGGTAACCGGACTCGAAACTGAATCTGGCTATACAATTCGGGGCAGTGTCCAGTACTGGGGAGATGAAATTGCTGCAGCAGGTGTTTTGGTAGGATTAAGCGGCATTAGTAAATCAGAGACCTGCATTACTGATTCTACTGGCAGCTTCTCATTTACAGATGTTGAGGATGGACTTATACAATATTCCCGATCGAGACTGCGGAAATCGATTGCTACTTCATACCGGAGAGTAAGAAAGTAACTGTCAGTGAGGAGGACATTACAGTATTTAGGTTTTCAGCCTTAAAATACCCCAGACTTATTTTAAGAAACAATAGCCCAAAGAAAATTATCGGGGTACGGTTTTCTGCATACACCAGGCCTCAGGTCTGGAGCGATAACCTCCTTTCTGGTGATCTGGCCCCTTTTACCGGAAGCGAAATGATACGTTTAAAATCTGAACTAAGTTAATGGAAGTCACCTGTGTTGAAGATACGCTGCAGTTTGCCGAGTGGATCAAAGTTAGCTATATCGCGCCTGGAGATACGTTTGTCTTTCCGTTAAGCTCCTTAATTAAAGTAGCAAATAACAGTAGCAAAACACTTGTTAGGGTGACAATAGACCGTGACTTTTCTTTTCCTGGGAACAGTATGAGTTTGGTGAGTGGAAATCTTTTGACAAAATTGTTAGCCCCCGGCTCCGTTAGCGAAAACATATACTATTGGCCTGGACTAAGTGATTTTACGCTGACTTATCTTGAAAATTCTGATTCCAACTTTGTTGAAATTCAAAATATCGATATTACGCCGGGAGATACTGTTTACCTCACATTTGAAAGATAGGAAAATACTTTTCTTCAGAAAGATATCATAACAGGTAACTTAACTTCCCAGGCCCTGGAGCCTAGCCAGGAATATCAAATAAGGAAGATTGATTCACAAAACCATTAAGAAGGAGTAAAAGCAGTGGAAAACTTTATTGCGAGATTAACCAGGAACACTCTGTTCTCTTTGAGTGTCTTCGCTTCATTGTGCCTCACCAATTTCTCCTTTGCCCAGGTTGAGGTTACCGAGAGCCCCGAGATAACGAAAGCATATAATATCATGGGCTATGTCCGTGATGCGGAAACCAATGAAGCGCTCCCCTTTGCCAACGTGGTAATCCTCGGCACGCGCTTCGGGGCGGCAACAAACTCCAGCGGTTACTTTGTCATCGTAAACGCGCCGGCGGATACCTGCAGGTTAAGGGTGATGTATGTGGGTTACGCCCCTCAGGAGATTGTGGTAAATAACACCAGGCCTTTGTCAAGACCGCTGATTATCAAAATGAAGCGGGAAACCATCGAGCTGGATGGCATTGTTGTATCAGCACCGGTGCAGATGATGGAAGTTTCCGATGTCCCAAGCCAGCTGGCGATATCCCCTGTGGAGATCACTGTTCTTCCGAATGTCGGAGAAGTCGATATTTTCCGTTCCCTTCAACTGCTTCCCGGTATCAGCGGCGTGGATGACGGTTCCTCAGGGCTGTACGTGCGCGGAGGAACCCCGGATCAGAACCTGATACTATTCGACGGCATGACAATCTACCACGTGGATCATTTTTTCGGCTTTTTCAGCGCCTTTAACGCAGACGCGATCAAGGATATCCGTATTTATAAGGGCGGCTTTCCGGCTGAATTCGGAGGGAGAACATCCAGTGTCGTGAACCTTACCGGCAAAACGGGTGATGTCAATAAAGTGCGCTATGGGATGGGGCTCAATCTCCTGAGCGGCCATGGAGTCGTTGAGGTTCCGCTCTCCGATAAAGCCAACTTTATTCTCTCTGCCCGGCGCTCCTATACCGATCTGGTAAGAAGTGTCCTTTACAATAAGCTGTTCGATTTTATGTCAGGTGCCAGCCAGAAGACCGGAGTAGGAACTCCCGGGTCTGTAACAGACCCCAATATTACCATGGGTGAAGAGAATCCCGACTTCTATTTCTACGACTTAAACAGCAAGCTCACCCTTACCCCGAGTTCCAAAGACATTATTTCCCTGAGTATTTACAGCGGTCGCGACAACCTGGGCCAGTACCAGGAGTTAATAGGTAGCGAATTTGAATACCTTGGAGAAGAAGCGCCGTTTAAAGATCCTGACGCCGCCTTGCAAATCGGGCAGATAACCAAGTGGGGTAATCTCGGTATCAGCGCCAAATGGTCCCGCAAAATTCATGACCGTTTCTACTCCCATTTGTTGCTTTCCCATTCTTCCTATTTCAGCAAATATGACATGAACCGGTCTTTTAACTCCACTTCCGGGCTCGACAGCCTGAACTTTTTCCGTGGAGCCGCGATTTCCTCTGTTGAAGATAATAAACTGGAAGACATGAGCCTCCGGCTTGACAACGAATGGCACCTGACAAACTCCCACGACCTGAAAATCGGCCTGGGGTTTTCCCGCTACGATGTGCACTATTTCTCCACGTTGAACGATACAGTCGATCTGGTCAGGCGTGAAACGCAGGCTAAGCAGGGCTCCTGGTACCTTCAGGATCTGTGGAAACTCACCCCTGACATTGAGCTTACAGCCGGATTGCGGGGAACATACTACCAGAAAACCGGCTCAATCTACTATGAGCCGCGGTCCTCGCTCGTTTATTCACTGTCGGAATATTTTATGCTGAAAGGAGCCTGGGGACGCTATTACCAGTTTGTTAACCGGATAGCCAATGAAAATATCCTGGAGGGCAGCAGGGATTTCTGGATTCTTTCGGATAACTCGCTCGAACCGGGTTATGCCGAGCACTGGATCGCCGGCGCAAGCCTTGAAAATGACGGTTATCTGCTCGATGTTGAAGGTTATTACAAGGATCTGAAGAAAGTGGTGGAATATTCCCGACGGGCCAGTTACGCCAGGGGGATATTGTTAAGAAAGCAGAGCGGAGAGCAGTTACGGGGAAGCGGCTTTTTCCAGGGCGGCGGTTTCGCCAGGGGAGTTGATATCCTGGTCCAGAAAAAGAGGGGCAGGCTGACTGGATGGATCGGCTACAGCCGCGGTAAAGTCACTTATGAATTCCCCGAACTGAATAACGGCAAGCCATACCCTGCCTCGCATGACAGAACCCACGAGGTGAGTATTGTGGGTAAACTGTCGTTAAAGAATTGGGATTTGTCCGCTACATGGGTTTATGCCACAGGGAAAGCCTACACCGTTCCGGAAAGCCAGTATTACCTCCAATTCAAGGACGGCACCAAGAGAGGCTATATCCATATCAGCGATAAAAACTCCTATCGCCTTCCCGACTACCACCGTCTGGATGTGAGCCTGTCGCGCAGTTTCGAAACCCGGTCCACTAGATACATACTGGGCTTTTCAATGTTCAACCTGTACAATAATACCAATATTTGGTACCGCCAGTTCAACCTGGATACTGTCCCTGTGGCGGTAACTGATGTCAAGATGCTCGGTGTCACACCAACAGTTTATTTACAGGTTTATTCAAGGTAAAGAGGGGATTATGAAATATTTATATGGTTTTTTAATATTTGCCTGCCTGGCAATAATTAGCGGCTGCTCTGATAAACTCACCTTCGAGCCGGAGTACCATCTGGTGGTGGTCCAGGCCTACCTTTATGCAGGCCAATCGGTCAAGGACGTCCTGGTAACTTCCACTCTCGGCCTGGGCAGTACGGATACTATTCCCCCTCCGATCTCCGAAGCCCAGGTGCAGCTTGTCAAGAACGGCCTTTGTTATATGCTTCAACCGTCGTGGTATAAAAAAGGGTACTATATATATACAGGTGATTGCCAGGAATGCCCGGTGGGTGATTTGACCGTGGAAGAAGGGGATGAATTTACCCTGGAGGTTATTTACTACGATAAAGTGGCAACTGCCACAACGGTTGTTCCGGCGCCGCCTGCCGGAGTAGAGATTACTCCCGAAAATTTGTCCGTGTCAGCAGCCTCATACTCCGGCACTGGAGAATTCAGTCCCGGAGGGTTTATGGCTGAGGATCCAAACACCGCTCTGACAGTCAGTTGGGAGGATGACGGCAATTCGATGTACTATGTAACATTGGAGCATAAATATAAACTTGCTGAACCTATAGTTCCGGATTATCCGTTTCATTATACACCTGAATTTGCCTCGGCACCCTTCACAGGCGGTAATTTCTCGATCGGCTGGATAAATATCACCCATTACGGAGAATATCGGCTGCAGGTATACAAGCTCAACCGGGAATATCTGGAGATGTATCTTTCACAGAGTCAGGACTCGCGCGATCTCAATGAGCCGCTGACCAATGTTGACAACGGCCTGGGAATTTTCACCGCGCTCAACAGCGCAACGGTCTATTTCCAGGTTGAAAAGCAGTGAATCCTGATTCGGCAATCACCTGGAACTGGCTGATCTCTCTGCGGGTGAGGCGAAAATATTTTTTCCCTGATCTGATCCGGGTACCGGCAGACTGAATTGAATCTGTGAGCGAGCCTGCGGCAGCGGCCCGGAAAGATAAAACACCATCAGACGGCCTTGAATTTCTTGACATATATAAATTTTTTGCTTATAAAAACAATTCCACGAATTTTACAAGGTAATCATCGTAATCCTCAACTAAAATTCATTTTACCTTTTACAAGGAGGAGTATATGAGTTTCTCTCCCTTTTACAGTAGAAGGGCTTTCTTAGGCAGAATTTCTGGTCTGTCGGCTCTGGCTGCTCTTTTTCCTTTCAAGCTTTTCGGCATTTCTGAGTTTGTCAAAAACAAATTCGGGGAGAGGATGATCGAGCGGTATCCTCCTTTTAACGATGCTCGGAGCAAGAAAGTAATCTTTGTTGCCCACTGTATTATCAACATGAACGCGCGATGCAATGGTTCTGGGGTAGCGCCATCCGCCATGGAGAAGATACCTGAATTTCTCCTGAAGCATCATATTGGAATAGCGCAGATGCCCTGTCCTGAACTCGGATGCTTGGGGCTGGGTCGGGAGGGGAACATCTATGATCAGCTTTCAACTCCCGGAAACCGCAAGTACCTTAAGTCTCTCGCACAAGATGTAATTTATCAGGTTAAGCAATACCGGAAACAAAATTTCAAAGTGCTGGGGGTGCTCGGGATTAACTGCAGTCCGAGTTGCGGAGTGGACTGCCACGCCGATAATGGAAGCAAGCCCGGAAAAGGTGCCTTTATGGAAGAACTGACAGAGGCCCTGGAAGCGGCAGGGCTGGAAATGCCGGTTATTGGAGTGATGAATGCAGAGGCTGATAAGGCCGTGGCCCAGCTCGAGAAACTCGACCCGTCCTGAGAAATTTGCCCGGATATGACTGGATTACAGGCGGGCCGTGATTTAATCGAAAAGAATTCCTCGGAGCTTTGCTCCGGTGTATCCCACTCCTGAGACAAACGTAGGGGTAACCGGCAGGTTGCCCGCGGGATTGGGATGAAATTGTGGCATCAAATTTATAAAAAGAATTCCAAACAGATACTCCGCGGCTTGCCGCGGGGTAGTTCATTGATTTGGAAAGAGAAAAACATGGCCAGCCAACTTGCGCTTTGCAGATAAAAAGAATCATTTTCAAATTTTTCAGAGCCGAATATGCCTCGGTAACCCCCGCACGCTCTTTTTTCTTTACGCTTCTTGTAGTATTATATAAACCTGTAATTTTTATGTATCCATTTGCCAGAGATATTTGTCTAATAGATAACCTCGGCCCAGGTCGAATCCCTTTGAAAAATAGTAGCCAGGTTAAAAGAAATTATTATGCTGAAACCGATCCGCCCCGGCAAAATCCAGGTCAGCCAGGTGAGTTTTCGATGAGAGGAATTATCCGAATTTCGAAGTGTTTCCCCAAAGCTCTCTTTTTCTCTCCACTTATACTGTTTTTAAGCTGCGCATCCAGTGACTCTCAGCGCATGTCGATAACTTTTAAAGCTGCCCGCCAGAAGTTTACAATCACTGCCCAAGCCGAGGGAGTGATTGAAGCCCAGAGGTCTCATGTGCTTGTCAGTCCGAGAATCTGGCCGCATCGACCCGAGATTTCTTACCTGGCTCTGGAGGGTTCATTTGTCAAAAAGGACGAGGTAGTAGTGGTGTTGGCCTCGGATAAATTTGAAGCGGATCTCGAGAATGCCCTGCAGGAGCTTGCAGTAGCCCGATCCGAGGTCAAGAAAACAGAAGCTGAACAGAATCGCCAGCGCTCACAGCTGGAAGCTCAGATTAAGAGCGCCGAGGCGGCTGCTGCCTCTGCCAGGCTGCAACTGGCAAGGCTGGAATTTGTCGCACCCAGAGAACGGGAAATAAAAAAGCTGGAAATCGCCCGGTCCGAGAAACAGGCTGAGAAAAGTCAAAAAAAACTGGCGTTCCTCCAGGCTGTTCAGAAAGAGGAACGTACGCAAATAATCCTGCAGGTGAAACAGGCACAAAACAAAGCCGACATGGCCCGCCGTAATCTGGAGCAACTAACGCTCAGGGCTCCGGTTGACGGCTTTGTAGTCTATGAGAGAAACAGGATGACAGGAGAGAAGGTCCAGGAAGGCGATGCCTTGTTCCCGGGCATGTCGATAGTCAAAATCCCGGACATCTCTGTATTACAGGTCAAAATGCTATTGAGCGAAACCGAGGTGCAGAAACTGAAAGAGGGGCAGCCTGCCACAGTGAGGATTTTCTCGCTCGGCGATTTCTCGCTGCCCGGCCATGTGTCACAGGTGTCGAAAGTGGCCCGGCAAGTCAGGCGCGGCTCCCAGGTTAAAACAGTGGAGACCAGTGTGGTGATCGATACTACCGCGGAGGGATTGGTGCCGGGATTGACCGCTCTGTGCTCCATAATAACCGAGGAAGTTTCCGATGCTGTTGTCATTCCCCTGGATACTGTATTTGAAAAAGACAGCCTCCATCTGGTTTACGTTCGCGAGCAAGGGTATTTCAAGTCCCGGGAGGTGATCCTGGGTCCCAAGGGCGCGGATTTTGCAGTTGTAAATTCCGGGCTCGCGGGAGGGGAAGAACTGGCCTTGGGTGAACCAGCGCCCTCCCAACTTAGATAGATAACCGGTCCTTTGACAGACCGGCAAACAAATCCAGTAAGGATAGATTCAAGGAGTGTCCTGTGTTAAGGCATCTTATCCGACTTCATTGTTTAATCGTTTTGGGCTTTCTGGTTTCCTGTGGCTCTGGTGGGGAGAGAAACATCGAGGTATATTCTGTCAAGCGCGGCGAGTTTGTAAATTCGATAACAGTTACCGGGGAGCTGGAAGCTGTTAACTCCCAGGTTATTTTCGCCCCATTTCTGCGCTGGTCCAGGGGGACTCCCAAGATCGCCAAGCTGGTCGATGACGGCAAACAGGTCGAGCAAGGAGAATTGCTCGTTCAGTTTGATGCCTCCGAAGTCCAGAAGGCTATTTCAGACGCCGAAGCAGAACTGGAAATCGCCACTGCCGAACTGGTCAAGGCCAAAGTCAGTAACGAATCGGACATGGCTGACCTGTCTGCGGACCTTGAAATAGCTGAACTGAGCTACAAGATCTCCAAACTGAGACTGGAACAGGCCTCTTTCAAAGCGGAAATCGAACGTAAAAAGATCGAACTGGACCTCGAGAAAGCGTCCATCCAGTTAGAGCAGGCAAGAAAGGATATCGAAAACAGGAAGAAAGTGCAGAAGGAGGAAGTCAGTAAGCTGGAACTGAAAGTCCAGCAGGCCCGGACAAGGCTCCAGCAGGCAGAGGAAACCCTGGCCAGTCTCACCATTTACGCGCCCTCTCCCGGTATTGCGATCATCCGAAGAAATCGTAGGACAGACGAAAAGTTTCAGGTGGATGACCAGGTCCACCCGGGTTGGTCCTTAATCGGATTGCCGGACCTGAGTTCAATGGAGGCGGTAGTGGAGATAAACGAAGTAGAGATTTCCAAAATAGAGCTCGACCAGTCCGCCCGGGTCAGGCTCGACGCCTATCCGGACACCAGCTTTCAGGGCCATGTAATGGAAATCGCCACTCTCGCCAGGAATAAAAGAAGAAATTCAAAGGTAAAGGTCTTCGACTCCACGATCCTTCTGGACGAAAACGATGAAAAACTAATGCCGGGCATGACTGTAAATTGCGAAATAATTGTCGGCCGGGTGCACGACACCCTATTCATACCCCTTGAGGCGCTCTTTATTAAAGACAGGGAGAATGTAGTCTACGTGCAGAACGGCTCGGATTTCGAAGAGCGCAAAGTCGAAACAGGAATCGAAAGCGATAATTACGTGATTATCGCCGAGGGCCTGAAAGAGGGTGAACGCATAGCTTTGATCGATCCAACGCTTGAGATAGAAGAAGCTGAAGAGAAAGTGTCTTCTTCAGAAGAAAAGGAAAAATAATGCACTGGCGCAATTTTGTACTCTTGACAGGTCTGATCTGCTTCCACACTGCCTGCAGTTGCCGCGATGAAGGCAGGCAGGCTGACCGGCAGGAGCAGGGCCGGTTCCATCGGACATTCACTGAAACCGGGGAGCTGCGGGCTGTCCGGAATACCGCTGTCTCCATGCCCCGGTATGGCTGGGAATATGGACAGCCCCAGATTACTTTCCTGGAAGAAGAGGGTCTGGTGGTTGAAAAAGGCCAGGTCATTGCAGAAGTTGAGACTTCCGGTGTGCTCAAAGTTTTGGAGAGTAAAAAGGCGGACCTGGCGATTGCACAGGCCGATCTGAATAAAATGAAGGTGGATCACGAATCGAGAGTGGAGCAACTGAAGGGTGAGCTCCAGTCAGCCCTTTCGTCTTTTCAACTGGCCCAGATCGACACGCAGCGTGTCAGGTATGAATCCGACACACGGAAAGAAATTGCGAAGCTTGATCTCGGGAGATCATTAATCACCCTGCGCAAGATCAAGGAAAAAATCGAATCCACGCACCGGATTCAGGAACAGGACCGGATAATCCAACTGACCAAGATCGCTCGGACCCACTTCGCCATAGAGACCGCAGAAAAGACTATTGAGAATTTTTCCCTGCGGGCTCCTGCAAACGGTATGATCGTTTACAACGAAAACTGGATAACACATGAAAAAGTGCGCGTGGGCGATCAGCTCTTCCCCAACATGCCTGTTATTAGGCTGCCGGACCTTTCACAGATGAAAATCCAGACCTCAGTGAATGAAATAGATGTCCAGAAAATCGACCTCGGCCAGAAAGTCGTGGTGCGACTGGACGCTTTCCCGAAAATCGCCTTCGATGGAGTGATTACTTTAATCAGCCATATCTGCCACCGCAAGGACAGGAACTCGGAAATCAAGGTGTTCGATGTGGAAGTGCTTCTGGAAAAGACACAACGCATCCTCAAACCAGGAATGACAGTGAGCTGCGAATTCCTGCTATCTGGGTAGCTTTTAAACGTCTTATCGAAAATGTGTTCAGTTTTTTGAAAGATAGCATCTTGAAAGTATACCTGAAGGGATTAGGGTATGGAACCCCGCGAGTATTTACGCATGGGCCTGGAGGGCCTGACAGATCACAAACTCCGCTCGTTCCTGACAATGCTCGGGATTATTCTCGGCGTAGCATCTGTAATTGCGATGCTCTCTATCGGGGAGGGAGCCAAAAGAGAGGCCCTTGAAAAATTCAAGATCCTCGGGGTGAATAATATCATTGTCCGCGACAAAGCTCTCAGCGATCAGGAACTGGAGGAGGTCCGCGCCAAGTTCTCGCCAGGTCTCTCGCTCAAGGATGCTGATGCCATCCAGGCGATAATTCCCACAGTAGAGAACGTTGCCCCTCAGGCCGAATTCGAAATTGAAGCCAGGTACGAGGATAAATCCGCAAAAGCTACTCTGGTCGGTATCACGCCTGTAGTTCTGAATATCCTCAACTATGAACTCGAACTCGGCACTCTGCTCACAGAGGATCATTACCAGCGGGAAATGCGTGTCTGCCTCCTGGGCGCGGAGGTGGCCAAAAGCCTTTTTCCCACTGAAGACCCGCTCGGAAAGCGAGTTAAGCTCGAAGATCAGTGGTTCCAGGTCCAGGGTGTAATGGTCAGCAGATCTCTCTACACCGAAACAGTGGGTGAGCTTGCCGCGCGAAACCTGAACCAGGATATATACATTCCTTTATCGTCTTTTCTAAGACGGTTCACCAAAGAGGAACTGCTGGCCAGCCAGATTGACCAGTTGACTGTCAAGGTCAATGAATCGAGCCAGCTCGTTGAAACAGGGGCGATCATCCGCCGCATCCTTGACCGCCGCCATTATAGAAATAAGGACTTCGACATAGTGATTCCCTACGAACTGCTGAAACAGGAAGAAAAGGAGAGACGGATTTACAACCTGGTACTGGGTTCTATTGCCGCTATCTCACTGCTTGTCGGCGGTATCGGAATCATGAATATCATGCTGGCCACTGTGCTGGAACGCACGCGCGAAATCGGCGTTCGCCGCGCTCTGGGTGCAAAACGGAAAGATATTCTCAACCAGTTTCTTATTGAAGCAGTAGGGCTGAGCCTTGTCGGGGGAACTATCGGAGTGTTTCTCGGGATAGCTATGTCAGAGGTGGTAAGCAATATCGGCGAGTTCGGAGCGATTGTCTCGCCTTTCCACGTGCTGCTCGCTTTCTTTGTCTCAGCGGCCGTAGGTGTAATTTCAGGCACGTTTCCAGCCCGGCGCGCGGCCAATATTGACCCGATTGAAGCGCTTAGGTATGAATAATCTTCCGTTCAGTATGTTGCTTTTACGCCTAAGATTGCTCACCGTTTAAATCAAATCGAATAAATCCTGTAAAATTGTTGCCAGAGGTAAAACAATGAAAACTCTAATTGCATCTGTAGCGGGACTGGTTGGCATGTTGATTCTAGCAGTTCCGGTTGCGGCACAGGAGGAGCCGATCATACTGACACTGGATAACGCAATCGAGCTGGCTCTTGAGAAAAGCTACGATGCACGCCGCGAACGTTTGATTCTGCTGGGCGCGCAACAGAATGTCGTCGCACAAAGAGGCCGTTTCAAAACCCAGGTGAATTTGACTCTGAACTCCCCTGATTTCCAGGAACAGGTCCAGGCCATCCCCCTTCCGAACGAGGTGCCTATCTATAATACGACCGGAACCTTGAGATGGCAATCTCAGATGAGGATCACCCAGCCCCTGCCCACCAACGGCAGTATCAGCTTGAGGTCGGATCTTTACCAGATTCGCGAGTCCGTGTTCAGGGAGCAGTTGGATATCACCGAGAAAGAAAAGCGCTTTTTCTCATCCTTCCGACTCATATTCAACCAGCCGCTGTTTGTCCCTAATACTCTCAAGCTGGGTATGGAAAGAGCCAATCTGGAGCATGAGCGGGCACAGAGGGAGTTCACGCGCACAGAGCTGGATGTGGTATACAGGGTTACAGAGGGCTTTTTCGGCCTATACAGCGCCATCCGCCGGCTGGAAATCGCCAGGGAGGAAGTGAACCAGCAGGAGCAGGCCTACGAACTGGCTCGGCAGAAATTTGATGCGGGCCTGATTCCTGAGGTCGGGGCGCTGCAAATGGAGGTTGACCTGGCCCAGAGCAGGAACAGGCTTCTGGAGGCTGAAGGCGATTTATCGCAGATGGAGGACCGGTTCAAGATCACAGTCGGTCTGCCTCTTGAACAGCAGGTGGCTGTAAAGACCGATTTCGCCCTGAGTCTGTTTAATGTGGATGAAGAGAAAGCTATCGAACAAGGCCTTCGCCACCGGGCTGAAATCCGTCGCGGAGAAATCGACCGGCGGCTGGCGGAAATCACTGTTCAGGAGACCGATGCCCGCACCGCGATCAGAGGTGATATTAGAGCTTACTATGACCTTACCGGTATCAGCGATCCTTTCCTTGACTATGGAGTCAGCACGGCCCGGCTTTTCAGATCCAGCATCAACGACATGCGGCGCCGTCCTAAAAACAGGGGAATAACCTTCACCCTGTCCGTGCCTATCTGGGATTCCGGAGTTAATCGCGCCGAGGTGGCTGCTGCACGGGCGAGGCTGGAAAGGAACGAGTTGACTGAAAGGGAAAACAAACGCCTTGTGGTTCAAGATATCAGAGCGGTTATTACCAGACTGCGGGAAACCCGCGGGCGCTTGGATGTCCTGAAAAGGAGCGAGGAAGTCGCCCTGCGAAGCTTTGAAATCAGCCAGGCCCAGTTCGACAACGGCGATATCACCAGCCAGGAGCTGGCAGAAAACCGGGACCGTCTGACAACGGCCCGCCAGAACTACCTTGCTGCCTATATCGACTACCAGTTGTCGGTAGCGGATCTCAAACGCAACACACTATATGACTTTGAAAAAGGGCGCAGCCTGGTGAAAGACTCCTGATAAAAGCCGCTGCGCTGTGACATGAGTAAGAAAATTGGAATAAAGTTGCCGGAGTATAGTAAATAATCGGCCGAACATGCCAAAGAAGGGAATGAGCCTTTCATGCTGATCGAACTGCAGGGAATAGTGAAAATTTACCGTGTGGGCAATTACGATGTCCGGGCACTTCAGGGTATAGACTTAAAAATAGAAAAAAACGGATATCTCGCTGTCATGGGCCCCTCCGGTTCCGGTAAGTCCACGCTGATGAATATCCTGGGTTGTCTGGATACCCCCACTTCCGGTGTCCACACTTTCGAGGGCGAAAAGATAAGCGAGCTGAGCGATGACGAGCTTGCCGATATCCGCAATCGCAAGATCGGCTTTGTCTTTCAAACGTTCAATCTTCTCCCCAGGGCCACTGCGCTTACCAATGTGGAGTTGCCCTTGGTTTATAGCGGGATTACCATCGAGCAGCGCAGGCGTTACGCAACCGAAGCTTTAGAAAAGGTGGGACTTGGCGACCGTCTGCACCACCGGCCGAATCAGCTCTCCGGCGGTCAGCGGCAGCGAGTAGCAATTGCCCGGGCCCTGGTTAACAATCCTTCGGTTATCCTCGCCGATGAACCCACAGGGAACCTGGATTCAAAGACTGGCGAGGGGATCATGGAGCTTTTCAATAACCTCAACAAGCTCGGGCATACTTTAATTGTAGTAACTCATGAAGAGTACATTGCTGCCGATGCCAGACGCACTATCAGGCTTCTTGACGGCCGTATCGAGAACGACAATCGGAACGATCTACCACAAAGTGTTTAAGTTTGAATACTTCATGGCGATAATTTCATCAAAAAGGCCATTTTAAACGTAAAGGCGCAGCCTTTTAAGGTCGTGCTTTTGAATTATGCAAACAATAGCAATAAAAATTGGATTCGATTAAATAGCTCCCTGGCTCCCAAAGCACGCCACGCTGCCATTCTTCTGTACCACTATTACACGGCCATCTCTGTCAATCAGCAGGCCGCTCGGCAGGGCAGGAGAGGAAAGCTCATGCTCCCAGGCCACCTTGCCACTTGCACGGTCAATTGAACGCACACTCCAGCGTGAGTTCCTGGAAGACTCCACCGGGGTTTCGCAAACAGCGAGAACCGCATTTAGCGCGACCGCCAGGGATACGGTTTCACTACCCCCGAGTTCAGTAGCCACCCATTTGCACTCGGGCCACTTGCTATCTGCATTCCCCTTTTCCAGGTACTCCTCGACAAGCTCCAGCGGAAAGCTGGCCAGTGTCAAATAAGGCCTGTCCGCCGGAGATTTTCTGTCATCCCAGATCACCTTGTATCGACCATGTACTATGAAAAACCCTTTATCATCCCAGGCGGGAGGGATGGTTCTCCAGGTCAAATCAATCCCTTCGTCCAGTTTACCGCTGGCCTGGATACCGAATACAGTAAATTTACCGGGCTTGACATTATCATCACTAGGAGAATAACGCAGCCTGCCACCCAGCATCAGGTAGCGTCCGCCGATTATTCCGACCTCCTGACCCCTGTTGGACCTGGGTGAACCATCACCAGCCGAGCCCCCCAGATATTTGCCT
Source organism: uncultured Gemmatimonadales bacterium (assembly GCA_964548275.1). Lineage (GTDB taxonomy): Bacteria > Gemmatimonadota > Glassbacteria > GWA2-58-10 > GWA2-58-10 > JAUVUV01. The sequence goes on from CAZJQI010000015.1 coordinate 59,273, forward strand.
GTTGCCAGGTCGTAGGAGGCAGGAGAGACTACGTTGCCGCCTGGCATCCAGAGCCGCCCCTGCCCTATACTGAGAACTCCCTGAGCGCTGACCCCCTTACGCAGTTCCCTGTCCAGGTGTCCGGAGGAGATGTTTTGCCACTTGAGCTTTCCGGTCACGGCATCCAGAGCATATACATATGTACCGTCGTAGTCGACTATCCCTGCGGCGGCATAAGCCACTCCATCCTCGACCAGGATGCCGTTGTTAACCGGCCATGTTGAGCAGATAGAACCGTAGACCATTATCCTGCGTTCGGCTGGTGCGGCGCGGAAGCGCCAGAGCAATTTTCCGTTCGTTGCCTCCAGAGCGTAGATATAGCCGTCGCCTGAGCCGACATAAGCCCGCCCCTGCCAGATAGTAGGCGGATGCATCACAGGTCCCCCGGTGAGAAATGTCCACACAGGCTTGCCGGAAGATGCATCGAGCGCGCGAACCTTGCAGTCATCGCCGCAGAGAAAAATCAAGCCCCCGGCTGCAGTGGGAACCGTGGGTTTGTTGGCGTTCCGGGGAATGAATTCCCAGATTTTTTCTGCCTTTCCCGGGACGGCAACCCTTGAACCTGCACTGCGGAAATTGTTGGCCCGGTAAGTGGGCCAGTCCTTGTCCGAGATATCCAAAGGCGCAACTCGTTCCGGTTCCGGCACCATTGCTTCCAGTCTGTCGGCGTTGTTGGCCTTACACTCGAAGTCAAAATCTCCTGCCGGGCACAGCACCACCCTGCCTACCAGAGTCAGGTTGCAGTCGCAGGGCCAGAGGCCCAGGTAAAGCAGCCCGTTGGCCGGGATAGCCCCATCGTTACACGCCGGCCGGACAGCACCGTTATAGAAGACTTTCTTTTTCTTGCGATCATATCTGGTAAGGCCGTCTTCCCAGCCGCGGCAAAAGTAGGAATTCCGGGTAGCGGTGAGCCTTGCACAGTTGTGTTTGCTAAACCCCAGATCTTCGATAGTCTCTCCGGTCAGCGGGTCGATCACCTGGGTGCTGCCCTCCGGCCCGATCCCCACCACCAGGTTGCCGTCCACACAGAGCATGTTGGGATTGTTGGTGGTCTTTTTCCGGTGCCAGAGCAGGCTCCCATCCTTGCTTGACACGGCGACGATGTTCATTCTGGTCTGGGCTTCATAGAAAATTGCTCTGGGCGTGTAGAGACAGAAACAGGTAGTGCGGAACCCCGGAGTGGAAGTCAGGCCCTTGCCCGGTTCCTCGACCAGTTCCCTGATCAAAGGGTCGCCGTTAGTCCAGAGCAGCCTTCCGGTTTTTGCATTGACACAACCGACATGGGAATCAGGGCCGTAGAAAAATATTTTTCCGTCCCCGATAACCATGGCACGGGAATCCAGCGGGGCTTCTTCAGCGTGGACCCAGAGCACCTTCTTTCTATCTAACTCGTAAGCCAGTATCGTAGTGCCGAATCCCCATGGGACTCGCTCTTCGTAGTAGCCTGGGCTCAGGTCGTCCCAGCTCCAGGCCATGGAGTTGCTGCGAACCAGGTGCGTCTGGGGCGGATCCTTGGCCTCGCCCAGAAGGGCATACAGTATGCCGTCAGCCAGGGCTATCCATTTCCACTCCCCTTTGAGCTCGGGGATGCGCACCCTGTCTTTCTCCTCCCCGGTTTTCGGATCAAGCAACAGGCAACCGTTACCCTCAGGACTTATCATGTAGAAAGTCTTCCCTGTGGCGATAAAAGCCGAACGGTGCGCCAGGTAACCATCCGGGAGCTTCTTTGTCCACAGTTCGGTCCCATTGTAGCCATTTTGCGCAACCAGCGTATTGAGCCAGGTCTCCTCGCGTTTATGGTGCGCGATGTGGCCTGCGGCTGTGAATACTCTCCCCTCGGCAACTGTTGTGATGGCGGGCATGGATATGAAATAGGGAAGCCCCAGGAAATGAGTCATGAAAGGCGCCCTGATCGCTGTGTCCCTGGAAACCGGGTTGTTGTCAGGCCCATGCTCCCAGTGAGTCCAGTCTGCTGCGCCCTCCAGGGGCGGCTTGGTAACCACTGCCCAGAGACCGTAGCTGTCCTTTGCCATCGAGTGCTCGACATTGCCTGCGGACCTCAGCCAGACAGACAACTGCTCTGCACTCAGACCCCTCTTGCCCGGGGCTCTCAGCCTGCCGATTACAGCTTTGCCACGTGGCCGAAGCACACGCAGGATTTCAGGCAGACAAAGCCTGTCCAGTTCGCTCCCTTTGATATGTGTGGATACGACAAGATCAATCATATTATCTGCATACGGCAGTTTCTCTAAAGACTGTTCATCAGCAGTCATGGTTTTGCCGTAGAGTCCTTCTTTATCCGCCCTTTTTCTCACAGTCTCTACAACAGGGCCCTGAGGGTCGAGAAGGTTTACGATAAAGCTGCCGGACCGGGCAAGCTCCATGGCCAGCTTATCATTATCCCCGCCGAGAACCGAGCATACCCCCCGCTCGATTCCGGTCAATTCGATGAGATGGGCTGCAACAGCAGGTTCATCAGGGGCAGCCGCTTCGGCTTGCGCTGCAAGGGGTGAGGGTCCTATCAGGTATTCAGCAAAAAGGAAGACCAGAAAGCATGCCAGGAAACTGCAATGACGGTTCGAAGACATCGGCGCCTCCAGGATAGGTACTGATTGGAAAAAAATCTTTTTGTTTTCAGGTGGGAAGTGTAATACGAGTTTTTTGTATCCTGTTTAGTCAGCGAAAGTGGAACTGGCGGTCCGGATAATTAAATTACACTTTTGGTGTTGAAGGACAAGTTGTTTCTCTCATTTTTTAATCGAAAATAATTCCTCGAAGATTTGCCTCTGGGTAGCCCGCCCCGGAGGATCAGTATGCATTCCCCCTTATCAAAGGGGGACACAGGGGGATGTCTCGATCAAATTCATCATTGTGATACCTCGCAGCTCTGCTGCGGGGTAGTTCATTACAACTTCCATAGTTCAGATACATTTTTCAATCAAGAAAAAAGGGCCTGCTTTTTTGGAGCAGACCCTTGGTAGTAATGGCAGGCCATATCGGACCCTGGCCGCCTGAAGTTTTGATGCAGAACTTAACGCCGAGCAACACGGAAACCTATGTAGCTGCTCCTGTAGCTCGGCTCGTGGGGGCTACGATTGGCTACCCGGCATGATTCTGAACAAGTGTTCCAACCACAGCCACGGGTGACACGTTCTTTGCCGTATTCCGGGCCCGGCGGATTATGGCGCGGGCTGTAACTGTAATAAATCTTATCATACCAGTCATTGCACCACTCACTCACATTACCTGTCATTTCTCTCAAACCAAACGGATTCGCCGGGTAAATGCCCACATTACGCGGATAGCCGATATGCCTATTATAATTATAATTTGCTTTAGTGTTGTCTATAGTCCCATCAATGGTACCATATTCAAATTGCTGACCACCGCGGGCTGCATACTCCCATTCGGCCTCTGTGGGCAGACTTATTCCATAATGCCTGGCAAACGCATAAGCTCCATACCAGGTCACAGAAACAACCGGCCAGTTCTCCTTGCCTGGCTCAACATTAAAACCGGCGTAGTCGTATTTTATATAACAGCGGTTGATTGTATCGATTGGAGTTGAATCTATAATAAAGCCTTTGGAAAATTCCAAATACGTCTGGCCGCTGTAGTCGCCAGAGACACCGATCACGCTGTCCTTGGTCACTGTTATCTCTCCTGCGGCAAGGGCATCGTTCAGGTAGGCCGCATACTGAGCATTGGTTATCTCGGTGGCGCTTATCTGGAATGCGTCCAGGGTCACAGTGTGAGCAGGCCATTCATCAGCAAGATCATCATCACTCATAACTATAGTTCCCATCCGGAAGCTGTCAGCAGGGAGCGAGACCATTGTTATACCCGGGATACCTGCAATCTTGACGATATATATACTGTTGGTTGTATCAGTGCCCACCACGAGTTCAAGCTCGCCACTATTGAACCACTCAGGGATTATTATCATTATGCTTTCAAGGCTGAACTCCAGAAGATTCACTTCCCTGCCATCTATATAGGCCTTCACGCTGTCGGCTGTTGTGGCCTCATCGAAGCTTTCCACGTAAATAGTCAAGGTATCGCCCGGTTCAACTAACCTTTGGCTGAGGCTGGCTATAACCGGCTCCCAGTAAATAATCCCGGGCTCCTCAGCACCTGAGAGCACTTTCAGCAGGCCCAGCAGGTCGAAGATATCTACAGACCCACTTTCGTCCACGTCCGCAATCTGCCTGGTCCTTTCCGGTTGCCCTTCCGGGCTGGACAGCATCTTCAGCATCTCCAGCAGGTCGAAGATGTCCAGCCGGCCGTCCTCGTTGATGTCTCCCCGGAAGCTAGACTCTACCGCAGGCTGGACCTGCAAGATTGAAACCGCTGATATAGGAAATGCAAAGAAAACCAGGAGGATAATAAAAAGGCTGAAGTAAAAGCGCAGCGCCTGCATACCGACCTCCAGAAAACCAACCTCGGTGCTTTCCGATGATTCCAATATATATTATCGTAAAAAATTTAAAAAAGTTACTTTTAAGATACACCAGATACAAGCGTGAGCTTGTCAGTTCATTTTAAGCATAAAAGTCTGCCGTTTCCAGCAAATTTTTGCTTTAATCGAAAAGAATTCCCCGGAGCTTGCTCCGGGGTAAAATGCTTGATGGTTTTATCCTTGTTTTCAATGAGTTGCCGTGTGACACATAGAATATTTATTTTCATCCTTCACAATTCGGAAAGAAGGGGATTTAAACCTGGTGATTTTATTTCAGATCGTGCTTGAGAGCCACCATTCCCCCCTAACAAGGGGGTACATTCCAAATTCCCCCTTATCAAGGAGGTTCATTCCAATTCCCCCCTATCAAGGGGGGAGACAGGGGGGTGTTATATTATACAGTTGGGGTTTAGTACCCGAAATCAGGATCACGGATTTCAGGGATTCACACACAGATCACACTGATACCCCGCAGCTCTGCCGCGAGGTAGTTCATTGGCAGGCCATAGCTGACTATTCAATACTTTTGTGTCCAATTTATTCGTGGCTTTACAGAAGGGATTTCTGGAAAACGGAACCGAAGGAGGAGGTATTTAATTCCCTAAAGAAATTGCCCATAGATGATACTGACTTACCCATCTTCGGCCACCCGGGAAGGATGTGGAGAAGCCGTAAAGTTCAAAGGAAGGATCAAGACGGTATTTTCTTGACTTCAATAAAATTATAGCAAACTGCTGATAGCGTGGCAAGTTTATACTTTCAGCCAACTTTGAGTATGTCTTGAGGCGAGCCACAGTTGAACAAGTAACATTATCTCAAGGCATCAGAACTCCGCCGATCTGGGGCGGGTAGAAATAACCCATGGAGGCTGCTGTTACACCCAGACGGTATTGTCTGTCCTGCATGAGACAAATTCGGCGCCTGTCAGTCGGAATTGTAGTCGAATAAATCCGAATTTCGCCGGGAAGACTGGTGATTATTTCCTCTCTCCAATCTCCCAAACAATCGGCTATTCCTATCACCCTGCCCTCGATTTTCATAATTGTCCCGCCGTTATAATCAAATATCTTACCATTACATTCTATTTCTTTTTGCAAGTCTGCATCCCACCAGACAGCTCTCGGCGCAAGAGTGCCGATACTTTTATCGGATAATAGTTTCCCCTGGGCAGAGTAGAGCCAGAACTGGCTGCGGTCACTTTCTCCGGCATAGCATTCCATGCCGGGCTGAGAGGCGTCGATATCGCCCACCATTCCCTGGCTGTGAACATGTTTTGTCCGGCCTTTGTAGCCCCAGATAATCTTTCCTGTTCTGGCTTCTACCAGACACACACCGTTCTCTTCTCGAGCTGGTTCAATCCCGTAGAATATTTCCAATCCGGGCCTCTCAGGATCGATATCAGCAACATACCCGACATCTGGATGGCCGAGACCGGTAGTCCACAGGGCTTTCCCGTTATCGTCGAGTACTGCCGAGCCGATAACCAGTTCATCCCGCCTGTCTTGATCAATATCGGCCGAAATAAGACCGTGTTGTCCCTGCCCCTGATATTTTTCATCAGCTCCAGAGGCTTCCCAGTACCATATCTCTTTTAGATCAGCGTCAAAAGCCCTGGTTTTAATTATGCCATAAGTCCCTCTCTGCATTATAAGAGAAGGCTGTTTTCCATCCAGGTAGGCCAGAGCCAGAAAGTTGCGGGTTACATGACTCACAGTATCGAAACCATCCCTGCTGAGCCAGGGTATCTTCCTGACCAGTTCCCCTGTCAAACCGTCTATCTTAACCAGGTATTCCGGGCCTGTCAGGACATGCCCATCTATTTCCCTCGTGTCACCCTCTCCTGCTTTTGCGTAAAGCTCAGCTCGCCCGTCGCAGTCCAGATCATATACTATATAGGGAGAATACCAGGTTCCAGCTTCAATAGCCCAGCCCATATCATATCGCCAGAGAAAACGGCCCTGGGATGTATAAGCCTCGATTTTGTAAGTTTCCCTGCTCCGCCTCCAGTAGCCCGGCTCGCGCCAGGGATCGGTGTTAAAGTCTGGCTGCTTGATGATATAATCGTAGGCACCGTCAGAATCCAGATCGGCTATGGCCACATTCCGGGCTGTATAGTCTCCCTGCAGGAGAATTTGAATATACGGTATAGAGAAAGGAAAGGCGCGTACGAAAAACACCTTTGACACTTTGCCTTCCTTGCCGTTTATGACCGGGCGCACGTGGTAACAGTAGGGCGCCCCTGGAGCCGCAGTGTTATCCAGAAAGTTGGTGGATTTTGAGATGGGTTTTTCATTCACCCTCGTTAATGCTCCGCTAAGGACCTCGCGCCGGTAAACATTAAAACTGATGTTTTCCGGATCGGACTTCAACAGTCTCCAGCTAACAAATATTTCGCCGCGATCCTTGGCCAGGGCGACCAGGCCGCGGTCTATTTGTTCGCCTGTGGTTAGAGAAAAAATGGAATTAACGTTCAGGCAGGCTAAGCAGGCAATCATTATAATAATTCGCGGCAGCATGGCATTGCTCCTTGGGTTTGTATTATCAAACAGGAATCCGGTATTATTTTTATTAAATATATCATATTTGCATATTTGAGTGTACCTCGTAAGACCCTTTTGGACAGACTGGAACTGAGATTGATATATAACCCTCTGGTACAAACTAACTAACACTTCCTGAGAAATCAAAACGAGAATTCCAATTTTTTGGACTTCAATAGATTTTTTACATGAGTCCATTTTATAGTAGAGTACGAAATGAAAAAAGGGCGTATCTTCCTCACTTAAAGAAGACATGACCTTTCTTTATTTACCGGGCCCGACAATACTATTTTAAAAATCTGTAGAAAATTTCGTGCAGGAAATGCTTGAGCAGATAGATGGTATTTTATCATTAGATACTATTCCTGAGTTCGCTCGATAATAGCTGGACTCATTTTCGGGGGGCAGGTCAACTGAACTCACATATCACCATCATATTCTTGAAATATCACATGTCCGCAAGACTTGCAGTGAGATGCATCCCTTTCATGGAAGCGTAATCCGCATTGTGGACAAATAATCTCTTTTTTTAAAGAAATATAAAACCATTCCTTTACTATCTGGCTTGCATGGTATGGTATTAGAATGATTCCTGAAAGTATCATTATAACAATAGCTGCTCTACCAGTATCTGAGACAGGTGTTATGTCCCCAAAGCCTACAGTAGTCAAGGCAACAACGGTAAAATAAAAGGAGTCTCCAAAAGTGCTGATGTTAGGATTAATTGAACTTTCGACATATAAAAATACTCCAGAAAAAATAAAGAAAATAATTAAAATTGTAAGTATTAGTCTTACAACTTCCAGCATGTGCCGTGATATGCTGCCAAAGAAAAAATGCTCGTTCGAAGTAAACCTGAGGAATCTGAATATCCTAACAACTCTCACAACTCTTAAGATTCTAAGAATGCGGATATCAAGCTTTAAGCCAAAAAATGGCATTATGAGGAGGGACAAGGTAGGTAAAATGGCAACGAGGTCAATAACACTGTAAATACGGAAAATGTGCCTTAACCGATCAGGAGCGACATATAATCGAATAACATACTCAACTATAAAGAAAAAAACTGTTATAAGTTCGATGTCCCAAAGGAGGTTTCTTGTTTGCTGGGATACTTGATAAGTTTCTAACACAAAAACAAAGCAGATTAGCAGGTTGAGAAAAATAATAAAAACGTCAATTGTCTTTCCTAAAGGTGTTTTACTATGATATAGATGAGACCGGATAGTTTTGCGAAAAGCATCTTTTCGCGAACCTTGTTTCTTTTCTAGCGGTATTCTTTGATTACTCATTGTGATTAATCTGAATATCGTCAGCAGGAGTGGTAGTTCAGGGTCTCAAATTAAATTACACTTTCGGCGCCGAGATTCAAGTGTGGAAATACTAGTTCATTCCAAAAATAAACCTTCGCTTTTTTCAAGGCAATCTCTCCACTATTTATGGCGGGCCCGAGGAGACTTGAACTTTTGGTTAGAACGATAGAATGATGCCGAAGATTACGGAACCCTAAAGGAACCCGGTGCAGAAGGTAAACAGCCTAACCCATTGAGGATTAGGCTGTTATATTTATTTGGTGCCGAAGGGGGGACTCGAACCCCCACGGGATTTCTCCCACTGGTCCCTGAAACCAGCGTGTATACCAATTTCACCACTTCGGCACTGAAATAGTATTCAGATAAAACAGATTTAATCCTAACCCTGACGCCAGTATAGGCGACCTTCTTGCTCAGTATCGCTCTCGTTTCAAGCGAAATAATAAATAGATATAACAACGTTTATTGTCAAGGTTTTTCCTTGATTTTCAAGGCAGAAAAATCTATCATAAAATACTTTAAAATAAACTTTCTGGAATCAGTTTCACCAGCTCTTGAAAAATCCCGTTTTCAGGGAAAACTGAACAGCCATTATTCAGGCGTTTGAAGGCGATTAACTATGGGTAAAAGCGACTTGCAAAATACCGGCGTAAAATTAGTTTGCCGGAACAGGAAGGCAGGCCACCTGTATTATATATTGGAGGAGTACGAGGCAGGAATCGTGCTTACCGGCACAGAGGTGAAATCGCTGCGTGAGGGCCGGGCGAGCCTGCCGGAGAGCTACGCGGAGATCAGGGACGACGAAATTTTCCTGGTCGGTTGCCATATCAGCGGATATTCAGCCGGCAACCGGTACAATCACGATCCGCTTCGGGACAGAAAGCTCCTGATGAGTAAGAAGGAAATCAGCCGCCTTCAGGGAAAGGTGCTCGAAAAGGGCCTGACCTTGGTGCCCCTGAGTATCTATTTTCGCCATGGATGGGCCAAAGTAAAAATCGCTCTTGCACGGGGCAAGAAGGTTTTTGATAAACGGGAAGATCTCAAACGGAAACAGGCCGATCGCGAGGCGGAAAGAGCCTTACGGCGCACCAGCAGCTTTTGAGCTGGTTGCAAGAATTTCAACTGTCTTTGAGATGAAACGATTTTGGAAAATATTGCCTGCATTAACCCTTTGCCTGGTAATACCGGACTTGCTTGGTGCTGGCGGGTTTAGTATCTTGGACAGGCCGAGAAAAGAGATCAAGGAGCTGTCGCTCCATGCCGGGGAAAAATCCAATTACCTGGACCTCAAGGAAATAGCAGATCTGCTGGGTGGACGACTGGAGTGGGAAAGCCCCGGCGAACGGCTGGCCTGGCGCATGGAGGGGCGATCTTTTGTTTTCGAGGACCTGATCGCTTTTTTCACTGTTGATGGCAAACCCTATCAATTGGTCGCGCCTTGCATTCTCGATGGCCCCAGATTTCTCATCCCGGCCCAGTTTGCAGTCGAGTACCTGCCGGCCTTGCTCCCGAAACGCTTTGTCTATAACAAGCTGGATGACCGCCTGGTAGACCGCACAGGGATAACCCAATCCGAACCCTCTGCCAGGCGTGAACAAAAAGGGGTTCAGACCAGAACCGTGCCCAGCAGCACCTCGAAAGACGGGATGAGTTACCGGATTAACACGATTGTAATCGATCCAGGCCACGGCGGAAGAGACCCCGGAACCCTGCACCGAAGGTATAAGCTAAACGAGAAGGATATTGTCCTTGATATCTCGAAAAAGATTGAAAGAAAGCTGAAACAGGAAAGCAAACTCAAGGTAATCCTGACCCGCAGCAAGGATAACTTTGTCCCCCTTGCAAAAAGAGGACAGATTGCAAATGAAAACGGTGCCGGTCTTTTTGTCAGCATCCATGTAAATTCTGCGAAAAGTTCAACTCTTAACGGTTCGAGTACTTATTTTCTCGACGCGGCCAAGACCGATGAAGAACGGGCAACCGCGATGCTGGAAAACGCCGCGCTTCAATACGAGATTAAAGAAACTGATAAGGAAAAGCTTGATGAGGTCAACCTGATTCTTCAGGATATGGCCCAGAATGAATATCTGCGGGAAAGCAAGGACCTGAGCGGATTCATCCAGCTCGAGCTGGCCAGGATCAAGGGCCTGAAAGGCCGGGGCTTACGTCAGGCAAATTTTGCCGTACTCAGAGGAACCTATATGCCAGCGGCATTAATTGAAACTGCATATATTTCAAATACTTCAGATGAAAAGCAGTTGAACAGCGCGAGATTCCGCACCAGGCTGGCTGAGGCAATCGCCAACGGTATCCTGAAATATATTGATCATTATCATAAGAAACTCGCCAGCGGTGCCTGAGATACTTGCAGGAGTTTTAAATGTCAAGCAAAACAGCTAAAACCGGGAAAAATACGTGCTGCTTTCAGGTACCGGGTAGAAAGCTTTACCCGTTTATAGTCCTTGCTCTGGCGGCGGTACTTTGTTGCACCACCTACCGGACCTATAATTCCTTTCACTGGGCCAAGGAGTCCTATAAGCAAGGAATGCGCACTAAAGAGGATCAGGAGCGCCAGCGAAGAAGGCGCAATCCGAGTCTTTCCCGCAGTGAAGTTCGAGGTGTGATGGTGCCCGGAGCACAGTTTTTCGAGGAGGCGGCCAGGAAATGCCTCGCCTTTCTGGCCCAGGCTCCCGAGGGCCGCCGCTCCGATGACGCGCTGATGCTGATGGGCAAGGCCTTTTTCGAACTCCGCCGCTTCATACAGGCCGAATCCAGCCTTCAAAAACTTCTCGATACACAGAAAAAAAGCAAGTTTCGCGATGACGCTCAGTACTATTTGATTCTGATCAATCTCGAACAGGACGACCCGTCTCTGGCCGAGCTGGCTATCGAACGCCTCCTGGATGAGTATCCCAAGAGCAAGTACAGATCCCTGGCTCAGTTCCATCTGGGCCGCACCTATTTCGAACTGGAAAATTACCAACTCGCCTTGGAAGTTTTATCCGGCGTTAGGGACAACTACCCCAAATTTAAGCTAAAAGGTGAGGTGCTCTCTTATCTGGCCCGGATTCATTTCGAAGTGGAAGATTTCGAAAAAGCCCTGCCGTTCTATGAAGAGCTTTATAAGAAAGGAAAGAACAATGACCTGAAGCGCGAAGGCATAATTGGTATGGCCCGCTGCAAATCCCGGCTGGACAAGCACGAGGAAGCACTGCAACTCTACGAGGAAGCCTTGAGCAGGGCCAAGTTTGACGATGAACGCGCAGAAGCCAGCCTCGGCAGGGATGTCGAGTACACTTTCCTCAATCAGGCAGCAGAGGCGATGAAAGACCTCAAAAAGATCGTACTTGACAATCCGCGAACCGAATATTCTGCCGCCGCCTGGTACGAACTGGGACTGATTTACAAGGACTACAGTGAGACAGCAGGGCTTGATTCGATAGAGGCCGACAGTAGTGCACTAGTGGTTTTCGGGCTGAACAGTAAACGGCTCGAACCGCTGGAGGGCCTGAGCCAGAGACTCCTGTCTTATAGACTCGCCGAAATGGCTTTCCGCAACATGCGGAGAGAGGATCCATATTCTCTATTACTTGAACCCGCCGATCAATTTGTTGAAGATGTCCAGAACCTTTACAGTATCTATGAACAGATCGAAGCCAGCGATTCCACCACCAGCCACAACGCTCTGGCCCGCCTGGAGTTTCTGCTCGCCGAGCATCATGAAAATATCGGCGAGATAGAGCTTGCTCGTGCTGGATACGAGCGCGTGATTCTGCAGTACGCCAATACGATCTGGGTTCCCAAGGCCGCGCTGAACATCGCCACAACAAGCGCCCAGTTCGGGGACAGCACCAGGTACAGGCAATCCCTGGAGTTGGTCGTAGATAATTTTCCCGATACCCGCTACGCGGACAGGGCAAGAAGGTTGCTCGGCTTTCCGGTTCCCGAACGCCCGCCGGGTTTTTACCTGGATGAACTCGCTGCTTACACGCCCCCCAAAATCAGGCGCAAGGAAGATGCTGCTATAGGAGGAGCTGCAAAAGCCGGTGCGCCGGGACAGGAAACCTGGCTTCAGATGCGAAGAAGGCTCTGGCGGAACAGGTTCGGAACCTCGGGGGGTGGGGCTTGAAACCGGTTTTCGAGTGGGTCAGAGTAACCCGGATCAGTTCAGTGGCAGAGCGCACGTTCGTTATCGCTTTCAAAGAGCCGAAAAGCGCAGCCGCACCAGGGCCGGGCCAGTTCTGCATGATTTCACCCTGTCCGGGCAGCTCGAATGTATATCTCCCCCGGCCGTTCAGCTACTTTAGAGTCCCCGCCAATGACACTATTGAGATCCTCTTCCGCACCTTCGGCCGGGCCACCCGTTGGATGGCCAGTCTCGCTCCCGGTGACAGAATTGGCGTTTTCGGACCTCTTGGCAATACATTCAACCAGCACCCTGGTGCTGAAAGAGTGATTCTCGCCAGCGGCGGCATCGGGATTCCGCCGATCGCCCTTCTGGCTGAAAGCCTATCCCGCCTGGCCAACCCGCCCCAGATCGACCTGATTTACGGGGAAGCCTACGGTTCGCGGGTGGTGGATCTGGCGAAAGTGGTCCCGGCCCGGGTGCGCTGTCACATAACGACCGAGGATGGAAAGATTGGTGTTAAAGGCCTGGTGACCGAGGAGTTGAACCGCATTCTCGATACCTGTAAAACTCCTCCAGCGGTTTACACATGCGGGCCCAGGGCAATGATGGCCGTTGTGGCCGGGATGCTCACCCCGGAAAAAGTTGCGCTGTTTGAGACCGCGTGTGAAGAAAACATGGCCTGCGGCAGAGGAATCTGCCAGGGCTGCGTGATCCCGGTCAAAGGGGAGGAGGATGCCACCCGTTATGTCTGTTGCTGTACTGAAGGGCCTGTATTCAACGGATTCGAGGTCAAATGGGATTGAATCAGACAGTCAGGTGCATGGGACTGAGCTTCCAGAACCCGGTTCTGGTGGCAAGCGGCACGTTCGGCTACGGGGATGAATACTACGATATCATGCCATTCAGCAGTCTCGGCGGACTGGTTACCAAGACCATTACCGCTGCCAGGCGCGAGGGCAACCCCCCGCCGCGGATCGTAGAAACCGATGCAGGAATGCTCAATTCGATCGGTCTGGCTAACGTGGGCCTGGAATGTTTTCTGGCCGAAAAACTTTCCTGGATCGCGGAACATGCCGGCCCGGCCAGGGTGATAGTCAATATCGCTGGTTTCTCGGTAGATGAGTTTGTGGAAGTCGCAGCCGCGGTGGGTTCAAGGCCAGAGGTCGACGCGCTTGAAATCAATCTGGGCTGCCCGAATGTGCACGCAGGCTATATCCATTTCGGCGCAGACAGAGAAAATGTACGCAGGGTAATCTCAGGCGTTAGGAAAAAAGTAAGCCTTCCGGTTATCGCCAAACTCACGCCCAATGTGACAGACATCGCCTCCCTGGCGGAAGTGGCAATTGATACCGGGGCAGACGCCCTGAGCCTGATCAATACCCTGCCGGGCATGAAAATCGATGTGGCAAAGCAAAGACCGGTTCTCGGTATGGGATTCGGGGGCCTCAGCGGCCCGGCGATCCGCCCGGTGGGCGTAGCCTGCGTGTATAAAGTGTACCAGCACATGCAGCGAATGGGTGCCCGGGTACCGATAATCGGAATCGGTGGGATAAGCTGTGGAACTGATGCTCTGGAATATATCCTGGCAGGGGCGAGCCTGGTGCAGGTTGGCACAGCCAGTTTCGTCCACCCCCAGGCTCCGGGCAATGTCGCCCGGCAACTGGCCGAATACTGCGAAACCGAGGGAATCGCAAGTATCTCCGATCTCGTGGGCCTGGCCCAACAACGCTAAAGTTTCAATCCAGGAGTGCAATTAAAGATGGATTCGAACCAGCTACTGAAGCTGTTCAAAAAGTACGATGCCTTTCTCGAAGGCCATTTCCTGCTGACCAGCGGACTTCACAGCCCGCACTATTTTCAATGTGCAAGAATCCTGCAGCACCCTGAACCGGCGGAAAAACTCGGGAAAAGTCTCGCTGAAAAGGTTTCCGGATATCTTGACAGTAAAAGTATAGATGCTGTGCTTTCCCCTGCACTGGGCGGCCTGATTATTGGCCACGAGCTGGGTCGCGCCCTGGGCTGCCGGGCGGTTTTCGCCGAGCGACAGGACGGCCGGATGCGGCTGCGCAGGTTCAGCCTGGAACCAGGCGAACGGGTGGTGGTGGTCGAGGATGTAGTCACCACAGGCGGCTCGCTTCTTGAAACCGCCGCTGTCGCCAGAGAGGCTGGAGCCAACATCATGGCGATCTGCTGCCTGGTTGACCGCTCTATGAGGGAGATTCCGGAACTGGCCGGTTTGATCAGCCTGGTAAAAGTGGAAGCTCTAGCCTACGACCCGGCTACTTGCCCGCTCTGCAAACAGGGTATACCGCTGGTCAAACCGGGAAGCCGGCAGGTTTCGAAAGGAAGTTTTTAATGGAAAATTTTTTCATCTACAACACGCTTACACGAAAAAAAGAAAAGCTCGAACCCTTGAAGTCGCCTCTTGTCAGAATGTACTGCTGCGGGCCCACGGTTTACGATTACGCACATATCGGAAATTACCGCACTTTCGTTTTCTCGGACCTGCTGCGCCGTGGTCTTTTACTTCACGGTTTTAAACTCAAAGAGGTGATGAACATCACCGATGTGGACGATAAGACTATCGCCGGTGCTGATCGGGAAGGGATAAAACTGTCCGAATTCACAGATTTCTATGTCAAGGCTTTTTTCGATGATCTGAAAGATTTGCGTATCCAGAAAGCCGAGCACTATCCTCGTGCTACCGAGCACATCGGCGATATTATCGATCTCGTAAGCCGCCTTCAGAAGCGCGGCCTGGCATACCAGAGCGATGACTCGGTTTACTACCGGATATCCGCATTTCCCGATTACGGCAAACTGAGCCGCGTAGATTTCGAGGGCATCCAGGAGGGGGCGCGGGTAGATCACGACAACTACGACAAGGAAAGCGTTCGGGATTTCGCCCTCTGGAAAAGTGGGAAAGAAGAGCAGGTTTTCTGGGACAGCCCTTGGGGAAAGGGAAGGCCGGGCTGGCATATCGAGTGCTCGGCGATGAGCATGAAATACCTCGGGGAAACCCTGGACATCCACCTCGGCGGGGTGGATCTTTGCTTTCCGCACCATGAAAACGAAATCGCCCAGAGCGAGGGGGCAACAGGTAAGCAGTTCGTGCGCTACTGGGTGCACGCCGAGCACCTTCTGGTGGATGGACAAAAGATGAGCAAGTCCCTGGGAAATTATTACACTTTTCGCGACCTTAAAGAGAAAGGATTCAAGCCCTCGGCTGTGAGATACCTGCTGCTTGGCACCCATTACCGGAGTCAGCTTAATTTCACTTTCGACGCTCTTGGTGCGGCCGCCTCGGCTGTTAACCGGCTGAGAGATTTCAGGAACCGGCTGGAAAACTATGTGCCCGCTCAGGGCCCGGGGGAAGCTCCCCGGCTGGGGTGTGCTGAACCTTTCAAAGCCGCTCTGGCCGACGACCTGGCGATAAATAACGCTCTGGCCGCTCTGTTCGATTACGTACGTGAAGTTAACCGGCTTATCGACCAGGATACATTAAGCGCCGGGGCCCACTGTCGAGCCATTGAAGAATTAGCTCTTTGCGACTCCGTGCTCGATGTCCTGAATCCCGAGCCCGAAGATGAGGATGAGGAATTCAGGAGATTCGTCGAGTCCCTGATTGAGGAGCGTAGCCGAGCCAGACATGAAAAAAATTATGCCCGCGCAGATGAAATTCGTAATGAGCTGGCCTCTAAAGGAGTCATACTTGAAGATTCCCCCCAGGGCACAAGGTGGAAGAGAAAACTTTAGTCTTCTGGCAATAAAAAAAATTTGCAAAAAACATTGACAAAAAGTAATTTGTCTATATATTTTTAATATTTTAAACCTTCAGGGCTTTTTTATGCTGGCGTAGCTCAATTGGTAGAGCAGCTGATTTGTAATCAGCAGGTTACGGGTTCGAGTCCCCTCGCCAGCTCCAGTCACGTGGAGGGGTTCCCGAGCGGTCAAAGGGAACAGACTGTAAATCTGTCGGCTCAGCCTTCGTAGGTTCAAATCCTACCCCCTCCACCATTAATTTTTTTTTCAGGCGGGAATAGCTCAGTTGGTAGAGCATCAGCCTTCCAAGCTGAGGGTCGCGGGTTCGAGTCCCGTTTCCCGCTCCA
>CAZJQI010000016.1:0-73170 GCA_964548275.1 uncultured Gemmatimonadales bacterium
CATAAAATGGGTAGCGTGTAGATGATAAATAATTTCCATCCATGCCCTGATAGATATTCCAACATCCGGCATGCCTTTCGTGCTCAGGGTGTGCCCTGAGCACGAGGCGACCTCCAGAGAAGCGAAGTAAAAGAGAAAGATTCAGAATTAACTTTTGTTTCTTTTGGTTACAAAAGAAATGGTTTTGCTTCTTTTGCCACCAAAAGAAGAATAATAATTTATCTAACTATATTTATTCTGTTTTTCATTAGTAATCAATAATTTAGAAAATCGGCCGAAGAATTTATGAATAATCCGGGTTAAATAGTTCGAATTAATCCGTAACAAAAGAATAACGGAAGGATTCAGGAGGAATTGCTTGGCTGCCACTGCGGATTTCCGAAACGGAATGGTGCTCGATATCGAGGGTACATTGTTTTCAATTGTCGAGTTCCTGCACGTGAAACCGGGAAAGGGAGGAGCGTTTGTCAGGACGAAGCTGAAAAACGTGCTCAGCGGTGCGGTTCTGGACAAGACTTTCCGTGCAGGAGAAAAGGTTACCGAGGTGCGTCTGGAAAGCAGGGCCATGCAGTATCTTTATAACGACGGCAGCCATTACTATTTTATGGACTCGAAAACTTTCGAGCAGTTCCCTGTCAGCGAACAGGTAATCGGCGACCAGGTTGAATATCTCAAGGAGAACCTGGAGGTGCACGGGCTTTTTCAAGGTGATTCGCTTTTGGTGGTCGAACTGCCCTTCTTTATCGAACTGAAAATCATGGAGACCGATCCGGGCTTGCGCGGCGATACAGCGAGCGGCGGAACCAAGCCGGCGAAGCTCGAGTCCGGAGCAACAGTGAATGTGCCGCTTTTCCTGAACGTGGGCGATGTGATCAAGGTCGACCGGCGCACGAACGAATACCTGGAAAGAGTTCCCTGAATTTAGACCTGTAGAAAAAAAATCTGCCTGTTCAGGCGGTGTGCAGTAGTGTTGCAGGAGAAAAAATCCGCCGCCACACCGAAATTCCTACTGGTGAATCCTCAAACCAACGAGGCTTTCATGGATGTCAGACACCTGAAAAAATTAATAAAGATAGTTGAACAGAGCGAAATCAACGAACTGGAAATTGAGGACGGTGGTTCGAGAGTAAAGATAGTCAAGAATCCGCCTGGTGTAGCCTTCCTTGCGGGGAACCCGCAAGTAGCAGCCCCTCTAGCTGCCCTGCCGCAAGCCCTGGAGCAAGTTCCCGCTTCTCCGGAGGCCTTTGACAGATCCCCTTTTGTAAAAGAAAAAAAGGAAAAAACAAATCTCGTTGAAATTGCTGCGCCGATGGTCGGTACTTTCTACCGCGCGCCGAGCCCGGAGGCGACTCCGTTTGTGGAGGTCGGCGATCATATCAAACTCGGCCAGACCCTGTGCATCCTTGAGGCGATGAAGCTGATGAACGAACTCGAATGCGAGGTGCCCGGAATTATCAGAGAGATCTGTGTGGAAAACGCTCAACCCGTCGAGTTCGGACACCGCCTGTTTCTCATCGAGCCGGAGGAATGATAAGTGGCAGGGTTCAAAAAAGTGCTCATCGCCAACCGGGGCGAGATCGCTCTGCGGATAATCCGGGCCTGCAAAGAACTATCTATCGATACAGTTGCGGTTTACAGCGAGGCTGACCGCGACTGCCTTCACGTGCGTTTCGCAGACGAGGAAGTATGCATCGGCCGCGGGCCGGCCTCGGACAGCTACCTCAACATCCAGCGCATTCTTTCCGCAGCCGAAATCACCAATGCGGATGCGATTCACCCCGGCTACGGTTTTTTGGCCGAAAACGCCGAATTCTCGGAAATCTGCTCGCAGAGCCAGTTCGTCTTCATTGGCCCAACTGCGGATAATATCCGGATGATGGGCGACAAGGTTACCGCCCGCAATCTGATGATCGAAAACGGGATTCCTGTGATCCCGGGCAGCAATGACACGCTCCAGGAAGAGAAAGACGCGCTTGAGGCTGCCAGCGAGATTGGCTACCCGGTTATCCTCAAAGCTACCGCCGGCGGAGGCGGCAAGGGCATGCGGGTCGTTCGCGATGAGAAAGAGTTAAAAGGCGCCTTCTCGATTGCCCGGGCCGAGGCCGGCAGCGCTTTCGGCAACCCCTTGCTCTATCTGGAAAAGTACCTCGTAAAACCCCGGCATGTCGAAATTCAGTTGATCGGAGACCAGTTCGACAAGCTGATCCACCTGGGGGAACGGGACTGTTCGATCCAGCGCAGGCACCAGAAACTTGTCGAGGAATCTCCCTGCCCGGTGATGACTGAGCAACTCCGCCGCAAGATGGGAGAGTGCGCTGTGAAAGCGGCAAGCTCTATCGGTTACGTGGGAGCCGGCACGGTGGAATTCCTCCTTGATAAGGAGTTCAATTTCTATTTCATGGAGATGAACACTCGTATCCAGGTCGAGCATCCGGTAACCGAGATGGTTACCGGGGTGGATCTGGTAAAAGAACAGATTGCCGTTGCCGGTGGCAGCCCAATCTCTTTCAAAAAAAGTGATATCACCTTCAAGGGCCACGCGATAGAATGCCGGATCAACGCCGAGGACCCCAAACGGGATTTCATACCCTGTCCCGGCGAGATTACCACCTTCCATCCACCGGGAGGGCCGGGAATACGCGTGGATACTCATATTTACCAGTCATATAAAATCCCGCCCTATTACGATTCTCTCCTGGCCAAGCTGATTGTACATGGCCGGGACAGAACCGAGGCGATTGCCCGCCTCAAACGCTCCCTGGAAGAATTCATCGTCCTCGGTGTTCCAACAACAATTGATTTCCACAAGGAAATCGTCAACGATCCTCGGTTCATTTCCGGAGACCTGGACATACAATTCCTGGAAAAGTTCTGAATGAGCCGATCTTTTTTCACGATTCAGGCAGATACAGAACATGGGAGGATTGATGGGAATCCCCGTTCGCTCCCTTTTTGCAAATTATCGTGCAATATACCTCGCAAGCCCAATTATGTGTCGAGACTCAGGTAATCTAACTTGTTGTTTTCAAGGAAGTTAAGCAGCAAATTGATTTATGGCATCCATTATGCTTAAAATCTTTTCTTGTTGGATCGTGTGGATGCCATTGAGGGACAAATAGTGAAAAGACTCGCAACAAACTTGACAGCGTGAATCAGGTTAAAAAATATTCAGTTTACTTGCATTGGATACTTTAGCCTGTTGAATACAAAAAATTTCAAATTCCTGGATACAAGGGGGTAAGATGTCTTCTGCTAAAATTTTAAGTGCTTTGTTAGGGCTTTTATTCGTTACAACTGCGGCCGCAATTGATGCTTCTGAAATAGACCATGCCTGGTCTTTGATAGGAACGCCAACCTCTGAATCGGGCGAAAATGAAATCTATCTCGCGGTGCAGAACGACACTTCAATCTCCGTAGCCGTAATTGAGGTGCACTACGATACAACGGTTCTTATGATTGGAACTTCCAGTCCGTTTCTTAGCGAAGGTACAGATTTTGAACGTGTCGGCGAGCGGATGGATAGCATTGCCGTTATGGGCTCCAAGCCGTTGGGAACCACAGGGGTGGTTCGCTTGACCCTTTATTCCACAGCCAAAACAGAGCCTTATTATCACGTAGTGGCCGGAACGGGGGATATTATCAAGCTGGTTTTCAGGGTTAAATCCGGAGTAGCCTCTGGCACCACCACCCTCCAGCTTACAACCATAAACTCCGCCACCGTGCTGGCAACCCAGGAGATCGAAGTCCAGGGCCTGCCCGCACCGGGAAACCCGGAGGATTTCAACTGGAGTCTGAGCGGAGTGCTGGTCGCTGGTTCCCAGGAAACGGAAATCTATGTCCTGGTCAAGAATGACCTCTGGTTCGGCAACATCGTGTTGGATGTTTTCTTTGACAGCACTCTTCTGGAAATAAAAGAGCCGCTCGCTGATAACGTTCTTCTGGTCAAACGGGCGGCCGCTATGAATTTTACTCCTTCTCACGAGGCAGGCTCCAATTATGTCCGGTTGACAGTTTCTACCTCCGAGCAAGACCCGGCATTTCCAAGAATCGAGGCCGGTTCGGGCACCATTGCAAACTTGGATTTCAATATAAAAACCCCTGTGCAGAGCGGAAAGACCACAACCCTGCAGGTAAAATTGAGTGATGAAACCGAGCTGGCTTCACTGACAATGACCGCCCGCGAGTTTACCGGCCCGTCTGCGGATGTCAGCGGGGACGGGAAAGAGGATATTTTCGACCTGCTCGATCTCCTCAATGTGCTCGGCGGCAATACCCCCAAAAGTGTATTCTCGGATGTTAACGATGACGGTAAGACCGACATATTCGATCTTCTTGAGATATTGAGGCAGTTGAGCGGTTAATTATAAAAATCTGGGCTTTGAATTCACTTTTGATTGATTGAATACTGCAGGCCGGGCCGTTTGATCCAGCCGCTTTTTTAACTCTCGCCAGGAATTCTTCATCTCGTGGTGAGTGAAAGCTGGGAGCCGCCTTCCAGTATTTTATTTCGAACATTTGCGTGCATAACCGCACATTTTCGTGCATAATCGAACATCGGTTTGGCCTCCTGAAAATCAATAGCGAGCACAACGGCTTGATTTTATGGCAGTTATACAGCCCACGAAATATGGCATTTAATATGCTCTGAATTTATTCCACTAATATTGTCAGGTTATTTTCACCATCCGAAAAGTCATAAAAATTACAATAATATCACAAAAAGGTTTCAGA
Source organism: uncultured Gemmatimonadales bacterium (assembly GCA_964548275.1). GTDB lineage: Bacteria > Gemmatimonadota > Glassbacteria > GWA2-58-10 > GWA2-58-10 > JAUVUV01. The sequence goes on from CAZJQI010000016.1 coordinate 4,732, forward strand.
TTGAATGGCCGGATTTTGTGCAGTCTTTGGCACGTGATTTCCGGCTTTTATTGAAGAATCTTAATTTAATCAGGAAGTAGGTTCATTGCCCAAGCGGCTTGCCCTGCAACCGAGTTCGGCTTGAGTTGATCGAATCGGTTTATCAAGGTTGGAGACCCCCGGTTCAGCTCAGAGTGAATCCTTCCCAGCGGTAATGTTACTTGATGAGTAACAAAAGTAGAGACTTTCAGCAAACGGTGCATTTCGTAACTGATTGAAATTAAAAGTCTTACCAGATAATACACCAGAGCGAAATTATGGCACAAAAATTGATCACAAAATATTGGTTTTTACTAATTTAAGGGGGTGGTATGTCTTCTTGGAAATCTGTCCGTACTTTATTCCTCTCTACATTCTTTACTCTCGCACTGATCTCCACCGCCCGGGCTTTAGAGCAGGACCATACCTGGTTCTTGAGCGGTACCCTCAATATTGGGGTTGACAACGAAATATTTATCGCTGTCGCCAACGACACCGCTTTCTCCGCAGCCGTAGTTGAGGTGCACTATGACACAACGCTTCTTGAGATTGGAACCGCTAGTCCGTCTCTTCTTAGCGAAGGTACCCATTTTGTACGTGTCGGTGAGCGGATGGATAGCATTGCCGTTATGGGCTCCAAGCCGGCAGGAACCGAAGGAGTGGCTCGCTTTACCCTTTATTCCACCGCTCAAACGGACCCTTATTATCACATAGTGGCCGGTACGGGTGATATTATCAAGCTGATTATCAAGGTCAAACCCGGAGTAGAATCCGGCGCCACAACGCTCGAACTCACCAAAACTAATTCCGGGGTATCGCTCACTACCCTTCGACTGGATATAACGGCTCCAGAGGGTAATGTAGCTCCGAGTTGGAGTGTGTCAGCAGTCACCCTGAATTTAACCGAGGGCTCGCTTTTCACCCATGTTTTCGATGCTCCGGTTGATCGCGACCCGGGCGATCAATATGAGCTTTCTGCCCCCAATCTTCCCGGAGATGCGCAGTTCGATCCACTTTCCCGTACTTTCACCTGGACACCGGGCTTTGAGGATGCCGGAACCTACGAGTTCGTTATCACAGCCACGGACCTCGAGGGTACAAAGGGCTACCTGACCGTAACCCTCATTGTCGAAAACGTCAACCAGCCTCCTGTGCTGACTGTCGCCCAGGAATCATACGAATTGAACCAGGGCGAGCCTCTGAGCTTCAGCATCAAGGCCGAAGATCCGGACGGACAGCGGGTTACTGTAACCGCTGCCGGTCTTCCCGCCGGAGCCACTTTCGTCTATCCTGTGTTCAACTGGCTCTCCGCAAAGGCGGGCCAGCATACGGTTACTTTCACCGCCGAGGACCCGGATGGTCTAACCGACTCCAAATCTGTCGCGATCACGGTTACAGCGGTTAACCGGGCGCCTGACTTCGCAGCCGTTAATGATACGACGATTGAAACCGGCACAGCGTTGGTACTCACCCTGAGCGCCACAGATCCGGATGGAGATCAGCCGCTTACTTACTCTGTTGTGCTTGCCAGTGAAACGGATAATATCCTCACCCGCGGGGCGACTTTGAGCGGCAACGTGTTCAGCTGGACACCCGCCGCCACGGATATCGGTCCGAATATCGTTCTTTTCAAGGTTGGAGATCCCGGGGGTTTGAGCGATGAGCTCTCGGTGAAGATCACTGTCACTGTCACCGGGCGCAATGTAACCGCCCCGGTGGCCTTCGCCGATTTCGGTGAGATAGTGATCGATGAGGGAGCCGAATACAGCCTCCAGTTGCCGCTTCTCGATCCAAGCCTGGAGAACCTGACATACTGGGCGCTTGGCTTACCTGAAGGCTCAAGTCTGGATTCTGAGACCGGTCTTTTCGCCTGGACTCCCACTCTACTGCAGTCAGGAACCTACACTGTTACTTTCGGAGTCAGTGACGGCAGCTTCCAGGATGAGGCGGAAGTGGTGATCACAGTCGCGGAGACGGACGTGCTTCCGGATCTTCATTCTATCGACGGTCTGCCAATCGGCAATCTGATAGTGAACGAAGGCGAGCTTTTATCTGTTGTGCTCGAAGCCGAGGATGCAAGCGGCGAACAGGTTACTTTTAGCGCCGCCGGACTTCCCGCAGGCGCTCAGCTTTTCACTCTGGGCCTTTTGACTTACGAGCCTGGCTACGATGCGGCCGGCGATTACACGGTGACTTTTACTGTGACCGACGCCTCCGGCAATATTGACGAAGAGACGATTACTCTGACAGTGGTGGATGTCAACCGCGAGCCTGTGCTGGCTGCCCTGGATAATCGGGCTGTGCAGGAAAACCAGAGGCTTAGTTTCACTGTTACCGCGACTGACCCGGACGGTGATGATTTCACTCTCGGCTCGGGAGACCTTCCCACCGGCGCCTCTTTCAACCCGGCAACCGGCGTTTTCGAGTGGACACCAGGGCAGCAACAGAGCGGAAACTACGAGATCCTTTTCACTGCCGATGACGGCCTGGCAGGCGGTGTTGACAGCCTGGTGGTTATTGTCTCTGTCGGAAACGTGAACCGGCCTCCTAAGATCGACCCGGTGGGCAACCAGGTGGTTGCCGAGGGACAGAGCCTTTCTTTCCAGGTCACTGCCTCGGACCCGGACCTCGACGATGCACTCACAATCTCGGCCACCGGCCTGCCGGTCACACCGCAGGTCTCTCAGAGCGGGACTAACCCGGCCTATGCCACGATCACCTTGACTCCCGGCTATCTGCATCAAGGTACATATAATGTGGTGGTGACCGCCACGGATAACGATACCCAGCCTTTGAGTTCTTATGCGAAATTCACCCTCGAGGTGATCGATGTAGATGTCGCCCCTGCGTTCACCGGTGTGCTTGCCGGAACCGGGCCTTACGAGGTGACAGTCAAGGAGAATGAACCTCTCCAGATCACTGTGACTGCAGTAGACCCGGGAGGCGACAGACTCAGCTTCTCTGCGACAGGGTTGCCGCAAAACGCGCGCCTGGATCTTTCCGGCACAGCGGCGGATGCAAATCTGATTTTTACTCCCAGCTTCACCCAGTCAGGTCTGCACCTATTCGACATTCTTGTAACTGACGGCAGCAAGGTGGTTACCAAGAGGGTCAGCGTTACAGTGGCGGATGTCAATCGGCCCCCGCGGGTGCCTCCGATTGAGGATCAGTCGGTAATTGAAGACAACATTATTACCTTTGCGGTTGAAGCCACCGATCCCGACGGCGACAGCTTCGAGTTGTTCACTGCCGGCCGTGTGCCGTTTCTGACCGAGGGTGTGCCGCCGCCGGCCTGGATCCGCGACGGCAACGTCTTTGTTTTTGACACGGACCTGGTACCGGAAGAAGAGCAGATCAAGTCCGCAGTTTTCCTTTTCTGGGCCGTAGATGCACGCGACTCCGTGAGCGACACGGTACAGGTCGAGATCGCGGTGATTCGTGCCGATTCGCAGCAGGTGACCGATTTATCCAGCGGACTTGTCCAGTTGGCAGCCACGACAACGCTGACCACTCCCGGAATGGGGTTGAGCATCAACCTTGACAATAACAGCGGTAATACAGTCTCCGGGCCTTTAGATTATTTCGAGAAATCAGGATTTATAAATCCCCTGTCAGGGTCCACTATCCTGGCAGGCGCGGGCGAAAAACCGGTAAAGAGTAAAGGAGTCTATAACTTTACCTATCTGGCCGGGGAACTCACCAGCCAGTTCTACGGTATCCGCCGCGGCTGGGGTGTGGACCTCACCGCGTTCGCTGCCGCCACAGGTGCGGATTCACTCCTGCCTGGCCTGGGCGCAACTGTTACTATCAGCTATTTCCAGGAGGACCTCCCCACCGAAATACCCAATTTCACCGAAGAAAGACTGAAAGTTTTTGGATATGATGGGTTGGCAGGTACCTGGGTCATGCTGGACAGCGCCTCGGTTGACACGGCGACAAACGTGGCCACTTTCAAACTGACAAATCCAAACTTTATCGATTACACTGTAGGCGCGGTGCTGGACGTGGTCGCTCCGCTGATCACCGACCTCGAGGTCAAGGCCGGCAATTTCACGGTCAGCTCCACCGGCGTGGATACTCTTTACAACCTGGAAGGCGCCTACGAATTCCGCGTCAATATCACCGATGATGAAATTGTCAATCCCACTGACGCCAAGATCTTTTACGCGGTCGGCGCCGGGAGTTTCACCGAAGAGCCGCTTATCCGCTCCGGGCCGAACCTCTTTACTGCAGCTATCGAGGAGGGAACTCTGGTCAGCGGAACGGTTATCCGCTACTATGTGCTGGCAATGGATGAAATGAACAGCGTAACCTCCCCCCAGGGAGCCCCGGAGAGCTACTACGAACTGGTGTTGCTGGAATACACCGGCCAGCCCGGAGATCTTGACGGCAACACCAAGGTGGATATTTTCGACCTGCTCGAACTGCTTAAAGTTCTGGGCGGGAGTGTGCAGCCAGGTGTTTTCTCGGATGTTGACCAAAACCAAAAGACCGACATATTCGATCTTCTGGAGCTTTTAAAAATTCTCGCAGGTTAATTATTTCCGAGGTTAAAATTTATGTTTTTTCAATTTTCAAAACTTATCAAGGAGGACTATGGAAAAACTGACTGGCAATGGTTTTACAATTTTTTTCAAAACTTGTTTCTTGACAGAAAATTCTTGACAAAAAATTGGCGGAACTGTATAATTGGTCTAATTTGGGGTTTTCAAGGTAATCGTAAATTTTTCAACAGTCCGCTAAGCCATTGCCATATCTACACTTAGATGCATTTTCGAGCTATAACGAAAATCAAAAGGAGGGGTGTGCATTTCTGACTATTTTCTTGTTTTCCGGATTGTGGTAAGACTTTTGTAACAGACTTGGTAACAAATGCTTAATTCATTTTAGTGGGGGAATGTCTATGAAGAAAAGCCGACTGCCTTTGCCATACGGCATAACAGAGTTATCAAGAAACATCAAAAGGAGGACATCACTTATGAAGTCTCGTCTTTTGTCCAGTGCAACAGCATTAGTTCTGTTGCTTGGTTTTGTAAGCACCAATCTCTTTGGTCAAATAACCAATGCGGCCTCGGTTGGATTCTTGGTTAAAAGTTTTTCCAGGACGGGTGTTGCCACCACGGAAGGCTCCCAGACTGCTAGTGCCGGTCTGGATACGGTTGGCCGCGGGATGGAGGTTTTCGCCCGTTGGGAAACGCCGAGTCAGTTTTTGACCTCTGTTGATTATACGATAACTTTCCCTAAGGGAACGGTGCTGTTTGCGAATGCTGAGGACAGCGTCTATATCAATTACAAGGACAATACCTCGGAAGTCCAGATCAAAGTCGATCCTGCGAACGTTGCAGTTGTCGCCAATGACACGGCGGGTTATTTGTCTGGCAAAACTCCTTCGATCAAGGTTACCGATTATAACACCTTCTCCGGCGACAAAGTTGTTACCGTGAAGATGCTTAAAGGTATATACATCGGTAAATCGCTGGGCGATGTCAATTCCGAGGGCACCGCGCCGAATAAGAGGATGAAGTTCTCGCTGGAGCATTCAGCCAGCGCCGGCACGGTGATCAGCGACGTCACCAACTTCTACGCTGTGAACGACCTGGTAGCCGGAGTGCAGGTCAACACGGATGTCACCGGCTACATTGATAATGCCACTAACTGGTCGAACATCGACTCCCTGGCCTTTGTTGACCGTTTCGGCAACTACGTGCCCGATTTCATGTCCGGAGCGTCTCAGGAAGACACACTCACGATCGGCGTCCCTGAAGGTGCCGGCGCGTTTGCCGACAGTGCAGAGGCCGACAGTGCCCTCCTCCGAACCGCAGGTACTCTGTTGCCGCATACAAACGGATATATGGCGTACACCGGTGACCCGGACAGCACGCTGGAGCTTACGCTTTCCAGCGGCGGGGGTTTTGGAACAGGCGCTAACGTTATTTACCACCAGAGAACTGCAAGCAAGTCAGTGGTTATCTATCTCGGTGCGGTAACATTGAACAGTGATGGTGCTCTCGGCCTGACCTTTGATGCGCCCACCGGCGCGACCGAGACCAAGTTTACATTTACGGTCGTTGGGCCGAGGGTTAACTCAGGTACAGTCCTGAACGTTGATGCAACGGCTGTGACCGAGGTTACTAGGGACATCCTGCCCGTTGAAGAGGAAAAGAAGATCGGAACTCTCGTTCTTGCTACCGCGGCCACAGGCACTAACTACAACGGTGAGGCTTTGAGCGGTGGCTTCACTCTCACCCTGAAGAACATATTCGGTGAGAGTTTCGACGGTGGTGCTGTCGGTACTATTTCCGATTCCGTGAGTCTTACTTTGAAGTATCGAAAAGGTACTTACGACGTAGATGAGGAGGAGTGGTCGTATGCGATCGACCCAACGCTGACCGGGTTGCTGACTTCCGGCGGCCTTGTTACCAGCGTGTACACCAGGCCGGCTACCGAGCTTACAGGGACAGGTATCAGCGATGCTATGAATGTGGTTGGCCTTACCCTTACAGCCGGCGTTTGCACCGTGGCTGCCCCGGTATATCTCGGCACGACCTCGCATCCCATTGGCGACTCGATTTACGTTGTCGCCGCGGCCTTTAATAACCCAGATGTTCGCGACAGCGTGCTCATTTCGGTTGAGCCGAGCGTGCCGGTTGCCTTCGATCTGGATACCCTGAAAGTCAATCTGGCCATAGCCAATGCCGAGAACAATATCATAAAAGGCGAGCCGATTGCGATCAATCTGCCGATGTTCGCTCTTGATACCGCATATAACCGGGTTTCTAATTTGAGCCTGGTTACAGAAGCCGGTTATCTGGATGCTCTCAGTGCATATCCTGCAGTTGACGGGATCAACTTCCTGATGGACCTGCGCGATCCTGTCGGTTACAGGAGTACGACGGAACAGGATTCGATCCTTTTTGCCACGGTTGGTTCTGCCCGTGAGGACAGCTCGTATATTTATGACCTTACAGTGGCAAGAGATGACAGCAGCAAGATCAACCTCGGCGGCGTGGGGGATGATTCCCTGGGTATGAGCCTGTTATACGCAGCAGGTATCAACTTCAAGATAAGCATTGTCTGGGATCCCGGTGCGGTTCCTGGCGGCGCCCTAACTTTTGCAGAGAGAAGAATTGATCTGGGCCTGTTCAACATCGCGCCGGTTGCTACCACCGACAGCGTGGAGAGTATTACCCAGGTATCTGATCCGGATACGGTGGGTGCGACGCACGATCTTATACTTTCCTTCGTGATACCTATGGATCCCGCGAACAGCATCGGTCCGAACCTGGATGAGAAGTTGTTCTACATCGACTTCCCCGATCTGCCGGAAGTCGATGTGATAGCCTGGGATACTATCAAGGTCTCCACGGACAATGTCAACTATTACGCGGCTCTCAGCGTGAGCCAGGCTGATGACTCGCTCTGGATCGCCACGCCGATCGAGTTGAACTCTATCCTTGCGGACTTGACCGTCTGGGTTAAATTCCTGGATTTCGTCAACCCGTCCGTTGCGGATACGATAGGTTACACTATTCAGATGAAAACCGAGGCCTGCCCGGTACTGGCCACGAACCTCGATGCTTTGGTTGTATTGCCCGCACCCACCGGGCCGACACCAGGCGCACCTACTGAGTTTACTGTCGTAACTCTGCCGGATTCGCTCACCCCGGATACACTAACCGCTCAGGATATAGCTATTAATGCGGTTGACGCCGACTCGATTAAAAAAGTGTACATTAATATCTATGAGAGTACACTTACGCTTGACGAGACAACCCATTTGTTCGTCGAGTCCGATCCGGTCGTCACAGTGGATTCGCTCGTTTACACGACTTATCCGGAAACCGTGGAGGTGTCCAAGAGCATACCGGCCAAAGATCTGGCAACGAAGATTGGGATCGATCTCACTGTGATCGATGCTACTGATGATACTGTGACTTCGGATAAGAAGAGCTATCTAATCGCTCCGTTGCGCGGTAAACGGAAACTGAGCACAGATGCGGTAAACGTGGCCGACCTGATGCGTTGCGTTTACCTGGTGGCCGGAGTGGTCGAAACACCCAAGGTCGTAGACTGGTTCGGTCTCGATCTGGATCAGAGCGGTGCTTTCGATGCGCTTGACCTTCAAGCCGTGCTTGCGATCTGGAGAGGAACCGGAACGTTACTGGCCTCCGCTTCCGGGGAACTGGCCAGCGAAGCCAAAGTCGAGCTTTCTTACGAGGCAGTCGACAAGGCCAACGCGAACCTCATGGTCAGCCTCGAAAACAACGGTATCTTGAATATGGGTGTATTCCGGGTCAAGTACGACACAGAGAAATACGTGTTAGGCGATGCCAGTGCAACCGGACGTCTTGAAGACCTTACTGTGGTCTCGCATAACAACGAGGCTGAAGGTGAGTACAGTATAGTGGTGGTCAACGTTAACGGCCGCCCGATAGTCTCCGGTACTGGTGTGATTCTGACCATTCCTGTCTCGGCGGTTGGGGAGAAGTTTGACGGCATAGGAGAAATCTCGCTGCTGAGTGCCGGTTTCGAGTCGAGCGTCACGACGGAGTTGAGCCGCGAGGCTCTGGCCCTGAAGGTAGCGCTGCCGAAAGCCTTTGCCTTGAGCCAGAACTTCCCTAACCCGTTCAACCCCTCAACGACAATTGCCTTTGATATACCTGAAGGCAAGGAAGTCAGTGTCCGGCTGAACGTTTACAACATGCGCGGACAGCTCGTACGCACACTGGTCAACGAGCTCAAGAGCGAAGGCTCTTACCAGATCCAGTGGGACGGCACGGACAATTACGGCCGCAGAGTTTCTTCCGGAGTCTACTTCTACCGGATTACAACCGGTGAGTTCAGTCAGACTCGAAAGATGGTGATCCTCAAATAAGAGGATAACGGCTAAAGAGTGCCGGATTCTCAGAAGAATCCGGCACTCTTTTTAAACAAAGAAACATCATTGTTGTGTATTGTGTCCGTATTGTCGAGAATCTCCAACCAATCGGGATTACTTAATCATGGGATAGAAGCAGATGATAAAATCAACTCGTTATATCTGCTCGTCACGAGACGGGGAGGTTAAGATATGAAACTTAAGAGGCTTTTAAGCCTGACAGGATTTTTAACTGCAATACTGATGTTTACTGGTGGGAGTAGCCTGCATGCGGCGGATCTTATACGCATAGGGAGTGCCCAGGCTTTCGCTGGGGGTAATGATACGGTTAGCGTATATGTTACTACGGATGAGGCATATAACGCTGTTGAGATACTCCTTAGCTTTGATCCGGCTAAGTTCAGCTACGAAGAGGGAAGCCTTGTCTATGATCAGGAGGCTTGGAATCCTGCCTGGGGTGCTCCCGATGTACTAGCCGACAGCGTCAACGGGACGGTTAGAGTATCATTCGTTTCTCCAACAGTGCTGGATGCTGCGGTGCCCCAGTCTGCTGTCGCGCTTAAGCTTTTCTCGGTGGTCCTGAATGTTGCCGAGGGAGTTGCTACAGGCACGGAAACTATTACCCCGAGCGGAATGTTTGCCAGCCGGGACGAGGAATACAACCCGGTAGAGCACGTGGTTACAAATCTCACTGCCGGCTCTTTCCTCGTCCAGACCGCTTTTACGATTTCTGTAGAGGAGAACGTTCAGGCGAGTCCAGGGTATGCCACGCCGGTAAATATTTATCTTACCAATGCTAAAGACGCTGTCGGTGTTCAGTTCACTTTGACTTTCGCCAGCGCTCAGCTCGAGTACGCCGGGACGGTTGAATTGAACCAGGAGGCCTGGCAGGACGGGACACCTCAGCCTGTGGAGGTGACACCTGCGGCGGGCGAGGTGCAGGTAGTCATTTACGCCTCTGCTACTGCAAAGATTCCCGTATCGAACGATCCGCGCTGGATTGCCAAGGTCTACCTGAAAACCGCCGATGGCGCGGCTGAAACGGCAGTCAACCCGCTGACATTGTCTGAAGGCATGGTGGTTACTGTCGATGAATTTGAACCTATAGAAAATTCTGCCACGCTCGTTGACGGCAATTTTGAGATTCTGGCAAAACAAAGCCTGAAAGTGAGCACTGATGCGGCAGCGCCACAGGGTGGCTCCGATACGGTTAAAGTTTATTTGAAAACCGCCGAGACTGCTGTTGGGGTTGAAGCCGAACTGAAGTTCGACGCGGACCAGTTTACCGCCGACGAGAGCAGTGTCGTCTTTAACAAGGCGATATTCTCTGGCCTGGAAGCCAATGTAACTGTCGATGTGCTGGTCACTGATTCGACACTCAAGGTAACGGCCTTACCGGCGGCCCAGGACAGCATTGCGGGGAGTGATGTTGAGAAAGATCTCTTTTCCGTGGTGCTCCAGGTTAAGGAGGACGCTACACCCGCTTCCTATGACCTGGATATCAGTGGGATGCTGACGACCAGGGACGAGAATTACGATACTGAGGAATGGCCTATCACTTCTGTTACCAAAGGCGCGTTCCTTGTCCGCAGTCCTTTCGAGCTTCAGGTGCAGAGCATGACCGTCCTTCCTCTGACTAAACAAACGGTTAACATTCTGTTAACTAATAGAGATATAGTTATCGGAGGGCAGGTCGTAGTCAAATTCAACTCCACTGAGCTAACCTACGAAGAGGGTTCGCTGGTAGTTAACAGCGATATCTGGAGCGCAGGGGCACCGACATCTGAAGTGGAGGCAGGTGCAGACAGCGTGGCGGTACGCCTTTACGATCTCACTGGACAGACAACGATTGCGGCCGGTGGATCAGGCCAGGTACTGCTGTCCCTCGATTTAACTCTCAGCAGCGTCCTGGCGGTCGGTGACACGGCATGGATCAATGTGGAAGGTCTGGCTGCTGTCCCGGACCCGGACGACCCATCCGATCCCCTGGAGCAGATCGCAACCGGTATTTCCGGATATATTGCCGTGAGCGAGGAAGTTGGGCCGACGGAGCCGGAGGACGTGACATACCTCAAGGTCATGCCGGTTGTTGCCGCTGCCGGAGGAGCAGCGAATTCAACGAAAGTCATGCTCTACTCAGTGGAAAAGGACGTGGCTGGAGTCGGATTCAAGTTCAAGTTCGATCAAACGAAAATCCAGTTGACAAGTGTCGCGGAAGGCGCTGACGTCCCAGTGCCGTATGGGGTGGTCTACCCGATTGACTTGGATTCAGCCAATACGAACGGAGAGTTTATTCTGTCAGCAATCGACACTAGTTTAGCAAATCCCATCGCCGCCGGCACAGAGGCTGAAATTGTGGTTGTCGGTCTGCAGGTGCTGGAAGGTGTCGCAACTGGCCACATACCGCTAACTCTGGAAGAGGCTTCGCTGTCAGATCCGGAGGGACTGGATATACCCGTCACGGTGACTAACGGTTACGTCAGTGTGGTTATACCCACTGGAGCCGATCTGAACGGTGATGGCGTAATCGACGCCAGAGATTTGTGGTACTACCTGAACAACCCCATGACGGTGCTGATCGACGATCTTGCCGCATGTATCGCAACGCTGCTGGCACAACCGTTGCCCTCGACCATGCTTGCTTCGGCCCAGGATGCGGTCTATACAGCGAGCGCGGCGGATGGTGCAGCCTTGATCAACCTGAACACTGATTTCGAAATCATCCTTGCTCGCTTTACATTCAGCTATGACAATTCCTACGGCGTGGCGGATGTACAGTTGAGCCAGGCATTGGCGGGCAAAGTCTTTATCAAGAAGATGTTTGTGGAAGGTAAACTGGTTGTTGATATAATCAGTCTTACCGGCCTGGTTCCCGCTGAGCTGGGAAGCGAAATGTTCAGTGTTGCTTTCCGTGACGCGAGTCATCAAGAGGTTGGCCTTACTCTGGAAAAAGTCGAGGTGGCTGACCGCAGCGGAAAGGTTTACATTGAGGCTGCCAAGGTAAACGTGGCGAAAGCTTTGCCAAAGGTTTTCTCCCTGTCCCAGAACAGCCCCAACCCGTTTAACCCCTCGACAACGATCTCTTACGAGATTCCAGAATCGAGCGGTGCGGCTAAAGTTGTGGTGGCTGTTTACAACATTCGTGGACAGAAAGTTATTACCCTGGTAGATGAGCTCAAGGAAGCCGGACAGTACTCTGTTAACTGGAATGGCCGGAATGAAAACGGCCGGAGAGTATCTTCCGGTGTTTACTTCTACAGAATGAGTGCCGGCGATTTTACGGCAGTTAGAAAAATGGTAATTGTGAAGTAGAAATCAGGCACCGGGCTCCCGCTCCTCGAGCGGGAGTCCGGCACTGAACCTGATTATAGATAAACCAGCTCATCAGGGGGAACGATATGAAAATATTTAAGATACTATTCCTTGGAATAGTACTTGTGCTTTTCAACTTGGCGTATCTGGCGGCGCAGACCGAGTCTGATACCGTATCCATCAGTCCGGGGATTGGTCAGCCCGGTGGTACACTGGATATAACTGTTGATGTAGCGATTAACTCGGAAAACGTCGGAGGATTGGTCATCACCTTTGCTGTACCGTCCGAGTTGGATACCTCAGCGGGTGCATGGTATGCATTCTCTCCTGGGTATGGTGAAGCGCTTTCTCAACATCTTGAAACATTGGTCAGTAAGACTGATTCATTGATAGCCGTTGCCCTGTTTGGGCTTACCAGCTTCGATGATCTGATAGTATTAGGGAAGATACCCTCCAAGTCAGGTGAATTGATAACTTTTACACTCAATGTTCCTGAGGACATGGAGGAGGGTTCTTACGAGATTACGGCTGATCCGGAAGCAAACCAGATCACGTCAAGTGTTATAGGAGAAACTCCATGGAGTTTCACGCTAGAACTTGGGCCAGTCGTAATCTCCATCATCCCGGACGACAATACCCTGCGACTGGATGCCTCCCTCACTGCCATGAGCGGCGGAACGCTCTCGCTGCCGGTCTATATTGCGAATAAGGATACGGTGGATTCCGGGAGCTTTAAGCTTACCTATCCCTCCAGCACTCTGACTTTCTCCAGCGTTACAGCGGGAACCCGGGCTGGCGGGATGACCTTCAGCAGCGGTGTTGCCCTTGCAGGTACCGCATTAAGCGCTGTTGGTGATAAAGTAGCCACTATCTCCTTCACCGGCGGTGAGATACCCACAGGCGGACTTGGCGATATGTGCACGGTTGCGTTCAGTGTTGCCTCTGTCGGCGCAGGTGTCACTGCTTCTGTGGTTCTGAGTGACGTAGTGCTGAATGGCGGCGCTCTGACAGTCGCCACTTCGCCACAGGCCACAGCAGACTTAAGTTTCGCCTTTGGCGATACGTTGGCTATCGCTGTCCAGACCGGTACTGCCGATAAAGGTGTCCCGTGGGAGGGAACCGGTATTGCTCCCATTATCGATGGGCAGCTTCACCTGCCGATCCGGTTGAAAAACAGCGTGCCTGTGCAGAGCCTCATTTTCTATGTTACGGAAGGTCCGGTGGATAAAACCGGCGTTCTCTCGGCCGACACTCTGGTGCCGGTCACGACTCTCACCCCGACATCCGGTTGGGTGGCTACTGCTGTAGATTCCGGCTCCTTTGTTAAGGTGGTTGCTTATGCTGCTACACCTGCTGACGGCATACCAGCCGGAGACAATGTTGTTCTTCACGTGGTCTATGATATCACTCTGGCTGAGGGAGAGATACCCGGGGTCGATGATCTAGGGATCGATATCAGTTTTGCGCTGGCGGGCGTTCAGGTGGTTGACAATACCGGCAGCCTTGTCGGCATTGAAAAAGTGGGTGCTACAGCTACGATTGACTGGCGCGTGCCTACCTCGGGTGAGGGCGTTGGCCCTGGCGCCGCGCTGCCCAAGGCTTTTGCACTGGCCCAGAACTATCCGAACCCGTTCAACCCGTCCACTACGATCAGTTACCAGATCCCCGAGGACGCAGGTAACGTATCTTTTACTCTCAACGTGTACGATATCCGCGGACGCCTGGTAAAGACACTGGCCAAAGGTATGAAAGGTTCAGGTTTCTACTCGGCATTCTGGGACGGTTCTGATTCTAACGGCCGTCAGGTAAGCAGCGGAGTTTACTTCTATCGCTTCACTTCCTCCAAGTACAGCGCCACGAGGAAGATGATCCTGCTGAAGTAAACTAAAGATTGTCTGGAACTAAATAAAAAAGCCGCTGAAAGTTTTTCAGCGGCTTTTTTATTTCCCTGCAGTTAATTCGAGCTAGATGATCAAGCTTTGGCTCCTCGTTTCTTCTTTGCAGCCAGTTCTTTCTCCAGAGCGGCCATTTCTTCCTTGACCGTTTTCTTGACCGATTCCTTGCTTTCCTCCACGAATTTTGAGACCTCGCCACGGATACTGTTGAGCGATTTCTTACCCTCGTCCACGACTTTAGACATTTCACCTTTAAGGGAATCCACGGTCTTTTTACCTTCCTCAACTAGCTCGGTGCTTTTTTTCAGAACTTGGCCGGTGGTATCTTTCACCGCTTTTCTGGCGTCATCGGTTTTCTCTGCAATCTTTTTCCGTGCTTCTTCTCCGGAATAAGGGGCAAACAGCAGGGCCAGCCCGGCACCGGCCACTGTTCCAAGAAGAAAAGCCTTGATAATCGCAAGTTTGCCATAATCGTTGTCAGACATAAATCCTCCTTTTCGGTTGAATAATAAACCGCTGTCTGTTATTCAGAGCCAGCGAGTTACCTTTTGGGAAAAAACTTTCAGCGCGGAAACAAGGTTAAGTAAAGGGTTCCTCAGTTTTTCCTGCACAAGGTCAAGCAGGTCAACAAGCTCCTCCATTTTTTCTCGAATCTCCGGGATTACCTCAGTCAGGTCCTCTACTTTACGGGTAGTGCTGGTGGAAAGATCTTCCAGGCTGACAGTTATATTCTGAAGGTGCTCCAAGGCAATCTCAAGCCTCTCTTTCAGGATTTTTTCCAGATACCTTTGGAAAACGCGCAGCTTGAGATATGCGATGACAGTTAACACGGTTAACAGAAGAAAGTAGATTGCGATAATGACCAGAGAAACTGCAATGATAATTTGAAGTGTAGTAGACATGGATCAATCACCAAGGGTTAAAGAAGGAATTAAAGATCCCAGTCTCCGGGGAACCGGAAATCGCGGTTGATCTTTCTATTGCTTGATTTTGCGATCAGAGGCATGTGCCTTTTGTACTGGGTTTGCTGCACCATGCGCATGATATTATCGACAACTTCTCGGGGGTAGCCTTGCTCGGCCACCTGCTGTGGGGTTATCCTCCTGTCGATAAGCATTTCAAGCAAGATGTCGGCATCCTCATAAGTGAACCCAAGTTCCTCTTCGTCGGTCTGCCCAGCCCAGAGATCCGCGCTCGGCTTTTTATTGATTATTTTCTCAGGCAGACCGAGATACGCAGCCAGGGTCCTGACCTGGTTCTTGTAAAGGTCTCCCAGCGGATTGAGAGCACAGGCGCTGTCTCCCCAGAGTGTGGAATAGCCGAGAAGATACTCGGTTTTGTTACCGGTGCCCAGTACCAGGGCTTTTTCCGCGGCGGAGATATCGTAGAGCACTATCATCCGCATTCGCGCCATGACATTGCCCCGGCGCAAGACGTCCATTTCAGGACTCATTTCAAAAAAAGGCTTGACCATCGGCGTTATCTCGACCAGCCGATGGGGAATGCCCAGTCTTTTGGCAAGCATTTCTGCATCTGCCAGGCTCTCGGGGTTGGATGTCTCGTAAGGCATCATCACCCCGATCACATTCTCGGCTCCAAGCGCTTTGGTGGCCAGGGTGGCGGAAAGGCTCGAATCGATCCCCCCGGACAGACCTACGACAACCTTCTTGAAACCCGTTTTGAGAACCTCGGTGCGGATGAAATTGGTTAATACTTCGACCACCTGTTCGCAATTAATGGCCAGAGGTTTTCTTTCCGATTCTTTTGAGTTCATGGAGACTCGAAATGAATTATTCATCACACAGGATGGAAGAACGGATACGCGCCTTCGGAAGTTCGTCCATCTCGATCTTGATCGTCGCCTGACCTTCCTCGAGCAAAGGCAGGCTTTCGATTACTACTCCGTGGGGATCGATGATATGCGAACATCCGCTGAAGATTATACCATCCTCACAGCCTGCACGGTTTGCTTCTAAATCCCCCAGGCGTGGAGCTGTTTGTAGTATTCTGACAAGCATTCCAAATTCTATGAGTATGATCCGAGGCAAAAGATATCTGGATCAAAAGGAAAAAATTTGATCGAAGCTGTTCCGAAGAAGCAAAGATTACTTGAATCCTCAACAATTAGACGTATTCAATGATAATACAGCCTTAACTGATTTGTCAATAACCACCACATTAAAGTGTGTCGAAAACGAGGTTTAGATTGCGTTTGTCCGGACGGTATATTATAATTGTAACCTGATTTCGAAGTTTGTTTATAGTGTATCTTACTATTGCCTGGAAAAAACTGCCTTGTTTGCGGTTTTAATTAAAGAAAGGTGGGTAAAATTGTGTCTGAGAATAAACCACAGGCAGTTGACGATATTTCCTTCGAGCAGCAAGTCCTGCAGGCTGAAAGTATTGCTGTTGTGGATTTTTGGGCACCCTGGTGTGGACCCTGTTTGTTCATGGCTCCGGGGATGGAAACTTTTGCCAAAGCCAATGCGGGCAAGGTGAAAGTCTTCAAACTTGATGTTGATGAGAATCCTAAAACAGCACAAAAGTACGAAATAAGAAGCATCCCCACAGTCATATATTTTGAGGCCGGAGAGCCGGTGGACATTTCCATTGGAGCGGTTTCTGAGTCAACTTTGCAGAGTAAATTGGATGTTTTGTTAGAGGGCTAAAACCACAGATGAGATTTGTTCCGAAATTAATCAAATACTGGTACATTGACCTCATCAGCCCGATAATCCGCTTTTGCATTCGCCGTCGCGTCCAACCGAACTTGATAACCACGATCGGTTTTGTTTTTTCTGTTGGCGCGGCGCTGGCTTTTGCGAGCGATAATGTGCAATGGGCTGGAGCAATCCTCCTGTTCAGCGGCACCTTTGACATCATCGATGGAAAAGTGGCACGAGCCACGGGTATGAGCAGTAAATTCGGCTCGTTCTTCGATTCCACGATGGATCGGCTGTCAGACATGATCATCTTTCTGGGTCTTTTGTACATGTACCTGGGAAAAGGCCATCAGGAGATGATCTGGGTGATTATGCTGGCTGTTATCGGTTCGTTGATGGTGAGCTATGCGCGTTCAAAAGCGGAAGCTCTCGGGATCAACTGCAGCGTGGGATTGTTTCAGCGCCCAGAGCGGGTCGTTTATCTGGGATTCGGCGCCATTCTGGGACATATGACACTTTATTACGTAATCTGGTTTCTGGCGATTGCGTCCAATCTAACCGTAATTCAAAGAATCTTCCACGTTTACTCAGTTGCCCACGGCGTGCCGCTGGACAAAGAAGAGTAATTATTGTCGTGAGTAACAGAGCTAATCTCTTATGAAAAAAGGAATCTTTGTCACGATAGAAGGGTGCGAGGGAACCGGCAAAACTACCCAGGCCAAACTTCTGGCGGATTACCTCACCACTCAGGGATACCAGGTGCTGGTTACCCGTGAGCCGGGTGGTACGGTGATTGGTGAGAAAATCAGGAAAATTCTTCTTGACCGGAACCACCGGGAACTCGCCCCCCGCGTCGAACTCCTGCTTTACCTGGCAAGCCGTTCTCAATTAGTAAGCCAGGTGATCAAGCCAGTCCTCGAGGAGGGGAAGATCGTTATTTCCGACCGCTTTCATCATTCCTCTCTCGCCTATCAGGGAGGGGCAAGGGCTCTGAATATGCTTCTGGTGCAGCAGATCAATGAATTCGCCACAGAAGGTGTCCTTCCAGATATAACCTTCCTTCTGGATTTACCGCCTGAGATTGGGATGGAAAGAAAGGGATCATATGATGAAGACAGGATGGAAGGGCAGGGCATCGAATTTCACCAGAAAGTCCGTCTAGCTTTTCTCTCTCTCGCCAGCCAGGAACCTGAACGAATCGTTGTGCTCGACGCGGATCAGCCGGTGGAACAAATCTCCACTTCGATCAATAAGCACATGAAAGCCCTACTGGACAAACACTCTCCCGAGCGCAGTCGATAATCCAATCTGATATCTTAACTTTTTGCTTCCCCCTAGCCCCGCACGCACCGCAGGACCTCCTCCATGGAAGTAATCCCCTTGGCCGCCTTTTCAAGACTGTCCCTGAAAATCGGCACCATCCCGTTCTTGAGCGCCTCTTTTTTGATCTCCTCGCTGGATGCGTTGCGCAGCACGGCCTCTTTGATCGCGTCGTTCATAGTGAGAATCTCATGCGAGCCGATTCTGCCCTTGTAGCCGGTGCCGTTGCAGGTTTCGCATCCTTTGGCCTTGAACAGCGTGGCTCCCTTGGCTAAATCCTCCAGCAGTTGAATCTCTTCCTCGCTGGGATTATAAGACTCCTTGCATTTCGGGCAAAGCCGCCGAAGGAGGCGTTGGGCGCAGACAAGAAGCAGAGAACTGGAAACGAGAAACGGCTGGATACCCATGTCGAGGAATCTGGTAACCGTGCCCGCAGCGTCGTTGGTATGCAGAGTGCTGAAAAGAAGGTGTCCGGTGAGCGAGGCCTCGATTGCGATTTCGGCGGTTTCCAGGTCCCGGATCTCACCCACCAGGATCACATCCGGGTCCTGGCGCAGATAGCAGCGAAGAGCGTTGGCAAAGGTCAACCCGATTTCTTTGCGCATCTGCATCTGGTTGATACCAAAAAGCATGTATTCCACCGGGTCTTCTGCTGTCTGGATGTTGATAGCCGGATCGTTGATATGGTTGAGCGCTGCATAAAGGGTTGTGGTTTTACCGCTACCTGTAGGCCCTACATGAAGAATCATCCCGTAGGGGCTTTTGAGAAGTTTTTCATAGATCGCCAGGTTGTACCCGGAAAAACCCATCATCTCCAGTCCAACCGTTGTGCTGGATTTATCCAGGATACGCATCACCACCTTTTCGCCGAAAACCATCGGACCCATGGCCACGCGTAGGTCGATATCGATCCCGGTACGGGTGAACTCCTTGAACTTGATCCGGCCGTCCTGGGGCAGGCGCCGCTCGGCTATGTTCAGTCCGGCCATGATTTTGAGCCTGCTGATCAGGGCTTTGAGAGAATTTGGCGGAAGCTTGAGCGCTATCCGGCAGACCCCGTCCACCCGGTAACGTACAAGCACCTCTTTTTCGAACGGCTCGACATGGATATCACTCGCACCGCGGGTATAAGCGTCCTCGATGATCCGGTTGGCGAGCTGCACGATCGGCGTGCTTTCCTCGTCCACATCCTCTCCAAACTCCAGCGACTCGACATTCTCACCGTACTCGCTGCCCACCAGGGCTGCTACCTCGTCGATATCAGTCGAATCAGTCTTGAAAAAGCTTTCTATCACCTTTTTAATCCGGCTTTCGGCCGACACGACTATTTTGGCTGCCTCAAGCTTGGTTGCCCAGCGGAAACTGTCTATGCGGTCGAAATCAACCGGGTTGGAGATGGCAATTTCAACCGACTGGGTGCCGACTTTTTTAATCGGCAGAATTAAAAACTTTTTCAGGTTCTTTTCACCCACCAGGTTCATCAGTTTCTCATCCGCAACGAAATCCTCAGCGATATCGTAATAATCGTGGTCTGTGAGCCGGCTCAGGTAATAGGCCAGCTCGGCATCGGTCATTTTTACATCCGGCTGATGGACTTTCTGGATGATCTTTGCCGAGTAGTCGGAAACTTCCTCGAGAAGCTGACGGTCCTTTTCGGTGAACAGCTCGGGGCTGCCCGGAGGATTTTTGTTTATTATCTGAATTGCGCCAATTACCTCATCGGTCACCAGTGGCACGGTGATCATACTCTTGGTCTGGAAGCTGGTTTCCTCGTCAACTCCGCTGAAAAAGTTGGGATCGTTCTGGGTGTCCAGGGAGATATAGGTATCGCTGCTTTCGATTACCTTGCCCACTATTCCCTGACCCCTTTTCAGAGTAATATTGCGCAGGCGTTCGACCTTTTTCTGGTAGGCTTCTTTCAGTTTGTCGCTGTTCTTGTATAGTTCCTCGCTGAAATAGGCGTGGGTAAAATGGATCAGGTTGTCCCCGCCCACCGAATAAATCGTGATCGCCTGCGCCTGCACCAGCTCGACAAGTTTCTGAAAAGTGATTTTGAGAACGGTCTCCAGGTCCTTTTTTGTTATTTCTCGCTTGGACACGAGAATCTTGAGCAGATTGTTCAGAACCTGCTTTTCATCAGCCGTGCTTTTTAGTTTCTTCTCAGCGGCGGCTTTGCTCATTTAAACCTCGTGTTTTTAGGAATGTTACCGAGTGGAAAAATTTTCTTTTATTATTATAATATAAGCATCCGCCTGACAGGTGACAAGACGTTATTTCCATTTTAGAGAAGCTTATTGGCTTGTTGATAATAATAAAATTCATGCCAGAACTTGTTTTTCCTTATGGCATGAAGATTGCATTTCTTGTTAAAAACAACTGAAACTCTATCATAGGAGATTAAAATGCCGCTAGATCCTGAAATCGTGCTAAGCTGCGTCCACCTATATTCGATGATCGGTGAGCGGAAAAAGTCGCGGTTCTACGACAGGTTGTTTGTCCACATGATGAAACGCTCGATCAGAAACTCACGGCTTGACAGCCAGAGCCCTTTAGAATAAAATATTTGTTGAAGCTATAAGTAAATATTTGAAAAATAAACAAATTGTAGCGATTATCTTTCCTGGTTCTGGCGATTTTCCGAGGCGATGTTACCAGAATATCTCAAATATTGGGGCCTGTCCAAACCGCCGTTTTCACTGACTCCCGACCCTGATATGCTCTATATGAGCAAGTATCATCAGGAGGGGCTCATTCGCCTGAAATACGCTGTGGTCTCCAACAAAGGGGGAGCACTGCTGGTCAGTGAACATGCTGGTGACGGCAAGACAAGCCTGCTGGCAAGGCTGCGCCGGGAATTGGACCACCAGTATCAGGGAAATTGCAGGACGGTTTTCATCGACCATCCCACCCTGACCGCTAACCAAATGATAGGCGAGATCACCCGCCAGTTCGGAATGCGTTCGAACACCACTGATAAGCTCACTTTGCTCAACGATCTGCGCCGCTTTCTGCTTGAAAGCCACGGCAGGAATGAAAAGTGCGTGGTAATGCTTGATGAAGGGCAGATGCTCTGTAACCGCCCGGACCTGTTGCAGGAACTTCGGATACTACTGAATTTCTGTGTTTCTGACGCTTTCCTGATTACTTTCATCTTTTCCGGACAGAAGCCGCTGGATGAGGCGATTCGCGCCATGCCGGAATTTTACCAGCGCCTGCCGGTACGTTTTTTCCTGCGAAACCTGAATCTCGACGATACCCGAGAACTGATCCGATACCGGCTGCACATGGCCGGGAATTCGCCCGACAGAGAGATGTTCAGCGAGGATGGCTATTCCGGTATCTACAATTTTTCCGAGGGCTGTCCGCGTATAATCTGCTCAGTAGCCGACCTGGCGCTGGTCATCGCCCACAGCCGTTTTTCTTCCCAGGTGGATTTCGTCTCAGTGAGCCATGCCTGCAGCGACATGAACCGCACGGACGGAGCTTACCACTATTTCCATTTTCTCAAAAGTTTCAATGCGGATCAGGAGCTTGCCCCCGATCAAGTCTCTGCAAAAGAGGCTGCCCTGAGCTGTCCCGGTTGCGGAGGGGGTGTTCTGGCTAAGGCCAAATTCTGCCAGCATTGTGGAATGAACCTTGTTGATTCAAAGACCGTGAGTGCAGAGCAAGCCCCGGAACCCAGCGAACCGGCCCAGGCTGAAACGCCTGTCCAAAAGGCGGAGTCAAGTGCGCCGGTACAGTTAGAGGAAGCATCGGAGAAAGAGACGGAGGAGACACTGGAACTACAGCAGCGGGCATCGGAGAGTCTAGTTGAGCATCTCCCACCCTCAGCCAGCGGTAAGCCGGCACCACCTGAGGCTGATCAATCCCCGGAGCCAAAAGCAGGCGAGGAGTCGGTTGAAAAGATCGAGCAAGCCCCGGAAGCCGGGTTTCAAGCGAAAGAGAGCGTAAAAATCTGCCCGGATTGCGGCGGAGGTGTTCCAGAGAATGCAAAGTTCTGCCAGCATTGCGGCACTAATCTGGTCGCCTCGGAAAGCGCGGCTTTCGAAGAGATTGTCATGAAAGGCGACCAAGACCAGGCAGAAAAAGCCCCAGCCCCAGAAGAAATACGCCCGTCAGAGGAACCTGCTGAATCAGTGACTGAGGCGGGAGAAAAATCAACAACACTGGAAGAAAAGGCTGCCTCCGGTCAGGTTTCTCCGGATAACCGGTCTTTGAAATTCATGCTTGAATCAGAAGAGCCGCCTCAGGATGCTGAAGAGGATATGCCAGGGGATCAGGAGGAGTTTGAAGCAGCTGGGGCAGAGCGGCCAGCAGAGGAAACGAAAGAAGTCCGGGATAAAGAGCCTGGCGAGGAGGAGCTTGTCGCGGCCCCGGAAGAGAAGCCCTCGGAGGAGCCTGAAGAATCGCAAACAGCTGAAGAGCCTGAACTGGGAGAGGCGGAAGAGATTGAGAAATCCCCAGAGCCTCAGCCTGAAATGATCAAGTGCTCGTTTTGCGGGCTTGATTTAAGCGCCGAAATTCTTGAATGCCCCAATTGCGGCGAAAAATTGCAGAAGTCGGATGAAGAGGAACCTCCCCAAGAGGAGGGAATTATCTCTCTGGCCACAACTCCGCAAGCAGGCCAGCCGGAAGAAGTTGCCGCAGGCGGAGTGATCGAGGCTAACGGCTCTGCTGGAAAAGAAGAAGAAAAAATACAGGGGGAGCCCTCTCTGGAGCAGAATTTGCTCAGGGAAGTGGAGGAACTCGATCTTTACAAGTTTATCCTGAGCGAAAGCTACCTTCAGGATCGCCGAGTGCCTGATCCGCTTGATGAGGAACTTCTTGTTTTCCCGCTGCGCCGGTTCTGTGGCCAGACCCCGGTTGTAAAGTTTACGGATGGAGACCGGCAGGAATCTTTTACCACCCGCTGCGGGCTGGTATTTACCGGTTCGAGTCTCCGTTTCATTTTTAGCAATGGTCTGAGAGAAATAAGTTACCGGATCATCGAAAAGGTGGATGTAGAGGAGCTAGCTAAAAACGATAAAGCATTGCTTTATCAGCTTATCCTCTCCACATCAACCGGGAGTTACCAGATCACGCTGCCTTTCAAGGCCTCTGTTGCCAAGCGGCTGGGGGAAACACTCCAGCGTTATCTGGCCGAAAAAGTAGGGGGCCTGGCCGGCGCTGCCGAAACCTCTGGTGTAAACAGCAACAAAGAAGAAAGGGAAGAGGATGCCGGTTGATGACGTGCAGGTAAATGTGCTGACCGCTATTGTTGTTCTTTTGCTGTTCGGCTATATCTGGCTTCGCAGAATCCAGTATAAAAACAAGCTGGAACGGCAGCGGAAACTTCGCTGCAAGGACTTGATCCTGGATAACCGGCTGAAACTCGCCAATGCCGGGGTCGATTTCGATAGGCTTGTCGACCTGGTCAAACAGAAAATCCTTCCCGAACATCTCGAGGCGGTAATCGGCATACTCACCGCGCAACCGGTGTTCTATAATATTGATGATCCGGATGACCCCGAAAGCCTGGGAATCGATCTCGATTTTGACAGTGAGCCTGCTTCCTCCAAGAAAACCGCAACTGATTTGGCTGAAGAGGAAGAAAAGCAGCCTGAGGTATTCGAAAAAATGGGGCCGGAACAGGAGAAAAAGTGGATGCGCGTAGCCCACAATCGTTTCAGGCGTGCTGTGTGTGAAAGAGAAATCACCGAGCGGCAAGCTAAGCTCAGGTTGCTGGTCAAAATGGTCGAATTGGGTAAAAAAGCGGTGGAAGAAAACCCGGAGAAAGATGTTGCCCGCAGGGAATACGAACTTTCCCTTTGGGACCGTTTCTACGAAAACGAATATCTGGATTTGCAATCCGAATAAGGAATGAAGGCTGATAATGGAAACCGGTGTGAAAAAATGGGGTAAATTCCTGCTGATCCCGTTGCTTATGGCCATGATCCTGGTTCTCCAGGAACAGCTTCCAGCCGGCAGCCGGCTCGGAAGGGTTACCGGTGTGATGGACGAGGTGGTGGCTGTCAACCTGGGCAGGATTCATGGCGTAAGGCAGGGTTTGCGGGGCAGGATATTCAAGTTTGATGAAGAAAAGAAAACGGTAAATGTCGCTGAAATACAAGTTATCGGTGTGTCTGAAAAAAGCTGCCTTGCCCGGATAACCGTACTGACGGACAGCCTTGAGGTCGACCAGTACGTCGATATCGAGGGTACGCTGAGTCCACATACCTTGGAAAAGATAGATGTCATAAGCGAACTGGAGGAAAACGCCAGAAATTACTTTGCCATCTACCAGTACACTGAACCGGACAGCGCAAACTGTCTGGCTGAATGCCGGGAAATTCTTCAACGTGACCCCGATAACCGCCTGGCGAAAGAACTGATAAAGCAGATGGTGCGCAACTACTTTGGTTGGGCGGAAAGGGAATGGGACAACGGCAACTTTGCTTTTGCCCTGATTTACTACTTCCGGATCCTGCGCATCGATGATAGAGACGAAAGGGTGTATGAAAACGTCTGGGAACTGTTTGATCTGATAGATGTCGAGTCGGAAATACCTCTTGAGCCGATCACCGGGGGAAGGCCTCCCGATTACTACTATACAATTGCAGAGCAGTATTACATGAATGGCCAGTTCGAGAAATCCAAGGCATACTTCAACTTCCTCCTTGAGAATTTCGTCCCAGACGACCCGGCCGTTCTCGAGGGAGTCAAAAAAAATGACCGGATGCTTGCTCTGCTTGATCACCTGCGCCAGTTCCGTATAGAACAGACTAGGAGAGCGGCCCAAGAACAGCAGGAAAGGCTTGATGAGGAACAGGAACGCCGAAAAAAACTCGAACAGATCCGCTTTTTCAGAACAGTGGCCGAGGATCTGTTTAATAAAAAGGATTATACAGGAGCTCTGGTTTATTATCTCAAGCTGCTGGATCTGGTGCCGGATGATTCTCTGGCTCTGGCTCGGCGCGAATTTATTTCCTACGCCGATATGATTTTGATTCCGGAAGGTGAATTCAGCCGAGGCAGCAGCAACAGGGAAATCGGCGAGGTCAGGGTGGATTTCGGAGGTAACAATATGCTTTTCCGCGAACTTCCCAAGAACTGGGTTTACCTGGATTCCTTTTATATCGACCGCTGTGAGGTAACCAACCGCCAGTACAAGCATTTCTGCGAAAGTACCGGGCACAGCCCCACGCTCCAATGGCAGAACGGCACATACCCCGAGGGGTATGACGGTTACCCGGTGGTCTATGTGAGTTGGCTGGATGCTAATGCCTATGCCCGCTGGATCGGCAAGCGCCTGGCTACCGAGGAGGAGTGGGAAAAAGCTGCCCGTGGATCCAATGGCTACCAGTGGCCCTGGGGTGACCGTTTCTATCCCCACCGCGCAAATATCAAGGAGAACAGGAAAAATAACCCCATGCC
Organism: uncultured Gemmatimonadales bacterium; assembly: GCA_964548275.1. Classification (GTDB taxonomy): domain Bacteria; phylum Gemmatimonadota; class Glassbacteria; order GWA2-58-10; family GWA2-58-10; genus JAUVUV01. The sequence continues at coordinate 30,231 of CAZJQI010000016.1, forward strand.
GGTCGGGAGTTTCCCGAATGGGGCGAATGAGTTCGGCGTGCTGGACCTTGCAGGAAACGTCTGGGAATGGGTCGGCACTAACCTGAGACCCTATCCGGGCTATGATGAGGACCTGTTTTATTTCCCGAAAGGATATAGGAAAGTTTTCCGCGGCGGCTCTTTCAAGGAAACCGGGGATTATGCCCGGGGTGCTTTCCGTGGGGATGGTGCCGTGGATCAGATATATTACAACGTGGGTTTTCGCTGCGCCAATGATGTTCCCGGCCGGCGGGAAAACCTTGTTATTAAAAATATAAATCCGGAGGGAACCCTCAAACACACTTCAGTTTATAATAAATAGCCCTGGCTTAAATCAATATCGACAACGCCTGGAACCTCACAAAGGTATTTTATTCAAACAAATCGAAATACAGGCCGTTAGGCAGGCATATCAGTTGTTTTTTCCCCGGCTTTTAATTATTCTGATTTGATTTGAATAAATTAGATATCTTCCGATAGATTCCTTTCCAGTTCCGAATGTGAAAGTTATCTTGGCTGGAAAATATCTCCAGGCTCATTTTTCAAGCGGATTCAACCTCAAGGTTGATTTACTGGTTACCGTGGCCGGGTTTTAGTTTTCCCACAATGATTCAAGGATATTTGCTGAGGCTATGCACTGTCGTCCCCCTTTTACCAGAGTTTTCTCCTCTATAGTCTTTTCCCTTCTTTTTCTTGCATTTTCTCATCCAGCACATGGAGATACCTTCCTCAGTAGTACGATCAATGAACTTATCTGGCTGAATTATTCAGGAAGGTCCACCGAAAGTTTTGAGCGGGTCGGGTCTCTTCTGAGTAGTGAATCCGACAATTACGGTGCTTATCTTATTAGAGCCAACTGTTACGGCTGGTTTATCGCTCGCAATCCGGGGAACCGGAGGTACGACAGCCCTCTCCAGGAATCGCTGGAAGCCTGTATTGATATCGCCAGGAGGATTGACTCGGATTCACCAGAGTACGGCCGTGCGCTTTATTTCAAGGCCCTTGCCCGGGTGCTTATTGCCAAGTTCAAAGCAATCCGGGGATATGACTTCTCTGCCCGCTGGTCAACCCGCGGGGCCAAGGATGCTGCCGAGGAGCTTTTCGAGCGATACCCGGATGAAATCGACGCGGCCCTTCCGCTGGCGATATTCGACGCAACCTGGGGCGGAAGCCCGCTGTGGCAGAGGGTGGCCCAGTTCGCATTATTGCTCCCTCGCGGCCAGCGCCAGAGGGGAATCCAGATGCTGGAGAGAATATCTACCGAAGGCGATGACAGCAGTCTCTGGGCAAGTCTCGTTCTACTGGATGTCTATAGAAGAAACCCCGGCGCTTTAGAAAAGGCGCTCCAAACCGCTGAACGTCTGCATAACCTGTTCCCTGACAACTCAGTAATCCAGATCGAACTGGGAGAGTGCTACCGTGGAATGGGACGCTGGGTGCTGGCCGAGGCAGTTTACCGCAGCATTATCGCCAAAGTTGCAAGCCGCCTGCCAGGCTATGATGAGGTTATTTTCGAAATCAGCCGCCTGCACGCAGTAGAATGCCAGGTGAACCTGGGAAAAATGGATGAAGCTTTCGACGGGATGAGGGGAATTTTGGTCTCCAACCCGATCAACCCGGAATGGGTCGTGCCGTGGGCCCATTTTTACGCCGCGCGGATTTATCGGCATCGCAGGCAACCGAAAAGGGCGGAGCGTGCCCTGAAATATGCCCTGGAGGGAAAGGATTACGCAAACCTTCACGATACTGCAAAAAAAGAACTCGAGGTGGTAAAAAAGATCATGAAGGAGGAAACAGAGCAGTAACCTTTCCGCCTGCATAAGCTTTAAGTCCCCGGGGAAACGACTTCCTGATCCTTGTACTGCAACTGGTAGAGGTTATAGTAAATTCCTTTATGCTGAAGAAGTTCCTCGTGTGAACCGGTCTCTGCGATCCGGCCGTGATGCATCACGATAATCCGGTTTACATGGCGGATTGTGGAAAGGCGGTGAGCGATTATCAGGCTCGTGCGGCCTGCGATCAGCCGCTCCAGAGCCTTCTGGATCAGGTATTCGGTATGGCTATCCACGCTGCTGGTTGCCTCGTCCAGCACCAGGATTCTCGGGTTCTTGTACATCACGCGGGCAAATGACAGCAACTGTCTCTGGCCGGCGCTGAGTGTGGAACCCCTTTCGGTCAATTCGTGATCGTACCCGCCGGGCAGCCTCTCGATAAACTCGTCCGCTTCGATCGCCTCCGCTGCCTCAGTTATTTTCCCCATTCCCGGGTTGTCCTCACCCAGTGCAATGTTGCTTTTTACAGTACCGGAAAAGATAAACACATCCTGAAGCGCTGTCCCGATATTTTGCCTGAGCCACTTTTTGTCGAAATTCCGGATATTTATCCCGTCGATCATGATCTCTCCCTCCTGGGGGTCGTAGAATCGGGCCAGAAGGTTGATAATAGTTGTTTTGCCTGCTCCGGTGGAGCCCACGACCGCAATTTTCTCGCCCGGCTCCACCTCGAAATCTATCCCCCGAAGTACAGGTTCATCCTGATTGTAAGCAAAGTGCACGTCCCTAAAGCTCACTCGTCCCTCTATACGGTCGCGCCAGGTGGGTGCCGGGGTGTCGGGGATAATATCTTTCATATCGAGCAGCCTGAAAATGCGTTCTGAGGAGGCTGCCGCTGCCTGGAAAATATTGTACTTTTCGCTCAGGTCGCTGATCGGCTTGAAAAATTTCTCCACATACTGGATAAATGCCACCAGTACACCGAAAGTCAGTGTGCCTTCCATCACGCTCAAGCCTCCGTACCAGAGGATTATTGCCAGAGCGATCGTGCCGATCAGTTCGATCAGCGGGAAGAAGAGCGCATAGTAGAAGATCGTCTGAAGGTAGGCGTCCATGTGGTCGAGGTTGAGAGTGTCGAATCTTTTCCGTGTGCGCTCCTGGCGGTTGAAAAGCTGAATGATACTCATCCCGGAAAGTGCCTCCTGAAGGAAGGCGTTGATACGTGCGAGCCGGGTGCGCACGAGCCGGAAAGCTTCCCTCATTTTCTTTCGGAAATAAAAAGTAATGACCAGCAGCACAGGCAGAATGGAGAAAATGAGCAAGGCGAGTTTCAGGTTCATCCAGAGCATGACGATCATGATTCCTGCGATCATCGCCAGGTCGCCGATAACGGTCACAAGACCAGTGGAAAATAGCTGGTTGAGCACCTCCACATCGCTGGTGGCCCGGGTGACCAGCCTCCCCACCGGGTTCCGGTCGAAAAACCTGAGCGAAAGTCTCTGAAGGTGGCTGAACAGGTCCATGCGCAGATCGTACATCGTTTTCTGGCCCAGGTAGTTCATAATATATATCTGTGCGCAGCGGGAAATAAAATCGCCCGTGATCGCCAGCAGATAGATAATGATCAGGGTGAGAAAACCCTCGAGCTTGCCTGGGACAATGTACTTGTCGATACCTACCTTGACCAGGTAGGGCCCGGCTAACTGGCAGGCAGAGCTGGCCAGCAGGCACAGCGTACCAAGAACCACGAGTATCAGATACGGTCGCAGGTACTGGAAAAGGCGGCGCGCCAGCCAGACGTCGTACGCCTTGCCGGTAACCTCATCCTCCATCATGAAACTTCTGCTTTTCAAGAATACCTCTCTATCTTTTCCTGCAGGAGTTGTTTCTCATACAGCGAAAAATAGTATCCCGGCTCTTCGAGCAGTTCGTTATGCGTGCCGCGCTGGGTGATCCGGCCGCCCTGGAGAACCACGATCTGGTCTGCAGCCTTGATGGCGCTGATTCTGTGACTGACAATGATTGTCGTCCTTTCGGCTGAATAGGCTCTCAGATTCTTGAGAATCGTTTCCTCGGTTTGTGTATCCACGTTCGAGAAGCAGTCATCGAGCAGAAGGATCGGCGCATTGACAATCAGGGCCCGGCTGATCGTTGTACGCTGTTTCTGCCCCCCGGAAAGGTTGATTCCCCGCTCACCGAGCAGTGTATCGAGCTTGTCCGGGAATCCGGTGACATCATTGTGCAGACCGGCCATTTTTACCACCCTGGCGATTTCATCCTCTTCCACGTTCCTTTCCAGGCCGTAGAGGATGTTATCCCGGATACTCTCGGAAAACAGGAACGTATCCTGGGGCACCATGGCGATTGCGCCCCGAAGCCGTGCGACCGGCCAGTCGAGCACGTCCACCCCGTCAACCAGCAGACAGCCAGGCCGGGGGTTGAAAAGCCTGGAAACCAGGTTCAGGAGCGTACTCTTGCCGCAGCCCACAGGCCCCACAACCGCAATTGTACTGCCTGGCTGGATTTCGATACTGATATTGCGCAGAACCGGCTCGTTACTGCCAGAATAAGCGAAAGAAAGATCCCGAAAAGAAATACTGCCCTCCACAGCAGTTTTACTCGCAAGAACGGGCGAGGGCTGCACAGGGTCAGTTATATCGCTTTTTACCCTGAAAAGTTCAATGATCCGTCCCAGGGAGGCCCGCCCGCGCTGGATCACATTGAGTACGAAACCCACCGCAATCATCGGCCAGTACATCATTCCAAAGTAGATGAAAAACGCGGTAAGATCGCCCAGGGTGATCGAATTCCGCACCACCAGGATTCCACCGTAGGCCAGGATGATCAGCGCCGAAAGCCCGCTCAGGAACGCCATGAATGGATAGAGAACACCTGAAACCGTAACCAGGCGCATGTTTCGCTGGAGGTAGTCCCGGTTCATCCGCTCAAACCGCTCGATTTCGCTTTCCTCGCGCGTGAACGACTTGATAACCCGGATCCCGGCCAGATTTTCCTGCACCTTTGCTGTGATATCGCTCAGCCGCCTCTGCACCTCCATTGACCGGTCGTGGATTATCCTGCCGATCTTCCTGTAACTGGCGCTGACCAGCGCCAGCGGCAGAAAAGCAAGCAGTGCCAGTTTTAAATCGAGATATATCATCACCGGCACTGCAAAAAGCACGGTCACCACGGTCTGGAAAGAGTACATGATCGCCGGCCCAAGGAGCATGCGCACCTCGTTGAGATCGTTCGTAGCGCGGCTGAGAATATCGCCGATACGTGTGCGCTGGTAAAAGGAAAGCGGCAGGGTTTCGAGATGCTCGAACAGGTCTGCCCGGATCCTGTACTCGATTTTCCGGCTGGTCCCGATCAGTATCTTGCGCATGAGAAAACGGAACAGGCCCACTAAGAGCTTCAGGCCTACCAGCCCGAGAATGCTTAAAGTTACTATCCGCGCCTCAGCGCCCCTTTCAACTGCCTCGATGCTGTATTTGATAACCAGGGGCACCAGCATTCCTATAGAGTTGGTCAGAAAAGCGCAGCCCAGCCCCACTGCGAACATCCGACGCTGTGGCGCCAGGTATTTACCCAGCGGTTTGAGTGATTTCCAGAAGCCGTTTTCAGAATTATCTGGCATGACCTGCTGATAAATCGTTAAAAGTGAAAATCTCAAGCCAATACGGGGAAGTGGGCCGGGGCTTGCGGAGAATAAGCGCAGGATTCCAACTGCTCTTCTGGGTCTGGCTTGGATTTCGGACAGGCCGGGCGGCGAAAAGTCTCGATGGGTGATTGAATATATGAATGTGGTGCAATCCAAACTGCTGAAAAGAGAAATTCAGCAGCCGCGTTGTCAAGGACTTATCCTGCAAGACATCAAGGCTCCTGCGGCCCTGCTTTCCAGGTTGGAGATTTTTCTCTCCAGGGAGATTAAAGCCCCAGCCTGCTTTTTACTGTGGCGATATACTCCGGCGTGGTTCCACAGCAGCCGCCCAGGATTTTTACCCCGGCCGCTTTGAACTCCCCGGCCACTGCCGCCATTTGCTCCGCTGTTTCCGGATAAAAAGTTTCCCCGTTGCGCATCTCGGGAGCCCCTGCGTTGGGCTGAGCCGCTACTGGCAGAGATGTGCCCTTAACCATTTTGCTTGCCACCCTGAGCATGTCCCGTGTACCCATCCCGCAGTTGGCTCCCACGGCGTCTACCCCCGCCTGTTCCAGCTTTTGGGCCACCTGTTCAGGAGCCAGACCCCACATGGTACGCATCCCGTTGGGGCCAGCCTCGAATGTCATCGATGCGATAACCGGCAGCTCAGAAAGCTTCCTGGCCGCCTCGAATGCAAGTAAAAGTTCCTCCACGTCCATGAATGTTTCTAAGATTATAAGGTTCACCCCGCCTTCAACAAGACCCGTTACCTGGCGCTCGTATCCTGTTCGGATTTCCTCTCTGCTGCGCGTTCCGCCCCAGTGCTCGAGAATATCCCCGGTCGGGCCGATATCCCCGGCAACCAGAGCCTCATCCCCGGCAGCTTCGCACGCCAGTTTGGCTCCCTCCCGGTTCAACTCCTCCACCCTCTCGCTTGTCCCGTAATGGGCGAGCTTGATCGGATTCGCACCGAACGTGTTGGTAATTATAATGTCACTGCCCGCCTCGACACAGGATCTGTGAAGTTGAAGTACTTTATCCCTGTTGCTGTCCGTGTTCCAGAACTCTCCGCATTCCTCCCCGCTTTTCAGACCGGCCTTTTGAAGGTTGGTTCCCATCGCACAGTCGAGAAGAAGAATGTCTTTTCTTTTCAGTTTCTCGGCAAGTTTTTCTTTCATGGCTTGATTCAATAACCGGTTTAAAGCGTATAATTCATGAAACCCGGACATTGACAGGGCTGATCACTTATTTTTGGTTTTTTATCAGCCACCGAGGGAGGGGGCGGCGGCTGGGCGACTGAAGTCGCACAGACCGTTGCGCTTTTGCGCAACGGCGCGCATTTCATGCGCCCGCCGCCCCCCCAAGCCCCGGGGAAACATAACATCTTACTAATTTATGAATAACCGGTTTAGAGCGTAAAAATTATTTCTATAATTTTAAAAAGCTAATATATTGAGTGATCAAATGCAAGGCTGTCCCATATACCAGGAGTTTCAAGCGATGAAAGGCAAGCAGGTTTCAAACTTTATTTCAACTCTTCCAAAAGTGGAGCTTCATATTCATTTGGAGGGTTCGGTGTGGCCGGATTTGCTGGCCGGTATCGTTGAGGATCGGGGAATATCGTCAGGTGAGCAGATTAGAGCGCTTTACCGATTTGGAGATTTTCCCGGCTTTCTACAGGCATACAGGAGAGTGAACGAGCTGTTGAGCCGGCCGGAAGATTTCTATCACATCGCGCTCGCAATTGCAAGGCGACTGGCCGGTCAGAGGATCTTCTACGCGGAGTTGACCTATAACCCGCTGCTCCACACCAGGCAGGGTCTCGACCATGACGAAACAATGGGCTGTATCCTCGAGGGGTTTAAAGCGGCACGCTGCGAGGGAAAATGCCCCAGGATAAACTTTATTTACGATACTGCGCGCCAGTGGGGGAGCGAGGCAGCACTTGAAACCGTTGAACTTGCAGCAGGCGATCTTGCAGCGGGTCTGCCTGTGGTCGCTTTTGGAGTGGGTGGGGACGAATTGAGCGCTCCGGCCCGGGAGCTGGAGGAGGCGTTCCGTCTGGCGGAGTCCCGGGGCCTGCGGAAGTTTGTCCACGCAGGCGAGCTTGGGGAGGCAGGACCCATATGGGAGGCGGTCGAAATTCTCGGTGCGGACCGTATAGGCCACGGGATAGCAGCGGTCAAGGATAAAAAACTGATAAAAATCCTTGCAGAGCGCCAGATTGCGCTGGATATCTGCCTCACCAGTAATGTCATGACCGGAGCGGTGAGAAGTTTCGACAAGCATCCATGGATGGAATTGGTTAAGGCCGGCGTACCCGTAACCCTGGGAAGCGACGATCCAGGATTTTTCGGGGTCTGGTTGGAAGATGAGCTTAAAAAGGCTGTACAAACATGGAACCTGGAGGCTGGATTGGTCAGTCAACTGATGGAGAATGGCGTGCGGTATTCATTCCTGAGTGCAAAGGAGAAAAAAAGCCTGGAGGCCAGGCTAACACCAGAGGCTGCGGAGGAAACGGGAATTCAGGACAGCGACTGCTGAAATTCACGCTTTCAGGTGATTTGTTGGCTCGATCCAGGTATCCGGCTGAATAGCGCTTTTCAGTATATCGAGAAAAGCGATAGTGGATGGCGAGAAAAATTGACCCTTGCGGTAAATCAGGCCCAGGTGACGCTCGAAACGGATCTCTCCGGTGGGCATGGATATCAGTGTACCCTCCTCCAGTTCTTTGATAACTGACATCTCAGGCAGAATTGATACTCCGAGACCTGCCTCTACCAGCTTTTTCATCGCCTCCGGACGGTCGATTTCCATGTCTGGCATGAGTGTTCTGCCCTCCTTCTCGAATATCCCTTCGATTATTTTCCTGGTAACAGAGCCTTTTTTGTAGACAATTACTGTGGTTTGCTCAAGGTCGGCCAGGCTGACAACTTTTTTGCTGGCGAGTGGGTGCCCAGCCGGCGCGATTACCAGCATCCGGTCCTGGTAAATCGGGATCGAGACCAGATTTTTATCCTCAACCGGCAGGGTGACAAATCCCAGGTCGAGCTCCCCTTCCAGCACGCCGCGAGAGATACTGGTTGAGTTGTCCACCTCGATCGAGATCTCAACCCGCGGATATTTCTCGTGAAAGTCCCGAAATATTTTCGGCAGCACGTAAATACTGATAACATCCACCGTGCCGAGAGAGAGGCTTCCTGTCTCAAGGCTTTTCAGGTCTTCCAGGATGGCTTCCGCTTCCCGCAGTTGCTGGAATATCTTCCGCGTGTGGGCATGGAGAATCTCTCCGGCCCGTGTGAGCTGAATCCGTCTCCCCTGCCGCTCGAAAAGTTTCTGGCCAAGGGCTTCTTCCAGTTTCTTGATCTGGTTGCTCACTGCCGGCTGTGTCAGCAGCAGCTCCTGCGAGGCGCGGGTAAAGCTGCCGGTTTCAGCAACGGTGTGGAAATAACGAAGTTGCTCGACATACATCGGAAACCTCGAATCAGAAAAGATTATCGAAAAAACCTTTAATCGAAAAGAATTCCTCGGAGCTTGCTTCGGGGTAAATTGCTTGATGGTTTTATCCCTGTTTTCATAGAGTTGCCGTGTGACACATACAATATTAACTCTCATCCTTCACGATTTGGAAAGAAGGGGATTAAACCTGGTGATTTTATTTCAGATCGTGCTTGAGAGCCACCATTCCCCCCTATCAAGGGGGGACATTCCAAATTCCCCCCTATCAAGGGGGGAGACAGGGGGGTGTTATATTAAACAGTTGGGGTTTAGTACCCGAAATCGGGATCACGGATTTCAGGGATTCACAAACGGATCACACGGATACCCCGCAGTTCTGCCGCGGAGTAGTCCATTAAATATAAGATAGATCTATCTATAAGTCAAACTTATGAGACCCATAAAAATAATAAATTTGACAAATGCTGAAGTGGCATTATAGATTAAATCAAATATGAATTAATTCTCTTCTCTTATATTTTTCTTGCGCTTGGTTCGGGTTCGACGGCTTTCCTGGAACCAAACTTGTTACCCAAGCTTGCTGATTCAGGTGTAAAAGATCTCTCTTCTAAAAATTTATCAATATCAAAATTTTTCGTCTGGTTGAGTAACAGGAGGCATGGATGGATAAAAAGGTAAGGGTTGCGATCATCGGTGTAGGCAACTGCGCCAGTTCTCTTGTGCAGGGAGTCGAATTTTATAAGGACGCTCCCGAGAACGAATTTATTCCCGGCCTGATGCATACGAACCTGGGCGGGTATCATGTAGGCGACATCGAGTTCGTTGCCGCCGTGGATGTCAATAAGACCAAGGTTGGCAGGGATCTTTCCGAGGCCATCTATGCCGAACCCAACAATACTTACCGTTTTTGCGATGTACCGGGTACAGGTGTCAGGGTGATGAGAGGCGAGGTCCTGGACGGGATCGGCAAGTACCTCTCTGATGTGATCGAGATGTCCGATGAGCCGGAAGTCGATCTGGTCAGGCTCCTGCGCGAGACCAGGACCGATGTTGTGGTCAGTTACCTTCCCGTGGGAAGCGAACAGGCCACCCGGAACTACGCAGATAAGGCGCTCGAGGCTGGCGTGGGGTTTGTCAACTGCATCCCGGTATTTATCGCCAAGGACAATGAGTGGGCAGAGCGTTTCCGCAAGCGCGGTGTGCCGCTTATCGGCGATGATATCAAGAGCCAGGTCGGGGCGACTATTCTCCATCGCGTAATTACCAAACTGTTCCGGGACCGCGGAGTTAAACTCATGCGCACCAGTCAGCTCAATGTTGGCGGCAACACGGATTTTCTCAACATGCTCGAAAGGGAGCGCCTGGAAAGCAAGAGAATCTCCAAGACCAATGCGGTGACCAGCCAACTCGACTACGATATCGGCGCCAGAAACGTCTATATCGGCCCCAGCGACTATGTAAGCTGGCTCGATGACCGCAAGTGGGCGCACATTCGTCTTGAAGGCCAGACTTTCGGCAACGTGCCTCTGAATATCGAGCTCAAACTCGAGGTCTGGGACAGTCCCAATTCCGCCGGCGTGGTAATCGACGCCGTACGTTGCTGCAAGCTCGCTCTGGATAACGGTGTCGGCGGACCGCTCTACGGCCCTTCGGCTTATTTCATGAAAAGCCCGCCGTTCCAGTATGCGGATGAAGAAGCCTGCCGGATGGTGGAAGATTTCATCTGCAACATGACCGGCAGCCAATCGCAGGAAAGCAGCGAGGAAGTGGAACTGGCCTCGGCCAGGAAAAGCTGAAGTAATAATCTCACGCACCAGCAAAGCTTGAAAACCCCGTCCCTGAATCCACCGGACGGGGTTTTCTTTTTGTGGCTGTCCTTGATCAGTTTTATTATTTTTTAAATAGTAAAAGGCAATTCGGATTTAAACTCGGGCAACAACGCAAAACTTACGGATGATAAAATGATTCATCGCATCGAGGTAGGGTTCAAACTGGATGTTACAGATGCTCTGGGAGATTCTGTCGCCCGCTCCGTGGCCGAAGACCTGGGGCTGAAAGCCGACAGGGTGAGAACTGTTTCGGTCTATACGATAAATATCGATTTTTCGGCTGAGGAGCTCCTCCGGCTGGGAAACGAGCTTTTCGCAGATCCGGTTATCCAGCATTTCAGCCTGAATGAGCCTCTTTACCCGCACGGCGATTTCGACTGGCTGCTCGAGGTAGGTTTCCGTCCCGGGGTAACCGATAATGTTGGCCATTCTGCAGCGCAGGGGATGCAGGATATGCTGGGGAGGGAGCTCCAATCCGGGGAGGGTTTTTTTACCAGCCGCCAGTACCTTTTTCACGGCGAGCTCATGCGGGCGGACGTGGAGCATATCGCCTCCGGCCTTCTGGCAAACGATCTGATAGAACGCTGGCAGATTATCAGTCGGGACGAATGGCGCAGCGGAGCGAGAATAGAGCCTTCCGCACCGGTGGTTATCTCCTCGGAGGCCGCCCAGATGAAAGAATACGACCTCGAGGTAGCCGACAGCGAGCTGATACGTATCTCGGAAGCAGGTGTTCTTTCCCTAACTCTTGAAGAGATGAAAGCGATCCAGGCCTACTATCGGCGCTCTGACGTGCGCGCAAAACGCGCCGCGCTGGGCCTGGGCCCCAGGCCCACGGATGTCGAACTCGAAAGCATCGCCCAGACCTGGAGCGAGCACTGCAAGCACAAGATATTCAACTGCCTGATCGAATATGCCGAGGAGGGCAAGCCTCCGCTGAGTGTGGACAGCCTGTTTAAAACCTATATCAGCAAAGCGACCAGAGAGATCGCAAAAAAAATTGACTGGCTGGTCTCGGTGTTCCACGACAATGCCGGCGTGGTGGCATTCGATGAAAATTACTGCCTGTCCATGAAAGTGGAAACCCATAACAGTCCCTCGGCGCTCGACCCCTACGGCGGGGCGATAACCGGCATTGTAGGGGTCAATCGCGATATCCTCGGCACAGGCATCGGCTGCCGGATGATATTCAACACGGATGTGTTCTGCTTTGCGCGGCCGGACTACAACGAGCCGCTGCCCGGGCGGCTTCTGCATCCCAAACGTATATTCAAGGGCGTGCACCGCGGCGTGCGGGACGGCGGAAACCAGAGCGGGATCCCCACGGTCAACGGAGCGGTTGTTTTCGATCACCGCTACCGGGGCAAACCACTCGTTTTCTGCGGCACCGGCGGGATTATCCCGCGCGTTGTCGCCGGAAGACCGAGCCACGAAAAAGTGATCCTGCCTGGGGACCGCGTGGTAATGGTGGGTGGTAGAATCGGCAAGGACGGGATCCACGGCGCCACGTTCAGCAGTGTCGAACTCGATGAAAGCAGCCCTGCCTCGGCTGTGCAGATCGGGGATCCGATCACCCAGAAAAAGATGGCCGATTGTCTGATCGAGGCCCGTGATATGGGGCTGATCCGTACCCTGACCGACAACGGAGCAGGAGGCCTGAGCAGCTCTGTGGGTGAACTGGCTCGCCTTTCCGGCGGCGCGGAACTTCACCTGGAAAAGGCCCCTCTCAAGTATGCCGGGCTCTCGCCCTGGGAAATCCTGCTCAGCGAGGCACAGGAGCGCATGACAGTGGCTGTGCCTCCTGAAAGTGTCAAAATTTTCATAGACCTCTGCCGCAGGAGAGAAGTAGAGGCCACAGACCTGGGCAATTTCACCGACTCAGGCATTTTCCACCTCCTGTATGATAGCCGAACTGTCGGGGCCCTTGACCTGGAGTTCCTTCATGAGGGACTGCCCAGAATGAGGCTCCAGGCGAAATGGAAAAAGCCTCATTTTCCCCGGCCAGAATTGCCGCCTGATGGCGGCCGCCTGGACCAGACCATGCTTGATCTGCTGGCGCGCTTCAATATCTGCAGCAAGGAGGCGATAGTCCGCCAGTATGACCACGAGGTCCAGGCGATGAGCGTGGTCAAGCCGTTTACCGGCGCCCGCAACGATGGACCATCTGATGCGGCAGTGCTCAGGCCCGTACCGGGATCCAAACGCGGTGTGGTGGTCGGCTGCGGGATAATTCCGCGCTACAGCGATCTTGATACCTATAGTATGGTAGCTTGTGCGATAGACGAGGCTTTACGCAACGTGGTAGCCACTGGTGCCCGACCGGATAGGGTGGCAGGTCTGGATAATTTCTGCTGGCCCGACCCGGTCCAATCGGAAAAAACCCCGGACGGGCATTATAAGCTGGCCCAGCTTGTGCGTGCCTGCCAGGCTCTTTATGATTATTGCATCGCCTTCGGGGTGCCCTGTATCAGCGGCAAGGATAGCATGAAAAACGATTACGGCAGCGGTGTGGATAAAATATCCATCCCGCCCACACTGCTTTTTACCGCTGTGGGTATCATCGATGACATCGATCTGGCGGTTACCGTGGATTTCAAGCGCCCCGGAGACATTGTCTATGTTGTGGGCGAAAGCTTCGGGGAACTCGGAGGCAGCGAGTACTTTGCCATGCTCGGCGCAGTCGGACAGGGAGTGCCGGAAGTGGACGCCGTCCGTTCGCGAACTGTGTTCGAATGCTTGCATGAGGCGATAAAAGCCGGCCTTGTCTCCTCCTGCCACGATATATCAGACGGCGGGCTGGGCGTTGCCCTGGCCGAAAGCGCGATTGCCGCAGACCTGGGTGTGGAGGTGAATTTGTCGGATGTGCCGGGCGCACAGAATTTCGAGCGGGATGACTTTCTTCTTTTCAGCGAAAGCCAGGGTCGGTTCGTAGTCAGTGTCAGTCACGGCAAGCGGAAAGAATTCGAAAGGGTAATGTTCCCTGTGGCTCACCGGGCGGTGGGTGAGGTTACCGCGGAGGGGATATTCAAAATCAGGAGCATCAAACCGGGTAGTCCGGAAATAATCAGCCTGCAGGTGGACTCTTTGCGCAGATCGTGGAAAAAGCCGCTGGACTGGTAGTATGCGGGAGGCGATAAGAAAGGAAAAAATATCCTCTTTTCCAGGGAAATATTTACCATTGGCTTGACAAAACAAGGGCGGATGATTGCCCCCTGGCAGGCTCTTAAAGCTGGGGATATGAAAAAGAAAGGGCCAGTAAAAAAAGTCCGAGCAGGATGAAGAAATACAGGAGAGTTGCCAGGCTGTCGGCACTCTCGTTTTTGAAATCCTGCCAGACCTCTCTGAAAAACTTGCCGATTATTGCTATATGTTTTCGTTTTTTTGGGTTCATGATTTGATTCACTAACATGGCAAGTACCGTTCCAGTATATATTTGCGAATTATAAAGCGGGATCCGGAAGGAGATTCAAATGGCGGAACCCCGGGCTGTGGTTTTAACCGGTTTCGGTATCAACTGTGATTACGAGACCCAAGATGCGTTCATCCTGGCCGGGGCTGAGGCTGACCGGGTACATGTCAACGACCTGATAGAAAGCTCTACGATTCTAAGCCGTTACCAGATTCTCGCTGTGCCGGGTGGCTTCTCATTCGGCGACGATATCGCCTCCGGCAAGGTGCTGGCGAACAAGCTGAAATATCGTATGGGAGAGGCCTTTCTGAAATTCTTGCTGAAAGACAGCCTGGTGATCGGTATCTGCAATGGTTTTCAGGTGCTGGTGCGCCTGGGAGTCCTTCCCGGCGGAGAAGAGGGAGTCGCCGAACAGAAAGCCACATTGACCTATAATGACTCTGGAAAATTCGAGGACCGGTGGGTCAGACTCGAGGCAGTGCAGGAAAGCCCCTGTGTTTTTACCCGGGGCCTGAAACGGATCGAACTGCCGGTGCGTCATGGGGAGGGCAAGTTTTGCACCGACGACAGCGCCTTTCTGGCTCAGCTCAACTGCAACGGCCAGGTAGTGCTGCATTACACCGATGCTGACGGCAGCCGACCCGCACCGTATCCGGCAAACCCCAACGGTTCCGAGGAAGATATCGCCGGGATCTGCGACCCTAGCGGGCGGGTTTTCGGTCTGATGCCCCACCCGGAAGCCTTTATCCACCGTTACCATCACCCGCGCTGGACAAGGGAGGATGGAGCCGATGAGGGTCAGGGACTGGCGATATTCCGTAACGCTGTGGATTATTTCAATTGATTTATTGAACTACTTGCGCCAAAAAGAGAACTTTGACCATGCCGTTTCCTCAGTGGTTTGACAAAAAATTCGGCCCCCATACGATTGAACTTTACCAGGATGAAATTCGCCACACTCCCAGGCAACTGGAAACCCTGAAAGCCTTTCTCGGCCCGCCCGGTGAAAAGCAGGTGCTCGATATCTGCTGCGGCTGGGGGAGGCATGCCTTGCCGCTTGCCAGGATGGGTTATACGGTGGTTGGACTGGATGGCTCGAGTTATTTCCTGGAAAGGGCCCGGCGCGAGTTAAATGACCAAAAAAAGACGCGGCTTTCTCTTCTGCGGGGTGACATGTGCATCCTTCCCTTTCAGAAAGGCTCGTTCGCCGCCGCGATACAGATGTACACCTCATTCGGCTATGGCACCGATCCGGAGGACGATCGCCGTGTGCTTAACGAGTTAAATCGGATCCTTCAGCCCAGGGGCACCTACCTGCTCGACCTGATTAACTGGACCCTTGCGCGTAAAGCATTTGACGGCCGCTATGAGGAGTCATACCCGAATTTCGATCTGGTCGAGCAATGCAGGATCGATCCGCAAAGAAATTTTCTGAAAGTGAAACGAGCCCTGCTTTACCGGGACGGCCGAGAGCCGCATCTCTACAATTTCGAGATTCGCATGTTTGACCGAATGAGCCTTACCCGCCTGCTGGAGGAAACCGGCTTCGAGGTCCTGGATGTGTGGGGTAATTTCGATTGTTCGCCTTACAGGCCGCGGAAATCTTACCGGATGATCACTGTCTGCCGGAAGAGGAGTGACTAGTGGCGGATCGGAGCATACTTATTACCGGCGGAAGCGGGTTTCTCGGCAGTGTTTTGGCGCGCGAGGCCGCGAGACAGGATTACGAGGTGTGGGCAACATACCTGCATAACTCTCCGCCTGAGGCTGAAATGGTTCGGCAGGTACATCTCGACATTCGGAACGAGAGTGCAATCGCCAGTCTTTTAAACCTGGTTAATCCTCAGATTGTGATCCATACTGCTTACAGTCAGAATGACCGCGAGGTGACTTTCGGAGGCACTGCAAAGCTGGTCTCTTGCTGCCGCAGGCTGCAGGAGACACCATATTTCATATTTATCTCGACCGACCTTGTATTCGAGGGGAAAAAAGGCAACTGCACCGAGAACGATCTGCCTGTGCCTGTGATGAACTACGGTCGGGACAAGCTCGATGCCGAAAGGCTGGTCGCCGAGGAGTTGCCGGGAGCATTGATCGCCAGAAGTTCTCTTTTTTACGACCTCGAGCGTGTACCTACCCACCTTCAGTTTGCAGTGGATGCAGCCCGCTCAGGCCGGGAGTGCGTATTTTTCCAGGATGAGTACCGTTCGCCTGTCCTGGTGGCGGAGCTTGTCGATGCGCTGCTCAAGCTGGCAGAAATCAGGTGCAGCGGACTGCTTCACATGGCAGGCGCTGACCGGGTAAGTCGCTGGTGGTTCGGCCTGAGGCTCCTTCGGGCTCTGGGTTTCCCGACCCGCAAAGTGAACGCAGGGTCTGTAAAGGATATTCAGTCACCAAGGCCGGCAGACTGTTCGCTTGACAGCTCGAGGGCTGAAAAGCTGCTTGGGATGCGTTTCCGAGGTGCAAAAGCTGTCTTAGGCGATATGTAAAAAAGAGGGAGAGCACATGAACCCGCTGGAGTTCAAACCCATAGGGCCCAAGGCACGGAAAGAAATTATCGACTATATCAAGTCGCGTATCGATGAAGCCGACCCCGGGAAACTGCGTGAGGCCCTTTTGAGTATAGGCTGGGTCGAGGATGCTGAGGAGCTTGCCGGGCCGCTGATGGTGCTGGTTACCGAGGGAAAACCGGAGGTTGCCCTGGCTGCGCTCGAGGGCCTGGCGCAACTGGGAATCCGGGCAAGCGAAAATCCCCTCGCCAGGCATATAGTGGATCTTTTCAAAGGGGGCGATCCCGCTTACAGCCGGGTTCGCACCGAGTGTATCCGTGTGATGGGCAAGGTGGGCACGAAACATTGCGTGGGCTTTCTGGCCGAAATCGTGAAAAAGCCGAAACCGGTAACTCCCGAGGACAAGGAGGCCGCGGTCGAGGCGCTTGTCTCCATGGCAGAAAGGCGGGTACACGGTATCAGCAATATACTCGAACAGTTGCGCACACTCACTGAGGACAGAATTGTCAGGAAAGCGATTCACTGTGCGCTCAAGGAAATCAATCTCCAGAGGTGGGAGGAGCAGGGGTACCTGACAATCGAGGCCGAATTCGATTAGCAAGACAACTCGAACCAATGAAAGAAGAAATACAATTCGGTCCGCAGGTTTTTTGGACCTTCGGTGACGCTACTCTCCTTCAAGATAAGATAGTCGTCTTTGCCCGCCGTGATTCGGGTTGGTACAAATATTGCCAATTTAAAAAACCGTAACAGGACGGAATTTTTATTTGGTAGGAGTTCAAAATCTAAACCTTTCAAAAGTGATACAGAACATGGATCTGAACGGAAAAAGCATTCTTGTCACAGGGGGTACCGGTTCGTTCGGCCAGAGGTGCTGCCTGACACTCGCCCGGAGGTACGATCTGGAAAGATTGATAATTTTCAGCCGGGATGAGGAAAAACAGTTCGAGATGATGGCCAGGTTCAATGGGGACAATCTGAGTTACGTTATCGGGGATGTGAGGGACCGCAGAAGGCTGCTGGAGGCTGCCGAGGGCGTACATGTGATTATTCATGCCGCCGCCCTGAAACAGGTTCCGCAAGCCGAATATAATCCCTATGAGTACGTGAAAACAAATATTATGGGAACCCAGAACGTAATCGAGGTTGCCTGTGAAACAGGTGTGGAACGGGTGATAACCACAAGCACGGACAAGGCGGTAAACCCGCTGAACCATTACGGGGCCACAAAACTATGCGCGGACAAACTCTTTATCGCTGCAAATTATTCCAGATCCAAACGCAAAATAAGATTCGCCTGTGTGCGGATGGGCAATCTTATCGGCAGCCGGGGCAGTGTGATCCCGATTATCAGGAAGATGAGCGAAAGCGGTAAGGTGACAGTAACCGATCCCCGGATGAACAGATTCTGGCTTACCCTGGACAAGGCGGTGGATTTCGTGCTGGCGCGCGTTCAGGATATGCAGGGAGGCGAGGTGTTCGTACCCCTGACTCCCACGATGAAATTAACCGATCTGGTGGAGGCTGTAGCCCCGGGATGCAAACTGAAGGTTTCCGGGATCCGCTCGGGAGAGAAACTGGACGAGATCCTGATCTCCAAACATGAGGCCAGGCAGACTGTCAGGTTCAAGGATTATTTCGCGGTCCTTCCGGATTACGCCGATGTCGCCGAATATGCAGCCTCCACCGGCTCTACACCGGTTGAGGAGGATTTTGAGTACTCCAGTACAGATTTCTCACTTGAGATGGGTATAGAGCAGATGAGAAAGATTTTGCAGAAAGAAGGCATATAATATCCATAATTAACTATTTGCAAAGAAGTTAGTTTGAAAAAACCAAAAATGATCTATCTTTTCTCAAAGGAATAACCGGCAAATTCTCCCACCCTGATTTACCCGGATATTTCATGACAACGCAGTCAAATGTTGCTTGATACCCTGCTAAGCTCTCGCGCTAAAGTATATACTATTAAAATAGATAAATAATGTTGTAGCGCGAGTTATCGCGTTTATGTATATATTGAAGAGATCTTTCAATCCTTACTTTTTAGCAATGAAAAACAAATGAACAATAATGTGAAATCTGAAAAAATGCCCCGGGTTAGCGTGCTGATGTCGGTTTACAACGGTGAGCGGTTTTTGAAAAGCGCGATTGAAAGTATTCTTGACCAGACATTCACTGATTTCGAATTCCTGATCCTCGATGACGGCTCGACCGATTCGACCTGGGAGATTCTCGAAAAATATGCAGACAAAGACGAGCGGGTCCTCCTGGTTCGCAATGAACATAATATCGGCCTTACCAGATCTCTTAATAAAGGCCTGAGACTTGCCCGGGGCGAGTACCTGGCCCGCCAGGATGCGGATGACATATCACTGCCGAAACGTCTGGAATTGCAGGTAAAATTCTTGGATATGAATCCGGAAGTCGGTGTGGTGGGCACAGGCATGGAGATAATTGATGAGAATGGCAAGATTTTAAGACTGCAGCAGCCGCCTACCGATCACGAATCAATAACAGCAGAACTACTCCTGAAAAACCATGCGATAGGCCACTCAACAGTTATGGCCAAGCTTAGTGCTCTGAAAGAATTCGGAGGATATAACGAAAGATTGCCTTATGCACAGGATTATGATCTCTGGTGGTGCCTGAGCCGAAAGAGAAAAATCGGCAACCTGCCGGAGATTCTTGTCCAGTGGCGGGATACTCTAGGGAGTATTTCAAGAAAGCGCAGAGAAGAGCAGCTTGAATGTATTTTTACTGTTTCTCTAAAAGCTATCAGGGAGAGCCTGAAAGATAAAACTCTGGATGAGGAGGCTTATCGCAGGTTCTGGTGGGCATATCACGGATATATTGATAAGCTTCAAAAAGGCGACATACAGTGTCTTGAGCCTCTCTGGGCTCTGCTGGCTTCCCAAAAAACCAAAATTACGAACATTTCTCTGGGATTGAAAGGCCTGTTTTATAACCTTGTCAGACACAGAAAATGGAAAGAGGCTCTGGCACTGATAAGAGTCCTGCGCAAATGTTTAAGTTTACAGTTGAGCTGGCTTCAGATCGTAAGAAGCCTCACTGCATCCCTGGTTATGCCTGAGAAATAGCAGTTTTATTCCAGCCCGCAGAAAAAAGCCGGATTTTTTTTGTCGGATAGTCCAGTCGCTAAGCACATTTAAGGTTTTTCGAGCTGCGATGAAAACATATTACGACAGGAAACAAAAGCGCTTGATTTATTTCGGCAAAAAGCCCTCCCGCCAATTCTGGGACTCTCATTGGGACAGGGTCGAGACTGATGTTGCCGGGATAGTTGAAACCACCAGGACGTTTGCCACCCTGATAACACAGAGATATCTGAAGCCCGAGCACGGGATAATCCTCGAAGGAGGATGCGGGAGGGGCCAAAACGTAGCAGCCCTGGTCAACAACGGTTACAGATGCATTGGAATAGACTGGGCCGAAAAGACTGTATCAATCCTTAACAAATACGCTCCAGAACTGGATATCAGGCAAGGTGATGTAAGAAAACTGTCGTTTCCGGATAACTATTTTGCAGGTTATTGGTCGGTGGGAGTGATTGAACATTTCTGGGAGGGATACGAGCCGATCGCCAGGGAGATGGCCCGGGTGATCAAGCAAGGAGGATTTCTCTTTCTATCATTTCCCTATATGTCCCCACTCAGGAAATTGAAAGCGGTATTGGGTTTATATGAATCGTGGGAGGGTGAGCAGGCAGAGGGCGGATTTTATCAATTTGTCATTGAAAAGAACGGAGTGGCCGCTTATTTCGGGAAATTTGGTTTCAGCCTGGTCAGGACCTATCCCCATAGCAGCGTCAAGGGACTCAAGGACGAGGTTTCCCTGCTCAAACCCTGGTTACAGCATCTTTACGATTACAGTGGAAACAACCGCATGATAAATTTTCTCAAGAGTTATCTTTCGATTGCCCTGGCTCCGGTTACCAGCCACTGTATTTTGCTAGTTCTGAGAAACGCTAACAGCAATGGATAATTGCTGCAAGTTAATTGCCGACGAGCGGGGATAAGATTCCGCCTCATGCCGGGTTAGCCCTTAGCTTTTTGTCCCCCCAGCACACAGGACCGCCCAGGTCTGATTTTTGCGGTCAATCTAACATAAAGACGGTTTACACAGTATCTTTTCTTTCGACTTAAAGATGTGTGTTGATTTGCTTTCAGCACAGATTAACCTTGACGTTTCTCGAGGCTGATTTCTAAATTATATAATACTTGGGACTTTCTGATATTCTGACATTCCAGGAATTTGCTGGAAAACTCTGCCTGAAAATAAATCCAGAATGAACAAGAAAAACAAACATAAAGAAGAACTACTCCCGAAAAAGATCTTAGGATCTGGGATTACCAGATTTATAACCGGCCTGCTACTTGAGAACCCGCTGGGCCTGGGAGCGGTCATTGTCTTCGGAATTGTAGCAGCAGGTTCGGAACTGTTGAGTATTGCCCTGCTCATGCCGTTTATCGAAAGCCTGCGCGGAAACTCCTCCTCTCTGTCCTCTTTTTCACAGCAGTATCCGGTAGTCGGTTTCCTGTCCCCCTACTTCCAGGACATGGATCTGATTACCAAGATAAGGCTGATCGCGGTATTCCTGCTGGCTGTGGAGATTATCAAGGGCTTTTCCCGCTTCATAAGCACTCTCTACAGCAACAAGCTCCAATTCAAGATCAACGCAGACCTTCAGATGAAAGTGATGGACCAGCTCCTGACAGCGGGCAGGAGCTTTCTGCACAGAGAGAAAACAGCCAACCTGTACACGATCCTGAACAACTTTACCCATAACACGGGCTTTGCGGTGCTTTCCATTACTAGCATTGTTCCGGACATATTCATGACTCTGATCAGTATCGTAATACTGTTTTCAATATCTACCCCGATGACCTTGATAACACTGGTCCTTGCGGTCTTTGTCTCGCTCATGCTCACCCGCCTCACCCGCCTGTCTCATCTGTACGGCAAGAGGAACATTCAACATCAGATCTCAATCAACCAGCTCGGCATGGAAATACTGAGCGGTATGGACGTGATAAGGCTGTTCGGCAGGCGGCGGGATGTGAAGGAACACTATGGCAGAAATGTGGATAATCTGCGGGATACGCGATATCATCAGGGAATGCTGAATGCGGCAATCAGTCCGCTTACTACAGTTTTCCTGGCTCTGACCGTAA
The DNA here is from genome assembly GCA_964548275.1 of uncultured Gemmatimonadales bacterium. Lineage (GTDB taxonomy): Bacteria > Gemmatimonadota > Glassbacteria > GWA2-58-10 > GWA2-58-10 > JAUVUV01. The sequence goes on from CAZJQI010000016.1 coordinate 52,063, forward strand.
TGGTGATCCTGATCGCCTCCACTTATTTGCTGCACCGGGAGGCTGGGTTCTGGGTTGGCATATTGCTTATTTTCCTGGTAGTATTCGCCCGTCTGGGAGGCCCGATGGCCAGAATGAACCTGTCCCGCTCACAGTTGATGACACTCCTGCCTGCCGTGCAGTCGCTTCAGGAGTTCCTGACCAACTCGGACAAGGAGCACATAGTCGAAGGAGACCAGGATTTCGAGAAACTCGAGCAGGGAATCAGATTCGAGAATGTCAGTTTTCGCTACGGAGGGCAGGAAAATTACGTTCTGAAAGACCTGAATTTCGATATTCCCCGGGGAAAGATGACCGCAATAGTGGGAGGCTCCGGCGTGGGCAAATCGACGATTGTCGTTCTGCTGGGCCGTCTGCATGACCCGACTTCAGGCCGGATCCTGGTCGATGGAAGAGACCTGAGGGAGATCGAATCCTCCAAATGGCATAGAAAAATCGGAGCGGTGAGTCAGAATATCTTCCTGTTCAACGATACAATCAAGAGAAATATAATGTTTAGCAAGCCGGAAGCCACCGAAGAGGAGATTGATGCTGCAGCGCGCAAAGCAAACGCTCACAACTTTATAGCCGAAATGCCCGAAAGTTATGAAACGCTGGTCGGCGATCGCGGCGTTCGTCTCTCCGGAGGCCAGGCGCAGAGAGTAGCGATCGCCCGGGCCATACTGGTAGAACCGGAACTCATGATTTTGGACGAAGCCACCAGTTCGCTCGACTCCAAAGCGGAAAAGCTCGTGCAGGATGCCATAGACAAGATCAGCGGAGAGTGCACCCTTCTGGTTGTCGCACATCGCCTTTCCACAGTTCGAAACGCGGATAATATAGTGGTTCTGCACGAAGGTCAGATCGTGGAACAGGGTACCCACCGGGAGCTTATGGAAAAGAAGGGATACTACTGGCGATACGCTCGGCTGCAGGACCTTAATCACACACAATCCCGGGTCCATACTGAAGATTGAACCACCACAGCGTAGGGTCGTGATTTGACATGGGAAGAAAGCTCAAACTCGGTTTTTGTTTTACGATTTTGCCAGTGAAATGAGCAAGGATACACAGTATCTTCCCGATGGCAGACATGTGAACCAGAAAGGCTCCGACCTCAAAAGAGATTTACTGTTCTCCTATTTTACCAGTAACCAGATCATTCCCGCTCTACTAAGCGAAAGATCCATCGGAAACTGAACCGATTTCTTTTCAGACCGCCGTGAACGGGGTCTGAAATGCCGCAGGGAACAAAGATGAAGATTCTCTGGATAGGACACGGAACTCACCGGCCTTCGCCTGAGTTCCCTTTCTCCATAAGCGACGATCTTTATTGGCACTATCTGTTCTCAGGTAAAAGCTCTCTTTATGATTTTCTGCTGGAAAGTGGAGACAATGTAATCGGGGAGTTGCATGAGTTCAGCCTCAGGGACGAGCTATTCTACAGGGGAGCACCTGTCGATTTGCAATCAGTTGATTTAGCCCTGTTTACCTGGAATTGTCTGGGCCTGAACGAGGGTGAGATAAAACAGTGGCTGAAAATAGAATCTTACCTGAAAGAGAAGAAACCATCAATTGCAGTAATGAATTCCATCGAAGAGTTCCCGATAATAAATTTCAAATCTCTCTTTTTTGATAGGCTGAGAGACCTGGGGTATTCCAGTTATGTTCCCAATTATGAAGAAGTTAACAGCGTGTTTTCCCTCCTGTCGACTTCACTTCCTTATCCGTTAATCGTACGTTCCAATCTGGATACGGGCGGCAGAAATACTTACCTCTGTCGAAATATGCTCGAGTCTCTGGTGAGATTCAGGTTCATTAAACAAGACTTGACCGCAGGCCGTCAAAATCGCCTCGAGGACTTCAGGGCACCGGAAATAATCAAAGTCAGATATTATGACAATTATTATCCCGACTTCAACTGCCATGCCAGTTTTCGCATCATTTTCATCAACAGGCGCCTTGCCTTCATCTACCCCCATATTTCCGTGTCAGACTGGTGCATCCATACGGACATGGAGGATCACAGCCCCGCCAGAGAATCTTTCCTGGCTGCCTGTGAATTCATATATGACTTTGTCCGCAGAAAATACGACATTTTCAGGGATCTGGTAAATTCATTGAATATTCATACTCTAACGATAGATTTCCTGGTCCACGATGATAAACCGATATTTTTGGAGGTCGAGTTGAAATACGGTTGTGATATTAATTTTGTTAAGGGTCCGTTGCGTCTGTATGATCTCGACCTGAGTTACTTCAGGGCTAAAAATAAGGAAATCGAAGACGTTCCAGTGTCGTTCGATTCATTTTTCAACCGGAAGGAAGTTCGGAACGGCTTCTGATCACCCTCCTTGTAGTTTAAGTAAATCACCTTGGGAAAATAAATTAGCTAAAAGAAAGACTATCAGACTCTGTCGAGAATTTTATTTTTACATAAATAAAATATGGAGGAGGGAATATGCACCCCAAGGCTGTACACTTGGAGGGAGGTAATAATTTTGACAGGATGAGGATAAACATAAATCAATCCCTGAAATTACAGGATGAGTGGCTGAAAAGCGTGGACAGAAAATCGCTGCGGGGCAGCAGGCTTTTCAACCGGATCAGCTTGAAACTGCTCTCGTATCAGATGAAGTTAAATCTATACCAGCCGTTTGTTCTTAACGGGCTGCGGAAAAAGTGGTTCGATGAATTCCATGAATACTGGAAAGATTGCCTTCAGGGACATCCTCTGACAGTGATGGATTTCCACCATTTGTATTTTCACTACAGAACAAAATCACTTTTCAAGTCTGACAAAGAACTCGAATGGGGTTCACCAGCAGAGCATATTGCTCACTGGCAGGAGCCCGATAATATCTCCCTGCTGTTTCACTACGTACTCAAATATGCATTGAGACCGGTTTGGGAAGCGAGACTGGGTGAATTCCTCAAGCCAGGGTTCAGAATACTGGAATTCGGCTGCGGCTTGGCACCTATTTACCGAACCTACAGGTGCTATTTTAATCATATCGAAACCCAATGGTACCTTGCCGATATACCTATAATTACATTTCATTATGACCGTTATACATACGGGAGGGAACAGGGCGTTGATTTCATCTGCATAACGCCGGACTCCATGGATGATCCCCTCCAGGATATTAAAGTCGATTTTGACCTTATTATCATGTTGGATGTTTTTGAACATTTAAGCAGACCAATGGTCATAGCCGAAAAATTGTTAGACTATCTTAAGAAGGATGGTTATTTCTACTTCAATTATATTAATTCAGCCGGAAAGGGACTTGATACCACAGATGGAAGTAAAGAGAGAATCTCCACACTGGATTTTCTATCCCGGAAGCTTAGGATGATCAGCGGAAATTTCGCTGTTACGGATGAAAACATACCCGTATGTATCGGAGTCAAGACTTAGTGATCGGATATTATTTCATATTTACTACACCGACTCCTATCATCTCAAGGTGGGAGGATTTCCGGGCAGCCAAGATATCGAAGATTTAATTGTGATTTATTTTAAGGTTATCTTTTTGATTCGATTTTTGACTTGGTTTATTTTACCTCTGTTTTTTGTTATAGGATATTTTCAGGAGGCTTGATGAAGCTATTCGGAAACAAAGTTTTTCTCCTGTTGATAATAGCTATAGCAGTGAGAATCTTTTTTTCGATACGGTGCGACCTGAGGACTTTTCCTGATTCAAAACTATATTTCGAAACAGGCAGACAGCTTGTAACAGGAGATTATTCCGATTACAATGGAAAGCGTGCCCCGGTCTATCCTTTGCTGATCGCCGCTACAGGCTTTAACAGAGAAGTCACAGTATTTTTTCAAGTCGCTATGGGTGTCGGCATTAGCCTACTACTCTATCTTATCTTTTCCAAGCTGACAGGTTCCTCCATGGCAGGGTTTCTCGCAGGATTGGTTCATGCCCTTAACCCGGCCATGATTGGCTATGAATTCACTCTCTGCTCTGAGACAACCTGCGCCTTTTTTTTAATTCTATCCATTTTCCTTCTTTTCAGATTTATTGCCCAAAAGAGAATCCCCTCAGCGGGAGAACTAATTATACTTGGGATAGCATCCGGCCTCTGCCTGCTTACCCGCCCCATGTATCAATTCTTTCCTGTATTCCTTACTGCAGCTCTTATCTTTTATTTGAGCCGCAGGAAGATGGCAGTCTGGAAAGTGGTTTTGTTTATTGTACCGGTAATGATAACGACAATTCCCTGGGGCATATTTCAGTACAAAAGAATCGGCCAGTTTGTTATCACTCCTGATATAGGTTATGCTATAATGTACCATACGGTGAGGTTCATCGAGGAAGCCCCGGATGAATATGATGATATCAAGCAAGTCCTGATCAAGCACAGGGAACATAAAATTCGAGCCGGGGCAAAGAGCTATGATAGCTGTCTCGAAGCCTCAAGGGTCGAACTGCAGGAACTGACCGGCTTGCCTTATGCCGAGCTCTCCCGGAAGCTGGCCTGGATTTCCATCAAGACAATAACTGAAGAGCCCATTCTTTATCTGCGTGGCGTGGTCCGGGCCTTTTTCAGATTCTTCAAACCCTTTTGGCCCGGACACTTGTACGGCGTCCGGCCTGCCGTGATGGAGGGAGGGTGGCTTTTAAGATCAGTGATAGCTACTTACGCGGCATTTTTTCTTTTCAGCCTGGCAATTTTACTATTCCTCCCTGTTTTGACAATCATTTCTCCGTCGTGGAGAAAAGCATTCCGGTGGCATTTCAATACTGTGTTTTTTTATTCTCTGTTACTGGTTACAGCAGGATTTCCGGCTTTTTTGACCTTCTCGGATAATGCCAGGTTCCATGCTTCTATCGAGCCGGTCATCTTGGGTTTTGCCATATCGATCTTTTTTACCGCCTGGCGGAAAGGGCTGCTCAATCTGTATACTCTACTCAGACAAGCGCGCAAATGAAACTGTCCCGCAAAGCAAGAATATATTCCACCACCAACGGGTAATTCTGCCTGATGGCATTTGACCTGTTTTTGAAAACAGTTTCATTAGCCTGTCCTTCGAAAAAGTCCAGTTTTTAGAGGAGTTGCGCGATATTTAAGTTTTATTTTTAATGGCAAAAGGCTGGTCAATTTTAGTCTGAGCTTGAATTTTTGTATTAATGGTATACTGTTACGGGTGCCGGACAAGCCTGGTGGATTCCTGGCGTGAATGTTGCAAGACATCCTGGGAGTAATATTTCGGCTTATTCGAGGATTCTATCATGATGAGGAATAACAGAGAAAAAGCCATCAGCAAGTCGAATCCTTCCGATTATTATTCAACAGCCCAGGAAAAATACAGTAGAGAACGTATTGAACACTGGGACAAATGCGCATATTGGCTTGGAAAATCCTTCGACTTAGGTAAATATTATCGCAGGAGGGTAGCCGAGGTCTACCAAGTGATCATCCCTCCAGGTCAGCGTGTTCTGGAGTTGGGATGCGGCATGGGAGATTTATTGCATGCTCTCATGCCATCGATGGGAGTAGGGATTGATTCCAGTGCTGAAATGATCAAGTCAGCCAGGTCAAAATATCCTGACCTGCAGTTCTATCAAGCCGATGCTCACGATTTCGAGCTGGACGGGAAGTTCGATTACATCGTGCTTTCAGATTTGATCAATGATTTGTGGGATGTCCAGTTCGTTTTGAACAATATCAGGCACGTTTGCACGCACAACACGAGAATCGTCACCAATTTTTACAGTCGGCTGTGGCAGATCCCTCTCGATATAGCCCGTAAGCTGGGACTTGCCAAACCCATCCTTCCGCAGAACTGGTTCACCCGCCAGGACATTGAAGCCTTGTTGAAGTTAAGTGGTTATGAGATAATCCGTTACAATAGTGAAATACTATGTCCTCTGCCTGTTCCTTTTATTGGCCCTTTGCTGAATCGATTCATCGCCAAGCTCTGGCCTTTCCGAATCGCCGATCTCACGAATATTATCGTGGCACGTCTCTTGGTAGCAAGGGAAGATGTCCCGGAAAAACTTGTTGTTTCTGTCATTGTAGCGGCAAGAAACGAGGCGGGGAACATCTCGAAAATCTTTAAGAGAATTCCACAGATGGCTGGCGGCACAGAGCTGATTTTCGTGGAAGGGGGTTCGACGGATAACACTTATGAGGTGATTGAAAGAGAAATGGCGAAGTATCCGGAGATCGACTGTAAGCTGTTCAGGCAGACGGGAACCGGCAAAGGTGACGCGGTAAGGCTGGGTTTCGAAAAGGCGACAGGCGACATCCTGATGATACTGGATGCGGACCTGACTGTTCTGCCGGAAGTCCTGCCCCGTTTTACGGAAGCCCTTCTGTCCGGCAGGGGCGAGTTCATTAACGGCGTGCGGCTGGTATATCCCATGCAGAAACAGGCTATGAGGTTTTTTAACCTGATCGGAAACAAGTTTTTCAGTATGGCCTTTTCCTGGATGCTGGGGCAGCCGATAAAAGATACATTATGTGGAACGAAGGCCCTGTGGAGAGACCGGTATGAATTGATCTGTGCAAACCGTTCCTATTTCGGTGACTTCGACCCGTTCGGCGATTTTGACCTGATTTTCGGCGCGGCGAAGCTGAACCTCAAGATTATTGACCTTCCGGTGAGATATCAGGAACGAACCTACGGGACCACGAATATTCAAAGGTGGAGGCATGGCGTCCTTTTGCTCAAGATGTTTCTTTTCGGGATGAAGAAAATTAAATTCTTGTAATTTATGGTGTTAAGAACGCTAAAAAGAATACTTGCGCATCCTTTAACCAGGGATCTCAATCTCGACGATCCTCGCACTACCGCATTGCGGCAACGAATCATTCGTGAAAACAGATTTTTAGAAAAACTCTATGTGGAGTGGTACAAATCCATAGTCAGGTCATTGCCAGATACAGAAGGGCCAATTGTTGAATTGGGCGCTGGGGCGGGGTTTATGAAGGAATACATTCCGGAGCTTATAGCATCTGACAAGTTGATTGTTCCTGAAATATCGATTGGCCTGGATGCCCATCAATTGCCATTTGATAAAGGCAGGTTAAAAGCGATAGTAATGATCGATGTATTGCATCATTTATCAAGACCTCACATTTTTTTTTCAGATGCAGCCGAATGCCTTAAGACCGGTGGAGTAATTATAATGATCGAACCTTGGGTAAGCGGGTGGTCGCGCTTTGTATACCGCAGGTTGCATCACGAGCCTTTCGATCCGGATATCTCTGATTGGGGGGTTCCTGAAAGGGGACCGCTGTCAGGGGCCAATAGTGCAATGCCATGGGTTATTTTCGAAAGAGATTTACCAATATTCGTAAAAGAATTCCCACAGTTGAAAGTCAACAGTATAAAACTGCTAACCCCATTCAGGTATTTTTTATCCGGAGGTGTCTCTTTTAGGCCTTTGATGCCCGCATGGAGTTTTGACACATTTAGAAGGTTTGAAAATATTTTGAAGCCCTGGTTTCGACACCTGGCGATGTTCGCTCAGATAAAGATCGTGAAGGTGAAAAATTGAGAGAAAAACATTAGGAAACTGGAAATGATTTGGAAAGAATACCACCATTTTCAGAGGGAGATAAATCACAGCAGAAAGATATCAGAAGGCGATCCCGCTGAAATCTGGGGGTGGGGTACTCCAGCCGGGAAAATACGCGCTGAAAGAAGAGGAGAACTCATTGCCGCCGGAGCGAGACTTCAGCCGGGGAAAGTGGCCCTGGAAATCGGCTGTGGCACCGGCATTTTTACAGAGATATTTGCCCTCTCGAAGGCACGAATAATAGCTGTCGATATCTCTCCGGAGCTTATCGAAATAGCCAGGAAAAAAGGACTGCCGGAGAAGGAAGTTATCTTCCTCGAAAAACCTTTCGAAGAATGCGATGTGGAGGGGCCTTTCGATGCTGTTATTGGCTCTTCCATTCTGCATCATCTGGAACTTGAAGTCGCTATGAAGAAAGTGTTTGCCTTGCTTAAGCCAGGGGGAAAATTATCATTTGCAGAGCCTAACTATCTGAATCCCCAGATTTTTATCGAACGCCGGTTCCGCAGGTTTTTTGTGAGTGTATCTCCAGATGAAACGGCATTTATCAGGTGGAGTCTGAAATCGCTTTTGGAAAGGCTCGGTTTCACAAATATTAGGATAACTCCTTTCGATTGGCTGCACCCTTATACACCGGAATCACTGGTTGGAATGGTGAGCGTCTTGGGCAGATGGGTGGAAAAAGTTCCCATATTTAGGGAGTTTTCAGGATCATTATTAATCGAAGCAGCACGCCCGAAACAAAAATAGCTGTTTCGGTCGAAATTATAATATCTTAGAATCTAAATGGATGAACGAGAAACTGAGCAAAAAATATCTTCTGAGAGGAAATTAATTGAAAAAAGCCCTTATTACAGGCATCACGGGCCAGGACGGCTCATATCTGGCCGAACTCCTCCTGGAAAAAGGATACAAAGTCCATGGGATCATCCGCAGGGCTTCGACGTTCAATACCAGCCGGATAGATCACCTGTACAAGGACCCTCATCTCAACGGCGTCAGGTTGTTTTTACATTACGGCGACATCGCCGATTCCACCAACCTGATCAAGCTACTTTACAACATTCAGCCGGATGAAATATATCACCTGGCCGCCCAGAGCCATGTCCGTGTCAGTTTCGATATTCCGGAATACACGGGGGACGTTACCGGGCTGAGTACCGTGCGAATACTCGAAGCGGTTCGGGAGACGGGCTGCAAAGCCAGGTTCTATCAGGCGAGCAGTTCGGAGATGTTCGGGAAAGTACAGGAAGTACCGCAACGGGAAACAACGCCATTTTGGCCGAGGAGTCCCTATGGGGCGGCGAAAGTGTACGCCTACTGGATAACGGCCAACTACAGGGAAAGCTACGGGATATTCGCCTGCAACGGCATTTTGTTCAACCATGAATCCCCACGCCGGGGCGAAACATTCGTGACACGTAAAATAACCCGGGCCGTGGCACGTATCAAAGAGGGCCTTCAGGACAAGTTGTATCTCGGTAACCTCAAGGCGAAACGAGACTGGGGTTACGCAAAGGAATACGTGGAATGCATGTGGCGAATGCTGCAACAGGATAAACCGGACGATTATGTGGTCGCTACGGGGGAAACCCATTCGGTGAAAGAGTTTCTGGAAGAGGCTTTCTCCTACGTGGGGCTGGACTGGAAAAAATATGTTGAAATCGATCCCAAGTATTACCGCCCGGCAGAGGTCGATATGCTGGTGGGGGATGCGAGCAAAGCGAGAAATGTTCTGGGATGGGAACCCAAAGTGCGTTTCCGTGACCTGGCGCGTCTGATGGTGGATGCTGACATAGAGGACTTGCACCGCGGGTCTGCGAAATCGGAAGTATAGGTTATTCCAAGGCGAAAACGAGAGATGGAGATGGATTTATCAGATAAAACTGTCGTGGTTACCGGGGGAGCGGGTTTTCTCGGTTCGTTTCTGATAGAAAAGCTCAGGTCGGAAAGATGTGCAGATCTTTTCGTACCACGCTCGGCAGAGTACGACCTGCGTCAGGCGGATTCTATCATCAAGCTTTTCGAAGATACCAAACCGCAGGTGGTAATTCACCTGGCCGCAGTCGTGGGCGGCATCGGGGCCAATCGGGCAAACCCTGGACGCTTTTTCTACGACAACGCAATCATGGGAATTCAGTTGATAGAATACGCCCGGCAATTCGGCGTGGAAAAGTTCGTGGCAATCGGAACGATATGCGCCTACCCCAAATATTCACCGATTCCGTTTAAAGAGGATAATCTCTGGGACGGTTATCCTGAAGAAACCAATGCTCCGTACGGTCTTGCTAAAAAGATGATGCTGGTGCAGGCACAGGCTTACCGGCAGCAGTATGGTTTCAACGCAATCTACCTGCTACCGGTAAACCTTTACGGGCCCCGGGATAACTTCGATCTGGAAACTTCTCACGTGATACCGGCTATAATTAGGAAATGTGTGGAGGCGAAAGAGAAGGGAGAGGACAAGATAGTCCTCTGGGGTGACGGCTCCCCGACACGGGAATTCCTCTACGTGGAAGATGCAGCAGAAGGAATCGTTCTGGCCACCCGGAATTATGATGGAGAGCAGCCGGTCAACCTGGGTTCGGGTGAAGAAATTTCGATTCGGGAACTGACAAGACTCATAGTGGATGAAGTGGGTTACGAGGGCGAAATAGTGTGGGATACAACTAAACCCGGTGGCCAGCCAAGACGCTGTCTGGATGTGACCAGAGCGAGAGAATATTTCGGATTCAAAGCAAGAACCACTCTACGGGAAGGGATATCCAGAACTGTCTCCTGGTTCGTTGCCAACCGGGAGAAAATCAAAGAAATCAAATTCGATTGATAAGGCAAATCGGGTCTCTTGCGAAGATTGTCCGGAACCTGAGAGTTCGTTGTGAAGAGCAAATTCAGGGAATAAGATAATAACAACCCTTTTCTGATTTATCCGTTTGGGCTTCAATTCTGCCAATTTTACTGGCTTCAGCCGGTAGTAGTTGAGTGGAAAAACGAACCAGCCGAGACGATTTCGAATGAAAAACTCTCTGGAAGATATAAAATTAACTCTGTTTTTTACCGGTGGAATGAGCCTGGGAAAATGGAAAGAAATCGGGAATCTGGACAGGGAACTGGCTATTTATCACCGGATGGCTGGGAAGATCAAGAAAGTGAACCTGGTGACTTACGGCGGCAGCAACGACCGGAAATTCGCAGGCGAACTCGGCCGGCTCGGCCTCATCCCGGCCAAATGGCACAACCGTCCAAAACTTACCGCCATGCATTTGATCCTTAGATATTTTCCGGTATTAATCGGCTCCGATGTGTTGAAAACCAATCAGATTCGCGGGGCTCAGATACCTGTTTGGTTAAAAAAAGCTTTCAAAAAGAAACTTATAGTGCGGTGCGGTTTTTTACACAGTTATTTTACCAGGCAGCAGACAGGGGATGAAAAGCGAATTGAGGACGCTGCGGCCCTTGAAAGACTGGCGTTCAAGGAAGCCGATCTGGCTGTAGTTACCTCGGACTGGCAACGCGATCTGATAGTAGATGACCATGATCTGGACCCTGCCAAGGTAAAAGTCATACCCAATTATGTTGTGTCGGATGTTTTTAAGCCGGATCCCGGGGCGGAGAAAAAATATGATCTTCTTTTTATCGGCAGAGGAGACAGGCAGAAAAATTTAATGAATCTGTTGAGAGCTCTCGAGCAACTTTATAAGGACGGAAAAACAGTCTCCTTGATGTTGGTCGGAAGTTGCAGCCGAAATATCGAATTAAGGCGGTTCATAGAAAAGAAAGGGTTGGAAGTTCAGTTTCAAGATCATTTGCCGAATTCTGAATTGCCTAGGGTGATTAACCAGACAAGGATATTTATCCTGCCTTCTCTTTACGAGGGCCATCCGAAGGCGCTGCTGGAGGCGATGAGCTGCGGTGCGGCGTGTATTGGCACGAAAGTTGTAGGGATAAGTAATGTAATAGATCATCTTCAGAATGGCTATCTCTGCCGAACCGATTACCAAAGCCTTGCCAGGGCGATAACTGAAGTTTTAAGTAACAGAGATTTACGAAAAAAAACAGGCCGGAAAGCTAGAAAATATATTGTTCGCAACTTCGATATTGAAAAAATCCTACAGAAAGAGCTTGAAGCTCTTGAAGAGGTGTTATCTGTTTGAAATAAAAATTTTTTGTTGCTAAGATCCGATAAAAAAAGCTGATTCTCACAACTTATATTAAACGGAATACAAAGATGCAGAAAAACTTCGCTCTGATCGGTGTGGCCGGTTATATCGCACCCCGGCATTTGGCAGCTATTCATGAAACCGGCAACAGGCTTGTTGCCGCGATTGATCCGCATGATTCGGTCGGTATCCTGGACAGCTATTTTCATGAGGTGAGTTTTTTTACCGAATTCGAACGTTTTGACAGGCATATCGAAAAGCTACGCAGACAGCCCGACCGGGAACGCGTTCACTATGTTAGTATCTGTTCTCCCAACCACCTTCATGATGCCCATATCCGTTTTGCGCTGAGAGTCGGTGCAGATGCAATATGTGAAAAACCGCTGGTATTGAATCCATGGAACTGCGATTTGCTTCAGGAACTTGAAGAAGAGTCCGGCAAAAGGATCTATCCGATTCTCCAGTTGAGACTTCACCCCCTGATACTGAAACTCAAGGAATCACTCGATAAGGAAACAAGGCGCGGCAAACACGATATCAGCCTGACATACATTACTGCAAGGGGAAAGTGGTATCACTATTCGTGGAAGGGTATCCGCGAGCGCTCAGGAGGGTTGGCGACAAATATCGGGGTCCATTTTTTTGATCTTCTGATCTGGCTGTTCGGTCCGGTGGCAAAAAGTGAACTTCACTACGATGATCAATGGAAGACCTCAGGCTATCTGGAACTTGAAAGGGCCAGAGTCAAATGGTTTCTATCCATTGACAGGAACGATCTCCCTTTCGATCCGGACCTCGAGAAAAAAAGTACCTTTCGCTCGATGGTGATCGATGGTGGGGAGTTCGAGTTTTCCGAGGGTTTTCGCGATCTGCATACACTCTCTTATGAGAGGATTCTCGCTGGAGAAGGATTCGGAATCAAGGAAGCGCGGCCTTCGATACAACTTTGTCATGATATTCGCATTGCTGCACCTGCCGGATTACCCTCAAATTCGCATCCATTTCTCGAAGCAGCTTTAAAAGGGACATAAAAACCCTTGTGAGCTGACTGACCACTCAATCTACCAGAGAACAGGTATAACCTGGCAATTGAAATAAATGAACACCGAATACAGACAATTTTTCCCATGGACCGGCTTCCCTGCCCGGTCAATCGCTGTGGCCGCATTCGCATTGATCATTGCGCTTTTCTGGCCCGGGGAATTGATAGGCATCTTTGGAATGGTTTCCCTGCTACTTTATCTGAAAAAGGTATCCAGCCGGTGGGGTGATACGCGGCCTTTCAAGATCTTTGCCGTTGGAATTGCAATTCGCTTCTTTTTTCTTATACTGTTCGCTGTCATTTCTGCAATCAAAGGAAAAACGTTTACCCTGTTCGGGGATAGCAGCCTCAGCTTTAGGTCGGCAGACGTTGCTCTTCAAGTCTTTTATGGTACTCGGGATTTTTACTCTCAGGGTAGCTCTCTTATGCCTGGGATTTACGGTTACACGATATATCACTGGATTAATGGAGCCTTATATTTAATTGCCGGCTATTCTCCTTTTCTGCTCAAGCTTGTCAATGTTGTTGCCTCCTGTCTGGCGGCCTGGATCGTTTATCTTATCTCTTTCAGGGTTACCGCTCATCGCACCGTCTCCGCCTGGGTCATGGGATTGTGCACCTTCTGGCCATCCAATATGCTATGGTCTATAGACTTTCTCAAGGAGCCGATGATTCAGTTCTATGTTACAGTGATTATTTATCTTTTCGTGGACATGATAGTGCGGCGAAAATGGATTAATTTACTTTTACTGGGCTTGATCTGGTATCCTATCGGGCATTTCAGGGACGGATTCCAGTGGGTCATACTGGCGACCCTTTTGATCTCAAGCCTGCTGTTTATTCCCCGCCGTCTTGCGGTCGGTATTTTCATTATTTTTACTCTGGCAATAGCCGGTTTTATAAAAATGGGCCCCACGAACATTAAAAACAGGTTCGATAATTTTCAGGAGCGTGTGATCGGTGCTCAAATAGGTTTTATTACCACAGGCGGATCCTATTACGTCTTTCTCCCTGGTCGTTTCAGAAACCCGGTCGGTAAAAAAGCACCGTTGACAGTGAAAGAAATGCTGACATCATATTTAAAGGCAATTTATTATTACCTCGGCACGCCCAGACCATATGCCCGGCTGAGCTTGAACAAACTTCCGGCTTTGCCTCAGATGATTATCTGGTACTTGATGCTGATCCTGTTTTTACCTGCGGGCGTATTGTATTTATTGCAATACAGGTGGCGTGAGGCGGGTGTTGTTCTTGTCTTTCTGGCGGTGGCTACATCGGCCGTGGCGTTGTTTACAGCTAATGAGGGAACCGCTTTCCGACACAGGGATGTGCTTACACCGTTTTATTTCATACCCATAACAATCGGGATGTTTAATATCCGCGGCTGGCTTGCCGAAAAGTACAGAAGACTGATGTCGGTATCAGTACAGGTGGCCGGAGCGCCCGAAACCCACCCTTTTTCTTGAATTCGTAATTGCCTCAAATATTCCTCTGGCCCGGATGGTATAAAAAGGGCGAAAAGAGTGCTCTGCTTCTTAATTATCGTCATAAGACAGGAGCCTTCTTTCACCCTCCAGCTTTCTAAGCGGTGTCAGATCCTGGGTAACCTCAAGGGTACCGAGATACTGGCCATCCTCATCGCGAACGGCAAAATAACGGATGTAGATAAACTTACCCTGAGACTGAATCCAGAACTCGGCTACATCCTGTGTTCCGGTGCGGAAATCGTTGATAATTCTCTCCACTGTATCCACGCTTTTCGGCGGGTGGCAATGCTGCACCTTGCGGCCGATAATGGTTTTACTGCGTGGGAAAATCCTTTTTTCCCCTTCGGAAAAGAAAGCCACCCGGTCCTGGTTGTCGACAAAAGTGAGATCCACAGGCAGAACTCTGAGCATACCGCGAAGCTGTTCGAATTTCAGGCTGCCCGTATTGAACATGATCGCCTCGCTGCCTCCCGGCTCAGCGACCTTTTCCGGAGCCTCGGGTTCCGGCGGCTTGTAATCGGTTTCTGGCTCGACCAGGCACCAGCCGTACTCGGGAGACTGGCTCCAGATCTCCCCCCAATCATCCTCGGTCAGAGTTTTCAGGGACATGGGAAAGAGGATTTCTTTCTCCTTGAAAACCATTTCCTCCACTGCATCTAAAGCGGGCGCGACAACTGTATCAGCGACGATTTTCCATTCACCGGATTTGGCCTTGGTTTCCCCCAGGGCTTCGCCAAGAGCTTTGAGCAGCTCGCGAACCTCGTCATCCTTGCCCCACATCACTTTGGACGGGCCGGTGACACCGTGGCGCTCCAGGCAGGGGAAAAGCAGGTTTTCCTTGCGCTGGTAATGTTTCTCCACATCCATCAGGTTGTTGTAATGTCCGCGAAGCCTTTCCAACAGCTTGGTCATATCCGCATCATCCTTAAGAGCTTTGGTTTCAGCCAGAATGCCACGCATTTCAGCCACCAGTTCGGTCAACGCGTCGTTTTCCCTGCGCATGGTGTCGATCGGGTGGCCGGGAACGATTTCCAGGGGGCTGGATTCGACAATCAAATCGCGAAGAACCTGGGAGTGAAGGTCGCACATGGCCTGAACTTCCTCTACCGGCATCCCTTCAGCTATCAACTCCTGTTCCATGGCAGCAATTTCAGTGGAGTCGGTCTGGCGCACCAGTTCGGTCAGCTCCTGCTTGACCTCCTCAGGTGGATGGCCGGCGTGCAGCTTTTTGATAATTTCTTTCAGAACTTTGATTCGCTGGGATTTGTCGTCTATTATTTCACTCATTTGTACTCCAAGGGTTGGGATGCGAAATTATTAAAGATAATACTTATTCTACATTATATAACGTTTGAAAATAAAAAAGTAGCACGTTCTCAATAATAATTTTTTTCTGGGGTTTTTCAACGACGAGAATGTGCAATAAGGAAAATACTGTCAAAGTGGAATTCTACCCGGGGAAAGGACACTCTTGACATGCAGATCGTGATAGAGAATCTTTTAGGTGACAGTCAACAGGATCAACCTGGCTCGGAGGTGAAATAAGATGAGAAATCGAGTTCTACGGCTGCCCACTCTGCTTCTTCTATACTTCTTTTTGTCCCATCCTCTCTATCTTAGCGCTTTGGAAGTGTACCCCAGCCATCCCCGCCTCTTTTTCCGTTCATCCGCCTGGGCGCCGCGCGGACTTACTCTTCAAATGCTCAAGGGACGGATTTCCCGGCCAGAGGCTGAATCAGTCCTCGCCAGACTTCATGGTTCCCTTCCCAATCTCGCGCTGAAAGCAGTTCTTCTCGATAACAACAGGGCCGCCAGAGAAGCTGTTGAATTGTTAAAAAAGCCGATCCGCATGGATGGGACCACCTCGGACGGGATTCTTGTGGGTTGGGCCGCAATGGCCTACGACTGGCTTTACCATCATCCTGAATTCAAAGAAAACGATAAAAAAGTCGCTGCAGGACATATTACCGCCGGCGCTCGAGAACTGATAAGAAGGCTGGGCCTTGGGGGGAGGGAGGGAGGACATATTTTCCACACCCGGATGTATGGCTGGGGGATGGGGATCGCTCTGGCAGGCCTCGCTCTCTGGGGCGACCACTCGGATGCAGAAACTTTCGCCAGCTACGGTGGAAACTATTTCAAGCAGAACCTTTTCCCGGCCCGCAGGCTCCAGGACGGCTCTGTGCACAACAGTTTCGGCTACGGCAGAAAATACACGATGTGGCTCACCGGGCATTTCCTCTCATGCTGGTACTCTGCCACAGGCGAGAATCTCTGGGAAGATATCAGGGACAACGGGGGTGACTGGGCCAGAAAGGAGATCCTTTTCCTGATTTACGGCCGCTATCCGGACGGCACTTATGTCAGGTTCGGCGACAGCTACAGCCTGGAATCGGATCATTATACTTTCCGCGCAATCAGCGAGCGTGCCTGGGCTTACGGCGATTCGCTCGGCCAGGGATTTCTGAACCTGCTGATCGAGCAAAACAACAGAGATATTGTGGAGCAGTCCACTGCCTATGTCTATTTCCTTTTCTACGACCCTGATGTACCGGCTGTTTCACATACCAGGTTGCCTGCAAAGGCGTTATTCAGCACGAAAGGTACAGGAATCGCGATCTGGAAATCGGGTTGGGAGCCAGAGGGAACAACAGTTCTTTTCAAGTGCGGCAACTATTTCGGCAATCACGGGCATTTCGACCAGGGACATCTTGATATTTTCCGCCGGAAGCCGCTTTTGATCGACAGCGGCGCATACCTCACATTCTCCGGGCCATTCCGTATGGACTACTGGCGAAAAACTGTGGCCCACAATACGATCCTGGTGGTTGACCCGGCTGTTGAGGGCGATGTGGGCGGGCAGCGCATTTTCCACAGCCAGAGTGACGCAACTATAGATGAATATCTTGCAAATGAACAATCCGAGACTGGCGATATCATAGATTACCGGGACGAGCCGGGGCTGGCCTATGTCGCTGGTGATCTTACCGCGGCATACCCTGCTGAGCGTGTGCGCCGTGTGACCAGGGAGCTCGCTTTCCTGGATGACAGATACCTGCTGGTTGTCGACCGGGTCAGCACTGCACGTGCCGGACTGGTGCCGAAAGTACTCTGGCACTGCCCCCTCGCCCCAGAGATAGACAGGGCGGCAAAAACTTTCGAATTGGCAAGAAATGGGGCGAGAGTGCTGGTTCGCACACTGTATCCGCGCCAGGCCGCGCTAAAATGGGTTGAGGGATTTGTGGCCGGCGGTAAGCCCATCCCACCGGTGGGGAGCCTCAAAGGCCTTGATGACATGGGAGCCGGCAGGATTGAGGTAAGCAGTAAAAGCAGTGGTGAGGATCACCTGTTTATTCATGTTATAGACATTGCGGATAGTGATGTAAAGCCGGGCAAGGCTGAAGCTCAGGTAGGCAGGGAAGAGATTCAGGTCACAGCCGGTGGCCGTAAAGTGGTTTTCAGAGCCGACGCCCCAGGCTTGATACGTTGATTGTCGGTATTTCTCAACAATCTCTCAAAGGCAGCATCTGTTAGCTGATATTGGTTCAAGTCTTCTGTTCAGTTCTTTTATCGCACACGAAAAACTTTTCCAGTTAACCCGGAGGGTATAATGTCAATCATCCGCACAATAAGTCTTGGGCTGGTGTTTTTTATTGGCACTGCGGCGGGTTCACCAGCGCTTGAGGAAAAGGAACTGGCCGATGACTTGATGAAACAGCTCGTGGGATTCTCCAGGATCGCCCTGGAAGAGATGGATCCAGCGATGCCCGGGGTCTGCTACGCCAAGCTTCCCAACGAGCACAACCAGACTCCCTGCTATCCCCTGGCCTATCTCTATACGACAAAACACCCGCTTAACCCGTATTACCAAGACAAGGAAATCCGCGACCAGGCAATCGCGATCTGCGACCAGATTGTAAAGGTGAAAAGCACGCTCGAGTGGCCGCTCTACAGCCTGAGCCAGGTTTACGCTCTGCTGGAACACGAGCTGGATGAGGTACATAAGAAAAGCTGGCTCGATTATGCAACTTACTATATGGGCACGCGCGGAATCAAGCCGTATTTTTACACCTCATTCAACCACGAGGCCTGGAACGCCACCGCGATCCTGCGTGCAGGCCAGGTGTTCGGAAAACCGGACTGGGTGGACAGGGCCAGGCGGCTGATGCGCCAGCTTATCAAAGTGCAGAACGAGCTTGGCTATTTCGATGAGGGACCCCACCACGGGCCGTCGATGAAATACAACCAGACCCAGCTTGCGCCGATGATGCTCTTTGCCGATTACTCAGGGGACGAGAAAGTGCTCGCTGCTTCGAAAAAACTGGCCGATTTCATGATCCGCTACTCGTTCCCCGATGGTTCCCTGATCGGCTGTTTCGACGGTCGCCAGAGCTGGTCAATTGGTTACTACGGAACCCTCTGTTACGGCCTGGATCGCTGGCCTCTGGGCAAGGAACACAACCGCCGGATCTGGCGCACGAAAAAGAAATGGGGCATGCTCGACACGGAATCCAAATATTACAACCTCTCGGACTGGTACGCCTATTTCGGATTCGGTTTTCTGCTGGACGAATATCTCTCTCTCAAACCGGAGGCGCCTTCAAGCGCACTTCCGCAGGATTTCGACGGCTACTTTCGCTATGAGCAGGGCAGTTCGTTTGCCGGTGGAGTGGCCCGCAACCACGGCTGGATGGTCGCCCTCTCCGCGATCAACTCTGACATCCCGCGCGTGGCTCAGAGTGTCTACCGCCTCGAGCGCCAGTCCCGGCTCGATGTCTGGCACGAGAAAGCCGGCCTGATTATCGGAGGGGGGCACAACATACGGGAAACCGAGGTTCCCCTGGCCAATTTCCACCTGCTTACCGGCTATAATGGTGTGGACTGCGATTTCGGCAGGCTTACAGGAGGCGAATGGCACGACAGGCGGGCCTTGTATATTCCCCGGGCAGTGGAGGCCGACATCGCTCTGGAAAGGCAGATCTTGCGCGAGTCTTACGGCCAGGGCGATGTAGGATTCAGGGTGGCGCCCCTGGATAACCAGCAGTTGAAAATATTTTTCGACTATGATGTTTTTACTGTGGAAAAACTGTTCGTGCAGCTTCCGCTGATTATCTTTTACAACAGCCGTGTTGCTGTGGACGGTAAGCCGCTTCAAGACAAGAGCAAAGTTCACAAAGTGGAGCGCCAGGTCGAAATTTCCAATCCCACTAGCGGAACCAGAGTCAGGATCGACATTCCCGAGGGCCTGGAAGCGGCGATTCGCCAGCCGATCCTGCCCCTTCGCTGGTACGGCGGAGATCACAAAGTCCAGCGCTACGTGCCGTACTATCATATCAGGCTTCTATCGCTCAGGGTGGATAACCCGAAAGGAAAAGGCAGCGGGGAATTCACGGTAATGATAAACAATTTATAATTATGGAGCATTAGAATGCGAGTATGAAATACCTTATGTTTTTTCCGCTCGCAATCGTATTATCCTGCAGCGTGCCAGAAGAAAGGGCTTTTGACTGGAGATTTCTGCCACCGGGCAAATGGGTGCCGGTCCCGACAACTGGCGAGGCAGCGCCCAAGGTTTTTCACGGTGGCGCGGCTATCGTGCCTGTCAGGGGAGAGGTGTTTTTCTTCGGCTCTGACACCCATGCCCCGACCGGGCTCGAGCAGGGTGAAACCAATTCGGTCTGGCGCCTGAATTTGAAAACTCTCACCTGGAGCAAGGATTACGAACAGGACCCAAAATCCACTTACCGCATTCTACCGGACAGCCAGACAGTCACCACTAGCGGCAGGCCCTGGGCAATGCACACCTTTGACGCCGTCGAATATGATCCGGCAGTGGGAAAAATAGTGGTGGTGAGTTTCCCCAAGCACGCCCGTTTCGCGCCGCAGCAACGTTTCCCGATGTTCTCAGGGGAATGGTTCACCTCGCTCAAACCTTCACACTGGGAATACGATCCGGATACGAAAGGCTGGGCTCTTCTCTACCAGGCGAATGCACCCGATTTTTTCGCCAGGGCAATGGCCTGGGACAGCGATAAACGTATGCTTATCGCCACAGACGGGTCCCGGACCTGGCATTTCGACCGCAAAGAAGGCAAATGGATCGCCTACGATGCAGCCTGCGGCCCCGGATACCACCTGAGCATGGTTTACGATAACTTTGCCGGCAAGGCGCTCCTGCTGGGCAAGAACGGCGGCAGCGACACCCTTTTCGCTTACGATCCCGACCAACATCAATGGTCAAAGGTGGAGGTCGAGGGTTCGACGATGCCTGCAAACGGAGCGGCAATCGCCTGCGATACCAGAAACCACGTAATGCTCTACCTTGCAAACGACTACAAGAACCAGTACAACAACCCCACCGGCAAGTCGGTCACCTTTATTTACCTGTCCAGAGAAAAAAAATGGACCAGGCTCGATATCGAATCCCCGGAGCTTTACGGCATGAACTACCTGATGCAGTACGACCCGGTGCGCAACGCGTTCCTTCATTTCGAAAAATCCCGCGAAACAGGGGACCGCATCCGGGTCTGGGCTTTTCGTTATAAATAAACTAAGAAAGTATTTAATCTGGAATTATTCAATCAAGCATAATTTCAAGCCCGTAGGGCGACCGATCGGTCGCCCGAACAGGGCGAGGCATGCCTCGCCTCTACGCTTAGTGAAGTCTCGTGGCTAAAGGACATGAAAGGGGCAGCGTGTAGACGATAAATAATTTCCATCCATGCCCTGATAGATATTCCAACATCCGGCATGCCTTTCGTGCTCAGGGTGTGCCCTGAGCACGAGGCGACCTCCAAAGGAGCGAAGTAAAAGAGACAGATTCAGAATTAATTTTTGTTTCTTTTGATTACAAAAGAAAT
>CAZJQI010000017.1:0-72986 GCA_964548275.1 uncultured Gemmatimonadales bacterium
AATAAATATTGTATGTGTCACACGGCAACTCACTGAAAACAAGGATAAAACCATCAAGCAATTTACCCCGAAACAAGCTCCGAGGAATTCTTTTCGATTAAACCTCATTATAACATTGTCTCGCCCGGAATCCTTTATTAGCTTGAATCAGGCAAAAGCTCAGACCAGAGAACCGGCAAGAGTTTACGCAAATGCTGACAAGGGGAAGAAGCGAGAAACGCCGTGAAATATTTCCGGCTGATGTTCCGGTGAAATAGCAGAGGAAAAACGTCTTGGAAAACCAATTCCCACAGATGTCCCGCCTTGAGCGCAAGGTACTATCTCTTGCCGAGAAACTGCCGACCGGCAAGCTGCTCGAGCTTGCACCTGGCAGGGGTGTTCTTGCAGCCGAGCTCGCCAGGCTGG
The DNA here is from genome assembly GCA_964548275.1 of uncultured Gemmatimonadales bacterium. Lineage (GTDB taxonomy): Bacteria > Gemmatimonadota > Glassbacteria > GWA2-58-10 > GWA2-58-10 > JAUVUV01. Next base: position 406 of record CAZJQI010000017.1, read on the forward strand.
GCCGCCAGGTGGACGCGCTGGATATCCATCCAGAGAGTTTCGTTGCGCCCAGGGCCGGGGTGCGCCTGGTGGCCGGCAACCTGGATGAGCCGCTTCCTTTTGACGATTCAACCTACGACACGGTTGTCTGCTGCGAGGGGATCGAGCATCTGGAGCACCAGTACAGTTTTGCCAGGGAACTGGCCCGTGTGCTCAAACCCGGCGGCAATCTGATTCTCACAACACCGAATATCAACAATGCGGCAAGCCGCCTGCGCTATTTTTTTACCGGTTTCTATGCCCTGGCCGCCCGGCCCTCCAGCGAGTTTGCCCGCGACCGCAGGATCGAGCATATCTACCCGCTCACTTTCTGGCAACTCCGGCACATCCTTCACACCAGCGGCCTGATTATCGAAAAAGTGGTCACGGATCATCTGCGCAAAAGCAGTATTTTTCTTGCTGTATTGTACCCGTTCAGCTTTCTCGCCACCCTGCGTGCAATGTCCAAAGAGGGGGAGGTGCGCCAGCGCAAAGTCAACTATGAAATCACCAGGCAGATGCACTCTTCTGCCCTGTTTTTCGGACGGACACAGATTATCCTGGCCCGCAAGAACAGACCGACTTACGAGCAACAACCGTGGGGATAAAAACAAAAGGGCCGAACACAGGGTCCGCCCCTCCAACATTTTGGGTTGTGATTAATGCTTCCAGGCCTTACAGTACGCGGCCAAGGGCCTGGTCGCCCAGCTCGCCGAGACTTTTTTCCAGCGCCTTTTCGTAAAGCCGCAGCAATCAGACATCATAATAAATTCTTTCTCGCCCGGTTTGCCATTTGTCGCGGGTAAAATCCGGAAAATCGACCGCTGTGCTTCTGTTTGCCACTGATTTCTCGCTCAAGGGGGTTATCGCGCTCCAGGCGGCAGCGTCGTAAACGTCCAGTGGAGTAATACTGCGGCGGCGCACGGCCTCGATGAACTGGTGAGTGACAAGGTATTCACAGACTCCCCGGCCCAGGCCGGGCAACTCCAGATGACCGTATTTTTTCCAGAGGGGATGCTCGTAGGTTTCGTAATATCTGTCCACATCTTCCCAGGTCCGGGACTGCGGGCTGAGTCCCTCGACATATATCTTGTTCATGCTGGCCATGAAAATGCCTTTCGAGCCCTGGAAGCGCTGGATCGGGTCCCACGGCCGGGGAGACTGGGTATCGTAGTAGACAGTGATCGTGCGTCCCTTTTTGGTGCGGATCAGGGTGGTATTGACATCCCCGTTGGTAAACTCGATTTCTGCCGCCGGGTGGTCAGGCCCGAACTTTTCCACCAGGTAGTCGTGGAGATGTCGGCTGCGGCTGCTCATGGAGACCAGGTAGTCGAAACGGTCGCCACGGTTGACATTCATTGACCATGCCGCAGGGCCGACAGCATGGGTCGGGTAAAGGTTGCCGTTGCGCGTGGTTTTCAGCTTGCCGTGCTTACCGAGCTCTCCATCCGGGCCGATCCGAAGGAAACGCTCGTCTTTCTGGTAGCCTACCTCGCTGTGCACCAGATCGCCGAAAAGCCCCTGATCCAGCATGTTGAGAATCATCATCACATTGCGGAAATAGCAGTAATTCTCCAACATCATGCAGGGTACGCCGGTTTTTTCGCTGGTTTCGACAAGCTGCCAGCCCTCATCCACACTGATTGCTGCAGGAACCTCCACTCCTCCATATATTCCTGCCTCCATAGTGGCCACCATCATCGGGGTGTGCCATTCCCAGGGCGTGGCGCAGATCACTGCGTCCAGGTCATCGCGCTCATCCAGCATCCGTTTGTAATCCTCCGGGCCTTTCGAGTAGCCTGCGGGCTTTGGGAAACCTCTTCTTTGAACAAGCCGCTGGGCTCTGGCCGTATGGCTTTCATCCACATCGCAAATCGCCGGCACCTCCACTGCGTCCATCATCAGGGCCAGCCTCAGCAGCACAGTGCCGCGGGAACCCACCCCGATAAACCCGATACGTACCGGAGAGTCTTTTGCAGCTGCCGACAGCCCGGCTTCCTGTGGCCCCAGGGCCAGGGCGAGTCCCGCAGCGGCTGACTTTTCGAAAAATTCCCTTCTTTTCAGCTTTCCGGATTTCATGATAATCCCTCGATAATGATAAATTTTTTACTGTGACAGGCAGACAACCTCGATTTTTTTCAAGCATTCGAGCGCACTGTCCATGCCGGCCAGATCAGTGATCAGCTCGCCGGTAAACTGGTGTTGGTCCGTGCGGCCGTAGGGCTCCGGGGTCGACCGGTTCCCGGGATCGGCCACGATCTCTCCCCGGTAAACAAGCGAGGGCTGCCCGTTGCCGTGGTAGTCGAGGCGGGAGTCCTCTGTTTCCAGCGGAAAGCTTCGGTTGAAATCCCCGGCCACGTTCATCTCGATATAATAGCGGTACTTTTCCCCTCCGGGAACCTCCACCACTGCGGTTACCTCGCCTGTTAAGCTCGTAGCGCCTGTTATCGACTCAAGGGCAGGGTTTCGCGGTGTGGGGAATCCCTGCCTGCCGAACTCCTTGCGCCATACCGTGATCCAGATCGGCAGGGCCACCGGGCATTCAACCTTGCCGTAGTAATCCCCGGTGGCCGCGCGATAAGTCACATAAACTGTGCGAAAGATTCCCGTTTCCGGGTCCTCGAGCCAGATCGCTATTGTGGGCGGTTCCCCATAGTCGCTCTCCTCGTAGATATCCGGATCCTGGGTGAGGCTGAATCGAAGCTTGACAGTCTGCTTATGGGCCAGACCGGTCTGGATCAAGACAGTCACTGTGAGTGCTGCTAAAACTGCCGATACAAACTTTTTCATATACCGATAACCTCCCAGGCATTTTTATATTTCACCATTTCCGGTTGGCACTATTTCCGATGCGGCAAACGTAAGTTTAAATACCGTAAAACTCGATCTGCCTGGCTGTTTTCCACCTGCCCCTGGTAAAATCCGGGAAATCCACAGGCCGGCTTTTACCGGCCACAGACTGCTCAGTCAGAGGAACGATCGCCGACCATGTTGCGGCATCGTAGACATCTATCGGGGTTTGAATCCGGTGGCGCACAGCGTGAACGAACTGCTGCATCACGAGGTAATCGCCGCCGCTGTGCCCGAAATCTCTGGCTGTTTCGCCGTGTTGTTTCCACAGGGGATGTTCGTACTCCTGGAGATACGGATCGGCATCCTCCCAGGTATGCGGCTGCGGGCTTCTTTGTTCGAGGTAAATTTTATTCAGCGTACCCATATATATGCCTTGCGTGCCTTGCAGGCGAAAAATCAAATCGTAGGGGCGGGGCAGGCAGGTGTCGTAATAAAGAGTAACAGTCAGGCCGTTTTCGGTTCGAATCAGGGTGGTGTTGATATCGCCTGTAGTGTATTTTCTTTTCGCATTCTGATGATCGGGCCCGAATTTTTCTCGCACATAGTGGCTAATTCCTGCGCTTTTAGTGCTCATAGAAACCAGGTAGCTGAACCGGTCGCCCCTGTTGATCCCGCTCCACCAGGAAACCGGGCCCATGGGATGGGTAGGATAGAAATTGCCCGTGTGATCCAGAGCGTAACGGGCCCGCCAGAGAAGCTCACCCCGGGGCCCGATCTTGACATAACGCGTGTCGTGCTGGTAGCCGGCCTCACAGTGAACCAGTTCTCCGAACAGGCCCTGCTGAACCATGTTAAGCACGGCGAGAACGTTTCGATAGTAGCAGACGTTTTCCAGGAGCATGCAGGGCATCCCTGTGCTTTCGCTGGTCTCGACAAGCTGCCAGCACTGATCGAGTCTCATGGTGGCAGGTACCTCTGTTGCACCGTATTTACCGGCCTTCATTGCCGCAACCATCACCGGGGCATGCCACTCCCAGGGAGTTGCGGTGACAACTGCGTCTAGATCCTCCCGCTGAACCATCCGGCGGAAATCCTCCGGACCCCGCGAATAGCCATCGGGTTTCTTTTTCCCCTTTCTTTCCACCAAATGCCGGGCGCGCGTAAGGTTCTGCTGGTCTATGTCGCAGACTGCGGGAATCTCAACGCCCTCCAGCTGGAGAGCTACCCGGAGCAGACCCGTGCCGCGGCTGCCAACCCCGACAAATCCCAGGCGAACAGGTTTTTGCTCAGGCCCGCCGAAAAGAACGGACCTGCCTGCGCCCAACCCCAGCGCCAGCGATGCTGCCGCCGTTTTTCTGACAAAGTCACGGCGCTTTATTATTCGCTCTGGCATAGATTATCTCCCGCACATATGAGAAACAATTCGGGTAAGATCAGATGAGTTCATTTCAGCGATTGCGACTTCGAGATGCGTTATCTGAGTCTCTCGTTTTTCGCCGGCCCGGGGATCCTGCCGCGCTTTGCCACCGGTTTGCCGTTTACCATTTTCAGGTCGAGGGTCATATCGATCGGCGCAGCACCGGAGATATACGAACCGACACCGAACGCATCTGCACCGGCAGCCACAAGCGACGGTATCTTTTCCGGTGTGATTCCGCCTGAGACGAAAATCTTCACATGAGAGGCCCCGGCCTGATCCAGGCGGGCGCGAACCTCACGCACCAGGTCGGGGGTCACCCCGCCGCGTTCTTCCGGCGTATCCAGGCGCACGGCGTGAAGTTTATCTCCCAGGGCCCGGGCTACCCTCACCGATTCCCAGGCTTCGTCCATGAAAGTGTCCACCAGGCAGACCAGCGGGTCGGTATCGGCGAGGTGTTTCAGGTATAGCTCGGAGGTTTTCAGTGTATCCCCTGCCACGAGGATCAAGGCGTGAGGCAGGGTGCCTTTTGCTGATCGGCCTGCAAGGCTCGCTCCGAGGATATTGCTCGCGCTGGCGCATCCTCCGATCAGGGCGGCGCGCTCCATGACCGGGGCCACGGAGGGGTGGAGGTGTCGCGAGGCGAAACAGGCCACCGGCACTTTGCCTGCTGCCTCCACACAGGCGGCCGCAGCAGTGGCCCAGCCTGAACCGCTGGCGAGCATGCCCAGAATCGCGGTTTCGTGAAGGCAAAATTCTCCATAGGAACCCTCGAGCTGCATCACCGTTTCGCCAGCGGACATCCTTTCCCCTTCTGAGAGTGATTTCACCTTGACTGCAGACCCTGCAAGCAGCCTCCTTACCTCCTCGCTGCCGGCAAAAACACCTTCGTCCGAGGTATGGATGTCCGCGATAACCTCGGTTTTATCGAGCCTCTCTGCACGAAGTACATGCAGGGATTTCAGATAATAAACATCGGTTACGTGGGCGGCACGGATCTCCTCGTGGGTTGCACTGAAAAAACGCCTTCCGTCATCGCCAGCCACCTTGACAATATCTTTCAAACTTTTGAGGGTCTTATTTTTTCCATCCATTCGATCTTTCCTTTTACGAATTAAACGACTCTGCTATTGATTATTCGCAGTTTAATTTAACACCCTTAACCTGCTAATTTCCATAATTTTCACTCAGTGTTACTAACCCGAATTATTCATGAAACCCGGACCTTGACAGGGCTAATCACTTATTTTTCAGTTTTTTATCAGGCACCGAGGGAGGGGGCGGCGGCTGTGCGACCCAGGTCGCACAGACCGTTACGCTTGCGTAACGGCGCGCATTTCATGCGCCCGCCGCCACCCCCCCAGGCCCCGGGGAAACATAACATCTTACTAATTTATAAATAATACGGGCTAAAAGGTTTTGGCAAGCCAGGATGGGGGTAGTCGGATTACTATTGTAAAATAGAGTTTCAGATTATAGAATAATATAGTTGGTGAGCCGGATTCAAGATATCCGGCTATTTTTTAACTTTTCCGTCAAGGTGGGTAGTGGTATTGCTTGCAGTATCGCTAAACCCAGCAAATTTGCGAGCCTGTTTTCGGGCAAGTGCGGGGGTTATCGCATTTTTGGTGATTGTAGCGGTATTTTTTCCGGCCTCCATGCTGAACCACCTAAAAAGGGGTCCAAGATGAGCATGCAGATTGCAAGTTCGGCTTTTGCACACGCGGAGATGATACCTGGCCGTTACACCTGCAAAGGGAACGATATCTCCCCTCCACTCGAATGGAAGGGCGTGCCAGAGGAGGGGAGCCGGAGTTTCGCTCTGATTTTCGATGATCCCGATGCCCCGATGGGCACCTGGGTCCACTGGGTAGTTTACGATTTACCGGCGGAGTGCAACAAATTGCCGGAGGATGTCCCTGAAGTTAACCCGATCTCAGGCGGCGGGGTGCAGGGTACCAACAGCTGGGGACGTATCGGTTATGGGGGTCCATGCCCGCCAAGCGGCACACACCGCTACTTTTTACGCCTCTACGCTCTCGACACGGTGCTCGGCCTGAAAGCAGGGGCAACCAAAGCCCAGCTTCTTAAAGCCATGGAGGGCCACATCCTGGACGAGTGCGAACTGATGGGCCGTTACGCCAAGCATTAGGTCTGCAAGGCTAGCAGAGGTTGCAAGCCGATTTATTTTTCGAACAGATTAAATATCTGCCAGGGAACTTTCAATTGCTGTTCCAGTTCTGTCTTTTCCTCTCGGTCAGGCACAATTATTAGCATATCCGATTCAGGTATGCGCTCGATATTCAGGTTTCCGGGCAGGCGCCATTCTTTCTCTGCTTTCCAGTCACCCACTCTGCCCATACTCTGGTAAAAAAGCATCTCGCGCCTTTTTACAGGTTTCCGGCCCGGGTGATAGTATTCCACCGACTTTGCGCCCAGTTTTGTAAGAGACTTGCATCTGAACGCCAGGCCATAAGGTTCGAAGCTGTAGCGAGTGTATCGCCTCCGCCAACGCATCAGCGGAACCGACTCGGCGGGGGACAAAGCGGTAAAGCTCACAGCGGCCTGTCCGCCCGGCATGTTCCAGGAGCTTCCCAGAAGGCACCTCTGGCTGACAATCCGCGCCAGGGTAGATCTTGCATGGCGAACATAGGTCTCCGGTTCGGCGAGCAAAGCCTTGTAAAACTGCCAGGGAGGTTCATCGGCCCATCTGCCGGGATTACTACGCGTCCAGTGAAACAGCCAGCCTGAATCTATCTGCCTCAAAGCCGGGTTAAGCGCCCTGGCCCCAAGCTCGTAGCCTGGATGCCAGCCTCCGTGCTGCCACTTGATCTGCCATTCATCCCGGATTTGCAGTCTCCCACCACCGTACTCTTCCAGCAGTTGTGCCAGCCTCCCCCCAGGGCGGACAGAAATAGGATAAATAATTTCAGCAAGCTCGAATGCCAGCCGGTCTCGTGTGACCATCAAGTCTTTTTCCGGCCCTGCTCCGGTAAAGGCCATGCGGGTCTTTTCCCTGTCAAGGTTGAAATCCTCAAGCAACATTTCATATTGCAGGCCGCCGGGCGTCATTTCTGGGCCGGGAACCACAAGGATAACTTTCACTCCGAAAGCTCCTGCCAGGTAAGCCGGTAATTCCCAGGAGGGAAGACCCAGGCTGGCAATGAGGCTGACCTCTCTGTTTTTCAGTGCCCTCAGCGCAGCCGCCGTAGCCCTGACCCAGGAGTCAATTCCCCGCGGATATTTGCCGTGAACTGAGTTGAGAAGAAGGGTATTCAAGAGATTTCGGTCAGGATTGATTTTAAGCGGCATTTTGCAGGAGCAGCTTGAGCGTCCTGCTTGAGAAACCTACCCATTTGATCGTAAAATTGGGCTTTCAACTGGTCCAGCCGGATTTGCTGCGCTGATCAGAACCTGACTCCGGCGCCAAAGGCAAGGTGGGGTCCGCCCAGATTCATATCAGCCTTGCCCTGAACGATATCAAGGTCCCGCAGCCAGCTATAGCTGTATTTGTATTCCAGTGGCAGGAAAAAATTATTCGCCAGCGGCATGACCACTCCGGCGGTGGCTTGGGTGCTGAGCCCTCCGATTTCATATCCTTCCTGGAACCTGTTTTCGATAAGGCTTTCAGTGTGGCTGATACAGGGTCCCAGTCCAGCTCGAAATACCAGATGAGGCCGGGTCGAACTGAAAGTCCCATCCCGCCATGGCGCCACTTTGCGCACAAAATTCACCAGCAGCAGGTTATGCCCGTGCGAGAGGTCGAAACCCTGGAGATGCTCTCCCAGACGCCGCAGGCCGTCTACCGGCTGGTTGGCAATCATGCCTGAGGCCAAAAGATGCGAGTCCGGGTCGGAATATATCTTGGTGTGGACCAGCTCGATCTCGATTCCGGTCCTATCCTGGTCGCCAAAAAAATACCCTATCCGGTAGCCATAGTAGATCGGTTCCTCAAAAGAACGGTCATCCCAGGCCAGATCGCGGTAGGTGACATTATCCCCAGCCAAAGGCCGCCGTACGGTGAGATCGGACCTTCCGGGGAAAAAGACACCGCCGTACAATTCCACACACCACTCGGCGAACGAGCTGCCGGCGAAAAAACAAAGGAAAAGAGCTGTAAAAAAAGTGGTTTTCATTGAACCAGAAACCTCATTTAAAATATATAACAAATGGAGGCGATCTGAAAAGGAATTAAAATATGCCGATCGTCCGATGGAGCTTGCGAGGCCCTCGAGCTAAGAATCATTTACTATTCCGAAAAGTAAACAGCGTAAAAATTAACCTTTTGCCCCCACGTCAAACACATTAAAATTGGATTACATGTAAAAGCCGACTAAAGAGGCTGAAAGTCAGTCCGATATACCAGACCCGGGAGAAACTGATGACAAAATTTCTCAAGGAAGTCGATGCCCAGCCCCAGGCGCTGCTCGATCTGGTTTCCTTTTACCGGGAGCAAGGAGCCGGGCTGCTTGAGCGCTGGAACAAGCTGCTGGAAAAGCACTCCAGCCTAACTTTTATCGGCATGGGCACCAGCGAGCTGGTTGGCCTGCTCGTCCAGGACACTCTGTATGCTCAGGGGAAAACGGTGAATATTTACGATGCCGGGGAGTACTTTCACTACCTGCTCCCATCATGCCGCACGGAAAGTCTATACGTCATGGTTTCCCAGTCCGGGGAGAGCGTGGAAACAAGGAAAGTGACTGAGGCTCTGGCCGGCAAGGCTCCTGTTGTGGTGCTCGCCAATGCTGATGACAGCACGATGGCCCGGCTGGCTGATCTATATCTTCCGATGAAAGCCGGGGCGGAGCGCTTAGTATCGAACAAGACCTACCAGAACAGCCTGGCCCTGCTCTACCTGATGGCCGATGGAAAGCTGGGGAAGCTCGGGGAGCTCGCCCGCTATCTTGCCGATTCCTGCCGGGAGGAGGAGGTAATCCAGGCGGCTCAGTTTCTCCAGCCGGCTGAGAGCATTCATTTCATCGCCCGCGGTCCCGCACTCGCCGCAGCGTGCCAGATGGCGCTTACTTTCATGGAGGGCGCCAAAACCCACGGCACCGCGTTTGCTGCAGGTGCATTCCGGCATGGGCCATTCGAGGTTCTGGGCGAGAAACACCGGGCAGTTTGCCTGGCCCCGAAAGGGAAAACAGGCGAACTTTGCCTGGCAATGGCCCAGGAAATGACATCAAAGGGGAGCCGCGTGGTTTTGCTCACAGACATGGCCCGGGTTCCCAAACATGAAAACCTGCTCACAATCCGGGTAAGACCATTCGGTGAGGAGAGGCTTTTTCCCCTGGCTCTGACCGTGATCCAGGGACATTTCCTTCACCATGTGGCCCGACTGAGAGGTTACGAGGCGGGAGTGTTTGATGTGGTGAGCAAAGTAACCACTGTGGAATAGACAGGTGGTGCGGTTAAACGATCATCAAGGGACAATTTTCGAGCCGCAAGAGAAAATCACGCTCCCGCGGGTCTCTTTTATGCGAAAAGGTTGGAAAATAACTTTCACGGCTGTAAAACCGGACGTTATTCGGATTCTTTCTGGCTGGTCGGCAGGCCCAGGATTTTAAGAAGGTTGCCATCGTTGTGGCGGCTGGGCCTGGTGCATTCGGCAATCTCCCTCCTGAGAGCGGGGTCACGTTCAATACGGTCGATATCATCACCCAGGCTTCGTGTGTTGCGCATGTTGATCCCGATATAGGAGTAGTGGTTCGGGTGAATATCGTTAAAGATTTTCATGGGGAAACGGTCGGATTCACCACCGGTTTCCTCTGAGAAAATCGACTGAATGGATTCGCGAAAAGACTTGGTGAGGCTGATTTTGAGCAGGTTGACATCCGGCTTGTTCAGTTCGTTGAGCATCAGGAGGATTGTCTTACGCAGCAGGCGGAACAGGGAAACCTCATCCAGGGGTTTGTCATCCAGACTGGCCTCTACCGATTCCACTGTCTCATCCATATCGTTTTTTCCATTATCCGCAGATTCCTCTTCTCCCGGCCTTAGCTCATCCCGGAAAAGCAGCACGCCGCCGCTCACCACGAAATTCACCAGGCCGGCCGAGATTTTCAGCTTATCCTCCTCGAGCCTTTCCTTGTCCGCAATTTCTCCCTCGACCAGGTACCTGCTGAGCGCATCGTGAAAAACCTCGCGAATGTCAACCACCTTGCGAGAAAAACTGCTACGGACAGGCTGTGCTCCTTCTTTGTCCTGAGAGACCAAATCACCTCCCTTTCTGCTCTAATTTACTAAATTTTAATAACTTATAACACAGTCCAAACAATTTTATATTATCCCGCTGCTCTTTGTCAAGCTTTTTGCCCTGCAGAGCGAGAAACTCGAAGGTGCCGATATGGGCCTCTCAAGGTTGAAAATCCGGATTGCGCCACGGGGGAAATCCTACAACACATTCCTTCACAGTAGGTTGTAAAACCTTGTCTTGACCGAATAATATTTTATATTTAATGAACTTTTTTCAGGCCTTTTCCTCCGGCAGGCCGGATTCGGCCGAGCGGGATCAGGAAAACGCAGTTTTTTAATCCGCCAAATTAATCGCAAGGAGTTGTGGTGAATATAGTAGTCTGTATTAAGCAGGTACCGGATACTGAAGCACGGGTTCAGATTGCCGAGGATGGCAGATCGATAGAGACCCAGGATATCAACTTTATCCTGAATCCTTATGATGAATTCGCTGTGGAACAGGCGCTGCTCACCAGGGAGGAACTGGGCGGAGAAGTTACAGTGGTGAGCCTGGGCGGCGATTCTGCGGCCGCTGCAATCCGCACGGCCATGGCCATGGGGGCCGACAGGAGCATCCTGCTCAAAACGAGTGAGCCGGCTGATGATCCTTTTCAGGTAGCCCGCGCCATCGCCGGGGAGATCGGCGGAACAGATGTAGATGTGGTCTTTTTCGGCAAGCAGGCTGTGGGCAACGAACATGGCCAGGTAGGGATTCTCACCGCAGAGCTTCTCGGCATACCGGGTATCTCGGAGGTAAGTGAAATCGAGATCACCGCAAACCGCGTAACGGGCAAGCGCGAGATCGAAGGCGGCACTGAATCTTTCGAGTGCAGCCTGCCCGCAATGTTTACCACGCAGAAAGGACTCAACGAACCGCGCTATCCCTCGCTCAAAGGGCGCATGGCAGCCAAGAAAAAGCCTCTGGAGGTCAAGGAGGTCAGCCTGGGCGAACAGCTTCTGGCTGTCGAATCCCTGAATTATCCCCCGCAGCGCGAGCGGGGCAAGATTGTCGGAGAGGGGGCCGCTGCTGCCGTGGAACTGGTGCGCCTGCTCAGGGAAGAAGCCAGGGTTATCTGAGATGACACTTACTCGACAATAATTCAATTTATATATAATAGGAGAGTGATGGATGGCGATCAAGGTGCTGGTACTCGCCGAGATTAAAGACGGGGAAAATCTGACAAAATCCACCAGGGAAGCTCTCGGTCTCAGCCGCCGCCTGGTTGAAAACTCGGGCGGAGGAGAGGTTGCCGCGGTGTTTCCTGTCCAGAGCGCAGGCGACCTGCCGCAGAGCCTTGCCGCCTGGGGTGCGGACCGGGTTCTGGTGGCTGAGTCGGCTGAGTTCGGCAATTACAGCCCGGGAGGGTTCGCCGCAAGTGTCGTCGCTGCGGTTGAATGTGTGCAGCCGGCTGCTATAATTGTGGGCGGCACGGCCCATGGCAAGGATCTCACTCCCCGCTTGAGCGCCCGCCTGAGCGTTCCCGCAACCACGGATTGTATCGGTGTCGAGGTACAGGGGGATAATATCTATGCCCTTCGCCCGGCCTACGGCGGCAAGGTACAGATGAAAGTTTCGTTCAGTAAGCTTCCGGCAGTGCTATGTATCCGGCCCAATGTATTCGAGACTGTGGCTGAGGACACGAGCCGCAGCGCTCAGATCGAAAACCTGAATCTATCGCTGACAGACCGGGATCTGGCTGTGAGGATTACGGGGAGTGAGAAAACAACCGGCGAGCGGCCTGATGTAGCCGAAGCGGATATAGTGGTATCAGGCGGCCGCGGGATGAAAGAAGCCGGAAATTTCCGCCTGCTCGAACAACTGGCCCAGGCGCTGGGTGCCGGGATAGGCGCCAGCCGCGCCGCTGTGGACTCCGGCTGGCGACCCCACGGAGACCAGGTGGGCCAGACCGGAAAGTTTGTCAGCCCCACGCTTTATGTCGCCTGCGCAATCAGCGGCGCTGTGCAGCACCTGGCCGGAATGATCGACTCCAAGGTGATCGTGGCGGTCAACAAGGACCCGGACGCGCCGATTTTCAAGGTGGCGAATTACGGGATCGTGGGTGATGTGTTCGAAGTGGTACCCGCGATAGTGGAAAAGTTGAAAAAACACGCCTGACACCTATAAGGGCGGTTTTTGGACGAGCTTAGCTGAAAATATATCTTGTCCTCTAATCCCATGCGAAAACCAAGGATAACCGAGGGGGTAGATTTTGGCCGAGGATAAATTCGATTGCATTGTGGTTGGAGCAGGTCCCTCAGGAATCGCGGCAGCGCTTACCCTTGCACGTGCCGGCTTAGAGGTGGTCGTGCTTGAACGCGGGGAGTATCCTGGAGCGAAAAACCTGTTCGGAGGTATCCTGTTCACCACGATCCTCAACCGCCTGATTCCCGAGTTTTGGAAAACCGCCCCGGTGGAGCGCAATGTGATCGGGCGCAGGTTCAGTTTCCTGAACTCAGACAGCGAACTGGCGGTGCAATTTTCCTCGGAGCGATTCAACCAGCCGCCTTTCAACAACTCGTTTATCGTGCTGCGCAGCCGGTTTGACCGGTGGTTTGCGCAGCAGGCCGAGGAGGCCGGAGCCGAGATCATCCCTGAAATAGTGGTGGATGATTTTATCCGCGCCGACGGCAAGGTGGTCGGGATTCTCGCGCGCAGCGAGGGGGGAGAGCACGACGAGCTCTTTGCAGATACGGTGATCTGCGCCGAGGGAGCGAACAGCCTGCTCAGTGAGAAATCCGGCTTGTGTGCGCAGATGACCCCAGGCAACCGGGTACTTACAGTGAAAGAGATAATAAAACTGCCGCAGGAAGTGGTTGAGGACCGTTTTCATCTTGAAGGCAACCAGGGAGTGGCCTACGAGTATTTCGGCGATGCTGTCAAGGGGATGGTCGGCTCGGGATTTATCTACACCAACAAGGACAGTATCTCGGTTGGCGTGGGCTGTACGATCGAGGATTTCCTCGAAAAGAAAATCTCGCCCAACGATTTGCTCGAATATTTCAAAGCGCATCCGCGGGTGCGCGCACTGGTACGCGGCGGTGAGGTGATCGAATACTCGACCCACATGATTACCGAAGACACCTACGATCAGCTTCCGGAAATGATCGGGGACGGACTTCTGCTTGTGGGTGACGCCGCCGGGCTGATCAATTCAAGCATTTACCACGAGGTAACCAACCTGGCTATGGCAAGCGGGATGTTCGCTGCCGAGGCGGTGATCGAGGCCAGGGAAAAAGGCGACTTTTCCAGGGCGACTCTCCAGAGTTACCGCAACAAGCTGGATGACTCTTTCGTTTTAAAAGACATGTTCCACTTCCGGCATGTGATCGGCTTCCTCAAGAATCACAGGCAGTTTTTAAAAGAATATCCCGATATATTCATAGAGCTTATGCTGGATTATTTCACGGTAAGCGAAACGCCCAAGGCGCAGGTCAGGAAAGAGGTAATAGGCAAGTTTCGCAAGCGGATCAAGATGATCCCGTTGTTGCGGGACCTCTGGGCGGCAAGGAGAGCGATGTTATGAGCGAACAAAAGGAAGAAAGCATTGTCAGGGAAACCCCGGTTCTTTCCCTTGAGGATAAACTGGGGCTGGTCAAACGCAAAATCGACAAGACCAGCCATATCGAGGTGGACCAGGAGGGTTTCAAAAAATGCCCGGACCGGCCGATACTTTTTATCTGCCCGTCGAATGTTTTCGAGGAGCATCCGGAGACCGGGGAATGCATAGTGAATTACGAGAACTGTCTCGAGTGCGGCACCTGCCGGATTGTCTGCCGGGACTATGTTGATTGGAAGAATCCCCAGGGAGGTTTCGGGGTGAGCTATGCTTTCGGCTGAAATCAGGCAATTCTGCGAAAAATAAAGAGCGGGCTGAAGGCAGAGTTGTATTCTCGCCTTTAACCCGCTTCTGCTTTCTGCTCAGGAATGGGATTAACCAACTATATGAAAGCTTGATAGTTCCCTTTGCCTTTTGATGCTAGCGCAACCTGCGCTTCCACATCGGGCCGTCGCGAAGGGAAACCTCCCCGCGTTTGCGGCGCTCCTCCCGGGTCTCCTTCCCCTTCATCCGTTTTTCAATATCCAGTCGGCTGCCCCCTACTTTAAACTGTGATGCCCGGCTGCCCTTTTTGAGACTTCTGTTGATCCTGGTGAAAATGAAATAATAAAGCATTGCGGCAACCGCGACCAGCGCGATTTTGATCAGGCTGAATTCCACGCCCGATTCCTCCTTCCCCAGCAATGTATTATTTGATACCCATTTCGGCTCAAGCCTGTTCCAAGGGCAGGCGTGCCCTGCGGGGTTTGCTCCCTGAGTTTCCAACATTTTCCTGGTCAGAGAAACGCATATCTCCGGCTTCACAGCCCATTTTCCGGCAGTAAGCGGTGTAAAGATCAAAATAGTTCTCACGCAACCCCTTGCTCACCTTCAGACCCAGGCTCTCGATGATTTCTTCCATCTTTTCCGGCGGGGCCTCAAGTTCGAGGAAATAGCCCATGCGCGGCAACTGGTCGATTTCAGCCGAAACACCCTCCTCGCGGGTTAAATGTTCCCGGTATTTCTCGTAGACCCTTTCCGCTGTGAACCCCAGCCGGTGAAGGATATGCCGCATGGTATCCAGGCTCGACAATTCGAGTTCACTCTCCTTTTTGGCCTTAAACCGCTTGCCGAGACCACCCTCCTCAAGCGGCTCCTTGTAGGTGAGCTTAACTCCCTTAGCTCTGCGCAGCCGTAACAGCCGTCCCTGCGAGTCGAGATCCCTTCCAAGGGTGTCCAGGACCAGATTGAACTCAAAAAGTTTCCCTCTGGATACAAAACCGAGCTCCAGAAGATGCTTCCGCATCTTCCCGGGCTCTGCGAGTGGAAATTTCAGTTCAATTTCAGGCTGGCTGTGCTTTTCCAAAGCATTCTCCATTTTCTTTCTCTCCCAATCTTACCCATCCAAAGCTACTGAATGCTGCCAGGAAAGTCAACTTATCCAAACTTTCTGCTATATTTAACTTTACATGATTCTTAACCCGAATTATTCATGAACCAGTAAGATGTTATGTTTCCCCGGGGCATGGGGGGCGGCGGGCGCATGAAATGCGCTCCGTTGCGCAGAAGCGCAACGGTCTGTGCGACTTAGGTCGCACAGCCGCCGCCCCCCTCCCTCGGTGGCTGATAAAAATGCGAAAATAAGCGAATAGCCCTGTCAAGATCTGGGTTTCATGAATAATTCGGGTCAAATTGGTGGTCAAGGGGAAACGTCCGGTGCGGAATCATCCCGATTGGATAATAAAAATGCGCTGGAACGACTATTGCTTACAAACCCAATTATAACATGCAGCTAACGCCGAAAGTGTCTTTTTCCTTGCTTTATGAATAACCGGTATTATTTTTGTATGTATGTGGCAAGTTAAAAGTTGGCTAAGGTAAGAATAGGATGATTTACTACAGCGGCATATCGATAAAGCATCTGGACAGGTGGGATTTCCCGGATGACACTCCGCGGTTCTCCTCGGTCCAGGACTGCTACAGGATGTTCCTGGGAATGCATCTGAAAATGATGCGGTTCGGCCATGGCGAATATGATCCGTATTATGCCCGTTACCAGGCCTGCGTGCGGCATTTCAACAATCGCCTTAAGCTGAACTACCAGGAGTTCAAGAACGTGGTGGCCAATATCGTGGAGCTCTACCAGCAGTTTTTCAACGAATCCTTGCCCAGACGGAAGTGGCAGGCCATCCTGGATACGATCGGCAAGTTTGAACGTCTGATCTACCTCTACTCAAACAAAACCCACACTAAAATCTCTCCCGGCACCAAGTAATCAATAACTTTCTCACCTGCTATCCCTGTTCCAGGCGACAGCCTTGTCCCAACAAAAAATATTACTCTGCGCCAGGCGATAATCTGTAAACGACAATGTGTCAGAATAAGGTATGTTTCAGGGAAGCAGCACGGCTGCCAGAAGCAGGCAACCGAGCGCCCCGGTAAGACCCATCAACCCCGTGGCTGTGGTGTAAACCCGGTAAGCGGTAGGCACCGGGATTCCCGCCATTTGCGAGACAACCCAGAAATAGCTGTCGTTGGCATGGCTGACAGTCATCGAGCCGCAGCCGATAGCGACCACAGCCAGTGCGGGGCCCCAACCGGCAGTGCCCAGTCCGAGTGGCTCGAGCATGGGCATCACGATTGCCGCGGATGTAATCATCGCAACAGTGCTGCTGCCCTGGGCGCTTTTGAGCGCTGCAGCCAGCATGAACGGCGCCAGCACTCCTGCTTTCCAGGTTCCCAGTACCTCCTGCAGAGTATTACCCAGCTCTGAGGAGCGGATCACCTGGCCGAACGCTCCGCCAGCGGCGGTAACAGCCAGCACCATGGCGCAGGATTTAACACCCGCGGCGATCCATTTCCTGCGTGGCGAGACCGGCCCTGCCAGGGGAAAGCTGAGGGCAAGCCCCACGGCCAGGGCAAAAACCGGGTTTCCGGCACCACGCATTAAACCTGAGGCAATTCCGTCCCCGAATACCCCTCCCTCGACTTTTGCCATAGAGCCGAGAGTGATGAGCAAAAGAGGAACAAGGATAGGCAGCATGGATTTTACAGCACCCGGTATTTTTTCCTCGCCGGTTTCTTCTAAGCCTCTAATTTCGCGGTCAATATCAGCCGATTCATCCGGCAGCCTTTCCCCTGCAAACCGCAAAGACCACAGGTTGCCGACCAAGGCAAGCAGCAAAGCCAGAGGCAGGCCAAGAATAATCACTCTGCCGAGATCAGCCCCCAGCATCTCGGCAGCGGCAATCGGACCCGGTGTGGGTGGAACCAGGCAGTGGGTTGCATAGAGCCCGGTCGCCAGGCAGACCGCCAGGGCGAGCCTGCCGGCTGCGGCCTTGCGGGCCAGGGCGCGCGCCAGGGGAACCAGCACGATAAACCCGGAGTCGCAGAAAACCGGAATCGACACAATAAAGCCGGTGAGACTGAGCGCCAGGGGAGTACGTTTTTTGCCCACCGCGCGGATCATGCTGTTTGCAATCGCACTCGAGGCCCCGGTGCGCTCGAGAAATACGCCGATTATCGCCCCGAAAATGATTACCAGGCCCACCCCGCCAAGGGTGTTGCCGAAACCGGTCTTGATAGTCTCCAGAGTCTTTTCGATATCCATCCCGGCGGCGATTCCAAAAATGAAAGCACAGGCCACGAGCAACAAAAACGCGTCCGCCTTCCAGCGCCCTGTTGCCACCATGATCAGGATTACCATCAGGACAAGCACTACCCCGAGACCGATTCCGCTCATTGCAACTCTCCTGTGGATGGATTCGAGATAAAATTATTTCGGCCAATATAGCCGGTCTTTCAACGGTCTGTCAATCTGCAGGAAAATATTTTTTCTGTCGTGCAAAATTAAAGAACTGTATTTTATTATCAACTGGATACAGTATAAAAATCTTTTGCCGGAGTTTATCTGTTCAAATGGCCGTACGCGTTTGCCCCTGGTGGCTTGCTTATACATTCGATAATCCTTTGCGCAGGCTGGTTCACAATCCGGAGAAGATTCTGGGCCCGTACCTGGAAGAGGGAATGACAGTACTGGACACAGGCTGCGGGATGGGATTTTTCTCGATCGCGATGGCGCACCTGGTGGGCTCAGGCGGCAAGGTTATCGCAGTGGACGTGCAGCCGCAGATACTCGAAGTGCTCAAGAAGCGGGCTGAAAAAGCCGGTGTTTCCGAGCGGATTGTTACGGTATGCTGCAAGCAAAACAAACTGAGTGTAAGCAAAAAAGCGGATTTCGCCCTGGCTTTCTATATGGTGCACGAGGTGCCGGACAGGGGGATTTTTTTCAGGCAGGTTATCTCCTGTCTCAAGCCCGGGGCCAGGTTCTTCCTGGTAGAACCCCGAGCTCACGTATCTCGTTCAGCTTTCAAAAGAACCGTGGAAATCGCCCGGGCCGCCGGGCTGATACCTGCAAGGAAACCCCGGATACTGTTCAGCTTTGTTCAGTTATTCAAAGCCCCTTAAGAAAAGACTTTTAAACGATTTAAAAAAGCAGTTGTAAAGTATTGTTTTCACTACAAAAATTTAATAAATTGAAATTAATAAAGTTTAAAATTGAATAAGGAAGGATATATGAATGAAACATAATAGCCTGCCAAAAGACTGCTTTAAGAACGGCCGCCTCTTGATACTTGGGAACAATTTAGACGTTTTAAAAGAATTGAAAAGCATTCATTCGGTGACAGAGAAAGTTAAACTTGTTTATATTGACCCGCCTTTTGGTACAAAGCAATTGTTTAATATTACAGACCACAGGGTTGCCACTATAAGTCGTGCAAATGGCGGAAGAATAGCATATAGCGATGAATTATTTGGGAACGATTATTTAGAGTTTCTCGCTGAACGTTTAGGATTAATACGAGATTTAATGGCTGACGATGGGTCCATTTATGTACATATAGATACGAAAATGGGGCATTACGTGAAATGTGTTATGGATGATATTTTTGGACAGGATCATTTCATTAATGATATAACGAGAATAAAGTGCAATCCCAAAAACTTCCAAAGAAAAGGATATGGAAATATTAAAGACATTATTTTATTTTATTCAAAAACTGATGAATATATTTGGAATAACCCAAGAGAATCAATAGATATTGAGTTAGATCCACGATTCCGTTCCGTTGATGATAAGGGAAGGCGATACACAACCACTCCTTTACATGCACCGGGAGAAACATTAAATGGTGCCACGGGAAAACCATGGAGAGGGATGTCACCTCCAGCTGGAAGACATTGGAGATATCCACCTGAGGTTTTGGAGGAACTTGATAGAAAAGGCTTAATAGAGTGGTCGTCAACCGGAAATCCTAGAAAAAAGCTTTATGCTGACGATATTAAAAAAGCTGGAGTAAAAGTACAGGATGTTTGGAAATATAAGGATCCACAGAATCCCAAATACCCTACAGAAAAAAACCTGGAAATGTTAAAGATGATTATTCAAGCTTCTTCAAATAAAGGTGATATAGTGATGGATGCTTTTTGTGGTTCTGGTGCTACTTTGATTGCTGCAGAGGCACTTAGACGCCATTATATAGGAATTGATTCTTCAAAAGATGCAATGAACTTAGCAAAGAAAAAATTGTTTAATTATAATTTCTATACCCTTACAGATAAGGCTCTTTCTTTAAAATGAATGAATGGTCAAGAAGAACTCTTGAAATTGTAAACAATGAAAACTACTTGGATAAATTACAGCGCATTTATCCAAATATAGAAAATCCGCCACGAACAATTAGTGCTGAAACCAAATCGCTTATCAGGAGGTCGTTCGATGAACGTAACTGTGAAAGTCTTTTAAATACACTGCTTGATTTAAAGAAATTCCCTTTCAAGGATTCTTATGTGGCTTTCCTGAGAAAAGATAGAGATGCAATAGCAAGAAATCCTGAGACCGCTAACAGAATTTGTAATAATTTGTATAACATGGGTTTCCGTAAAATAATAAAGGGGATTACCCAACCGAAAGAAGCAAATACACAAAGAGGGCCGCAATATAGAAATTGGCTAAGAGCAAGATTTTTATGTGTAGATATTAATGCCTTTAGGACATCAACCGAAAGTGTTGTTATATTGAAGGCTTCAGAAAGAGCTGCACGCGATTTTTGCAATAGAGAAATGGGTGTTGGTATAAGCAAGCAACCAGACATGGTGGCTAAATCAGGTACAAGATATGTAATCGGCGAGGCAAAATTTTTATCGTCGAGTGGCGGCAATCAGGGAAGGGCATTTGATGATGGAATGACTTTAGCTACAAACAATCAGGGTTCTGCTTTTAAGGTTTTTGTTCTCGATGGCATTCATTGGATAGATAGAGGTTCTGACCAATACAGAAGAATAGAATATGGTACTGCAGCAGTCTTTTCAGCCCTCCTTTTAGAAGAATTCTTGGAATCTATTTAAAGTTAGAATTGTAGGCATTTTAATTTTTACATAAAGCACGGCGTGCTGTGCCCCTGCGCTTATACACGGTCGAATTTATCACCAACAGTGCTTACAGCGCCAGGTTCTCGTAGAGCAGGACCCGCGAGTGGCTCCAGCCGATCGAGATGATGTCAAGGTCACCGTCACTGTCGATATCAACCGTTATTGCGCCGTCATGGTGCTCATCCCCGGTATGAACCAGGTATTTCTTCCATAACTTTCCCTTGCCGTCGAGATTCTGGAAAACGAACAGCCGCGCGGTCTCAGGCTCTGCGTAATTGTGCTCGCCCACCACCACGTCCGGGTCGCCGTCGGTGTCCATGTCCGCCACATCGAGGCTCATTGGCCCTACCACCTCGGCGATCATGTGCTCTGTCCAGAGTTTGTTTCCCGGGAGCGGGTTCTCATACCAGGCGAGCTTACCTGGGGTGTTGATCGCCTCGTAGCCCACCACAGCGTCAGATCTGCCGTCGCCATTCATATCCGCAAGCCTGTTGCGATCCGGAGAATCGCCGGTTTCGAACAGTTTATGCACGCTCACGGATTCACCCAGGTTCTCGATCCAGAGGGTTCCCAGAAGAATGTCCGGGTCGCCGTCACTGTCGATATCGCCCACCGAGACCTGCTCATCCTGCGAGACGTCGGTTACTTTCATCCAGCTCCACTGCTCGGCTGCCGGGTCGTCCGGAAGGAGAAAAGCCTGGATGCCCTGATCGGCCTTGTGCCAGGAAAGGGCCACAGCCAGCGGCCCGCCGGGACCTGTACGGGCCACCTCGATACCCTGAAGGAAATCCCCTTGAGCGGCCGGTATATTTTTCAGGAGCTTGAATCTGCCGCCGCCGGTATTGCGCGCCCAGACAAACTGTGCGCTCGGTTCCGAGCCTTTGCCGGTGGTACCCAGCACATCAAGCAGGCCGTCGCTGTCAAAATCATAGATTGCGGCCATGTTGCGCAAGGGGTTTCCCAGACTCCTGCGAAGCCACTTTCCACCTGGAGAGCCGGGGTTGGGGTACCACCAGCCGCCGGTGACTATATCCTTATATCCGTCCCCGTCCAGGTCGCCGGCAGAAATAAACACCGAGCGCCAGGGTTTTTCGTCATCGATCACGTGGCGGCTCCATTTATTCAGGGGCAGGGCGGCAGTGGTGCCCAGGTTGTTGCGCCAGAGGTCGACATAGGCCAGACTGTCCTGGGCCACGGAGCGCCAGTTGGAGCCGAAAATGTCAGTATCGCCGTCACCGTCGAAATCACCCAGGCGGATGCAATGAGAACCCGTATTGGAAAGCACCTGTTTCCGCCAGCTCAGAGCGCCGCCCTGGTTGATGTAAACAACCACCTCGTCCGGGTCCCCGGACTGGTGCATCTCGGCAGTGGCCACATCCAGGTCGCCGTCATTGTCCAGGTCTGCTACGCCGAGGCTGTGTCCCTTTTCGAGTGAAGGCCAGATCACGTGCTCAGTCCAGCCGCCCTGAGCGGGGTCCGGCGGCGCCTCGAACCAACAGACCCGGCTGGTGCCTTCAGCCTCGGTGAGGACCACATCCAGCCTCCCGTCCCCGTTCATGTCCGCCACCCTGACCACGGCGTCCTGGTGCCATTGGGTAAAAGTATGCTCAGTCCACGTTGGCCCGGCTATTTTGCCGGGATTCTCGTACCAGAGCCCGCTGATTGCAATGTCCGGGTCGCTGTCCCGGTCCAGATCGCCCAGAGCGAGCCCCTCGCCGTGCGGACAGATTATTACGCTTTGAGTCCAGGAGTTCGGCCCATCCTGGCGCCAAACAACGATCCGGTTCCCCTCTTCTGTGCCGAATCCGCTCTGCCCCCGCGAGATTATGTCAAGATCGCCGTCGCCGTCCAGGTCACTCACCTCGATATCGTGCGCCCGGCCAGCGCCGATCACATGAAGTTTCCACCCACCCGCTGCCGGATCGCCTGATGGTGCAGGATTTTCGTACCATTCCAGGCGGTTCTTGTCATAATATTCCGAGATAACAAGATCGTTGTCGCCGTCGTTGTCCAGATCCGCCACCTCGGCATCGCAGCTCCATCTTCCGGAAGAGGCGAGTTCGTGCCTGGTCCAGCGCGGAGAGCGGTACCAGAGGAGAGGGCCTCCGCTGCTGGAAGCCACTACCAGGTCTTCCACGCCGTCGCCATCCAGGTCACCGGCGGTTTTCGTATGCGGGTCAGCCGGGCCGTCCTCATCGATAATAATGTGCTCGAAAGGCACCGAAACTGTATCTTCAAACGCAGCCCCGCCGTTGATCCGGAAATCCAGCCTGGGAGTCTCCCAGTTATACGGCTTGCCCATGATATCGATATCGCCGTCGCCATCCAGGTCGGCTGCCTTTGACTCGTGGTTTCCGTAGCCCTCGGCGACTATCACAGTGCGGAAATGCCCCTGGCCGTCTCCCAGGAATGCGTAAATCTTGGCATCCGGGTTGCGGCCGTCAAGGCGCATCTCGGCGCAGAAAACATCCAGGTTTCCGTCTCGGTTCAGGTCGATAATCTGAAGACTGTGGCCGTGCCAGACATCGTGACCCAGAAGATCCCGGCCGATCCACCTGTCTTCTTTCCACTCGTACCACTTTATCGGGCCCACGCCGTCGCCGATCACGAAAACAACCTCGGGCCTGCCCCCTTTTTTCAACTGTCCCGCAGCGGCGCGGGTGAAATGCTGGGCCGGATCGATCTCCTCTACCTCGAAAGTGGTCCCCTCTACATGCCTGAACCAGCGGCCGCCGCCGAGGATGTCGAGCCTGCCGTCGCTGTCGATATCCGCCGCGGCCAGACCCTCGTGCTCATTACTTCTCATCCAACTTGGAAACTCAATGTTTGCCGCAAGCTTTGTGTCCGGCTTCCAGGCGTAAATTTCTACAAGCTGCCAGGGTTCGGTATTGCGAGGGGCTTCCGGGATTTCAGCCAGAAAAAGCTTTCTTGCATGCTGGTTCCAGAAAACCAGCTCCGCCTTGCCGTCGCTGTCAAAATCGCCGAATATCTGGTCGTGATGCTTGCCTTTGCCCTCCTGTTTGATCTCGCGCCTGATCCAGGGCCTATCAGGGCTAAAATCCGGATACGGGTTTTCCCACCACCAGACCCTGTTGCTGGAGGCATCCCCGCCCATGACAAGATCAACATCGCCGTCGGAGTCGATATCATGACAGGCTCCTCCTGCCTCGATTGAAAGGGTCGTGGAGTCGATAACCAGCCGCTGCCAGCCCCCGGCGTGATGTCTGTACCAGACAAGTGACGGCGGCGCTTTCCGGCAGCCGATCACTATGTCGTTGACTCCGTCTCTGTCGATATCGGCTACCAGGGAGGCTGTCTGCTGGGTGGAGTTGCCCGGAGGTGGAATCTCACCGGTGAGGGTGGAAATGTGCCTCCAGCCCAGGTTATCTTTAGCTGAAACAGTTTCACCTTTTTTCGCAGGTGTGCAGCAGAGCAAAGCAATGAGCAGAAAATACAGGATAAGGTGCATTGTGACCTCCAGGGGAAATTTTAAGCGAGAAAATTTTCAGCAGGGTCAGGCGACAAAAATATAGTCCTCTCCTTCGCAGTAGCCCAGGGGGTCGAGGTTTGCGCGGACATTCTCCCGGGCGCCTTTCTGGCCCACCGCGCCGAGTATCAGGCCGGTTTCGCCAGGTGCGGGAAGGTCCTCGGCCCTGACCACCAGTACCCCGTGGATTTTCTTTCCGATCTTGCGCGGATTGACCTCGACCAGGTAGCGCACCTGTATCCCCTCGGCCAAAAATGCCTTGAGCCAGGCCTTGCCCACAGGGCCTGCGCCGCAGATCGAGACCGGCCGTGAGCCGTCCTCCAGCCTGAGTTTTTTAAGGTAATGCAATTTCAGCTTGCGGAAACTTTCCTCGCTGTAACGGGCATCCGTGCGCGAGACGCGCTCCTGGTGATCGCGCCATAGGTGGAGCACCCTTGGCACACCCCCCAGGCGCCAGCCGGATTCGGCGAAACGGAAAACCAGGTCGTAGTCCTCGGGCAAACCACGGAAATCACGGTAGCCACCCACTTCTTCAAAAGCCTCTCTCCTGAACATCAGGCTGGGATTGGCCAGGGGGCATTCGACAAAAAGCTCGCGGACAATCCCGGCATGTGTCGACTCGACAGAATCTTTCTCAGCTAAAAGACTGTTGAGCCAATTCTCGTAATGGAGCAGCCCGGTGCGCAGTTGCTTTCGCGGGAAATAGCGCACCCGGGAGCCGACAATCCCGAGCCGCGGCTCTCTCTCCAACAGGGCAAGCTGAGCGGCCACTCTGTCCGGGTGGGCGATATCATCGGCATCCATGCGGGCGATAAAATCCCCGCGGCATTGGGCCTGCCCGGTAACCGCCGCGGCAACCTGCCCCTGGCGGGTGGTAGAGATAAGCCTTATACGCGGGTTTGTGCGAGCCAGCTTTTCCAGTAGCTCCAGGGTGCCGTCCGTGCTGCCGTCATTTATTACTACCAACTCGAGCGGTGGAGCATTCCGCTGGCCGAGCACGGAGTTAATCGCCTGTTCAACAGTCGCCGAGGCATTGTACACCGGGAGAAGAAAGCTTACCAGAGAAAGCCCCGCCATAAATTCGAACTCCATCAAACGTCTCAGGGGCGGCCGGTCGGCTGCCCCTGCACATTTTCAGCTCTCTTGAGCTAAATCGATCATATCACGTTTTCATCGCTGCTTGCGGCAGAGCTCCAGGGCGCTGGTGGTCACGTAGTACTTGGCCATAAGGTTGGTATACTCCCACTCAGGCAGCGGCTCGCCTTCCAGAATCTTGAGGAAACTGCCCGTCACCTGGCCGAAATGCGCCTCATGGCCTATCCTGTACTTACCAGGTATGTCGATCCGCCACTCTTCTTTCTCTTTCACCACAGAGACGCCCGGGTATTTTCCTTGATTCACCTTAGCGATAAAGGCTTTGAGCGGCTCCTCGACTGCCGACAGATTGACCCCGGGTGCGGGTCTCACATATAGTTCGGGCCGGTAGTTCTGCTCAGGTCCCTGCTGTACCAGCACATGAGCCTTTGTCCCCTTGATAATCGAGAAATGGGTGTCTCCGGTACCTTCCGGGGCCTGGAAATTCCAGACCACCTCGAGGCCCACGTTGATTCCCCTGAGCTTGAAATTCATCCTGCCGTTACAGAAATAGTGAAGCCTGCCCTGGGCGTCCAGTTCGAACTGAGGAGGGAAATCAGGCAGCCGGGTGACTTTCTCGAACTGTTCGCGGGTCATTACAGTCGGCCAGTGCTCGGCTGAGACCATTTCGATATCGCTCTTGAAGTCTATCGGTTCATCCGGGACGAGGGTCCAGAAAGCCATATCCACCAGGTGCGTGGTCACATCCACCAGGCCCTCTCCCTGGATCTCTGTGTCGAAAAACCACCAGGGCCGCTTGTTGGGCCTTCCGGCCACCAGCTTGTAAAGATGATGTACGCTCCTCTTGACCAGCGCGGGGTCTTCCGGGATGCCCTCGATCAGGGTGCCGAAAGTGGCC
Source organism: uncultured Gemmatimonadales bacterium (assembly GCA_964548275.1). GTDB lineage: Bacteria > Gemmatimonadota > Glassbacteria > GWA2-58-10 > GWA2-58-10 > JAUVUV01. The sequence goes on from CAZJQI010000017.1 coordinate 26,316, forward strand.
TCATCCGCAACAATCATCTGCTGCAGGATGGTGGTAATCTCGTGGCGTTCGGTCATGATATCATAGACCACCCTGCCGCTGGATTGTGCCTCGGCGATTACCTGTTCCAGAACTGGCAGCTTGGCGGCCTCGATCACCCAGGGCTTATCCGAAAGCACGTTGAACCCGCCTTTGACACAGGCGAGTATCCTGTCGATCTTGGGCTTGTTCTTGCCGGAGAGCACCGCGATATCGCCGAATTTCTCCTCGAGCATTATTTTCTCACACTCCGGGCCGAGGCAGATATGGTAGCGCCAGGAAGCCGGATCTTCTGAACGGGTGTTAAACGGAGTGACCCGGGCCATGTGGTCGACAAAATCATCCCCCACCGGCGCGTAGATTCCGACAAGCGAGGAAACACCCTCGTAGTTTGGGGGCTTGAAAACAAGGGCGGCGTGGAAATGTCCCGGATCGAGAACCACAAAGCGGTGCTTACTGTCCATTTCCGCTTTTTGAGGCTCCTTCAAGCTTTGTTCAGGGCCGGGAGCGCACCCCTGAAAGGCCAGAACAATGGCAAAAAGAAAGGCAAAAAACAGCAGAAAATTTGGTTTCAACATTTCCAACCCCCTCAGAGATTGATTAGAGTTAATCCTGAAATCTTAAAGCTGAATTTTCTCACAGATCAGAAACCAAGCCACCCGCCAGGCAGCAAACGGTTCCCCGAACTCAAAATAAGCCGCTTTTCAAGTTAGATCAAGGATAGCCTGAACCGTGCGCGCGGCTCACTCGATACCCCTTCTCTTAAGCTTGACACTTCAGGCATCGGATGCTATAAAGGTTTAGATAAAAGTCATCATCCTTGCTTTTTTCTCAAATGTTCCTTTTTCGTCCAGTATTTCCTGTTCATCTCAGCCGTTGCTGGAGGCCCCAGAATGAATGAAAAACGTCTGGTAAACCGCCGCAATTTCCTTCAAAAAAGTACTATAGCAATTTCTGCCCCGGCTGTTCTCGGCCTTTCGAGCAGTCTGCTGGGCAAGGAGCCAGCCGAGGTCAAATTCGCCATGATCGGCACCGGCGGCAGAGGAAGGCACCTTCTCGGGGTGGCTCTCAAAGTACCCGGCACGCGGGTCACCGCACTCTGCGATATCGACCCGGACTCCCTGGACCAGGCCCTGAAAGCCTCAGGCAGCCACAAGCCCAAGACCTATACCAACTACCGCAAGCTCCTCGAGCAGAAAGATATCGAGGCTGTAATCGTGGCCACTCCGCCGTACCTGCACAAGGCAATGATAATCGACGTGCTAGCCTCCGGGAGACACTGCTATGCGGAAAAGCCAATGGCACTCACCGTGCACGACCTGGACGCAGTAGTGGAGACAGCCAGATCCTCCAAGGGGATCCTGCAGATCGGCCAGCAGCTGCGTTACCAGAAGCAGTTCCGGCAGCTCATGCCGAGAATCCACAATGGCGAATTAGGCAAGATCGGCTTTATCCGCGGCCAGCGCTACGGGGACTGGAACGGCCCTGGCTCGCGAGGCGCGATGAAATGGCTCTGGACAATCGAGGAATCCGGGGACCAGATAGTGGAGCAGTCGGTGCACGAGCTGGACGTGCTCAACTGGATCATGAACGACCATCCGATACGCATTGCCGGCCTGGGCGGGCAGAACATAATCCACGACCCGGAAGGCGCCAATGTGTTCGACACCTATGGCCTGACATTAGAATATCCGGGAGAGCGCCACGCGGTATTTTCTATGATCAAGTATGCGCCCTACAGCCACAACATGGGTGGAAGGATAATCAACGCATACGGGGAAAAAGGCTCTGTGGACGTGCAGCTGAGCGATCCGTGCACAATCGTCTGGCGCGGCAAGGACGCGCCTCCTGCTGAGAAAGTCCACGCGCCGGATTTTGATTTCGGCCAAGAGAGCATGAAGGATTTTTTCCGCTGTATCCGCGAGGGCGACAAGCCGTTTTGTGACGCCCAGATCGGCCGAATGACAGCCTTGACCGCACTGCTTGGCCGCAAGGCAATGTACGAGCGGCGGGTGGTTACCTGGGAGGATCTGCTCAGGGAGGGCGCGCCGATAAAACCGATAAAGGGCTAACTAGTTTTTCAGCTTTCAATTGACATCATCACTTTTCTTTAAGGAGGCGTTATGGGAATCAACAGGCGTGACTTTCTCCTAAGCGGGGCCGCTGCTGTGGCCTCGGCGGCAGTGACAGCCACAGGTGTGCAGGCCCAGGGCTCGAAAATGGGCTCGGACACACTGCCTCTGCGGATCGGGATGACAGACTGGAACCTGGGCGAGCGCGGCAAGACAGAGAAAATCGAGCTGGCGCGCAGGATCGGCCTGGACGGCGTTCAGGTGAGTATCCTCTACCCCGAGGACGGCAGCCTTCACCTGAGATGCCCCGAATTGCAGGCCGAATACCGCAAGGTGGCACTTGACAACGGGGTGCAGATCTGCTCCCTGGCGATCGGCAACCTCGGCCCTGGCGGGCCTTTCAAGAACGAGCCCATGGGCGTGCTGAGAGTGGCAGACGCGATCGAGGTGGCGCGCAATCTCGGCACCAACGACATCCTTTTGCCCATGTTCAGGAACAGAGTTCCCCAGGACGACGCCGAGTTCACCAGGATTATAAACTCTTTCAAGGAACTTGCGCTGATTGCGGAAAAGCACGAGGTGGTGGTTGCTTTGGAGACCTCGATGTCAGCCGAGGAGCACCTTCGCATTATCGACGGTGTCGGCTCGCCCTGGATCGGCGTGTACATGGACCCTTACAACTGCTGCTATTACGGGCACGATCCGCTGAAAGACATCCCGCTTCTTAAAGACCATATTCACCAGGTGCACGTGAAAAACGGCGAATCCCTGATGAGCCAGCCCAGCGAGAGGAAATACGAATGGCCGGATGTGGCCGAGCTGCTTTACAAGGTGGGCTACAAGGGATGGTACGTGCTGGAGACCAGCGCCCCGAGCGGTGATCTGATTGCCGACACGCGGAAGAATATCGAGTACGTGCGGCAGCAATTTAAAATTCCTGCCTGACAGGGAGCCCTTTGCATTGAGTGCAGGAGACGCGGGCCGGCATACATATTGCGCACATTTAGCAATATGTATGCCGGCCCGCACTGCTCTGGAATTAGAAAAAGCCGAATAGGCAGTAATCCGGCAATAAAGCTGTGGTATTGTAAAACAACCTTTTCTCGAAAAAACCTAAAAATAAACCTTCGTTTTTATTTTGCCGTCCAGGTTCATCTCCAGCACTGCCACTCTTTTCTTCGCGTCATAGCTCACCCCGGTTTCCGGAGTCACCTTTTTCGGCATCGGGCAATTGCGGATCTCGACCCGGGCTGTGCCGAAGCCCTCCAGGGTGAATGTTAGCGAACGCCTTTTTTCATCCCACTCGTTGCCGAAAAACTCCACGTCTGTGGGCACTACCAGCATCGGCCGGCTGCCCACCAGTATCGCCTCGATTGCCTGGCCGCTGAGCCAGTCGAGCCTGCGGTAGGAGAGAAGTTTCGTGAGCGGCTCGTTGAAATTGATCGCCCGCGCGAAAAGATGGGGATCGAGAAAATAGAAATACCTTCCACTGACAGCATTGGCGCTCCACCACCCTCCAGGACTGGTGTAGGTAAAGGGATCGAAATCCGCCCAGTCCGGAAGATAGCGCTCGAGGTTGTCATAGGTAAGCTTCGCCACTCTCTCATTGAGTCCGAAATCGGTCAGGAACAGGCTGTGCTCCGGTATACAGGCACTCAGGTTGTAGGGAGAACTGTCATCCGGGCGGGTAATCTCGTGGAGCACGTAGGTTTCGAGCCGGTCGACCCCGGTCAGTTCCTCGAAATCGTATTTCAGGAAACCCTTGCCTGTGTCAGGCGGGAAAGAGGAGGCGAGATCGTGGAAATATTTCTGAAGAGTCCACTGGACGTAAAAAGCGACCATGGTTTTGGAGGCGAGATACTTTGTCTGGCGGTATTGATCGAGATAACCGAGATCGCGCGCCAGGCGGGCGTAAGCCAGAAGCCCCGACCAGCCGTTACGCATGCAGTCGTAGTCTGTGAGGTTGCCCCGGGGGTCGGTGGTACTGCAGCAGATCGCCCAGTCGTTGTAAATCTCCATGTAATTGCGCAGGGCTGTCCAGAGTTCCCAGCGCTCGCGGGCCAGGCGGAGGCCTTTGGCCCTGTGGCCGAAATACCGGTAGGCCCATAGGCCGGCAAGCTGGAACCCATTGTACCAGTCAGAGTCGTAGGAGGTTTTGCCCCGTTGGGCGAACACTGTGCTGTCCCGGGCGTAGCTCGCCAGAGCCACCGGGTCCTCGAAATAAAAGTAAAGCTCATCCCGGACTCTATCGATCCCCGGTTCTGCCAACTCTTTCAGCGCCCTTTTGCGCTTCCCCTCTGGCAGTGACCAGGTAGCCCAGGCGAGCAGCCGAAGGTTGTGCATGGTGTCCATCACATCATCCGGGTCGTAGTCGTGGTCGCCGGGCCAGGTCCAGAGGGGATTGCGGATATAGGCCTCCAGCGCCTCCTCGATCCGAGAGATTCCCTGAACGCCTTTCACCCTCACAGGTGCGAGGGTTTTATCCACGTAATCACAGGCCGGGATGCGATAGGTCAGCTCGCTGCCTTCCACATAGTCCAGCACTCCGTAATGGGTTGGATAGCCGGTCTCGACCAACCGCCCCTCGATAGAAACCGGGTAGCCGCCCTTTTGCGCCATCCTGACAAACGGCGGGATAGGAGCAAGCGGCTCGCCTCCGGCGTTTTCGAAAGAGACGAATTCATAGCTGTTTCTTACCTCCAGGGCGCCCGAACTGTCAAAATGGTATTGTTCACGGCAAGCCACCGGGTAATGTTCCAGGCGCCTGCGCCAGATCGAACAGGTGCGGACAACCTCTCCGGGAATTTCCTCTGTCCACGCGGCAGTCTTTTCGTTCTCGATCTTTCTCACCCCGTAGAGAGGCATCAGGATTATCTTGCCTGCAGGACCGGTAAAGCGAATATCGAGAAACTCATGGGTAACAACCTCGATCTCTGCTGGCTTGCGCTCGAAGAGAAAAAGAACGGGGCAGTCGAACGGGTACTGGCTGCCTGCGAAATCCACCAGAAGCCAGGGCTCTGCCAGCTCACCGTCACGCGCGGCGATATAGCGCTCCCCCTCGCCACGGTGCTCCACCCCGGAGGAGAGAGGAAGGATAAAGTGCTGCCCGGTTTTCTGCTCCTCCCACGACCAGCGAAAAACCGGCTCGCTGGTCCAGTAAAGAAAACCCGGGGCCAGAAGCGATTCGTAGATTTTCAGCAGCCCCTTTTCTTCATCGGGCGAGGTGAAACTGTAGCTGCGCTCGGCACCGGTCCAGTTGAATTTTTCCTCGTAGCTGTAGGAGGAGGGCAGCACCGGCCTTCCCAAGAGAAGGTTATCCCCCATGGTGACCGAATAGACATCCGGGCCGTCTGTGATCAAACTCAGGTAGCCGAGCTTGCGGTAGCGGTAGCTCTCACCAAAAGCACCGAATCGCCCGGCCATCCGATCCACAAGCGAGGGATGCCATTGACTTTCTGCGCTGGCAACCGGATGGGGAAAAAAGAAAAGGTTAGCAAAGAGAGTCAACAAAAGAATTCGGGACATGGGTACCTCCGGGGATAATATTCGGCTAACGTTTCAGGTTGTATTCTTAGACGATCAAAAAGACAGGAGAGAAATCCAGTTGTATTTTTTGTCCGGTTCAGTTTGAAACAAGCATTCGGCCCCTTTTGCCGGCTGGTTGATGGCTGTTTTTTCTATTAAGCTGATTGGTTGTCGATCAGATCGAGGGTACCACCGGAACACGTTTTCTAATCCCTGGATTAAAGAAACCACTGCTGGCAATCTTGAGCTCAGGCCAGGGCTTCGAGAGTAAAATCCATGTTCAGTCTGTCGCAAAGGGTGGCAATCTCCTCCCTGAGCTTACGCACCGGAACCTCCGCTGGCTTTTCGGCGGTAATAGTCATCCGGAACATCGGGGTGCCGGTTACCGGAGCATGATGCGCCTCGGTCTCGAGGGTTTCGATATTGATTCCATGCCGGGCCAATAGTTCGGTCACCTGGAAAACGATTCCAGTTTGGTCGATTCCCACCATAACGAGATGATAGGGCACGCCTTTTTCTACCTGATATTTCGGCCTGGCTTTGGTCTTTCGCGCCGAAAGGGTGAGACCGGTTTCGAGTTCGAGATCTCTCAAACCAGAGGTAAAAGTTTCGATCTCCTTATTTTCTCCCTCCAGGAGAACCAGGATTGCGAACTCTCCTCCCAGCACGGCCATCCTGCTGTCCTCAATACTGCAGCCTTTCTTGTATGCGACCTCGCTGATCGCCTTTGCGATACCCGGGTTATCGGGCCCTATGCCTGACAGAACGAGATATTCTTTCATCAAATCCTCATAACTTTTCAATGACCAGTGAAAAGGATAAATTAAAAACTCTTTTGTTATCTTTCATTATAAGTCCTTCTGAAATCAGGTGTCAATGCCGTAAAGACAGGCTGGCGCCAGAGAGCATTTGACTTTCGAAAGTTATGCTTTAACTTAATATGTTTATAAATAGAGGCTACAAGAATAGACCTCCGTGCTGCCCTGGATGGTGGTGCGGGTATTGTTTTGCCTTTAAAAGATTAGAAAATGCGAGGAAAATCATGCCCAAGATACTGCTGATAATCCTGCTTCTTGCACCTTTTATGGCCTGGGACGCAGCGGTTTATGTGATGCGTATGGCTGGTGACACTTCCACTGAGCGTCGAAGTGAAATCCTGCGCCATTTCAATGAAAATGATATCGAGGTGGGAAGAGAGCATGTTATCCGTCACAACCGTCTTTTTCCGTTTTCCAGGTTTCTTTTTTACGTTTTTTACGCTGCCCTTCTATTCGGCGGCCTGGGTGCCAGGCTGGAAAGCTGGCTTCTGGCGCCAACAGGAGGACACTGGTACCTGGCCCTGCCTCTGTTTGTCCTGGTGCTGCTGGCAGTGCAGATCCTGATCTATATGCCGCTTTCGGCATACCGGGAATTCGTGATTGAACGCGAGATGGGGCTTTCCACAATCACGCTCGGGACCTGGCTGGCCGACCGGGCTAAATCCCTTGTTCTCAACTGGATAATAGTCACTATTATCGCTCTGCCGGTGCTTGCTCTGATCAAGGGGCTGCCGAATTTCTGGCCTCTTCCCGCCGCGGCGGTGATACTTGCAGTTTCGGCATTTGGGATCTGGATCAGTCCCTGGGTGATCGATCCGCTGTTTAACAAATTTACACTGTTAGAGAATGAGGAACTAGAGGGGCGGATTCGCCAGGTCAGCGCGGAGGCGGGACTCAAGGTGAAACAGGTGTATGTGGTGGACGCCAGCCGCCGCTCACGCTATCTCAACGCCTATTTCACCGGCCTGGGCAACAGCCGCCGCGTGGTGCTTTTCGACAATCTGGTGGATGAATGCAGGGACGATGAGGTGCTCTCGGTTGTGGCGCACGAACTCGGCCACTGGCGGGAATATCACATCATGAAAGGGTTCCTTCTGGAGGTCGTGGGCGTTTTTGCCGGCCTCTGGCTGCTATGGGTTCTTTTGAACGCTGAGGCCACGAGAGGCTTTTTCGGCCTCAGTGCACAGTCGAGCCTGGTGCTGATCGTGCTTCTGCCCTTTCTTCTCAGCCTCACCGGCACGCTGACCTCGCCTGCGATATCGGCTATTTCTCGGCGTTTCGAACGGGCTGCGGACCGGGCCGCGCTCGAACTGACTGGAGATATTCCAGCTTTTATCGAGGTGGAGAAAAAGCTCATGCGTAAGGCCAAGGCGGACCTGCTCCAGCCCAAGCTCCTGCACAGTTTCTACGGAAGCCATCCACTGGTGGAGGAGCGCATACGGATGGCAGAGAATTTTACCGCCGGAGACAAGTCGCTTCCTCAACCAGAGAACTGATTTTTTGCCTGTTTCTCTGTTTTTCTTAGCCTCCTTTTCACATCAACTGTTAATTTATTGACCTTGCCGGTGGAATGTGGTATTAGCCTGCCTTTAATACATATTTGACAACAATCATATAGTAAAAAACTTGTCTTTTCAGGTTAATCGTCATTAGCCGCCGGCTTACCCGGAAACAATGAAAATGTTTTGTTTTCTGTAGGGGCGCGCGGCCGTGCGCCCCTACGGGTGGTTTTTACCGAAACCATGGAATAACGCACCTTTGGTCCATTATTTAGCGTCGGTTGAGTTCAGCCTTTCGAAAAGATTCCCCCTTTGCAAAAGGGGGGGCAGGGCAGATTTCCTCCCGCATGCATTAGTCTTAACATTTTCCTTATGCTTTGACTGGCTCCTCAATACTCTATGATGATCGTAAAATCAGTATGAGACATCGGCAAACTTGAAAATATTAGCGGCCTTCCTTAAGTTATCTAAATTGGTACAATATAAATCTTATAGTGAAAACCTGTTGAGGAGATATTGATGGGTAAGTTGAAAGTTGTTATATCCGATTGTGACCATGGCACGGTGGAAGTAGAAAAAGAGGTGTTCGAGCAGGCCGGTTTCGATTGGGAACTGCTCGACTGCAAAACCGAAGACGAGGTGATCGAGAACTGCGCCGGCGCAGCCGGAATCCTGAGCCAGTATGCGCCGATCAGGGCCAGGGCGATAGCCAGCCTGCCCGAGATCAAAGTACTCAGCCGCTACGGGGTGGGTGTTGACAATCTGGATGTGGAGGCAGCCGGTAGCGCAGGTGTTGCTGTGTGCAACGTTCCCGATTACTGCCAGGATGATGTCTCAACTCACGCATTTGCCCTTCTGCTCGATCTGGTGCGCAAGGTATCAAGGCTGGCCGTGGATACTGCCTCCGGCGGCTGGGATTTCCGTCTTGCCGGTTCGGTTCCGCGCACAGCAGGCAAGACTCTGGGTTTGCTGGGATTAGGCGCGATCGGCCGGATAGTGTCCCGCAAGGCGCTGGGGTTTAACATGAAAGTTCTCGCCTACGACCCCTATGTAAAATCAACCGAGATGGATGTGAGGCTGGTCGGCCTGGATGAGCTTTTGCGCGAGTCGGATTTTCTCTCCATTCATGCGCCGCTCTCCCCGGAAACCGAAAAAATTATCAACGCAGAGTCTCTCTCTAAGATGAAGGATGGCGCTTATCTGGTGAACACCAGCCGCGGCGCTCTGGTGGATGAAAAGGCTCTGGCTGATGCCCTGAAAAGGGGGAAACTGGCGGGTGCCGGCCTGGATGTGCTCACCTTGGAGCCGCCAGAAAAAGAGAACCCCCTGCTTGGGCTGGATAATATAGTTATCACCCCACACAGCTCTTTCTTTTCGGATGAATCTTTCAACGAACTCAAGGACAAAGCGGCGAGAAACATGGTGGAGGTGCTAACCGGATCACCGGTAAGATACCTTCTAAACCGCGACGCCTTTAAATCTTAAACATGAAGCTAAAACTTGCATCCGGACCTGCTAACTTGACAAGATTGTAAAATTATATGATAATAATATTGACCCCTCATTTTTTCATTTGCGTAATTCCCGGCTTCGCAATTCACCGACTCCTGCGGAACACTGATCCATGACTAGCAGCGAAAATAAGCCCCGGTACGAGTCATTATCTGAGCTCGAGCAGATCGAAGGCAATTACTACAAGATGGACCTCTTCGTTTCATCTTCCCTGGTTATTTTTACTATCGTGGTGTTTCTGGCGGAAAAGAATTTCGGCTGGACCCTTCTGCTGGGAATCCTGGCAATTCTGTTCCTGATCCGGGGAATCAGGAACTGGAAGAATAAAGACACCAGCGCAAAGTCTAAACAGCCTGAATAAGCATTTTCCTTTTGAAACGAGATCTTTTCAATCGGGTAGTCTTGCATGAGCGGGGTAATCACCCTGATTACCGATTTCGGTACCAAGGAGGGTTATGTGGGAGCGATGAAAGGAGTAATCCTTTCGATTGCTCCCGAGGTTCAAATTGTCGATATTACTCACGACATCCCATTCGGCCTGGTAAGTAAGGCCTCCTTAGTTCTGGAAAGCATCCAACGATATTACCCCGCTGGGACGGTTCATCTGGTGGTTGTGGATCCGGGTGTGGGCAGCCGCAGAAGAGCTGTGGCGGTGGAAAGCGCAGGCCAGTTTTTTGTCGGGCCGGACAACGGGGTTCTCGAGCCGGCTTACCGCGCGGATAAGATTTTCAACTGCTTTGAGCTGTCAGATCCGAAATATCATCTCCAGCCTGTGAGTTTTACCTTTCACGGCCGGGATATATTCGCCCCTGCAGCAGCTTATCTGGCCCGCGGTGTAAAGTTAGAAAAGCTGGGCAAGCAGGTGCAGAATCCGGTCAGGCTGGCAAGCGGCCGGAAAAAGATTATCAGTAATGAACGGCTGATCGGCAGGGTGATATACGCCGACCGTTTCGGCAACCTGATTACCGATATCACCGCCCAGGAACTTGAACTGCTGAGCCGGGATAAGTCCCGCCTGGGGGTTTCAATCTGCGGCAAACGGATCGAAGGGATTTCTGATTACTACTCGCAAGGCGCCCAGGGAAAACTGATCGCCCTTGTCGGCAGCACGGGCAGGCTGGAGGTGGCAAGTACCATGGACAGCGCTTTCGATCACCTCGGGCCACTGGCTGAGGACGCCGAAGTAACAATTTTCAAAATATGAAGTTAACCTAAAATATATTGACAGACAAAATATTTATTTTATCTTAGTAATTCTCTATTCGTTTTTAAATCGCTTGAATTCGGGCAATTCCAGGCCCGCTTTGACAATTTAAAAAAACTCTGTCCTGTTTGAAGTCGATCGACTATTCCAGGGCGGATAAGTTTCAACTGTTCCTCTTTCCGCCGGGCGTGCAGGTTTCCGGCAAAAGGGCAACTCTGGCGGACAATCGCCATGTCTGAAGAATCTTCCTGCCAGCACTGCTGGCTTTCTTGCCAGGCTTAATACGGAATGAATGACGGAGGTATGGATCAATAATGGCTACTCAAGCGAAAAGAATAGAAAGTCGGCCGATAGACACTAATTACAGCGGCAGGCCGATAAACAATATTACCAAAGGCCTTCCCAAACACGTGGAGTCGATCTGCCCTGAACCGGACTGCGGCAGGATAATCACGGCTCACATGTTCGAGGAGCACGGCAAGGTCTATATGGAGAAGACCTGCCCTGAGCATGGCTACTTCAAGGACCTTTACTGGTCTGATGTTGAGCTATACCTCAAGACAGAGCAACGGGAGTTCGGAGACGGCAAGGGGCTGATGAATCCGAACACTCAGTACAAAAGCTGCCCGAGTGACTGCGGCCTTTGTGACAACCATCTCAGCCATACCGCGCTAGGCAACATCGACCTGACCAACCGCTGCAACCTCAACTGCCCGATCTGCTTTGCCAACTCCAACAGCACCGGCAGAGTTTACGAGCCGAGCAAGGAAGAAGTGATAAACATGCTGAATCTCTATCGCGCAGAGCAGCCGGTATACGGGCGCATGATCCAGTACTCCGGGGGTGAGCCAACCCTTCACCCGGAGTTTTTCGAGATTATCGCAGAAACTAAAGCCATGGGCTTCAGCCATATCCAGGTCGCCTCCAACGGGTTGAAATTTGCCAACCAGGAATTCACCGACCGGGCTGCTGAGGCCGGGCTTCACACAATCTACCTTCAGTTTGACGGCGTAGATGACGAAGTGTACATAAAAACCCGCGGCAGGCCCCTGGTGGAAATCAAGGAAAAAGTGATCGAGGCGGTGCGCAAATCCGGGATGAAAATCGTGTACGTGCCGACAATAGTCAACGGTATCAATGACCACCAGGTAGGCCCGATCTTAGAACACGCCCTGGCTAATATCGATGTACTCAGCGGGATCAGCTACCAGCCCGTTTCTCTGGTGGGGCGGATCAGCACTGAAGAGAGAGAAAAACTCCGTTACACCCTGCCAGATCTTGCCCATGGTATCGAAGAGCAAACCGGTATCATCAGTAAGGAGGAATGGTACCCCCTTAGCTTTGTAACCCCGATCTCCAAGATTATCAGCGCCCTGCGCGGGGAGGAAACCGTCTATATCTCCTGCCACCCGCACTGTTCGCTTGGTACCTACCTGTTTATCGAACACGAGACAAACAGGCCGGTACCGATTACGCGGTTTGTGGATGTGGACGGGATGTTCTTGGAGCTGGAAAGGCTGGCGGCCAAGACAAAAGCAAGCCGCTTCAAGCGCTTTGCCCAGATGAACGCCTTTTACAAACTTCAGAAGTTTTTCAACAAGGATAAAGCACCCAAGGGGCTGGATTTCACGAAATTTCTGCAGACCCTGGACGGATTTTTCGACAAGGATGCAGGGCGAGGCGAAAAAGACGGCACTTACACGAACAAGACCCTGCTGGTGGCCGGGATGCATTTCATGGACAATTACAACTACGATCTTGAACGAGTCCGGCGCTGTGTTATTCATTACGCCACCCCGACGAACAGAATCATTCCTTTCTGCGCTTACAACGGCGGCCTATGTCACCGCACGAATATTGAGGCAAAGTATTCTGTATCTCTGGATGAATACAAGAAACACAGGAATCAACAGGCCTGAGTTTCAGGATCGCGATTTATCGAGTAGTTTCATAGCGGAGATACCTGCCTATATCCGCTTTTGATATATGCGGTGACAGAAAATACTTTTTAACGGAAAGCGAGTGAGACGATTTGTGGGAGGCCGTTAAAAGGGCCATTCAACAGAACACGAATTTTATTCTCTGCACCCATCGTGATCCTGATGCAGACGGCATAGGAAGTGAGCTTGCGCTCTACACGGCGCTGGTTCAGATGGGCAAGAGGGCGGTTATCCTGAACCCGGACAGCCTTCCCCCGATCCTTCAGTTCATGGATCCGGAAGGGTTGATCAGGGGTTTCGACAGCATGAGCCTGGAGGATTCAAGGCGGCTGCTGGAGGAGGCCGAGGTGATATTTTTTCTCGACTCGGGAGTCTGGAACAGGCTTCAGCCGATGACCGAAGAGGTCGCTGCCCGGGCCGGGAAACTGCTCTGTATCGACCATCATCCTGCGGATAAACTTCTGACCGAAGGCTCTGTGGTCGATGAAAAGGCAAGCTCCACAGGAGAACTGATCTACGAATTGCTTGCAGAGCTGGGCCATCCTCTGGACAAACGGATCGCTTACTGGCTTTACTGCGCGATAGTGAAAGACACGGGCTCTTTCCGTTTCGAGAACACGAACACAAAAGTTTTCAAACTGGCAAGCGAGCTTACCCGTTACGGGGTGGCTCCACACGAGGTTTACGACCGGCTTTTCGAGCGCGACTCGATCAGCGGCGTAGTCTGTCTGGGCAAGGTACTGGATACTTTGCGCTTTGCATACGACAACCGGCTGGCCTACATTCACTTAACCAGGCAGATGCTGGAGGAGACAGGCTCATCGGTGGAGGGGACCGACAATTTTATTAACGTTATCCGCTCGATCGACCCGGTTCAGGCCTGCTTTTTTTTCCGGGAACTGGGCAACGACAAAATCAAGATCAGTTTCAGGAGCAAGACCAAAGAGATAGATATCAACTTGCTTGCTGAGAAATTCGGCGGTGGCGGGCACAAGAGGGCCTCAGGGGCTCTCGTGGAAGGTAATCTCGAAGAAGTTATCGACAAAGTCGTCGCGGCGGCGGCTGAGTGTTTCAATTGAGCACAGTGGGAACCGGTTTATCCGCAAACTGCAGCTTCCTTGGGTGCCAGGGGAAAGCAGGCGAGTCGTTTCCCTGGCAGCGGTAGCCGCAAAGAGCTGGAACGCAGACTTATGGCTATTCATATAGGAATCGATCTGGGATCAGTAAGCGTCAAGGCGGCGCTCTATTCTTCCGAGAGGAGCGATACTCCGTTTTTCGAGAAGATTTCGGCAAACCCGACTTTTCAAACAGTCAAGCGCCTGAAACATCCAGCCACAGGAGCTGAGTGCTGGCTGGCGGTCACCAAGTACGCCCGGATTGCCGGCAACCCGATAAAGCAGGCCAGATCCCTTTTGAAAGAACTGGTCTGTTTGATCGACCGGGCGGCCCTGGGTGAGATCACCGCCACAGGCAGCGGTGCCGCCCTGCTCAAATACGAGTTTGGGGTTACCACCCAGAATGAATTTGCCGTCCTGGCCAAGGCAGTAGACCTGCTTCTGCCAGAAGTGCGGACACTGTTTGAGATGGGCGGGGAAAACTCGAAGTATCTCCTTTTCGAGCGTGATAAATCAAGCGGCCACCTTGGTATTGCAGATTATTCGACCAATGGGGACTGCGCGGCCGGAACCGGCGCTTTTCTCGACCAGCAGGCCGGCCGCCTGCGGTTTAAGGTCGAGGAGATCGGCAAGATTGTCAGCCGCACCGAACGGGCCCCCAAGATTGCCGGACGCTGCTCTGTTTTCGCCAAGAGCGACATGATCCATGCCCAGCAGAAGGGATTCACCCCGGAGGAAATTCTCAAAGGGCTCTGCGAAGCAGTGGCCAGAAATTTCAAGAGCGCAATCATCAAGGGCAAAAAAGTTCTGCCGAATGTGACATTCGCCGGAGGTGTGGCCGCAAACAAGGGAGTGGTTCAGGCGGTCGAGACCGTTTTCGGCTGGGAACCCGGAACCCTGGTGATCAGCGAGGAGCATGCCGCACTGGGCGCGATCGGCGCGGCAATCCTGGCCGAGGAAACATTCCGTAAAAATGGTGAACGCTCCGGTTCATTCAGCCTTGAGGGATTGCATTCCGAAACCAGGAAATTCCCCAACTCGCCACCACTGACAATGGAAAACGTGGTGCTGCTGCGCGAAAGGATGGTCGTGATACCTCCGGAGGAAATTCTCGAGGAGCGCGAGGTTTACCTCGGCATTGATATCGGCTCGGTAAGCACCAACCTGGCGCTGATAGACTCAGAATGCAATGTGCTGAAAGAAATATACCTTCCCACCGATGCCCGTCCGATAGAGGCAACAAGCCGGGGCTTGCGTGAGATAGAGCGCGACCTCGGCGACAGGATTCATGTTTGTGGTGTCGGCACCACGGGTTCAGGCCGCGAACTGATCGGTGAGCTTGTGGGCGCCGATACGATCAACGATGAAATCACCGCGCACAAAACAGGCGCCACGTTTATCGACCGCAATATCCTCGACCTGGGCGTGGACACGATTTTCGAGGTCGGCGGCCAGGATTCCAAATATATCAGCCTCGAGCAGGGGATCGTGGTGGATTTCACCATGAACGATGCCTGTGCAGCAGGCACCGGGAGTTTTCTCGAGGAGCGCGCCAGGGAACTCGGGGTCAGGATCAAGGACGAGTTCGCAAGAATCGCTCTCTCCAGCCAGCAACCGATAAAGCTCGGCGAGCGCTGTACGGTTTTCATGGAGCGCGACGTAAACAGCTACCTTCAGCGCGGCGCAGCCCTGGAAAAAATCGTGGCCGGACTGGCCTACTCTGTTGCCACCAATTATATCAACCGTGTGGTGCGTGGCCGCAAGATCGGCGATGTTATATTTTTCCAGGGAGGTACCGCCTACAACGATGCAGTGGCCGCGGCTTTCGCCTCAATCCTTGGCAAACGGATAATCGTGCCGCCGTTCAACGGGGTGATGGGTGCACTGGGAGTGGCTCTTCTGGCCAGAGAAAAGATGCTCAACAACAAGGATCTCTCCAAGTTCCGCGGTTTCGATCTAGATAAGATCGACTACAAGATCCGCGAATTCACCTGTAATGGTTGCACCAACTATTGCCAGATTCAGGAGTTCACGGTTGACGGCGAGCGGACTTACTGGGGAGACAAGTGTTCGGAGCGCTACCGCAAGGCGGCCAAGAGCGACCGTCAGCCGGTAATCGAGAACCTGATCGAGTTCCGCCACAAAAGTCTTCTTGCCGACTACGACCCGGAGGCGGGCAGCGGCCCGGTGGTAGGCCTGCCGTTCTGCATGTCGATGTACGAGTGGGCACCGTTCTGGTTCAGGCTTTTCCGGAAACTCGAGATCAAGGTGCTTCTTTCCGAGCCCACCACCAATCAGATAGTCAACATTGGCCTGGAGTCTATGGTCAGCGAACCCTGTTTCCCAATCCAGGTGGCCCACGGGCATATCCGCTGGCTGATCGATAAGGGTGTGGATTACCTTTTTGTCCCTAACAATATCGCAGCGCCGGGGAAAGAAATAGACAGGCCATCTTACTATTGCCCCTGGAACCAGACATTGCCATTCGTTGTGTCGACTGCTCCGGTAATCTCTGATCACGCGAAAAAGATAATCAAGCCCATGCTCTGGTTCAACCACGGTACCAAAGCGGTTGCCAAAGCGATCCGGGATTCGCTGAATGCGGTGGGAATCAACAAAAGCGCCAGGGCAGTGGAACAGGCCACTATGGATGCATTCAACGCCCAGGAGGATTTCCGCAAGAACCTGATCGATGCCGGCGCCCGTGCCCTGGCTGTGCTCGCGAGCCACCATGAGCACGGTATTCTTCTGCTCGGCCGGCCCTACAATATCTATGACAAGGGAATCAACCTCGACCTGGCTACAAAGCTGCGCAATTTATACGGGGCCAATGTGATCGGGCTGGATTTTCTCAAGCTTGAAGGTTACGAGATAGAACATTTACACGACAACATGTTCTGGGACTATGGGAAAACAATCCTGGCAGCGGCTTTGTTTGTGAAAAACAAGCCCACGCTGCATATCATCTATGTGACCAATTTCAAATGCGGCCCGGATTCGTACATCAGGCACTTTATCACGGAAGCATCCGGGAAGCCGTACCTTACGCTGCAATTCGACGGGCACAACAACGATGCCGGCATGCTGACTCGTTGTGAGGCCTATCTGGATAGTAAAGGAGTTTTGAGAAGATGGGGGACAACAGAGCAGGAAATGGCGGAAGCAAGCAATCTTTAACCGGGCGCACTCTTTACGTGCCTCAGATGAGTCGCGGGGGCGCGGTAGTCTTTGCCGCTTCGTTCCGCAGCGTGGGGATCAACGCCTGGCCATGCCCGGACTCGGATGACCGTACCCTGGAACTGGGCAGCAGATACACCTCCGGTGAGGAATGTCTTCCCGCGCGGGTTACCCTGGGCGACTTTCTCAAAGTTGCTGAGCAGCCGGATTTCGTTCCGGATAAGACCGCCTTTTTCATGCCCACTGCGGACGGCCCCTGCCGGTTCGGCCAGTACGCTACATACATTCGCAAGGTGCTCAGGGATATCGGTCTGGAGGATGTAATGGTCTTTTCCCCCACCAGCCGGGACGGCTACGAGGGAATGGCCGAGCAGGTGAACGAACTGATGCGCACTGCATTCAGGGGACTGGTCTGCGCTGACATCATGCGCAAGATGCTACACAAAACCCGGCCTTACGAGGTGAACAATGGAGATACCGACAAGGTACACACTCAGGCCCTGGCCGGGGTTGAAAAGGTTCTCGAAAAGCCCGGCGTTCCCACGGAAAAGCGGATGAAACAGCTGATCAGAGTGATGACTGAGGCCAGGGATAATTTCCACAAGGTCCCGGCCAAATACTCTCGCAAGCGCCCGTTGATCGGAGTGGTCGGCGAAATTTTTTGCCGTCTCACGCCTTTCACCAATGACTACCTGATTCGCAAGATCGAACAGTTCGGCGGTGAATGCGACCTGGCGCATATCGGGGAGTGGATCTGGTACGCCAACCAGGAGCAGCAAAAACATCTGTGCTATGCCGGGAAGAGGTTTTCAGTCGAGATGCTGGGAGTGAAAATCAAGAACTGGGTCCAGCAGCGCGATGAACACAGGCTTTACGAGCCATTCAAGGAGGATTTCACAGGCTACGAGGAGCCGCACATCCACCAGATTCTCGAATACTCCGACTACTATCTTCCGCACGACGGGGTTCTGGGCGAGATGACTCTCAGTGTGGGGAAGGCGATTTTCCACTACCACCAGGGCTGTGACGGAGTTGTTGACATCTCGCCTTTTACCTGCATGAACGGGATTGTCACAGAGGCGATTTATCCCAAGCTGAGCGCGGATCACGAAAGTATCCCGGTGCGTAACTTTTTCTTTGACGGCACCCAGTACGACGCGGAACGTGACCTGGGGATTTTCATGGAGCTGGTGCGCACCTACCAGTCACGCAAAAAAGTTAAACGAGTCTATCCTTTCTACTTTCCCTCTGAGAGCTGAATGTAAGCCCGGCAATAAACGAGGCTTTCTATTTCAACAGCACCATTTTTCTGGTCTGCGAAAAATCGCCTGCTTTAATACAGTAGAGATATACACCGCTCGGCGCTTTCCGGCCCTGCTCATCCGTTCCATCCCAGAAAATCGTGTACGAACCGGCCGGCTTGGGGATATCGACAAGGGTACGAATCAACTGCCCGCGCAGGCTGTAGACTTTAAGCGTAACTTTCACTCTGCCGCCCACCGGCACAGTGTAACTGATCGTGGTAGCCGGATTGAACGGGTTGGGGAAATTCTGCTCAAGGGTGAACGCCCGGGGCAGTCCCGGCGCTCTCGCCGGGTCCGCAGTGCCATGGAGGGCGATCCGCAAAGCCGTGTCCACCTCCGGGGTGAGATTCAACCGGGTGAACGTCTCCTCCAGGAACTCGACCTCATCCGGTGAAAGGCTCATCGACTCCACCAGGCCCTCCCGCTCGAACCATGAGGCCAGCGCCGGGCCGCTCTCCAGGCAGCCGCCGGACCAGATGTCCTTGACCAACTGCCTGATAATTACCAACTCTATTTCCAATCTATGCTTCCAAATCATCGTATTCAAGGTATCTCCTTGAAACGGACGCTCCATTTTGAGCAGGTAGCTCACCACGTCCGCAATCGAGAGAATCCCGTTGCCGCTGAAATCGCAGGCAGTCCTGGGCGGGGATACAGCCGTGTTTACATTGCCGGTGTTGCGGTAATCGTGGCGGAACCTGGGCCAGGGACTCTGTTCCAGGCCATACCTGTCAAGCTCCAGCGAATAGAAGTCGCGGAAAAAAGTGCGGTAGCCTATACTGTAATGCCAGCCATTAGGTGCCACCGCGTAAGAATTGGGATCAAATCTCGTTGAGGATGCCCTTGCCGGCATACCGGAGCCTTGCTGATCGATTGCAATCATTTCCTGGACCATGCTGGTATCCGCCTGGGGATCATCTCTGCCGGCCAGGTTGTTCGTTCCCACGATGATTCTGCCATCGAAATCGATTACCGGGCATGCCCAGATTTTCTGTTCGGCCTGGTAGCTCCATTTGAGCGATCCGTCCGGGTTTAGCGCATAGAAAAACCTGTCTCCTGAGCCGAAACAGACCGTGCCTTCAAAGTCGATTGCAGGGGAGGAAATCACCTCGCCGCCTGTCTCGTAGCGCCATTTAAGGCTGCCATCGCTATTCAAGGCGTAGAGGGAACTGTCGTTCGAGCCGAAATAGAGCGTGCCATCCACCCCCACTGCAGGCGAGGAGTTTATCTGGCCGCCTGTAGAATAGCTCCAGAGCAGGTCACCCTGGGAGGAGAAAGCGTAGAGTAAGCCGTCCCGGGAACCGATATAAATCGTGCCGTTATCGGCCAGGGCAGGCGAAGAGACTATTTCGCCGCCGGTCTTGCGGCTCCATTGAAGCGTGCCATTGGGCAAAATCGCGTAGAGATAGCGATCCTTGGAGCCAACATAGATCGTTCCGTCCTCGCCGATCATGGGTGAGGATACCACCGCTGCGCCGGTCTTGTAGCTCCAGTTCAATTCACCATACAGGGTGATCGAATAAAGAGAACTGTCATTACAGCCGAAAAACAGGGCGCCGTTATCAGACATTGAAGGCGAGGAGAGAATCTGTCCCTGTGTCTCGAATTGCCATAATGATGGTTCAAGGAATTTAAAGTGGAAATGGTAGTATTTTAAGTAGTTTTTGTCCTGTTCCAGATAAACGTAACCTTCCAGCTCCAGCCGCTCCACTATCGTGGACTTCCCGTAGAAGACCCTGCCATACCTGTCTATTACCGGGTGAGAGACAAATATGCTGTCCTCTCCGCCGGGCTCCGGAAATTCCAATCGGAGTCCGATTAATTCCTGATCTTCTATCAGCACCTGAGCTGCCGGGCCGTCTGACCAGGTGCCGGATTGCCAGGCCAGTGAAGTTCCCGGCAAAAGTATATTGCCAGCCGCAATCAGTAAGATCGAAACTGCATTTGTTATTGCGCGCATTTTTTCTCCCTGGCGAGCCAGCGCTCCAGCTCATTTAGGATTTCGGAGCATTTTTCAAGCCGGATCAGAACCGGCAAACCTCCGTATTGCTGCAGAGAACAGAAATTTCAGCGGATATTCTTCCAAAAGCGGGTCGACTGGAAAATGAATCTGCGATACGTCTCGTCTCGGGAGGGGGAGAGCTGAATTCGACAAGATAGCTGTGCCTTTGCCTATAACAATGTTTCCGGCAAAGTTACTTTTGCAGTCCTCCTAAGGGGGGAAAATTAAGTAGATATAGATCGGAAAAAATTAATCTAAAATCCAGTAATATTAGGCACTTAATAAATATGTGAATTGCTTTTCAATATGTCAAGAAATATAGATTACTTATTAAAAAAATATTTTATTAATTAACTTTCTGCATAATTCATGCCGAAAAACATTTTCGCCCACCTTGATTTTATCAACAAATTTTTTCTCCCTCCCCGGCACGAGTTCCCTTTTACGGGTATTATCCAACAGATGAAATAAAAATGTTTAACCTCGATCGGGTTATTCCGTTGAGTTTAGGAGTGCATTCTTACACATTATCCTTTATATTTTAAAAGGATAGCGAATGTTATGTAGAGCCTGCCCAAGGGCAGAGCTTTTTCGCTTGCTCTTGGCAAAATGATTGGATAATTTAGATAGATTGTCCAACTATCCGTCATTTATCAACTTGCGGCGAGGATATCGTCATGGCGGTAAAAAAATCACAGCAAAGTTTGATTAGACACCGCTCGGTTTTCACTCTGCCCACGCGCTTAAGTTTCTGGTTGCTGGTGGCGCTAATAGCAGTCTTTTTTCTGCTGCTGCTTGGCTATTTTCTCTACACCCAGAGCATGGTAAAAGAGCTCGAACGTGATGAAGACGCCTTGAGCCGGGCTGCAGCCCGTTTCATGCTCAACGTTTTCGACCTTCAAACCGGGCTGGAAGATGAAAAACGGGTGAGTATTTTCGTCCAGAGCGGCGACGACACCGAGGTTCTGCGCGACCTGCTGAACGAATTCAAAAATCCACTGGTGATTAGCGATTCGGACGGAAACCCGGTGCTCTGGTACTCGATCGGTGTGCCGGAGGAATCCCCGACCAATAATCCGGAGGTTCTGGCACGGGTAAAGAAAATTATCAAGCGGCTGGACCGCCAGAACCCTCCATTCAGGACATTCGACGCCTCCCTGGAGGAGCAGTACGTGATTCATTACGGATATCCGTCAGCCCTGGAAAGGCTGAGAGCCATCCCGCTTTACCTGGGTGCGATCCTGGCGGTATTCCTGGTGCTGGCGGTCTGGATCCTGCGCAGGCAGGCGAGTACGGAAAGGAGCCTGATCTGGGCCGGCATGGCGCGTGAGAGTGCACATCAACTGGGCACTCCCCTGAGCAGCCTTCACGGTTGGCTCGAACTTCTCAAGTTAAACCTCTCCCAGGCCAGGGCTGCGAAAAATCGCTCCGGCCCTGACTCGGTGGACAATTTTGACGGTCAGGAGAGGGAGATTGTCGATGGTATCAATCAGGACATCGAGCGGCTTTCCAAGGTGGCTAACCGCTTCGAGTTGATCGGACGTAAAAGCACCAACGACAGGATTGATCTCGAAAACGTGCTTCGCAGTACGGAGAGCTATTTCCGGGCCAGGCTCCCGAAACGCGGCACCAAGATCAATCTCAAGGTTGAGATTGAAGACCTTCCCCCGGTGCAGGGCAATACGACCCTGCTGGAGTGGGCTTTCGAAAACCTGATTAAGAACAGTATCGACGCCCTTACCGGCAGAAAAGGTGAGATTTCAATAAAGGCATGCTATGACAGGGAACGCAACGAGGTCGATATTATTTTCACCGACAACGGTCCCGGTATCCCGAGCCACGTGCGCCGCCATATTTTCGACACCGGAGTAACGACCAAGAGAAAGGGCTGGGGAGTGGGGCTGGCACTGGCTCGCCGGATAATCGAGGAAAATCACCGCGGCAGGATCATGCTCACCCAGAGTTCCCCTGAAAAGGGCACCGTATTTCTGGTCTGCCTGCCCACAGCGGCTGACGGGAAAAAGAAATTGGCGAGGAAGGCGGTCTAAACTGGCAATCCAGTCAGATATTTTGAAAGACCTCAATCCGCCGCAGAGAGAAGCGGTAACTTACGGGGAAGGCCCACTGCTTGTGCTGGCAGGCGCAGGCAGCGGCAAGACCAGAGTGCTCACCTACCGTATCGCCTGGCTGGTGCGGGAACAGGGTATTCCGCCGCATAGGATTCTTGCGCTCACTTTCACCAACAAAGCCGCAGGCGAGATGAAATCCAGGGTAGAGAAACTTCTCGGGAGTGAGACATCCCTCTGGATCGGCACCTTTCACAGCCTTTTCGCCCGGATCCTTCGCCGCCACGCGGAAATTCTCGGCTATACCAGCCATTTCAGCATCTACGACACCGATGACAGCCAGCGCCTGGTGAAAAGCATTATCAAGGAACTGCCTGCCTCTTATGGAAACCTCAATCCCGCATCAGTGCGGCATCAGATCAGCCGCCATAAGAACTCCATGCGTTCGCCGGAAGATGTCAGGCGTTCTGCGGGCCATTTTGTAGAGACCAGAGTGGCGGAAATCTACGAGATTTACACGAAAAAGCTAAAAGAGAACAACGCCATGGATTTCGACGATCTGATTGTCAAGCCCGGCGAACTTTTCCGCTCCGCACCAGAGGTGCTCGAGCGCTACTGCAAGCAGTTCAGACATATCCTGATCGACGAGTTCCAGGACACCAACCGGGTCCAGTACAACCTGGTGCGCCTGCTGGCTGACAGGAAGCAAAATGTCTGCGTGGTGGGCGACGACGACCAGTCGATTTATGGCTGGCGGGGCGCCGAGGTGCGCAACATTTTCGATTTCGAGCAGGATTTCGACAACGTGACCACTGTGCGTCTGGAGCAGAACTACCGCTCCACAGGCAATATCCTTGATGTGGCCAATGCAGTGGTGAGCAGCAACGTGGGGCGCAAGCCGAAAAAACTATGGACAGAAAAAAGCGCAGGCCCAAAGGCTGTTATGCTCGAATGCCGGGATGAGATCGACGAGGCCGAACAAATCACGATACATACCTCGCAGGTGCGCAGCGAACTGGGCCTCGACTGGCGTGATATAGCTGTGCTTTACCGCACCAACGCTCAGAGCCGAGCCCTGGAGGACGCCCTGCGCAGGAATGTCATCCCTTACCGGATAATCGGGAGCCTGAGGTTTTACGAGCGAAAGGAAATCAAGGATCTGACGGCCTATCTGAAAGTGATCGCCAACCCGCAGGACAGCGCCAGCCTTTACCGGATAATCAACGTCCCGGCGCGCGGGATCGGGCCGGCGACTCTTTCAAAGCTGACCGCTTTGGCGAATTCCCGCGGTGAGTTGTTATTTCACGTGCTCGGCGACGCTGATCAGGCAGAAGGCCTCCCAGCCGGTACGGCACGCAGGGTAATGGAGTTGCATACCACTTTCGAGGATCTGCGCTCGATGTCGAAAAAAGAATCAGCAGCCGAGGTGCTCAGAGAGCTGATCAAACTCACCGGCTACGAGGAAAGCCTCTCCGAACTGGAAACCTTCGAGGCGCAGGGCCGGATGGAGAATATCGCTGAACTGGTGAATGCAGCCGGGGAGTTCGGCGAGCGGTGGACGCCGGAGGGCAAATCCACCTGCCTGGAGTCCTGGCTGGCTGAGACCTCGCTGATCAGCGAGATCGATTTCCATAATCCGGAGGAGGACTACCTGACCCTGATGACCCTTCACAACGCCAAGGGGCTCGAGTTCCCGGTTGTCTTTATCAGCGGGGTGGAGGAAAACCTTCTGCCGATCAGCCGCTCGCTGGAAAATGAAACCGGGGAGCCGCTGGAAGAGGAGCGGAGGCTGTTCTATGTGGGGATTACCCGGGCCAAGGAAAAAGTTTACTTGAGCTGGGCCGCTTATCGCAGGCGTTTCGGCAACATACTCGACTCTGGCCCGTCGAATTTCCTGGCAGATATCCCGGAGGAGCTGCTTGTATTCAACGAGAGCCTGCGGAAAAAATCAGACTTGGTCGGGGCTTTCGCCAGGCAATATGCCGCCTCTTTCAACAGGTTCGGCCGTGGACCGGTGGGCGCCTCACCCCCGATCTTCTCCTCAAGCAGCCCGGCAGTCTCCCGAACGGTGAGTTCAGAACCCACGTTCGAGCGCGATCCCGGGGTGGACGAGCCGCTCTACCGCAAGGGCGAGCGGGTAGCGCACAACACGTTCGGCTGCGGCACGATCACTGGTGTCAACTCATATCTGGACGACATCCGGGTCACGGTGCGGTTCGATTCGGGGTTCACCAAAAAACTGGTGGCGCGGTTTGCCAGGCTGGTGCGGGAGTGAGGTAATTTATAACCTATTTAAAATTAAATATGGATAATGTTATGACAAAAGGATATGACAGTCACTACGATTATATGAATTGGGTAAAAAATGATGCGGATTCAAGAAAAAGAAAAATAGAAGATGCAATAAAGAAAAGTTTTGCTAATTATATAGAAATTAGAGAAGTAGAAGTAATAATTTTTTCTACTATGAGTGCCATTGATTTAGCAAAAGCTATTTTAGCTGTCCCTTTTATGTTAAAATCTCTTCTAGCTTGTTGCAATATTGCAGGAAGGGCCATTGAAAGAGATTTAAATATAAAAAATTTAAATACTTATGAACCACGCTTTAATGAAGATCAGGCAAAAGTAATAGCTGGATATATTAAACCATTTCTTCCAACCTATTTAGAAATAAATGCCTTAAGCAGTTTAGACAGAATTTATTTTATTGATAAAGAAATAAGAAAGTTAAAAGGCAGGTGGGAACAGAATATTAAAAAAGCTTTGAACAGGTTTTCTTCATTATCTTTTGAAAAAAGAAAATTTGAGGTTGACGGAGAACCATTTGAAATAGATGTCGCTTCTCCTTTAGTCGGTGAGATTAAAATAGGAATAGATGTAAAAAGAATTGAGGCCAGAAGAGATATACATAAACGCTGTGATGAAATTGTAAATAAAGCTAATAAATTAAAATCTATATTTCCAAATTCAAAATTCGGGGCAGTTATATATTATCCTTTTCCTGAAGAGCATATAAACGTTCAAAATAGACTGCGTTCTACAAATATTGATAGTGTAGTCTTTGCTTCATCATCTATTGAATCCATCAATAATGCGGTGCAACTACTTATTTCATCTTTAAAATAAAATTGAAAAAATGCTGGAACGAACCAATCACATTTTAGTAAATTGTGACGCAAGAGATTTATCATTTATTGATGATCTAAGTGTGCACTTAGTAATAACTTCACCCCCATACTGGACACTAAAAAAATATAGAGAGAATGTCGATCAATTAGGAAGCATTGCAGAGTACGAAATTTTCATTGAAGAACTTTCTAAAATATGGAAAGAGTGCTTTAGAGTATTAGTTCCTGGTGGGAGATTAGTTTGTGTCGTAGGTGATGTTTGCCTATCAAGGAAAAAACATGGCAGACATTTAATAGTCCCTCTGCATGCAGATATAATTACAAGTTGCAGGAAAATTGGTTTTGATAATCTTAATCCTATTATATGGCATAAAATTTCTAATGCGACCTATGAAGTTAAAGGAAAATCGCGGTTTCTTGGAAAACCCTATGAACCTAATGCAATAATAAAAAATGATATAGAATATATATTGATGCAACGCAAACCCGGAGGTTACAGAAAACCCACTGACGAGCAAAGACTCTTATCAAAAATCACAAAAAAAGAATTTGGTGGATGGTTTAGACAATTCTGGAATATTACAGGCGCTTCCACAAAAAATCATCCTGCCCCTTTTCCATATGAATTGGCATATCGTTTGGTTAGAATGTTTTCGTTTTATGGTGATACGGTACTTGACCCATTCTGCGGTACAGGGACAACTATGTTAGCAGCCATGAAAACAGATAGGCACAGTATAGGTGTAGAGATAGACCCTGAATATTGCAGAAGTGCTTTAAACCGTTTAGGTCAAGAGT
Organism: uncultured Gemmatimonadales bacterium; assembly: GCA_964548275.1. Taxonomy (GTDB): domain Bacteria; phylum Gemmatimonadota; class Glassbacteria; order GWA2-58-10; family GWA2-58-10; genus JAUVUV01. The sequence continues at coordinate 52,494 of CAZJQI010000017.1, forward strand.
CAAACAATTTATTTAACAACGTTGAACTCAAATCTTTAAGTTTTTCAGAAAATCAAAGATTAAGAGTGGTTCGTGATTCTAAGTTAAGTTCCTGGAGAACTGTTTCAAAAAATGCCATAGAATCTTTCTCAGTAACCTCCAAGTCTAAAAAACTGGTTATTAAAAAATTTCGTACAATCCCTGGCGTGGGAAGAAAAATCGCTGATGACCTTTGGGAGCTGGGGCTGCACTCCGTGGAGGAGCTAAAAGGCCGGGACCCTGAGGAACTATACAAAAGATTCTGCGAACTAAAGGGAAGCCGGGTTGACCGCTGTATGCTCTACGTGCTTCGCTGCGCTGTGTACTACGCCTCCAATACCACACACGACCCGCAGCTTCTCAAGTGGTGGAACTGGAAAGATAAACGGTAATTTTACTTATAGAATTTTTCCATTCAGTTCGCGAGGTGATTATGATGGGTAAAAAATCTCTCAACCGCCGCAAATTTCTGAAAAACACCTCTGCCGGAGTGGCCGGAGCGGCGGCTGTTTCCGCAATCGGTGGAGGAGCCCTTTATGCCAGTGTATCCAAAGGGGCCAGCACCCCTGCGATACTTGGCGGCACACCGGTACGCACCAAACCTTTCCCATCCTGGCCGGTGTTCGACCGGAGCGATGAGCGGATGTTTTTAGAGGCTTTCCGCAGCAAAAAGTGGTGCCGTCTCGGGGCCACGAGAGTCGAAGAGTTCGAAAAGCAGTTTGCAGATCTGATGGGCGTGCCGTTCTGCCAGGCCACCAGCAGCGGAACAACCGCGCTCAACACCTCGCTCAATGCGCTTGGCGTGGGCCCGGGGGATGAGGTTATCGTGCCGCCGTATACTTTCGTGGCAACTATCCAGGTGGTTTTCCAGATGTTCGCGCTGCCTGTTTTTGTCGATACGGATCCGGAAACGCACATGATAAACACCGATTTGATCGAGGAGCGGATCACCGATCACACGCGGGCAATTATGCCTGTACACATTGCCGGTGGCGCCTGCGATATGGACAGGATCATGACGATTTCGCAAAAGTACGGTATCCCTGTGCTCGAGGATGCCTGCCAGGCGTGGACGGGCGAGTGGCATGGCAAAAAACTCGGCTCGATAGGCAAACTCGGCTGTTTCAGCTTTCAGGCCAGCAAGAATCTCAACTCAGGCGAAGGCGGGGCGATAATCAGCTCGGACCGCGAAATGTTCGAGATGTGCTCCTCATATACGAACAACGGCAGGCCTGCCGGGACGCAGAGGTCGACCCTTTCCGGGTATCCCAACCCGGGCTCCAACCACCGGATGACCGAGTTCCAGGGAGCCGCGCTACTTGGCCAGATGCGCCGCCTGGAGGAGCAGACCGAACACCGCAACCGGATGGGTGCCTATCTGGACAAGCTGCTCGAGGATATCCCCGGGATTTCCCCTGCGAAAAAGTACACGGGGCAAACCCGCCATGCCTACCATCTGTACATGATGAATTACGACAAGAATCATTTCAGCGGCCTGCCCAAGGGTAAATTCACAGCCGCGCTGGAGGCCGAGGGAATCCAGAATATATCCACCGGATACGGAATTCCGCCGCTGAACAAGCAGGGATTCGTTGAAAAACGCCTTGCCTCCCGTGCTTTCAGGAATGCCTACTCTGCTGAAAGGCTGGCCAGGTACAGGAAAGAGAACGAATGCCCGGAAAACGACAGGCTCTGCAAGGAGACCGGGATCTGGCTGTTCCAGAGCGTGCTGCTGGGGAGCAAGAAAGACATGGAGGATATTGCCGTGGCGATAGTGAAGATCCAGAAAAACTCGGCAAAGCTGGTGTAATAGAAATCAGGCAATCTTTGTATTTTTCTTGTAAAAAAGGAGACCGAATTGGCTGTAAGCAGGGAAGAGGTAGAGAAAATCGCCAGCCTGGCGAGGCTCGAGCTTGGAGAAGCTGAAACCGAGCGCATGACCAGGGACATGAACGATATCCTGGCCTATATGGAGAAACTGGGCGAGGTGGACACAGAGAACGTGAGCCCGCACTCGTTCCTTGAGGGCAAACAGACTCCTCTGTCGCTGGATAAGGTATCCCGGTTCGGCAATGTGAGTGCGGCACTTGAGAACGCACCAAAAGCGGAGGGAAGTTTCTTTATCGTGCCCAAGGTTATTGAATAACAGTAAGGGCACGGCGTGCCGTGCCACTACATTGAAAATGATCAAAAAATCGGAGATAAACATTGAGTGAATTACGAAACCTGAGCGGAACGGAACTGGCAGCGGAACTCGCCTCCGGCAAGGTCACGGCGTGTCAGGTGTGTGAACAATTCCTCTCCGCGATTGAACGAGACAAGCACAACTGCGTGATCTCTGTGCGCAGGGAGGAGGCCCTGGCCGAGGCTGACGAGGTTGACAGGGCGCGAGAGAGGGGGGAAAAGCTTCCCGCCTATGCCGGGGTTCCATTGATTATAAAAGACAATATAGTTATCAGAGGGAAGCTGCCCACCACCTGTGGTTCGAAAATTCTGGCAAATTTTGCCAGCCCGTACGATGCCCACGTGGTGGAAAAGCTAAAGCAAGCAAGAATGATTGTGCTGGGCAAGGCGAACATGGACGAGTTCGCCATGGGATCGAGCAACGAGAACAGCGCTTTCGGTCCTGTTCACGGGCCGGTTGACCCGGAGATGGTACCGGGTGGAAGCTCGGGCGGTTCGGCTACTGCTGTGGCGATGAAACTCGCTCCCCTGGCCCTGGGCTCGGATACCGGCGGCTCGATTCGCCAGCCCGCAGCATTCTGCGGAGTGTTGGGGCTGAAACCAACTTACGGCAGAGTGAGCCGCTACGGACTGGTGGCATTCGGCAGCAGCCTGGACCAGATCGGTCCCCTGACCCGCACTGTGGAGGACACGGCACTGTTGCTTTCGGTAATCGCAGGCCACGACAGGCGCGACTCGACCAGCGCCGATCTCCAGGTTCCCGATTACGCGAGCGCGCTCAATGGCGATATAAAGGGGCTGAAAGTCGGGCTGCCAGCCGAATATTCCCCGCCCTCACTGGATTCCAGGATGCGCGAAAAAATAAACGTGCAGGTGGAAAAACTTAAATCTCTGGGTGCTGAAATCGTGGAACTCAGCCTGCCGCATACCGAGTACGCTATTGCCGCCTATTATATAATCGCCACTGCCGAGGCCAGCGCCAACCTGGCTCGTTTCGACGGGGTGCGCTACGGCCACCGCAGCCGTGAATCCGGCAACATGATCGACATGTACCGCACCAGCCGAAGTGAGGGGTTCGGAGCTGAAGTCAAGCGGCGGATCATGCTCGGCACCTATGTGCTCAGCGCTGGCTACTACGACGCCTACTATCTCAAGGCGCAGAAAGTGCGAACCCTGATCACGCAGGATTTTACAGAGGCGTTCAAGAGGGTGGATTTGATCCTCACCCCCACCACCCCCACCCCGGCCTGGAGGCTCGGCTCGTTCGAGGACGACCCGGTCAGCATGTATCTTCAGGACATATTCACAGTGACAGTCAACCTGAGCGGGGTGCCGGCGATCTCGGTGCCAGCCGGAATGGTGGATGGTCTTCCTGTGGGGATCCAGCTTATCGGCCGTCATTTCGACGAATCCACCATTCTCAAGGCTGCGGGCAAGCTGGAAGGGGAGGTGCAACAATGAGCGATCACAACTGGGAAGCGGTTATCGGACTCGAGGTTCACGCGCAGCTTAAAACCAGGACAAAAACTTTCTGCCGCTGCAGCACTCATTTCGGCGACGACCCGAACAGCAATGTCTGCCCGGTCTGTCTGGGGCTGCCGGGCGCACTGCCTGTGCTCAACCGCGAGGCTGTCACAATGGCAGTGAAAGCTGCTCTGGCTTTCGGTGCCACTGTTCATCAACAGTCGATTTTCGCCCGCAAAAACTACTTTTACCCGGACCTTCCCAAGGGCTACCAGATAAGCCAGTACGAAAAGCCTTTCTCCACAGGCGGTGCGGTGGATGCCCGCCTGGAGGACGGCACGACAAAGGCGATCCGTCTGATAAGGGTCCATCTGGAGGAGGATGCCGGTAAAAGCCTTCATGCGATCACCGAGGCCGGCACCGCGGTTGATCTCAACCGCTGCGGCACCCCGCTGATCGAGATTGTCTCCGAGCCTGACATTCGCTCAGCAGCCGAGGCTTATGCTTTCCTCTACCGCCTTCGCCAGACCTTGCTCTACCTGGAAGTCTGCGACGGCAACATGGAGGAAGGGAGCCTTCGCTGCGACGCCAATATCTCCGTGCGCAAAAAGGGAATCAAAGAATTCGGCACCCGCACCGAGGTGAAAAACCTGAATTCATTCCGCGGTGTGGAGCGGGCGATCAATTTCGAGGCAGAGCGCCAGATCAGCGTTCTGGAATCGGGCGGGCAGGTGGATCAGGAAACCCTTCTCTGGGATGCAGACCGCCAGGTAGTACGGTCGATGCGCACCAAGGAGGAAGCCAACGATTACCGCTACTTCCCTGACCCCGATCTTCTGCCCCTGGTGATCGACAGTGTCTGGATCGACGATATCCGTGCCTCGCTTCCCGAACTTCCCGGGGCGCGTGAAAAACGATTCGTAGAACAATACGGGCTGCCCGAATACGATGCAAACGTGCTCACCGCCACTAAAGAAGTGGCCGACTATTTCGAGGAAACAGTCAAGCTTGCCCAGGCAACAGAGCCGAAAAAGGTGAGCAACTGGATCATGAGCGAGGTGCTCGCTGTGCTGGGTGAGAAAAATATCGAAATCACCGAATTCGAGGTCAAACCTGACCGGCTTGCCGGGATGTTCGGGCTGATCAATAAAGGCACGATCAGCGGCAAGATCGCCAAGAAAGTATTCGACGAGATGACCAGAACTGAGGCTACGGCAGAGGAAATTGTCGAAAAGCTCGGCCTGGTGCAGATTTCCGACGAGGGTTCACTCAAGGCTCTGGTGGATAAAGTTATCGAGAACAACCCGGAGCAGGTCGAGGAATACAAAAGCGGCAGGGAAAAGGTATTCGGCTATTTTGTGGGTCAGGTGATGAGAGAAACCAGAGGCAAAGCCAATCCTCAAATTGTGAATGACCTTCTGCGTAAAGCGTTAAGCTGAAATCTAATACCGGGCGACCAGCCGGCTGCCCGGTTTGGGTTTTACTTTCGTCCTGTTCTGAGCAACCGGGATTTGACTGCGTTAAGGATATATGCCGGGCTCCATCTTCTGCTATCGTAAGGCAAATCACAGCCCCTGCAGGCCTCGGCCTTTGACGGCATTCCGGAAATCAGGGCCTCCCTCAAAGATTGATATTCAATCGAATTCCAAATATCCCAGAGAGAGTCCACTTCGAAAACATTGCCGAGAACAGTTTTGGAGCTTAAATCACGGCAGCAGGGCACAACATCCCCACACCAGGTGATATTAAAATTAAACCACGGATAAGGGCACAGCCTGTATTTGCCACCACCCCTTTTTATTCTATCAGGTAATTTTACCGTGCCGGTCATATTGTGGAAAATACGCCTGCTGTATTTTACCCGCGGTGAATCCACGCCTTTAAACATCTCCTTGAGTTTCAGAAAAAGTATGCCCTGCTGCTCGGAGTCCGATACGCAATAAGCTGTTATGTCGCAGATATCTACCGAAATCAGTCCTGTATCTGCAGCTTTACGCAGGATATATCGCAGATTTTCGAGAACAGTCTCATGTGAGCCGCCAAACCCGCGGTATTTATCGAAAAGTTCTTTTTCGGAGGTAAAATCGACACAGATATTAAATCTTACTCCACTCGAAACCAGGGAGTCGATCTTATCAGGCGTTGCCAGATAACCATTCGAAGCGAATTTTATGATAAATTTCATTCTGTGGGCCATCTTGAGAAACTCAACGAATTGCTCATTGACAAACGGTTCTCCGTCATGTGTAAATGAAATTTTCCTGTTTCCTGGATCCGGATAGAAATCCCTGACAACCCTCTCCAGAATTTTTCTGCACTGCTCCAGACCCATTTTTCCTCTCTCAATCTCACCATTTTTTGTCCACGTTTGCGGGCAGAAAGAACATTTGAAATTGCATATATTCGTCGGTTCCAGACTAATCTGTATTGGTGGCCCTGAAAGCTTTCTTTTTCTTAACAGGTATTCGTAAGCGTTAAGAGCAAGTCTCAGCATACTGTTCAAGACGGATTTCCTCAGGTTGATTTAACTGAAAACTGATTGGAACAATACCGGGCAAGGGGGGCACGGCAAAGCTTCGCTTTGATCGCTCTGCAGGAGGCGGTCTGTTAGCTCGTTTCCAGGTTGCAAGTATTGGATCGCACCGCTGCAGATGGAATCTTTTTCAGGCCGCCTCCTGCAGAGCGACGCAACGTTCCGTTGCCCGTGCCCCCCGCTCACCTGGCAGGTTTCAACAGCTTAGGCATTTCCTCTCCCACTAGCCCGAGAATTTTCAGTGTTTCCGCCGCCGTGAACCTGACCTGGGGGCATGGGTCATCGAGTAGAGACCGGATTTTATCTGCCATTTCCGGATTCGGTCGTTTTCCTGAATCGCGCATGAAGATTTTGCCCTGGGCCCAGACAGCCGCCAGACGTACATGTGCTGAACTGTCGACTAGAAATGGTGTAAGCAACTGGCTCGACTGTTCGAATCTGCCGAATTCCGCCAGGCAGCGCGCCGCAGGGATAATTAATGATCGCTGACCGCTATTCAGATACCGATCAAGTATCGGCTCATCCCCAGGCTGTCCGAGCTTTTCGAATACTGCCAGCAGGAGCGAGACGTAATGAGTATCACCATTTTGGGAAAGCTCCAGGATCACAGCCTGGCGGGCAGTATCACCGATAGATTCGAGAGCGCGGCGAACGACCTCGAAATGAATCGCCCAGGGAGTATCGAGATGGCAAAGCAAATCTTGAACCCGCGCTTCACCACTTTCGGCAAGAAGAGCGATCAGGCTGTCGCGCTGCTCAGGTTGGGAATAAAAAACTTTCGGACTGCCAGCCTGTTCCACCAGGTCTGCTAATGGAACCTCAGCTCTCGCCTGCCACGGCACTCCGACAGTCACATAAAGCGATAACAGCGGAAGAAATTTACCTGTTAAACGGCAGGTCCACCATGGCGCCCCAGGTGCCGGAACGGATAATCTGTCCTTGGATTCGCCTGTTGCCATAGATGTCATCTCCTACACAGTCGATTAAAAACCCGAGACCGCTCAACTCCCATGCGCGGCTTCCGTAACCATCTGCAGCTTTGGCAGCTTCCTGGTAATTGTCATTTCCGTGTATTTCTAGCAGGAGTCCTACCCCACCTGTGCCACCGGCTCCCCGGGCCATCCACCCGGCCCTGTATGAGTCCGCTCCTTGGCCCTCGAGAAATACCCCGTATGCGCGGTCCTCCCCCATTCCCTGCCCCACACCGCCGAGAGTATAGCAATCGCTTCCCGAACCATCGGCAAGCAAGCCAAAGGCTGTATGAAGGCCGCAGCCCTGAGCATAGCGCCCGGCCTTATAGCTGTCATCTCCTCTGCTGTCGACAAGAAGTCCGCAACCTCCCCAGTAACCCGCACCCTGACCGAAATAGTCAATCTCATAATTATCCGCACCTGCCCGGTCATAGAGAAGCGCTGTTCCGCCCAGCCCGAACGGGCGCAGGCCAGCGGCTGAGCCTTGCGCAAAGCTCTTGGTGGCGCCGGGTGTTCGCCAGTCCGGGTAGTGTCCTCCAGCAGCGTACCTGTCATCGCCATTCAGATCGATCAGCAATCCCGCCCCGCCGGCAAAACATGCCGCCTGACCTCCAAATGAAACCTCGTAGCTGTCATCGCCTTCAAAATCAGCCAGCATTCCGAGACCGAAAAAGGACATTCCCTGGCTCAAGGGTCCGCCCCTGTAGTTGTCCTCACCTTCAAAGTCAATCAGGACCCCTACTCCCAGAGCTGCTGCGCCAAGGGAAAACGATGCTCCCTTGTATGTATCGTTGCCTTCATGATCCTCCAGCCACGAAAGGCCGAAAAGAGCACCCCCCAGGGCGTAACCATTATCGGCTTTATAGCTGTCATTCCCCTCCAGGTCGATAATCATGCTGACCAAAGGCCAACCCGACGGAGGTATTTCGTAACTGTCATCGCCACCCAGGTCCAGGATGAGAAGGCATTTTTGACGGTAATCGTTTTCCTGCCTGCCCCCAACTATCACAGCACCCCAGGGAGTGTCGAGATTGAGAATAAATTTTTCCCGGGTCGATTCCTGGTTTACCCATACCCGGGTGTTTTTTTTAACAAGTTCTTGCAGGCGGGCCGAGGCTCCCGCGGCTGTCAGGGCGGAAGCCCAGAGGCAGGCGAGGTCAACCCTCCGGGACAGTGTTATCATCCTTTCCACTGGGTTTGCGGGCCACTGGTCTTCCCAGAAAGGGAAATTTTTTACATATTTTTTGAGTTCCTCAACCTCCGCAGGTGTGAGCTTGCGATAAGCCTCCCGGATCAACCGGTCTGCTTCGACAAGTTCAACAAGCGACTGGCCAGCGCCCGGAAACAGGGTATCGAGACTGTCCGCCGCCGCTTTAAGTCCGCCGGGCATTTTCAGGTGAGATTGCCGAGGGCAGAAAAGACCAAGGAATTCAAGACTCCAATGAAGGTATTGTTCAGGGGTGTTGAATGAAGCAAGCCGGTTTTCCAAGTCGGCAAACCGGAAAACCACGTTGTGCAAATTATCATTTGCCAGACTTGTCCCTGGAGTATATGTACCCACTGTAGCATAGCCATCAAACCACGGTATTATCTCTCGGGCTTCGAGTCTGAGATGGCTAAGGCCCTCTTCCAGAGAAGATACCGCTTTATTTAAACCGTCTTTAAATTCGGCTCCGCTCGTGGCTGAAAAAGAAAGGAGGCTTAGCGAGCTTAACAGAGCGAGCCTATTTCTGATTTTCATCCAGCTCCTCAAGTATACTGCGGGCCCTTTCCACAAACTGTTTCTGGTCTTCACCCGCGTATTGCACTATTCTTCCGAACCGTTCCCGTGCGGCTGCAGTGTCGCCAACAGCGAGCGAGGCCAGGCCGTAAAGGTCTGCTAGTCTGGCGAAATTTTTGCTGTTTGTTCTTACCCTTCGGTCCCAGCCATCAAGAATCGCCAGCGTGGAGTCCGGCAAGCCCCTTTGGTAGTATGCGCCAGCCAGGGCCATCATCGGCTCGAAACTTTCCCCGGCCTTGTTGCGCAGATGGTATTCAGCTTCGGCGAACCTGTCCCTTGTCGTATCTTTCAGGCAGATCAAGCCCCAGACCCAGTGCGAACGCTCTGGCACGCCAGGAGAGTAGACCTCCTGATAACGGAGAAGTGTCTTTTCCGCCTTCTCATAGTCGCCTTTTATGTAATAAAATTCAGTCAGGTGACCGTAAGGTTCCGGAAAGTAAGGAGCAGCCCTGACAGAGCGCTCGTAATACTGTGTGGCTGCATCCCTGTCGTTCTCAAGCTGAGCCAGCCATCCTGCCACATACTGCATTTCGAAATGCCCTGGCAGAAGGTCTGCTGCAAGCTGGCTTCGCCTAACGCTATATGGCAAATCATGGGCATGCTGTTTCAGTGAATCGAAGAAAAAATACTGCGCCCGGAGGATTCGCTCCGAACCCCAGAGACAGATAACCGGTAAAACCAGGGTCAGGATAACCAAAAGAACCCTCGACAGCGGCCTGGAAAGTTTGATTTTCAGTTCGATCTTACGGCAGTCATCTTTCTCTCTGTCGGCGCAGCAGCCTGCCAGAAGCAGGCCGCAGGTGGCCCAGAGGAAAATTCCACTTGTCACGGTCTGTAAAGGAAAGGTGAAAAGAGCGTTTACCAGGCTTCCGGCCAACCCGGAGGCTGCGCCGAGGATCAGGTAAAATGCGGGATCTCCGCTGCGCGATTTGATATATTTCCACATCCTTATGCCGAAAAGAACCCAGAAGGCCAGAAACGCGGCAAACCCGATCAGGCCAAGCTCGATAAATATCTGAAGGTATTCGTTATGGCACTGGGGGGGAATCAGTTCCCACATCTTGATCTCAGGGGGGAGAAGTCCAAAGGCTGCCCAGTGCTTTTCGGTTTTATACCCCGGATAGTGAATAACGAACTGGCCGATACCCTTACCCAAAAGAGGGTCATCGGAGATCATCGCCGCTCCGGTCTCCAGAAAAACGACCCTGGAATAGACATCGATATTTTCCAGATTCCCCAGGCTGGCAAATCGATTTTTCCAGTGCTCCAAACGCACAGCCGACGCCGTAAGGATTCTCCCTGCAATAGCTGAACCGGTATTTGTGAACAAAGCGAATGAGGCAGCCGCCATACTCAGCCCGAGTAAAAGAATAAGCAATTTTTTCCAGAACCTCCGAAGCATCTTTTTCAAACCCGCTCTCTTGTAGAACAGAATCACGCAGGCGATCAGCATCAGGGCAAAAAAGAACGCCAGAACCCCTGAACGGTTCTGCGAGGTAAAAAAACAGATCAGTTCGGCCAGGAATACAAACCCCAGGCAGGCGGCGACAAGAACCCTGGTGCGGGAAATCCTTGCGGTTCTTGATGCAGAGAGTTCTGCTAAAAACGCTCCAATAGTAGCAGGCGCAGTCAAAACCAGGATGTGGAGCAGGAAATTCGGGTTTCCCTGGTTGGAGGTAAGCATCTGGTAATGGTCAACAACCCTGGTGCTCCCGGGCCAGGTCTCGACAAAGTGCGGATAAACCCAGTTGCGCAAGGGGATCACCCAGTCGAGAGCCAGTGCCCAGACTGCCACGGCAGCGCCTGCAAAAATAATAAAATACAGCGGCCCCCTGATATTCCGGCCGCGGTACAGCGCCCAGGCGAAGACCAGCCAGGCTGCCAGTGCGCTCACATGGAAAAATCTCTCAAGGGCAAGCAGCCGGTTGAGGCTCCAGGCAATTGAAGCGGCTCCGAAGAGAAAAAGCGCCAGAAGAGGAATCATTTCTACTGGCAGCCGGAAAGAGAGTTCTTTTTTTCTAACAGATGAAAAAAAGAAAAGGATTGCGATCAGGGCTACTGCAGCCTGCACACAAAAAAGCTTGGGCACCTCGAAACCGTCATAGAAATATTCCGGAGCGAAGACAGAAACTCCCAGAACCAGGCCTGCATAAAAGACCCATTCTATGATGCGGTTTGCCGGGCTGCCTGCAGAAGCTGCCTGGCTGGTGGCGGTATTGCGATTCTTCGCGCTCATCTTTACTTTCCAAGCTTTCAAGAATCCTCTCTCCCTGAAGTCTGATTACTGCCTCTCAATATAAAAAAAACACAGGCCTTGCGCCATTGGTTAAATCCGGAGATTTGACTCTTTCTTAAATAAAATCGTTTGTTTTGCTTGTCTGCAGCCCCGCCAAAATTTATCTTTAAAAGAAGAGAGTATATTTCTCAACCGGAAACACAACCACAGGATGAGGTTCTGATGCAATTTTTAAGGGGAAACAGAGATCAGCTACAGGGCAGAGCGGTAATTTTTCTTGAGCTCAAAGATCCTCAGTCATTTATGGAAACTCCGGGTGAAATGTCCCTTTTTGCGGTATTCTGCGCTGTAACCGAGCTGGACCTTCTCGAACTGATTACCCAGGTAATGCACCTTCCGCGGGAGCATTCAAAACTTATCACCCGTTTTTACAAGCGGTATTTCCAGGAAATCGAGGAGATCAAACGCTCATTTCCCGCACGGGTATCCAGAATAATCGACGAGGTAATCGAAAAGGAGCAGGAGGAAGTCTCCGAACCGATCCTGGAATCGTTCCGCGAGATGTTCAGGCGCAGCAGCATGGAGGATGAGACTCAGGACAAGCCGGAAGAAATCGAAAAGGGGAGCAAGCTGCCGCAGCCGGACTTTTACTCGACAATGATCCCGCTTCCGGGAAGGGAAATAATCGAACATTACGTGGAGAAAGAGCACGAATTCGCTTTCGATATCATCGATCTCCAACGGAGCGAACATCTCGAGGTGGGGCATCTCGTCTTAGATGCCCATGCCAGGCTTTATGTTGCCGATTACATGAACCAGAAAGAAAAACAGATCGAACTGCCGCACCAGAAAACCTACAAGTCCCCTTATAAGAATTTCAGAAAGATTTCCAAGGATGAGTTCAAGAAGCAGTTGACCGAACTTTCGAGCGAGCTGATGTTCCTGCTGGAGACCGGCAGGGACACCGACCGGGTCTTTGCTGATCTAAAGCAGCTCACCAGCGGCTCGTTCCTGATGCGGGAGGTGGTGAGCATGTACAATATCAGCACCACCAAGGTCCCGCACAGAATCAAGCTGATGGAGCTTTATTTCCGCAAGATTTTTTCGCTGATCGACGAGGACTATATGAAAACCAAGCAGATCGACGAGGAAATCCAGAAGTATACGGTTTGACATTACAAGAATACTCCTACCGTCTTAGACCCTTCTCAGGTATCCTTTGATTTCCCTGTAACCAATCTTTAATTACTTTTTGCTACATTTTATATTGATTTTTCGGATATTATGATATTTATTAATATTAGAAATTATCGCGCAGCAACCTTGGAAAGTAAAAAAATGACTTTTAATTTCCGCTGCTTAACCGGTTTAGACTTTCCAGTTATGCAGCCTGATTTGTGCTAAAATCCACAGTAACTATGAAGGTTGCTTGATGAAAGTATTAAGGCCTTTTATGTCGTTCCTGACGGTTATCTTCTTATTCGATAGTCTGGATGCCGTAGAACCCTGGAAAGCGGAAAAGTACCATTTGGAATTCCAGAGAGCGCTAGCGCAGGGAGATTCGGTAGGAGCTCTCAAGCTGCTGAACAAGGCGCTGAAACTGGATAGAGAACTTTATCCGGCATTGATCCAGCGGGGCCGGCTTTATCTTGGCATGGGCAACAAAAGGGCCGCAAAAAATGATTTCAGTAATGCGCTTTTTTCAGATTCAGAAGAAATAAAGGCGAAAGCCTATGTGGGTCTTGGCGATATCTTACGCACCAATCCCAAACGTATTCGAATGGCTATGGAAAAATACCGCTTAGCCACCGAGGTGGATCCATCATGTAAAGAGGCCTATTACGCACTGGCCAAAGCCGGGATGGAATACGCACAAACGGTCGGATACAGGGTAGCGGCAAAAGCCCTTGTTGATTTGATCTGCCTTGACCCGGCTTACAAAGACGCTTACAAGCTCTGGAGGGAGCGGATTCTGGACCAAAACGAAGATGAAATCCGCATCGTTGATCAAAGCCTGGAATCCTACCTTGTCGCACACCCGGACAGCGCCGCCTGGTGGGTGGACCTGGCCTGGGACCATTTCGACCTGGGAGAACCTGAAAGTGCTTTGGAAATTCTCTCCTGTATGAAAAAACTAAATCCCGACTATCAATCCCCGAATGTTCCGCTGCTTAAAGCGCGATGCCATCTCAGTCTCGGAGACACTCTCAGCTTTCAGAAGCTTTACGACAAAGCTCTGGAAACAGCACAGGAAACAGGGGATTTCAGCCAGTTAATTATCGATGCCGAGACGATTTTTACCCCGGAGGATTACAAGAATTGGGAAAAGCTTTCTGATAATAAGGCCAGGATGGTCTTTTTGCGCACCTTCTGGGCAGATATCAACCCGGATAAATTGAAAGAATGGAACCCCCGTCTTGCCGAGCATTATACAAGGTTGGCACATGCAAAAAAGAATTACCGGCTTCAGATGCCCCACAGCCCATACCAGTCGAACCGGGATACCAACCTTCTCCTCTCCTTTCAATCTTTCGATTATTATTATGATTCAGCTATTTTCTTCGACCGGTCCCGCCAGCTGGCACTGGACCAGCGCGGCATGCTCTATATCAGGTACGGCGCTCCGGACATTATTCGCACGCAGCATTTCATGCCGGGCTACCGGATCTCCAACCCTGCTGAGTTCTGGCATTATGGGAAATTAGTATTCATGTTTGAAAAAAAGGCTATGGCAGGAGATTACATATTCCGGCCTATGCAACTGTACGGGTTGGTTGGCGACATGATGAAAGCCATGGAAACCCAGCGTTTCCAGGACAAACATATCCACAAGGCAGAGGACTCTTTCTGGGCCCAGTTTTGGAGCGGGGACAGCGCAAGAGTGGAGCTGGAAATCTACCAGGATGAATTTCTTCCCGGGGGCAGAGTGCCTGAGGCAGCCGTGGCGCTTTACGACACCACCTGGCTGGAACTGAAGCGGCAACAGAGTCCGGTTTTCAAAACAAACGGCGAGGAAAACCTCTGGCTGGCAGTGCATAGAATAACTGCGCCCCCCGGCAAGTGCGGCTACGCCATGCGTATCAAAGCTGACCCGGACAGGTGGACAGGCAGGGGCCGGGTGGATCTGAAAACTTTCGAGACGAAAAAAATCGATTTCAGCACAGTGGTGCTGGGAAGCGAGCCGGAGCCGGGCGGGCCTGCTCACGAGCGCCTGGGAGTGAAATTTGTTCCCAGACCCGCGATGAAATTCAAGCAGGGCGAGCAGATAAAGGTTTACCTAGAGGTGTACAACCTCAGAATCGGCCGGGGAGGCATTCGCAACTACAGGGAATGGGTGGATGTGATCCGGCTGGAGGAGGAAAAGGGCGCGCTGGGCAGGATCGGCAGCAAGCTGGTGGGCATGCTCACATTCGGCGGGGAGAAACAGGCCACCAGTATCACTCTCGTTTTCGACCGCCGGGCAGAAACAAGATCAGGGCCGGTAGCTGAAACCTTTTTCCTGGATTCCTCTGAACTCGCGCCGGGCCGGTACCGCCTGCTGATCGAGGCGCGGGACAATGCCAGCGCTTATTGGGATGCCGAGGGTGTGGTGTTCGAGATAACGAAATAAAAAGAAGGGTGCGGCATGGCGCACTCCAACAAGTCGCTAGTCTGGTATTGCCTTTCACAAAGTCTAATTATTAATCCATCCCTTCTCTCAGTCTTTCACCGTACCTTTCCTGTAAAACGGCATCTTTACCACTTCCACTTCTGCTGTGCGGCCGCGTAGCTCCATCTGCAGCTTCGCACCCGGTGTGGCCAGTTCCACCGGCAAATACGCCGTGCCGATACCGATCCCCAGCGAGGGCGCGATACTCCCACTGGCAACAGTGGCCACCTCTTTGCCGTCACGGAGAAGGCGGTAGCCCTCCCTCGGGATGTCTCTCTTCGAGGCCGTAATCCCTCTCAGCCGCACCTTTACCCCGGCCTCGCGCTGGGCCAGAAGAGCCTGCTTGCCGATAAAATCCTTTTTGTCAAAATCCACCACCCAGGAAAGGTTCGCCTCCAGGGGACTATGCTCCTGGTTCAGCTCGTGGCCGTAAAGCGGGTAGCCCATCTCCAGGCGAAGGGTATCGCGGGCGCCCAGGCCGCAGGGTTTCGCTCCAAGCCCGACCAGTTCATCCCAGAATCGGGAGGCCTTTCGGGCGCTGACAAATATCTCGTAGCCAAGCTCTCCTGTGTAGCCGGTGCGGCTCACCACCATCTGCTGGCCCAGGATTTCGAAGGTGTCCATCCGGTAATAGGCCAGCCTGTCAAAGCCTGCATCCTCTCCGGCCAGTTTTTTCAGCGCCGCGCGTGAATGTGGGCCCTGGAGCGCCAGAAGCGCGACCTCCCCGGACTCATCGGCAAGCTCCACCCCGCCGAGGCGCCTGCACCAGGCGTCCATGTGAGCGAAATCCGACTCGAGGTTGGCCGCATTCACCACGACCAGGAAAACTTCTCCGTGGCGGCCGATCAGCAAATCATCGAGCACCCCGCCGCGCTCGTTGAGAATCATGGCGTAGATAAACTGCTCATCCTCCAGCGCGCTGGCCCTTCCGGTGGTAAGGTAGTCGAGAGCCTCTGCGGCACGTGCACCGCTGATCCTGAATCGGCCCATGTGGGAGACATCGAAAATTCCGAGGTTTTCTCTAACAACCCTGTGCTCGTGGAGAATGCCGCTGTAGGAAACAGGCATTTCCCAGCCGGCGAAAGGGACCATCTTTGCGCCTGCTGCCAGGTGTTTTCCGTGGAGAGGGGTTCTTTTCAGTTCGCTCACCTATCATTCGATCTTATTTGACGTTCCGCGACTTCAGGGGCCAGGAGTTTCAGAATGATCGCTTTCTGGGCGTGAAGGCGGTTCTCGGCCTGGTCGAACACCTTCGAGTGCGGCCCGTCGATAATTTCATCGGTAATTTCCTCTCCCCGGTGGGCCGGCAGGCAGTGCAGTATGTAAAAGTTGGTGGAGGCATGCCGGACCAGCTCGGCGTTGACCTGGTAAGGTCGAAAATCCTTGCGCCGCCTCTCGCTTTCATCCTCATGCCCCATGCTGGCCCAGACATCGGTATAAACAAAATCAGCCCCTTTGACTGCCTCTACCGGGTCGTGCGTAATCGTAATAGAGCCATCAACAGCTTTCCCGAGCTCTGAGGCCCGCTTTACGAATTCAGGCAGCGGTTCATAACCTTCCGGTGCCGCTACAGCTATTTCAACTCCGAGAGCGGCACAGATCAACAGCAGCGAATGGCAGACATTGTTTCCGTCGCCGACATAGGCAAGTTTCACTTTCGGAAACCGGCCTTTGGATAACTCGGCCACAGTGAGAATATCCGCCACTGCCTGGCATGGGTGTTCTATGTTGCAGAGGGCGTTAATCACCGGGATACGCATGTTCTCGGCGAGCATGCGAACCGTTTTGTTTTTGAAAACTCTTGCGATAACAATATCCACCAAGCGTTCGAGGTTGTGCGCAACATCGGGCACACTCTCGCGTTCGCCAAGCTGAATACCCACCGACTGGAGTTCCATGGCGTGGCCTCCCAGTTCCACCATCGCCAGTTCGAAAGTGACCCGGGTGCGCAGGCTGGGCTTTTCGAAAATCATCGCCATTGACCGGCCAACCAGCGGCCGCAGCTCGAGCGGGGTTTTGCGCACTTTCTTGAGCCATGCGGCAAGTTTCACTGTCTGATCCAATTCCTCGGGCGTAAAATTATCGATGGATATGAAATCTCTTTTCATTTTTTTACCTGTGAGCGTAACGGGAATTATCGAGAATCGGAAATAAGAGATGCCCGGCTGCTTAGAGAATATACTTTCGCAGGTCCTCATCCTCTACCAATTTTTCAAGCTTCTCACGCACGGCAGCCTTGGTTACAGTGGACTTTTTCTCTTCGATTTCGGGCAGTTCGAAAAGCAAATCTTCCATCAGGGCGAACATTACTGTATGAAGGCGCCTGGCGCCGATATTCTCCAGCTTCTGGTTGAGCAGGAATGCCATGCGCGCGATCTCCCTGACCGCCTCCTCTTCGAAAGTGATTTCTGCACCCTCGGTTCGTACAATCTCGGTGTACTGTGTGATCAGGGCGTTGCGCGGTTCAGTGAGGATGCGGAAAAAATCATTCTCATTTAGCGGATCGAGTTCGACTCGTATCGGGAACCTGCCCTGAAGTTCGGGGATCAGGTCGCTGGGTTTGGTGGAGTGGAAAGCGCCTGCGGCGATAAAAAGGACATGATCTGTGCGTACCAGCCCATATTTGGTGGGCACATTGGAGCCCTCCACGATCGGCAGCAGGTCCCGCTGGACGCCTTCCCGGGAGACATCCGGGCCGGTCTTGGAGGGCGGCCCGGCGATCTTATCGATTTCATCGAGGAAAACGATTCCGGAGCCTTCCACCCGGTCGATAGCCTCGTTGACCACGTCCTCCAGGTCGATCAGTTTCTGCATCTCCTCCTGGGCCAGGATGCGACGCGCCTCAGTTACTGTAACCTCACGCTTTTTCTTTTTCTTGGGCAGCATTTCCTCGAGCATTTCGCTTATATTCACATCCATTTCCTCCAGACCCGGTGCGCTGAAAAACTCGACAAACGGCATGCCGCGTCCGGAAAACTCGATCTCCACTTTCCGGTTATCAAGCTTGCCTGAACGCAACTGTTTGCGAAGCTTTTCGCGGATTCGCTCGCGGCGGGATATGGCCTCATCGATTTCCCGCTCCTCGATCTGGGTTTTCTCCTCTGGTATTTCTCCCAGGGTTTCTATCCTGGCCTCATAGATCTGTGCCTCCTTCCATGAATCGCTGTCGGCTGCCCTGGCCGCCTTCTTTTTATCAGGCATTGGGGGAAGCAAAAGATCCAGGATGCGTTCCTCGGCTGCCTTGGCCGCTTTTTCTTCAACCTCCGTTTCCCGTTGCTCTCTTACCATTGCCATGCTCAGTTCCACCAATTCGCGAATGATCGATTCCACATCGCGACCCACATAGCCGACCTCGGTGAACTTGCTCGCTTCTACCTTGATAAAAGGCGCACCGGCCAGGCGGGCCAGCCGCCTGGCTATCTCGGTCTTGCCCACGCCGGTGGGACCGATCATGATCGAGTTGTTCGGCATGATCTCCTCCCGGATTTCCTCGGGCACATTCTGGCGGCGCCAGCGGTTGCGAAGACTGATGGCCACACTTTTCTTAGCGTTTTTCTGGCCGATAATATAACGGTCCAACTCCTTCACTATCTCACGCGGCGAGGGTTCCTTGGACAGATCGATCAGGCATTCCTCTTCCTCATCTTTAACTTCAGCCGGAGGCGCAATTTTTATCTCAGGCTTTTTTTCATTTCCGTGCATTTGGCATTAATCCCTGAACATTAAAGTTCCAGTACTGTGATTTCCCGGTTGGTGTAGATACAGATATCAGCCGTGATTTCGAGCGCTTTTTCCACGATCTCTTTCGCACCGAGCTCCGTATATGCCAGCAGCGCGCGGGCAGCGGCAAGGGCCAGCGAACCGCCTGAGCCGATCGCCACTATCCCGTCATCCGGCTCGATTACATCCCCGTTTCCACTGATAATAAAACTGTGGCTGCTGTCGGCCACGGCAAGCTGGGCCTCCAGGCGTCGAAGGTATTTGTCAGTGCGCCATTCCTTGGCCAGCTCCACTGCGGCTCGGGCAAGGTTAGCGGGGTGGTCCTTGAGCTTGGCCTCGAACTTCTCGAACAGGGTCAGTGCGTCGGCCACCGAACCGGCAAAACCTGCAAGCACCTTGCCCTCCTGAAGGGGGCGCACTTTTTTTGCGCCAGCCTTGAGCACTGTATCACCGAACGTAACCTGGCCGTCTCCCCCCAGGGCCACGCGGCCGGCTTTGTGAACCGAGAGGATCGTTGTACTATGATAGACAAAGTTTGATTTACTCATTTGACCAGAATGTCCTCACGCGCTGGGCAGCGCATTTAAGGGCTGAAAATCTGAGGCAAGATTCAGCAAGCTTCCCTGCAAATTTTCAGTGCCAACTGCTTAATATTAATTGATTGTTATCTCTCACCGCAAGCAGTCAATTATGAGCCGCTTCTGGGATGGGCCTGCCGGTAGACTTTTTTCAGCCGATCAACGGTGAGGTGAGTGTATTTCTGGGTGGTAGAAAGACTAGTATGCCCCAGCATTTCTGCAATTGACAAAAGATCGGCCCCAGCTTCGAGCATGTGGGTTGCAAAGCTGTGGCGCAAGGCGTGAGGCCCCATCATGCGCGAATCCCCGGCCCGGCGGCAGGCCTCCAGCACGAAACGCTGTACCTGTCGCGGGAGGATTCTTTTACCCTTTGAGCTTACAAATAGAGGATCGCCTGGGCAATATGCGCCAAATTTCCTTTTCCTTTCATCCAGGTACCTGGAAATCGCTTCGGCAGCAACCCTTCCGACCGGGACGATCCGTTCTTTCGACCCCTTGCCCAGCACCAGAACCTGTCGTCGAGCGGGGTCGTAATCAGCCAGATTCAAGCCGGTAAGTTCGCTCAGACGGAGGCCGGAGCTGTAAAAAAGCTCCAATACCGCTTTCATGCACAAGTCACGGTAGGTGCTGCCATCCACCGCCTCCAGCAGCTTTACAGCCTGTTCCCTGGTAAAATACTCCGGGTGGCGGCGCTCTGTTTTGAGCGACACCACAGAGCCTGCCGGGTCTGCCTCGAGTTCACCGTTGCGGAGAAGATATGCAGTGAATCCTTTGACTGCCGCCAGCTTGCGGTTGATCGTGGTTTTGGCCCGGTTTTTCTTAGCAAGCCATGCCAGGTAGCTTCGCACATCGAGCCGGTCAAGACGCCTGATATCCGCCCGCTCCTCGCCCCGGTAGTCGGCGAGAAAGGCGCAGAACTCGGCCAGGTCCCTGCCGTAGGCAGCAACTGTATGCTGGGAGTAATTTCGTCTCAGGCTCAAATGCCTGAGAAATTCCTTGATTTTCGTTTGCATTCCCCCCGGCTTTCTGCTGAAACTGCTCTGTTTCCAGAGAACCGCATTTTTTATGCCGGAACCTTGTTTCCGGACAAAGCCATCCTTTAAAAGGCTTTATTCGGGAGTTAAGGATTTATTATAACAATTTTTTTTAAAGGTATCCATTATTTTCTGACTTAAAAGGGAGATTGTAAAACCCCGGCTGAGAAAATGGGATTCAAAAGATAGTCAGGGTAAAAACAACACAAGACGGAACATCGTCTCATAGCGAGAATTACCGGGAAGAGGCGAATACATCAACTGCCTTTCTTAACCCGGATTATTCATAAATTCTTTGGCCGATTTTCTAAATTATTGATTACTAA
>CAZJQI010000018.1:0-70926 GCA_964548275.1 uncultured Gemmatimonadales bacterium
GCCTCAATTAAGACCAACTCATAATTCATAAACCATTTCTACCGGACACTATTGAACTGAGGTTCTTAATAATCCATGCCCATTGCTTCGCGCACCAGGGCCATGGTCTCGGCAGCCCGTTTAAAGGCCGTTTTTGAGCCCCTGAGAAGGATTTGTTTAACTTTCAGCGGGTCGTCTTCGTAAGCCTTGCGGCGCTGGCGGAGCGGGTCCAGGGTGCGCGCGATTGCACCGGCCAGCTTGCCCTTGCACTCAACGCAGCCCAGTTTTCCTGAGCGGCAGCCAGCGGCGATTTCCTCGCTTTCGGACTTGTTGAAAATTGCGTGATAGGAATAGACCGAACAGATCTCCGGCCTGCCAGGGTCTCCGAGGCGGATTTTCTGGGGATCGGTGATCATCCGGCGCACCTTGGCTTTCACCGCCTCGTCGTTATCGGATATGTAGATACAGTTGCCAAGGCTCTTGCTCATCTTTTTGCCGTCGGTTCCGGGCAATCTTGGTGTAGAGGTGAGCTTGGCCCTGGACTCTGGAAATACCGGCTTGTAGAGGTGGTTAAACCGCCGGGCGATCTCCCTGGTCATCTCAACGTGTGCCACCTGATCCTCACCTACGGGCACAAGGTCTGCCCGATAAAGAAGGATGTCCGCAGCCTGGAGCACAGGGTAACCCATCAGGCCGAAATGAATCTTGCCGGTCAGGTTAAGGTCGCTGATCATCTCTTTCAATGTGGGGTTTCGTTCCACCCAGGGCATGGGTGTGATCATCGAGAGGATCAGGTTCAGTTCAGAGTGCTGGGGCACTTTGGACTGGATCAAGAAAGTGGAGCGCTCGGGGTCCAGGCCCGCGGCGATCCAGTCGCAGACCATCTCGTGGATGTTTCCCGGAATTTCGGCGCTCTTTTCGAACCCGGTGGTCAGCACGTGCAAATCGGCAACGAGGAAATAGCAGGTATAACTATCCTGAAGGCCGACCCAGTTATCCAGAGCTCCTACCAGGTGTCCCAGGTGAAGTTTTCCGGTTGGACGCATCCCGCTTAAAATGATTCCTTTTTTCTCTGCCATGAAAACGATACTCCATATTTTTCTGTTAACCGCACCTGAAAGTCCTGTTTCACTTCCTTATCGGCCAGGCCTAAATAATCAGTGACGCCAGAATCAAAACCATTTTCATCAAACCTGCATAAAGAATCTGGGCAGGCAGAAAAAAAATAGCCAGCAGGTTGAAATATATCGCCGCCAGCAGGATAATAAAACCGTATGGCTGAATACGGTCATATTTTCTGGCCGCCTCAGGCGGCAGGATGTTCCTCAGGATGTGCGAGCCGTCCAGCGGGGGAATCGGGATCAGGTTGAAAAAGGCCAGTATCAGGTTGATAAATATTCCGTAATTAAATAGCAGGAAATAGCCGCTCTTGAAAAAAGAAGGCCCCCTGGCGGCGGGCACGAACACGATAACCATCAGCAAAAGCAAGGCAAATACCACCGCCAGCACCAGATTGGAAAGCGGCCCGGCGAAAGACACAGTGATATCGTCCTTCCTGGGGTTGCGGAAATTGTAAGGATTTATCGGCACGGGCCTGGCCCAGGCGAAAAAGAACGTGCTGTTGGTCAGGATCAGCAGCGCAGGCACCAGAATCGAGCCTATCGGGTCGATATGCGGAAGCGGATTGAGCGTAATCCGTCCCATCATCCGCGCGGTGGGGTCGCCGGCTCGTTCAGCAGCAATGGCGTGGGCGCACTCGTGTATCACAACCGAAAACAGCAAAATCGGCAGAATGATCAGCCATTGTTCCATTTACTCTCCTAACCTATTCCAGCGAGATTGCCAGTAAAGTTCTTTCCTGCAACCCTCTCTGCCGTATAAAACCGGAGTCAGTATAAAGGTTTGCCTTATTTTTGTCAACGAAGAGAAGTTAACCCGGATTATTCATAAGTTAGTAAGATGTTATGTTTTCCCGGGGCCTGGGGGGCGGCGGGCGCATGAAATGCGCTCCGTTGCGCAAAAGCGCAACGCTCTGTGCGACAATAGTCGCACAGCCGCCGCCCCCCTCCCTCGGTGGCTGATAAAAATGTGAAAATAAGTGATTAGCACTGTCAAGGTTTGAGTTTCATGAATAATCCGGGGTAAATGCTCTTTTAAGCGCAGTGTTGAAATCCTGGCCTCTGTGGTCAAATTTCTTGTTGACCTTCAGTATTACGCCGCTTTATTTTGTTTAGGTTAATAAACTACTCCGCGGCTTGCCGCGGAGTATCAAAATGATGAATTTGATCGATCTTATTCCCTCCCCAAGGGCGAATACATCGAGACAACCCCCTGTCTCCCCCTTTGGTAAGGGGGATCAAATATTGATTCACTTTGTTAATGGGGATTACATACTGATCCCCTTTGTTAAGGGGATTATCTACTGTTCCCCTGGGGCGGGTTATCTCGAAGCCAAGCTTCGAGGAATTCTTTTCGATTAAACGATTAATCTATAAACAGTTCTTTTCCTGTCAATCTTTCACAGCCGGGAGCTGCAGATGACTTATGTCGATTTCAGTATGCTTGTCGTTTTCCTGATCGGGATGTTCTTTATCGGTTACCTGCTTTCCCGCTGGATCGACACCACTGATGATTTCATGGTGGCCGGCCGCAATCTTACGCCTTTTATCCTTGCCGCAGCACTCACCGCGGCCAATGTCAACCTTTACAGTTTTATCGGCCAGAGCGGCTCGGCGTACAAGTATGGTATCTCCCTGATCTGGCATACCTGGACCGGAAACATGGCTCTGGTTTTCAGCGGACTGATGATTATCCCGATCCTTCGAAGATTGCGGATCAGGACCGTGCCGGAATTCCTGGGGATGCGATATAACGTGGTAGTCAGGTTCCTGATCGGCTTTTACTGGGTATTCCGCCTCGCCTTCTGGCTCGGTGTGGTGCTGCGTGTGGCGGCGCTCGCTTTCATGACAATCGCCCGCGTGGAGAGTCTGGCCTTTACAGGCAGCTTCTCTTTCTGGCTGATTATTTTCGCATTTATTGCGGTAGCTTACACGTTCCTGGGGGGAATGTGGTCAGTAACTATCACGGATGTGATCCAGTTTGTGCTGATGCTCGGGGGAGCGCTTATCGTGTTGCCGCTGGTGATGCAGCAGGTGGGCTGGTGGCCGGGACTTGTCGAACAGGTCGCCGAGGGGCATCTCGATCTGGTTCCCAGCACGGGGCGCTACAACTGGCAGTTTATCCTGGCTATTTTTGTTATTGGGATCCAGTGGGCGAGCACTGACCAGGGGCTGTTGCAGATGTCATTCAGCTCGAAAGACGCAAAGAGTTCGGCAAGGGGCCTGGTGCTGGCCGGGATTATCACCACTCCGTTTGCCCTGCTCTGGATACTGCCCGGGTTATGCGCTTCGATTTCTTTTCCCGGAATAACTGACATGGACACCGCTTATCCGCGTCTGATTATGAACGCCCTACCGCCCATTCTTCTGGGTCTGGTAGCCTGTGGGTTGCTCAGCTCGCAGATGAGCACGATCAGCACCAACCTGGAGGGCGTAGCCACCCTATTCTGCAACGATATCTATAAAACTGTGCTGAACAGGGAAGCTTCCCCCAGGCAGACCCTTCTGGTGGTGCGGTTGATGACTTTCGCCGCAGGCGCAATGGGTGTCACCTTCGCCTACCTGATCCCGCTAATCGGGGAAAACGTTGTCGCCGCCTACCTGACCGTGATCGGAATATTTGATATGCCGTTTTTCGTGATCACCATTATCTATGGACTACTCTGGAAACGCGCCAACTGGCAGGGAGCCCTTATCGGCTACCTGGCAGGAATAACAGCCGGCAGTATCAGCGCATATATAAAAGGAATAGATTCATTTGATGCATTCTTTTTTTCTACCATTGCCGGCACGATTACAGCCCTCGTGGTAACTCCGGTTTTTAGCATGCTCTTTCCCAGGCAGAGCGGCAAGCAGATCGACCGTATCTGGGAGGCCCGAACACACAGCGAAGAGGATGAAGGGGAAGCCTACCATATCATACCGGTGTCCGGCTGGGGGAAATTTTTCTTCGCCCTGTTTTTTGTCGGGCTGGCTGTTTTCCTGATCGGTGTAATCAGCGGCTCGGTGGCTTTCGCCTACGCCGGAGTCCTCGCTCTTGGGGGGATGATACTCTATTTCCTGGCTGGACTGACCAGGCTGTTTTTCGACTGATCATTTTTTAATGCAGGAGCGACCGGCCGGTCGCTCCTGGGGTTCATCCTGCTTTTCCGGGCCGGTATTTTACCGGCCCTTCTCTTTTTCCCGCAGCTCGAACTCCAGGCTGCGTTGGTTGTGGCGGCCGTTGCTGTTGTCCCTTACCTGAACCAGCACCCTGTAGGGGCCGGACTCCAGGTTCGAGGGGTCGATAGTGAAAGTCTCGGCCACTGCGCCGGTTTGAGTTTCCGGGCTGCGGTCGAATCTCAGGGTCAGGCTCGTGCGGCCTGCCCTGCCTCCCAGGCCGAGAAGCCGGCTCAGGCCCCGCCAGAAACCCCTGCTTTCCTCTCCTATCCGGCTCACTGTTACCCATTCCCGGAAAGACCTCCCTTGCCGGGGCCGTGCCTGAAGACCGTAGATTTCCAGGTAAACTTTTATCGTCTCTCCGGGTGAAAAGACAAGCGAAGGTCTCGGTAACAGGCTCACACCGCGGCGCTGGTGAATGGCAGGCTCACCCTCGGTGGGGCTTCCCAGCACGATGCCGCTCAGTTCGAGGATGCTGGTGCGATAAGGCTCAAGCTCGATCTTTCCCCGCTGGACCGCCCTGCGCTGTGGGATATCCATTCTAAGGGCGTAGAGGCAGTTTCCCGGACCAGCCGTGACTCTGTTTACAGCAAGCCAGAGAGTATCCTGGCCGGTGTAAAGCTTAGTAGCGTTGCGCCGGTCGAAACTTAACTCGGCCCAGGTGCTATCGAAAATCCCCAATGCTGCCTCGATGTCGGCTGCAAGTGGTGCAACAGAGCTTTTAGCCGACTGGTAGAACTCTAGCTCGATCCGGCTGTCGGGAGCAAGAAAATCCGCAACGTAAAAGTCCTGCTCGCAGGAGGGCAGGGAGTCTTTGAAAGTCTCTCCCTCCATGGCTTTCATTATATCCCCCGCGCCCCTGGTAACACCGGGCACGAAAATGAAATCTCCTGCGCCGAACCGTTTCTCGAACAGAAAACGTACCGAGCCGTAGTACCAGATCTCCATCGGGTTGGACCACGTGACCTGTTTGGTCATCCGGTCCGGCGGGCCGTGACGGATGAACATCAGCCCACGCTGGTCGATTGTCAAGCCGCGGCTGCGGTTGAAAAATATGTCCGGGTCGTATTCATAGAGATAAGAGAACGGCGAAACAAGCCGGAAATAGTCGCGCGAGGTCTGGAAACGGCTGTGGGGAAAATTCATCCGGTATATCTTCTGCGCCTCGTGAAAGCGGAGGTAGTGTGTCACCAGGCGTTCGTTGTGGAAGGTGAGTGGGTCCGGGTCTCGTCCGAGCCAGAATTTTCGCCAGAAAGCACCCATTTCCTCCACGCTTTTCAGTTTTTCGTAGGCCTCGCTCTCCTTGGGGGTAAAGATCGTCTCGGCCTCGGTCAGTAAGCAGTCGAAATCCTCAACAGATTTGGCTGCGCCGAGCGCCTGGGCGTAGGAGGACTCGAACTCCATTGTATCTCCCAGCTCGAGCAGGCACCTGGCCTCGAGCAGTTTGCGCTCGGTGAGCCTGGTGCTGAAATCGGCCTGGGCGATAGCGGCGAGTGTGGCAAGGGTCTGCTCGATTTCTCCGAGACGAAAACGGTCGCGGGCCAGGTCGAGGCGCCAGAAAGCCGTGTCCGGATGAGTTTCGAGCCAACTTTCGATACAGGTTCCGGCCCTGCGGAGTTCATCATCTGTCTGGTCCAGAATCTTGTCCCGCCACAGACGGTAGCTGTCACGGTAGCCCGGGTCGAGACAGATCAGCCGCACCAGAGTGCGCGCAGCCATGCGGTATCCTTGCGTCTCCTTAAGAGCGAAACCGGTTTCAGCCAGAGCGTAGAGCGCCTCCCGGCTTGCGGGGTCCGCCCGAAGGGCCAGCCTGTATTCGGCTACAGCCTGAAGCTTGCGGAACGGCAGCGTCCGGTACACATCCCCCAGTCCGATATGCGCTGCCACCCTGAGGTGAGGATCCTGGTGGAAGCTCGCCTGCCGGAAATCCCTGCGGGCATCTCTCCACAGGCCGAGTTTCAGGTACAATCTGCCCCGCGCAAGCAGCGCCTGCCCGTGTTTCGGATCGATCTCGAGTGCCCGGCCAAATAGCTCCAGCGCCTGTTCCTGTTCGCCGACGGATATTTTTTCCAATGCCTGGCTGTATAAATCCTCTGCTTGCTCAGGCCCGGCATAGATATTGGCAATCGCCGCTTCTGAAAAAAGAACCAAAACTAATGCCCAAAATAGCCTATTTACATGATGCTGTGGCATTGACAGTTAGGTGCTACTAAACTAAATTCATTTAATAACTTATTGATCTTACAATTATCCCCCAAAAAAAATTAACAGTATTTTCTATGGTAGCTAATTTTATCCAACAGTGCACAAAGTTCTCTGAATTATACGAGGGTCGTTTTTTAGAAGAAGCAAGACAAGCTTGCCCGGACTTAGAAACCGATCCATGGGATTCACTACGTTTTTTTCTGATGTATGCTTTTGAGAGACAGGGAAGTTCCCCGGATTATTCTTTCGCAGCAATAGAAACCCTTAAAGAATTCAGTGGCTCTCCTATTACTTCAGTAGATTCCAATAAGGTATGGCTTATTTTTAGTAATAAATTGAAAAATGAAAGTCTCAATCATAAGAATAACCCTATGTGCCCAAAAAATACTGAATTTGAAGAAATATCAAAAGGCAAAAAAATCACTTCAAATGTAAATGGATTTTCAATAATTGAAGTTATAAAACATAATCTGGGAGATGAAAGTCTTGTTACTTGGATTAAAAACTTGCTAGAGCTGGATAACGTAAGAAAAGCATATGATATGTTAAAAACTGTGAACGGTATAGGAGATAAAATTGCCTCTTTCTTTCTGAGAGACATAGCAATTATTTATAATATAGCTCCAAAAAAGGATAGAGCACTTTTACAACCCGTTGATACCTGGATTCGATTTACAGTTCATTCTTTAAGTAAAAATAACAGATTGTCTGATAATGAATGCGCATCTTTTATTGTAAACAATTCGAGTGAACCTGAAAGAGCGAATCCAGGAATTTGGTATTTTTGTGCTGAAATTGCAGGCTCATCAAAATTTCAGGTGAGACTCAGCATGAAAAATAAAGATTTTATGAATTCCCTTACTAAACAGCATCTGGAAAACTTAATTCGATCCTCAAAGGCTGCTAATAAATTTATCTATATCTATAAATAAGTCTCGACAATTTATTAATCTCTAAATGTATAATTTCAGATGGATTTTTTTGACTCCCTCCTGCTCGGAATCGTCCAGGGCCTGACCGAATTCCTGCCGATTTCCAGTTCCGGCCATCTCGTTCTGGGTGAGACGCTGCTCGGGGTTCAGACACCGGGGATTATCTTCGAGGTAGCCGTGCACTTAGCCACTGCTGGCGCAGTAGTGCTGGCCTACCGCCAGAGAATCCGCTCCATGCTCCTGGCCGTGGGGCTGGTGTACAAGCCGCGCCTCTGGAAAAAGGGATCCGCCAAGGATGAAAGTCAAGCCTCAATGCGTGAAAATTTCCTCCTGGGCTGCTACCTCGTGCTCGGCACCATTCCGGTTGTGGTGATCGGGCTGCTTTTCAAGGACAGCGTAAAGTCGGCTTTCGGCTCGCCGCGGTTAGTCTGTTTCATGCTGATTTTAACCGGATTGATCCTTTTGAGTTCCCGCCTTGCGCCTAAAGAGTCGGCCCGACCTTTATCGTGGTGGCGGGTGCTTCTGATCGGACTGGCCCAGTCTGTGGCACTGCTGCCGGGAATCAGCCGCTCGGGCGCCACCATTACAGTGGCTCTGCTGCTCGGCCTTTCGCCAGGCAGGGCGGCCGAGTTTTCGTTCCTGCTGGCTCTTCCCGCGATACTTGGCGCCTCGGTATTCGAATTCGCCTCGCAGTTTGGTTCCGGACTGGCAAATCTGTCGGTTCTCTGGGCAATCCTGGCTGGAGTTGCGGCGGCTTTTTTCTCGGGTTTCGCGGCAATTTTCTTCGTTCTCAAATTGCTCCAGAAAGGCCGTTTCGACCGCTTCGCCT
Source organism: uncultured Gemmatimonadales bacterium (assembly GCA_964548275.1). Lineage (GTDB taxonomy): Bacteria > Gemmatimonadota > Glassbacteria > GWA2-58-10 > GWA2-58-10 > JAUVUV01. The sequence goes on from CAZJQI010000018.1 coordinate 8,223, forward strand.
GGTACTGCTGGGCCGTGGGAATTAGCGGCCTGCTGTTACTCTAAGCTCTTATCTTACAGTAAGTTCGATTGGCATGCGCGATAAGTTCTCTGTTTGCGTTTTTCTCGCCTCACTGCTTGACTACGCCCCGGTTTAACTTTACAATTAGACAGAATGAAAAAATCCCCATCACAGCCCGAGGTTGTGAGCTGGATACTCACAGGAGGCCGGGGAACATCGCTGGCGCCGGCAACTGAATTTCCGCCGACGGACGTTGTCACCACGGAGTTATCCACGAGCTTAGGGGGCTATGTTGATGGGGATTTTTTTGTCCAAATCCAGGAGTCTTATTAGAGTGGTTATAGAGGCAATATTTACCCACTTTCAAAATCATTTATAATTGCAACCGGAAATATTTGCACCCACCTCTTCTCCTCATTTGACTGAACCTCAGGTTTTATCCGTATATCCCTGTCACCCCTGCATGGCATAAAGCTTGCCTTTTCCTTTCACAGCGGATATTAGCGTCCAAGCGTCGAAAAATGTCTGAATCCGCCTGGCTTCACAGCGCGTATTTCGAAAGGTGAGAGGACAAATGATCAAAGGTCTTTACACATCCGCGGCCGGAATGCTTCCTTTGGCCTACCGCCAGGATCTGATAGCCAATAACCTGGCCAATGTGAACACCTCCGGCTACAAGCAGGACCGCGCTTTTGTGCACGAGCTGATAAACGCCGACCTCTACCTTAACGAGCACGGCATTGCCTCAACAGGGCAGCCGCCCCGTCTGGTCAATGTGATGCCGCCAGCCTACCGGGCTGCGGTTGGAAACACCAGCCAGGTGATAGTACACCAGACTGATTTCACCCGCGGAAAGATGGAAGTTACCGGCAACGATCTGAACCTGGCAATTGAGGGTGACGGTTTTTTCACGGTCGATACCCCCCAGGGAGACCAGTACACCAGAAGCGGGTATTTCAGTATCAATGCGGACGGCGAACTGGTTACCGCGGACGGCTATACCGTGCTCGGCGAGGCCGGACCGATCAATGTCCAGGGAGGCAAGATCATCGTGCAGCATAACGGGGATGTGTTGGTTAACGACGGGCCGCGCGGAACTCTTCGAATCACTGATTTCAACAAACCCTATCGGATGACCAAGACCGCCGATAACCTGTTCATTCCGGAGGCCGGGGCTGCGGAGCAGGAGGCTGAGGATTTCGTGATCAGGCAGGGCGTCCTTGAGCAGGCTAACAGCCATTCGATAGACCAGATGGTGAAAATGATTGAAATATTAAGATTGTTCGAACTCAACCAGCGCGCAATCCGCCTTCAGGATGAAACCCTGCAGCAGGCGGTAACCCAGATAGGCAGAGTATAACTGTTCTTTGTTAATCGCACATGGATGAGCATGATTAATTATCAAGGATGAGGAGAAAGATATGATTCGAGCACTTCGCACCTCAGCCACGGGCATGAAAGCCCAGGAAATCCGCGTGGACGTTATCGCCAACAACCTGGCCAACGTCAACACCTCAGGCTTCAAAAAGACCCAGGCTCAGTTCCAGGACCTTCTTTACCAGACACTGCGTCCGGCTGGCGTAGCCGAGTTTGAGGGACAGATCGTGCCCACCGAACTCCAGGTAGGCCACGGAGTGAGACTTTCCTCGACTCAGAAGGTGTTCACCACAGGCGACTTCCACAGGACCCAGAACGACCTGGATGTAGCTGTCGACGGCGAGGGGTTTTTCCAGATCCTCCAGCCGGACGGCACGACCGCCTACACCCGTGACGGCAACTTCGAGATCAGCCAGGACGGGATTCTCGTCACCACGGACGGCCTATCCCTTCAGCCGCAAATTACCGTCCCACAAAACGCAATGAAACTATCTATCGCTGCGGACGGCAACGTAGATGCGCTGCTGCCGGCCCAGGTGCAGCCTCAGAACGTGGGAAGGATCGAGCTCGCGCGCTTTATCAACCCGGCGGGCCTGCGTAATATTGGAAACAACCTGTTCCTGGAAACAGTAGCCTCGAATACACCGATCCTGGGCAACCCGGCCGAGAACGAGTTCGGCCGTCTCGAGCAGGGATATCTGGAACTGTCCAACGTGTCGGTTGTTGATGAACTGGTTGACCTGATAACCGCCCAGAGGGTTTACGAACTAAACTCGCGCGGTATTTCGATTGCCGACAACATGCTCCAGGTTGCTGGCAATATCGGACGATAAGCTCATAAACATTAACCCCAAAGTGGCGATTTATTCATGAGCAGAAAATTGACCTTGATAGCAATTTCTCTCTTCCCGGCGATTCTTCTGGCACAGTTGAATGCGCTGGATTCTCAGATCGAAAAGGTCTATGTCTATCTCAAAGCTGAGGCCGAGGCCACCACAGGGCAGATTTTGCTTGGCGATGTTGCCGAGGTCTCCGGGTTCAATGAAAAACTGATCCGCTCACTGAACCACCTCCCGCTCGGACCGGCTCCAATGCCTGGAAAAAGCCTCACTCTGGCCAAAGCCGATATCCGCCGCAGCATGGTAACCCACAGGATCGATCCGGTGAAAGTGGCCCTGGTGGGAGAAAACCTGGTCGAGGTCAAGCGCAGCGGCAGAACGATAACCAAGGACGATATCGCCCCCCTGGTCGAGGATTATGTCGAACGATCCTGGGCAGACAGACAGGTGCGGACCGAGATTATCTATTCCCGTCTGCCCGGGGAAATGACTGTCCAAAGAAACAATTTCGATCTGCGGGTTCTCGACCCGGTCAAGCCCGGGGTAAGCGGTTCGATCGCTCTTTCCCTGGCTGCCCTGGAAAACGACCGCGTGTTGGTCCGGATACCGGTTTCGCTTAAAGTGCGGGCTTTCGGCAAAGTGGCCGTGATGAGCAGAGACATGCGGCAGGGAGAGCTCCTCTCACCGGAGGACTTTTCGTTCATCGAGCGGGAAATCACCAGAAAGCATTCTACCCCGGTCAGGACCGCGGGAGAAGCTGCATCCAAGAAACTTAAAAGAACCGTGAAAGCCGGACAGATCCTCACTTTCGACCATCTGGAAATCCCACCCCTGATCGAGCGGGGCGATGAGGTCACCCTGATCGTCCAGTACAAGGGTATCCGGGTGGGCTGCTCTGGCAAAGCCTGGGAGAAGGGCCGCCTGGGCGACAGAATCATGGTGCGCAACCAGTACGGTAAAAACCTCGTGGGCGAGATAAAGGACGCGCATACGGTTTTGATCAAACCCTGACATGGAGGTCGATATTAAATGAGAACAATAAAAAGCAAGCCGAGAAAAAGGCCGCCGCGCACAGGTTCCACTGCCATGCCTCGACTGATGCAGAACGTGGCGGTGGTGGCCTCCCTGGTCTTGATCTGCACCTGTTCGCTTTTTGCACAAATGGAGTTCAAGGGAACCGTGGCAAGCCTGTTTACTGATGAGCGCCTGTTCAAGGTGGGCGATCTGATTACTGTGCTGGTCAACGAGCGGGTGCAGGGACAGAACCGCACCCAGTTCCGCAGTCAGCGGGGTTCCAATGTTGCTGCCGAATTCGGCGCAGGGCCGGGCAAGGTTTTCAACTTCCTTAACCCGTTCACCGGCGAGTTGCAATCCCAGAACGACTTCGACTCCCGTGTGCAGAACAACAAGCTGATGAGCTTCATCACAGAAATCAGCGTCCGCGTGGTGCGCACGGATGAACTGGGCAACCTGTTTATGGAGGGATCCAAGGTTGTCGAGATGCCTGATGAAAAGCAGGTGGTCGTTTTGACCGGTGCGGCCAGAAGCCGGGACATCTCGCCCCAGAACACGATTAACAGCTCCCAGGTTGCCGATCTTCGTTTAACAATGAACGCCAAGGGAGAAGCAGAGGAAGCCAGACGTCCGACACTTTTCAACCGTATATTCGGCTGGTTTTTCTAAAATAACTAAAAACAGACGATACACAGGATAACAGGGGATTGGTTTGATGAAATTCACCACACGAATCGAACTGGTAAAAATAATCGGTTTTGGAATAGTGGGCCTGGGGCTGATCCTCGCCGGAGGCTGCCCTGTCTCTCTGCATGCGGCGCGAATCAAGGACATCACCCACCTTCAGGGAACCAGGTCGGAAGAGCTGATCGGCTACGGCCTGATAGTCGGTTTAAACGGCACAGGGGACGGCAGGACGATTTTTACCAACCAGTCCGTTGCAAGCCTGCTGGATAAATTCGGCATACATATCCAGCCTGGTGAAATCACTTCTGCCAACATTGCCGCGGTAATGGTCACCGCGGAACTTCGCTCGTTCGAGAAACCCGGCAGCCGGACAGATGCCACGGTCAGCTCTATCGGCGAGGCATCCAGCCTCCAGGGCGGCTTGCTCCTTCGTACCCAGCTTTTCGGTTATGACGGACGCACACTGTATGCGGTTGCCCAGGGGCCAATCTCTATCGGTGGTTTCAATGTCGGGGGACAGGCCGGTGCGGCAGGCGCGCAGATCCAGCTCAACCACCCGGTTGTCGGCCGTATTCCCGGTGGGGCGCAGGTGCTTCGTGAGATGGATGTCGGCTTTATTGAGAACTGGCGGGTGATGTTGACTCTGGAAAGCAGCGATTTCACCAGCGCCAGGAGACTCGACGAGGCGGTGGACAACCATTTCGGCGCCGATATCGCCCTGCCGATCGACGGGCTGTCGATCTACGTTACCATTCCCGAGGAATACCGCGATCCGGGAAGAATCATCGAGTTTATCAGCGAGCTGGAAAACCTCGATGTCTCGCCTGCTACCACGGCGAAAGTGGTGATTAACGAGCGCACCGGGACAATCGCAATCGGCGAGAATGTCACCGTAACTCCGATACAGGTGGCCCACGGCGGGCTTACGGTTACTATCGGCACCGGTTTGGCGGTGAGCCAGCCCACTGTGCCGCTCGGCGGCGGTGCAACGGTTATTGCGCCCACGGCAGAAGTCAGCGCAGTGGAACAGGTGAGAAAGTTCATGGAAATAGGCGGTACCGCGGGCGACCTTGTGACTGCGCTGAATCTGATGCAGGTCACCCCGCGAGACATTATCGCCATTTTCCAAGCTCTCAAGGAAGCTGGCGCGCTGGCGGCTGAGTTGAGGATTATGTAAACGAAAAGGGAAAAAGTGTGGTCTCTATGGAGATAATCAATCTGCCGGGGAACGATCCCCTTGAATTTGGAAGCAAAGCTCTTGAAAACAGCCTGCACCGTCTTCAGGACTCCGCTGCCCGCTATACCGAGGAAGAGGATCTGAGGAAGGTCAGCCGGGAACTTGAATCGATATTTGTCAAGCTGCTGCTTGACACGATGGCGAAAACCGTGCCCGAGAATGGTATTATCGGCAAATCCCCGGCAATGGAAACCTGGCAAGGCATGTTTCATGAAAAACTGGCGATAAAGGTAAGCGAGCAGAGTCCAATCGGCCTGGCAGACATGATCTACAAACAGCTTTCCAAGCACATAGATCGGCACAGGGAGGTGCCGCCTGCCAGGTCCGATTCAGGAAGCAGAGAAACAGTCGGAAAAGAAATTCAGCCGATAGACACCGGGGAAATCGAACCGCCTGTTCCGGCTTCTGCTGAAGAGAACCCTGGCGGCTGGGCAGTCGACAGGTTCAGGCAGCTGATCGAGAATGCCTGCTTAAAACATGGGATTGATCCGGCGCTGGTAGCCGCGGTGATCATGCAGGAAAGCGCGGGGAACCCTCAAGCGGTCAGTCCGGCCGGCGCCAGGGGTCTGATGCAGCTTATGCCGCAAACTGCAGATTCTCTCGGGGTGCGGAATGTTTTTGATCCGGAGGAAAATATCGAAGGGGGGACCCGCTACCTGAAACAACTGCTGGAGAGTTTCGGCGGGGATGAAACCCTCGCCCTGGCAGCATACAACGCAGGAGTGATTGCAGTCAAGCGGTACAATGGCGTGCCTCCCTACCCCGAGACCATAAATTACGTGAAAAGAGTGGCGGCATTGAAAAGCCGCCTTAAAAGCTTCTCCACATCAGAGATGAAACTATGAAAACCGCCAGCAAGCAGAAACCCAAAGCAAGCGCGGAAAAACTTTACACTCTGCTGGCTGAGATAGCAGAGGGCCTTGAGAAGCTATACGAATGCCTTCGCCTCCAGCAGGCCGCGCTGCTGAAATGGGATTTTCCCTCCTTTAGCGCAACTATCCGCCAGCAGAAACGCCTGGCCCGGGAAAATCTGGAGCGTGAGAAAAAACGGATTGCCCTGGTAAGCGAGATTGCCGGCAAGCAGGCAGCAGAAAAGCTGTCCCTTCGCCGGCTGGCGGAAAGCCTTGGAGGCGAGTGGCCCCAACGGTTCGAAAAACTCGCCAGCCGGATCAGGACAGCCAGCGGCAAAGTGAGCTCGATGAAAGAGCAGAACGAGTCTATTATCAACAATTCGAGAAAACTGGTGAACGACCAGTTGAAGCTGCTACTCGAACTTGCCAGGCTTAACCGCAACCTCTATGAGGGAAGCGGGAAAAAAAGCGCGAAAGCGAACATGCACAAAGTGCTGGACCAGAAAGTTTGAGTCCTGCGCATTCGGAGACAGTTGAAATCTCCGCCGAATAAGAAGAAAGAAGATGCCTACTTTACAAAACGCATTGTTTATCGGCCTGAGCGGCCTTCGGGCGAACCAACAGGGCCTGAATGTGACGGGTCATAACGTGTCCAATGTCAATACCGAGGGCTACACCCGTCAGAAGATTATTCTCGAGAGCAATAAACCGCTCAAAGTCAAGGAAGGCATTTTCGGCACAGGGGTCAACGTGAGCAAGATCGCTCGTTTCAGGGATGCCTTTATCGACAGGCAGGTCCGCGCTGAAAACCATCTGCTGGGTGATCTCGAAAAGCAGGCCGAATCCATGCAGCTAATCGAGGGGCTGTTGAACGAACCAAGCGATTTGGGTCTGCACAACGCGATCAAGAATTTTTTCAATAGCCTCCAGGATCTGACCACCAATCCAGAAAGTTCCTCAGTGCGCACCACTGTCAGGGAACAGGGTCGCGCCCTGGCCCGGATGTTCAATCAAACCTGGTCGCAACTGGAAAAGATCAGCGAAAACAAAAATTTCGAGATTATTGACAATGTTTCCAAGATCAATGTAATCCTCCAGCAGGTGGGCAAACTTAATCTCCAGATCGCCTCAACCGAGGCGCTCGGCAAGGAAGCCAACGATCTGCGCGACAAACGGGACCTGCTTCTGGATCAGCTCTCCAGGCTGGTCGATATGTCAGCCAACGAGGATCCGGCCAACGGCAGCACGACTGTATCGATAGCCGGGCAGAGTTTCGTGGTGATCGGTGAGGTTAACCAGCTTGAGATCCTTTCCGAGAATGTTGAAGGCAAAGAAATGATCAAGATTATCAACCCGGAGACCAGATCCGAGATGAAGATTTCATCCGGCAAACTTCACGGGATGCTCGATATACGCGATCGACTTATTCCCAATCTCAAAGGCCTAATAGACTTATTAGCCAGTACTTTCATAGAGGAATTCAACCAGGTACATCGCCAGGGTTATGGATTGAAGGGAGGCAGATCTTCACCGCAAACCGGGATAGACTTCTTTGAAGGGACCGATGCCCAGACAATCGCCCTCACCCCAGAAATTGCAAACGACCCGGGCAATATCGCGGCCTCGAAATCCGGTGCTCCGGGCGACAACAACAACGCCCTGGAAATGGCCCAGCTGCGCAACAAAGGTGTGCTCAACAACGACAGCTTCACTTTCGAGGACTTTTACGGCAGCCTGGTGAGCACCCTCGGGCTGGAGTCCGAAAGCGTTCAGTCACAGCTGTCAAACCAGGAAAGAGTGGTCGAACATGTCGAGAACTTCCGCGAATCGATAATCGGGGTGAACCTGGACGAGGAACTGGTCTCCATGATCCGTTTCCAGAAGGCTTTCGGAGCCAATGCACGCGTAATTACCACAGTGAACGAGCTGTTGGGAATAGTTGTCCTTCTGGGAAAATATTAGTCCATTTTCAACCTTAACCGAAAGGTGAAAAACAAGCAGCAAAAAGCTTTACCATTCAAGTTCTTTTTAAGATACGGCAACACAGGCTATTCTCTCATATCAAGGATGATATATGCTTATTCTAACAAGGAAGTTAGGAGAGAGTATCGCTATCGGCGACGGGATCAAAGTCACCCTGTTAGAGGTTCAGGGCAAACAGGTTAAAATCGGTGTACAAGCGCCCAGGGATGTGGCGATTCACCGTCAGGAAATTTACGAGAAAATCCAGCAGGAAAACCTGCGTGCAGCCGGCGCGTCCGAACAAGATTTAACAAGATTAACCAAGCTGTTCAGAGGAAAACCTCAAGGCCGGCACTGATCTTATAGTTACAGAGGTAGAGATTATTTAATAAGGGCAACAAAATATGTCTTTCAGGGTTACACAGAATCTGCTAAACAACGTGGTTCTCTCCAATTTGAACCGAAATGTGGACAGGCTGATGAAAATCCAGTCCCACCTTTCCAGCGGGAAGAGGATTTTGCGGCCCTCCGATGACCCGGTAGGTACCTCCACGGCAATGCGCTTGCGCACAAGGTTATCGGAAACAAACCAACATTTACGCAACATGGAACAGGGAGAGACCCAGATCAACTATACCGACAATGTTTTCGATGATATCAGCGGGCTGCTGATGAGGGCCCAGGATCTGGCGATCAGCCAGGCCAATGTCACCGCTGACTACCGCACCCGCACGGCCGTGGCCCAGGAGCTAACCGCACTGATCGACCAGTTCGTGGACCTTCTCAATACACGGGTCGGGAATCGCTACCTGTTCGCCGGTTTCGAGACTCTTGTTGAGCCTTACAAGCAGACAGAAACAGGGCTTACTTATCTGGGCGACTCCGGCGAGTTGAATTTTGAAATCGAGAGTGGAACTACATTGAGCACCAATATCCCAGGTTCCATCCTTATACCAACAGTTGTGGCTGACCTGGGTGGACACTCCAATCTTTTCTCTTATGTGGAAAGGTCGATTCCCCTGGGTAAGCGCAAGCTGGTTGAATTCAACCATGGCACCGGGGTGGATGAAGGATTCATCCAGGTGACCAATCGGTCCGGCCAGATTGCCAGGATAGATTTACGCGAAGCGAAAACTCTTGAGGATGTTGCCTTCCGACTCTCCAATGCTAACGATCTGGACGGCAGAAGGATGGCGATTAATGTCACGATTGATGAGAACCTGCGAGCCCTGGTGGTTGAGGATACCTCATTGCCGAATGACTACATTTCAGGCCAGAGGATCGAGATCGAAGATCTCGGAAACTGGCGAGTTGCCCGCCAGTTGGGAATTCTCGGTGAATCTGAAGAGGGTTCGAACGTGCTCACCGGACGGGACCTCGCACCGCTCGAGCTGACTACCCATCTCGATTGTCTCAATCGAGGCAGCGGTGTGGAGCTGGGTAAGTTCAAGATTACCGATAGAGTTGGAAACAGCGCGGTTATCGATATCTCTCATGCGGAAACTCTCACAGACGTGCGCGAACTGATCAACCAGGCGGGCACCAATATCCGTGCCGAGATAAACACCGGCGGCAACGGGATCCTGATTGTCGACGGAACCTCGGCAATGGTCGAGGGAACGATCAGGATAACCGAGTTCGGCGAGAATACGCATGCGGCAAGAGACCTGGGAATCCTTACCCCTGAAGGTGGAGCCACAGGCAATATCTATTTCGGAGAATCTCTCGATCCGAATATCACCGAGGATACTCCGATCTCGCTGATGAATCGTGCTCGGGGATTCGATCTGGGTGAAATAGTTGTGGAAAACGGCCCGAAACGCGGTGCGATTAATTTAACTAAAGCCGCCACTGCAGGAGACATAATCCGGATTATCAAAGAATCCGGACTCGACCTCGATGCGAGGATCAACGACCAGGGAACGGGCATTTCGGTCACCAGCACAGTAGGTGGAAGAACGTTGAAAATCACCGACGGCATAGGAAGCTTTACCGCCACTCTGCTCGGCATCCAGGGAAGCCGCAACGTGCTGGTTGACCCGGTCAATCCTATTGGAGCCGAAAGCAAACTTCTGCCTGCAGTCGATGGAGAAACCCGGCTGAACGACCTCAACAAGGGCCGTGGAGTGGCCTCCGGAGTGATCAAAATCACCGATTCCCTGGGCAATGTGCAATATATCGATATCACTGGTGTCAACACAATCCAGGGCGTTCTGAACCTGATCAACGAGATCGGGGCCGAGGGCCAGGGTCTGATAAACGTTGTTGCCGAGCTGTCCCCGGACCAGCAGGGGATTTCGATTATCGATAAAATCATACCCAACACGATAATCCAGAAAATTACCACCACCGGCGCGCTGAGTGCGGATATAAACGATCTCGCTGCCGGAGAGGCTATTGTGGTTAATGTCTTCAAATCCATAGACGGGAGCGAGATTGCCAGCCACATGGATGTGGTTCCCAAGCCTGCAGCGGGAGAGATTTCTCTCGCCGGAATTATCGAAACGATTGATAAGGAAACCCGCCAGATATCACTCCGCACCCCGGACGGCATTTTATACAATGTTCTCAGCCAGCAGCCGGTTGACAATTTCTTTATCGGCCAGTCGATGCATGTCAACGGGGAAATAAGCCCCAGCGGCGATTTTTCCGCTCGTACCGTGGCCCTGGTTGAAAGTCCCGATACCGGGGAAGAACAGCTGGTTGGCCGGATCGAATCCGTGGACCTTGCGAACAGAACGGTTAGCCTCACCCTGGAGGACGGCTCTACCCGCCAGATAAAGCTGATCACCGAAAGGGGTCTGATCAAGATCGAGGATACCGCCGACGGCACGACTGCAGCGGACCTGGGGATTCGCGGGGTAAGCGTGGTGGGCAGCGACAGGATCGTGGGTTCGGCTCTCGATCCACTCATTACCACGAGCACCAACCTCAGCCTGCTTAACGGCGGGACATTTATTCCGGGCAAGATCAGGATCGCCAACGGAGACAGGGATGTGGCTGTCGATCTGAGCAACGCGGAAACAATTAACGACCTTCTCGCCCTGATCAATACCTCGGCCGCAGCGGTGGTCGCCTCGATCAATGATGCCGGCACGGGAATTTCCCTGCGCAGCCGGATAAACGGCACTACGCTGATGGCTACTAAAATCACGCTGAAAAATCCGGATGGATCGAACAAGGTCTATCCGGACGGCACCACGATTTTCGATAAAACAGCCGACCTGCTGGGACTTACAGGAAGCGAGGATATACTGGGCAACCTGTTTTTCCTGCGTAACGCGTTGTTGGAAAATAATCAGCAGGATATCCAGAAAACCCTGAACAAATTCCCACAAGGGCTCAACAGGATTTTGAACCAGAGAACTAAAATCGGCGCCCGGGCAAACCAGCTCGACACTACCCAGGACCGCGGACTGGACAGCAACTTGAGCAACACTGAAATCCTGAGCGGAGTCGAGGACCTGGATGTGGTTGAAGCGATAAGCGAGCTGGCCGCACAGGAAAACGCTTTCAATGCAGCACTTGGAGCGGCAAGCAGGATTATCATGCCCTCCCTGCTCGATTTTCTCTGAGCAATGATTGATCTTAGCCAGCGAGAATAATTGAAAAACCGAAGGATTTACACTATAAAAAAAACGGAGGCAGCTTTGAAAGTAAACTCTACAAGATTCGGAACTCTCGAGGTCAAGGAGAAGGACATCCTGACTTTTCCGGAAGGACTGGTCGGCTTTGCAGCCTGCAAGAGATTCTTTATCTATAACAAGGAAAAAAATTCCCCCTTTTTCTGGCTGCAATCAATCAAGGATCCAAAGCTTGCATTCGTGATCGCAGATCCCGCGCTGTTTTTCCCCGATTACAAGATATCGGCTCGCAGGCAGGAACTGGCAGTCATCGACGCCAAGAACATCAAGGATCTGATTATCTGTGTGATCACCTCGATCAGCCACGATCCTTTCCGGATGACCGCCAACCTCCAGGGACCACTGGTGATTAATACGGCCAACTGCAAGGGAAAGCAACTCGTGCTGGTGGATACAAACTATAACACGCGCCATGCGATCCCGATCAAAAAAGAGGCGCTGGGAGTGCCCGAGGGTTTATTCATTCCACGAAACAAGCAGGCTGAAGCAGGTGTGAGCACTTCGCTGGTCCTCACTTGAGACCGCTTTTGCGGCGCGAGTATTAACCCCCGCCGTGCCTGATCCCGGTTAAAGTTTCGTTCACTAAAAAGCGGCTGAACCTGATTAGCCTGACAGGTACCGGGTACGAGATCTGCACGTATGTTCAGCTCAGGGAACTCGGCGGCTGCGACAATTAGAACTCTTCCCTCCGCTAAAATAAAAAAAAGTGCTATTGCCTGTCAGCCGGTATGCCGGCTGTGTTACAAGTGGGGAGAAAAATTCTCTCTGATGCTGTTCAGGTGTAAATTCCCTGCCTCCGGTTTACACCTTCACTCCGGGATATCCTCACGGAAACTTCACTCACGCCCGGCCTTTCGATTCAGATTAGTCCAAGATGATCATTGACAATGATAATATTCCTTATTCAGTTTATATTTGTCTAAATTTAACCCGCAGGAATCCGATTCTGGCATTCTATCGGCCAATGATTCGAATTCAACGCGATTGATACGGGTTCTAAGAACTCATGCAAAAGATAGAGTTTTTCAGGCATAATATCGGTGTGCGTGAAATCAGGGAAGTAAACCGGGTCCTTCGCGGACTTTTCCTGACCACAGGCAGAGAGGTGGAGCGTTTCGAGAAAGAATTCGCCGCTTACCTTGACATTCCTCATGTGGTGGGCGTGACCAGTTGTACGGCTGCTCTTCAGCTTGCGCTTACCGGCCTCGGAGTCGGGCCTGGAGATGAGGTAATCACCACCCCGATGACATTCGCTGCCACTGCCCTGGCCGTGATGCAGGCCTCGGCCACGCCAGTGTTTGTCGATGTCGAGCCTGAAACCGGGAATCTGGATGCGGAGCTGATCGAGGAAGCTCTCACCCCGCGCACGAAGGCTATTCTGCCGGTTCACCTCTACGGCCAGATGTGCGACATGCACGCCATCCGCCGGATCGCCGACCGCCATGGCCTGGCCGTGGTGGAGGATGCGGCCCATGCTCTGGAGGCCGAACGCGATGGCGTGAGGGTGGGTGAACTCTCAGATGCGGCCTGTTTCTCATTCTACCCCACCAAGAGTATCACCTGCGGGGAGGGCGGTGCTGTGGCCACCCGGAGCGAACGTCTCGCCTGCGACATTCGACGCATGCGCCACCACGGGATGGACAAATCCGCCGCAGAGAGATATGGCAAAGATGAGGTGAGTTATGCAATCACGATGATGGGCTGGAAATATAATATGGGCAATATTCAGGCTGCACTTCTGCTGGGGCAGCTCGAACGGGTGGAAAAATTTCTACGCAAAAGGACGCGGCTTGCCGCCCGTTACAGTAAAAAACTCGAACGTGTTCCGGGTGTAAAAATCCCGCGGCTGATCCAGAACTGCCGCCACGGCTGGCACCTGTTCACAATCCTCGTGCCCCCGGACAGGCGGCAGGAGTTTGTCAGGCAGATAAAGGCGCGGGGTATAGGGGTTTCAATAAACTACATCCCGGTTCACCTGCAAAAGTTTTTCAAAGAGAAATTCGGTTTCCGTAAAGGCGCCTTCCCCACCGCAGAGGCTATCGGTGCAAGCACTGTCAGCCTGCCGCTGTATGCGAAACTCACAATCAAAGAGCAGGATGTCGTGGTGCATGCTGTCAGAGAACTGGCCGAAGAATTGAATTTCAGGGGATGTATTTAGCCCGTTTTTTTCATGAAAGCCAGACCCTGACAGTGCTGATCACTTATTTTCAGCATTTTATCAGCTACCGGGGGAGGGGGCGGCGGCTGTGCGACTTCAGTCGCACCGCCCGTTGCGCTTGCGCAACGGTGCGCATTTCATGCGCCCGCCGCCCCCCGAGCCATGGGAAAACATCACCTCTTATTAATTTATGAATAATTCAGGCTAATGTAGTGTCCCGGAAATAAGGTTCCATATTATGCAGGGGCGCACGGCCGTGCGCCCCTGTGGGTGGTTTTTACCGAAACCAGGGAATAACGTACCTTTGGTCCATTATTTTCGGAGTAGATTAACACCCCTTTTTCCGGCTACTTATCTAGTCAACTCAAAGATTTAATCCAACCCAGCACCCAATTTGCCTTCTTTATTGATCCAATCAGTTCAATGCTTTAATTTTACCAAACTGATTACAAGCTGACAGAAACCCTCTGAGGAGGATTTCATGGCTCGTCTGGCTCAAATGATCGCAGCAACCGCCGCCCGGTATCGCGACAAAGCCGCATTTATCGATTATTCCTCCCCAGGCGTGAAAGAGGTCACTTTCGGCGGTATCTGGTCAGGAGCCTGCCGTCTGGCCGAAAAACTTGCTCTAACTGAATTTCCGACAGGCTCCATAGTTGTGCTCTCCGGTGCCAACAGCCCTGAGTGGGCCTCCGCCTGCCTCGGGATCCACCTGGCAGGGCAAACCGTCACCCCTATCGATCCTGAAATCTCAGACGAGGAACTCGGTAACATTCTCTCGATTCTCGAACCAGCGGCCGCAGTCTGTGACAGCAAGCTCTCAACTCGATTCGAAAACAGCGTTCCCCTGGTAATAGAACTCCAATCCCTTGACCTGAGTCCTGCTGAAATAAGCTTTGAAGCAAAGCCGGTCAGGGGGGATCAGCCGGTTTCGATAATCTTTACCTCGGGTTCGACAAGCAGACCGAAAGGAGTAATGCTCAGCGAGAAGAACTTTATACACAATGTCGAGACGCTGGCTTCTACCAGAGGATTGATCAGTGCGGCCGATCGTATGCTCAACCTTCTGCCCCTTCACCACGTTTATCCGTTCACCACTACACTGCTCACTCCGCTCTGTGTCGGGGCAACAGTGATCTATCCCCGCTCGTTCAAGGGCTCCGATATTATGGAGGCGGCCCGCCAGCAGCGGGCCACGATCATAGTTGTCGTTCCCCGGGTACTCCAGGCGATGCATGATAGAATACTCTCTACCGTCAAGAAAGAGAATTTTTTCAAGCAGGCTGTTTTCAGGCTGCTGCTCAAGCTCGGGAGCCTGGGAATAGAGAGAGGGTTTCGCCCGGGGCGGTTTTTGATACGGAAAGTGCACCTGAACCTTCCCGCCCTCCGGTTCTTCGCCTGCGGAGGGGCACGGCTGGATTCCCTTATCCACCGCGATCTGGCAACGCTGGGTTTCAGAATCCTCGAGGCTTACGGCCTGAGTGAGACAGCACCGATTGC
Source organism: uncultured Gemmatimonadales bacterium (assembly GCA_964548275.1). GTDB lineage: Bacteria > Gemmatimonadota > Glassbacteria > GWA2-58-10 > GWA2-58-10 > JAUVUV01. The sequence continues at coordinate 23,492 of CAZJQI010000018.1, forward strand.
AACTATCAATTCGCTGCGCAAACCTGTTTTCGGGTCGGTGGGAAAGCCGGCTCCAGGTGTGGAAATCAAGTTCGAGCAAACAGACCCGGCCCTGGATGAAAAAGAGGTGCTGGTTCGCGGGCCTAACGTGATGCTTGGCTACTGGCGCCTCCCGGAAGTCAACGAGCAGGCGTTCCTCGAGGGCTGGTTCCGCACCGGGGATCTGGGCTATCTGGACGGCAAGGGAAATCTTTACCTGTGCGGAAGGTCAAAGGAGATGATCGTTCTGCCCTCAGGGAAAAACATCTATCCGGAAGGACTGGAGAAAGTTTACTCGCGCGGCAGCCTGATCGAAGAGATTTGTATCTGCTTGAGGCCCGACCGAAAAGGCGAACATCTGGCAGCAGTGGTCGTTCCGGATCGCGAGGAAATTCAGCGGAGAAAGATCTCGCGCATCTACGAGGAAATCAAGTTCGAGATCGAAAATCTCTCTGTCGGGCTTCCCTCCTACCAGCGGATTAACGAAATCCTCCTGTTCAAGGACCCGTTGCCCAGGACACGGCTGGGTAAACTGAAACGCTATGCGATCATGGAAACCCTGGAAGCCGAAAGCAAGAAAGTCGCTCCAGCAACCCAGACATTCGGCCAGGAGCAGGAACCGCAGGATGAACTGCTGGTGTTTGTCAAGCAGAAACTGCGTCTGGACAGAAACGTTACAGGAAGAGAAAATCTCGAACTCGACCTCGGTCTGGACTCCATTGCCAAGCTTGATTTCCTCTCTGATTTCGAAACCCGATTCGGCGCGGCTCTCACTGATGAGCAGGCCAGCGTCGTGCTCACTGTAGATGACCTTCGTCCGTTTCTGAAGGCAGCAGAGGCGGGCGCAACGCAAGAGGAGGGTTTGAGAAAACGGAGAATCCTCACCCCCCTGGCAGAGCTGGTGGACCTTAAAGAGGGAGCCTGGGGTCAGCTTTTACGATTGGTGTTCCGATTCAAGTTCAAGCTGATTTTCCGCCTGCTGTTCGGTGCCCGTATCACCGGAATCGAGAATCTTCCCTGTGAGGGTGCTTATATTATCGCGCCGAATCACGTTTCCTATATCGACGCCCTGCTGATCCACGCGCTGGTTCCCAGGAATGTGAGCAAGCGCCTCTTTTCTTTGGCAATAGCCGGCATTTTCAACCGTTTTCCTTTTGCGCAGATCAGCTACCGTGCACGGGTGATCAAGACCGGCACAGTCGAAACCACTGCCAAGTCTCTTCATTACGCAGAACAGATCCTCAAGTTAGGTTATCCGCTCATTCTTTTCCCTGAGGGCAAGCGCTCGATCGACGGCAAAGTGGACGAGCCAAAACTCGGTGCAGCCTTACTGGCTCTCAAGTGCAGGGTGCCGCTCGTTCCCGTACACCTGCGGGGCATGGAAAAAATTCTTTCTCGGATGCACCCTGGAATAAACCTCGGCCCTCTGGAAGCCGAAATTCTTCCCCCCATTCCTCCGGAGGGCACCGAAGAAAAAATTCTAGGCCGCTGGCTGAAAACTATCCGGGAAAGGGAGCTGCGCCATGCAACTTGACAGCCGCAAAGCCATCCTCGGATGGAGCATCTATGACTGGGCCAACTCTGCCTTTGCCACTACAGTAATGGCCGTATTCTTTCCCGTTTTTCTGGAGGAATTCTGGAGCCCAGGAGTAAAACAAACGGTAACTACAGCCAGATTGGGTATGGCAAATTCTATTGCGAGTCTTATTGTGGCTTTGCTTGCCCCACTTCTGGGGGCCATTGCGGACAAAGGAACGGCAAAAAAGAAATTCCTGATGTTTTTTGCCTATATGGGTCTGGTGATGACCTCCGCTCTTTACCTGGTTTCAAAGGGCAACTGGCCCATGGCTATCATCCTGTATATCTTCGCCTGCATCGGCTTTTCAGGCGGAAATATCTTCTATGACTCATTGCTCACAGGCGTCGCCTCCGAAAAGAAGCGGGATTTTGTTTCTGCATTGGGTTATTCCCTGGGCTATCTGGGCGGTGGCCTTCTTTTCGCGTTAAATGTCTGGATGGTTCTCAGTCATGAAACATTCGGTTTCTCAAGCGATACAGAGGCTGTGAAGTTTGCATTTCTCTGTGTTGGTATCTGGTGGGCGGTATTTTCGGTTCCGATCTTTCTGTTTGTCAAGGAACCAAGGTACGGAGAGGCTAAATCCGGCCTGAAAATGGTGAAAGCGGGTTATACCCAATTTAAGGAGACTTTTCAAGAGATTCACCATCTGAAAACAGTCTTTCTTTTCCTTGTCGCCTACTGGCTGTATATCGATGGTGTGGATACAGTGGTACGTATGGCAGTAAGGTACGGCCAATCGATTGGCTTTGACCGGAATCCTTTAATTGTTGCGCTGCTTATCACTCAGTTCGTCGGTTTCCCCTGTGCCCTAGGTTTCGGCTATCTCGCTGGTAGAATCGGTGCCAAGCGCGCCATTTTTATCGGCATTGCAGCTTACGTATTCGTTTGTATATGGGCTGCTTTCATGCAAAGTGTGAAAGAATTCTACATCCTGGCTGTTATTGTCGGGATGTTTCAAGGGGGAATCCAGGCACTGAGCCGCTCGTTCTATGCGAAAATAATTCCTGAAAACAAATCAGCCGAGTATTTCGGCTTCTACAATATGCTCGGCAAATTCGCCGCCGTAATCGGTCCTGTTCTAATAGGCGGGGTAGGCATGCTTGTGACAACTATAGGTTACTCTGAAGATTTCGCCTTAAGAGTCAGCATTACATCTATTGTGATCCTTTTTATCGCTGGCGGAATTTTATTCTATTTTGTGGATGAAGCCAAAGGCAGAGAAGAGGTCAAATACCTGTCCGGATAGTAAGAATTCGCTTTTCATGAGAGCAGACCTAGGTGGGAAATGCGTCCTTCGCCTCTGGTGAACTAAACATTTCAGATTTAAAAGACCGGTTTTATCTTCCAGCTACAGATTACTCCTGGTCCTGTAAAATAGAGCTTAGCTTACGGTTTTTAGCAACTCCTGACGGAAGTACTTTCAACAGCCGGTTTCATTGAACGTATTTAACAAAACAATCACGTCCATATTAACAGCAATCCTCACGAGGGCCCTGCAATGAAAAGCAAAGAGAACATGAATCGCCGTGATTTCTTTTGTCTGAGCACAGCCGGAGTTGTGGCCGCCGGGAGTATCCTGTCAAACTGCAAAGCTTTCGCTGCCGGGAAAAAGCCAAATTTCATTATTTTCTACACCGATGATCAGGGAATCGGAGACCTGAGCTGTTTCGGGGCCACTGATTTCGAGACTCCGAATATCGACGCCCTGGCAGCCAGCGGGGTGCGATTCACCAACTGGTACAGCGCCTCACCGGTCTGCTCCCCATCGCGGGCGGCACTGCTCACCGGACGCTACCCGCAGCGCACCGGTGTGAGCCGTATCCTTCGGGCAAACCGCAACTCCCCGGGCCTTTACGAGGATGAAATCACTATCGCCACCGCACTCAAGGGCCTCGGTTACCGCACCGGTGTTTTCGGCAAATGGCATCTCGGCTCTGCGAGTGAATCGCGGCCCAACTCCCAGGGGTTCGATGATTACTACGGGTTCCTGGCCGGCTGTATCGACTACTACTCGCATATCATGTACTGGGAAATGGGTGCCGGGATCTACCCTGTGCACGATCTGTGGAAAAATAACGAGGAGATCTGGGAAAACGGGACTTATTTCACTGATATTATCACCCGCGAGTCCAAGCGCTTTATTCGGGAAAACAGCACGAAGCCGTTTTTCATGTATGTGGCTTACAATTCTCCACACTATCCGATGCACGCTCCAAAGGAGTATTTCGAGCGTTTCAAGCACCTCGAATGGCACCGGAGGCAGCAGGCCGCAATGGTCTCCACTGTGGATGACAGTATCGGTGAGATCATGGCAGTGCTGAAAGAGAAGGACCTGCTGGAGAATACGGTTATCTTTTTCCAGAGCGACAACGGTGCCACGATCGAAAAGCGCTGCCTTCACAATGATTCCGGCCAGTTTTATCACGGCGGCAGCAACGATCTCTACCGGGGCTGGAAAGGGGGGCTCTACGACGGCGGGATCCACATGCCGGCAATTCTGAGCTTGCCTGGCACAATCCCGGCCGGCACAACCTGCAACCAACTCGGCGGGGCGATAGATATCCTGCCCACTTTCCTGGGCATCGCGGGTGCGCAGGTGCCCAAAGACAGGATTATCGACGGCTGCGACATCCTTCCAGCCGCGCTGGGCAAAGCGAAAACCCCGCATGAGAGTATGTTCTGGGAGTACGGAGACCAACTCGCTGTGCGGGAGGGCATATGGAAACTGACTCTCAATGGCAAGGAAAGTTTCGAGAAGGACGAATCCCTGCCTGAGGTGTTTTTGGCCGACCTGTCTGCCGATCCTGATGAAAAGCACAACCTTGCCGAGTCGAAACCGGAACTTGCAAAGCGCCTGAGCGAGCTGTGCCGCAAATGGTATGATGATGTAAAAACGAGGAGGTAAGTTATGGGCCTCGGTCCCCAGATCAGCCGCCGCGACTTCATCGGGCGGTTGGGCGGCAGCGCTGCAAGCGCTGCGCTGGCCGCAGCCGCGGCCTGCAGCGGGAAATCCGACAGGATTTCACGCCCGCCCAACCTCGTGCTGGTCATGGCCGATGACCTGGGCTGGGGTGATACAGGCTACAACGGCCATCCCCTCATTCAGACACCCATTCTCGACGAGATGGCAGCCAGCGGAGTCCAGTTCAACAGGTTTTATTCCGCTGCGCCGGTATGCTCCCCCACGCGGGGCAGTTGTCTCACCGGCCGTCACCCGTACCGCTATGGGGTTTTCAGCGCAAATATCGGCCATATGCCGCCCGAGGAGATCAACCTGGCTGAGGCTCTCAAGACTCAGGGCTACACTACCGGGCATTTCGGCAAGTGGCACCTGGGAACCATGACAAAGACAATTGTGGAAAGCAACCGGGGCGGCCGCCCGGAGCACGTACAGCATTACTCACCGCCCTGGCTCAACGGCTTCGACGAGTGTTTCTCCACCGAGGCCAAGGTGCCGACCTGGGACCCGATGAAACACCCCGAAACCGGTGAAACTTATGGCACCTGGTACTGGAAAAAGGACGGCACGCGGGAAACCGAAAACCTGGAAGGGGATGATTCGCGCGTGATCATGGACCGGGTTATCCCGTTTGTCCGGAATGCAGCCAGCCGCGGAAAGCCTTTCCTGGCGGTGGTCTGGTTCCACACGCCCCACCTTCCGATAGTGGCAGGTCCGGAATACAGAAAGCTCTACGCTGAGCTGGAGGAGCCGCTGCAGAACTATTACGGCTGTATCACCGCCATGGATGAGCAACTGGGCCGCCTGCGCAAGGAACTGCGAGCTCTCGGCGTGGCCGAGAACACCCTGGTCACTTTCTGCAGCGATAACGGCCCCGAGGGCACATCCGGCATGCCTTTCCCGCACGGCGGTTACGGCTCAGCCGGACCTTTTCGCGGCCGCAAGCGGGATCTCTGGGAGGGCGGAGTTCGTGTGCCTGGCCTTCTCGAATGGCCGGGTAAAATCAAGCAACCTCTTACGCTTGATATGCCTTGCTGCACCTCGGACTATTATCCCACCGTGCTGGATATCCTTGGTCTCGAGATCAAGGGCCAGCCGCAGCCTCTTGACGGGATAAGCCTGCTGCCCGCAATCGAGGGCCGGATGCGTGAACGCCCGGAGCCGATAGCGTTCGAGTTCAGGGACAGGATGGCCCTGATCGGCAACCGCTACAAGCTGATCCGCCCTGGAAAGATCGAGGCCTGGATGCTGTTCGACATTCTCGAAGACCCCGGCGAGACCACAGACCTTGCGGCTGAGAAACCGGAAATTGTCCGTAAAATGAAAGAAGTTCTTCTTGCCTGGCAGGAATCTTGTAATGGGAGCCGGGAGGGGAAGGATTACCGGTAGTCATGGTGAGGCACCACATGCCTTGCCTAACGGAATCACGGATTACACAGATGTTGCACGGATCACACGGTTCCCTCCACCCACCCATCAAATTTTGGGGGGTGGGATACGGGACATCCATGAGATCAAATGTTTTATCCGTGCTATCCGTGATCCAGAACTCAGACGGTCACGGAATGCCGTGAACTTGGGGATTTAACTTAATTTCATTGCAAACCCCTAAGCATTTTAATCATAACCTCCAACTGAAAGGGCACTATCATGATGAGAACGGCCAACCCCGCGCTCAATGCCAAAACATTCACCGGCCTGGCCCGGCCCGTGGACACCACGCGGGTAATGACTGTCCAGGGAACGGTGAACAAGACAGCGCTGATGCTGGTGATCCTGCTCGCAGCGGCTTCTTTCACCTGGGGCAAGTTTTTTGAGACCGGCAACCCTGCGGCGGTCTCATCGTGGATTCTGGTAGGACTGTTCGGCGGGTTTGTGGTTGCCCTGGTAACTGTGTTTAAAAAAGTGTGGTCTCCCTTGACAGCGCCGATCTATGCTCTTCTCGAGGGACTTTTTCTCGGCGGGCTTTCGGCAGTGTTCGAGGCGCGGTTCCCGGGAATAGTGATCCAGGCCGTGGCGCTCACTTTCGGCACCCTGTTCGCCCTTCTGGTGGCCTACAGGTCCGGCCTGATCAAGGTCACAGAGAATTTCAAGCTCGGGGTGTTCGCTGCAACCGGAGGAATCGCCCTGGTTTACATGGCAACACTCGTTCTTGGCTTTTTCGGGGTACGAATGCCTTTCATCCACGACAGCGGCTTTCTCGGAATCGGGTTCAGCCTGTTCGTTGTCGTGATTGCGTCCTTGAACCTGGTGCTCGATTTCGATTTTATCGAAAACGGAGCAGCAGGCGGAGCGCCTAAATACATGGAGTGGTATGCCGCATTCGGCCTGATGGTGACCCTGATCTGGCTTTATATCGAAATCCTGCGGCTGCTTGCAAAGTTACGCAGTAGAAGGTAATCACGGATTACACAGATGCTGCACGGATCACACTGGTCCCTTCCCCGCCCATCCATGTTTTTAGGCTTGGTTATGGAGCATCCGTGAGATCAAATGTTTTATCCGTGCTATCCGTGATCCAGAAAGGAGGCTTTCCTTTCATGCTGTGCCTTTACTACTGAAACACTCTTAGTCAATCAGCTCTAAAAGGATCTTGAAATGCTGAAAGAATATGAAACACTAAATCGCCGCAGCTTCCTCGGGCGGTTGGGCGGCAGCGCTGCAAGCGCTGCGCTGGCCGCGGCTGCGGCCAGCTGCGGGAAATCCGACAGGATTTCACGCCCGCCCAACCTCGTGCTGATTAACGCCGATGACCTGGGAATGGGCGATATCTCCTGCTACGGCAGCGAAATCCCCACGCCCAATATCGATTCTATCAGCCGGCAAGGTGTGCGGTTTACCGACTTCTATGTCAGCTCCCCGGTCTGCACGCCCTCGCGTTTCAGCCAGCTCACCGGCTTGGTTCCGGCACGCTCGCGCCATAAGCTGACCAGCCCGCTGATGCCAACCTCCGAAAGAGACAGTGAGCGAGGCATAGAAGCCGATGAAATTACCATTGCCGAAGTGCTTAAAAGAGAGGGTTACGCCACCGGACTTGTCGGTAAGTGGCACCTCGGCCACGGCAACAGACGTTTTTTGCCGACCAACCACGGTTTCGATTATTTCTACGGTTTCACCCCGGGCTGTATCGATTATTTCACCCACCTTTACCGTAGCGAGCCGTGTTTTTACCGCAACGTGGAGATGATTCAGGAGCAGGGCTACTCCACGGACCTCTTTACCGCTGAAGCGGTCTCTTTTATCGAACGCAATAAAAACAGGCCTTTCTATCTCAACCTGGCCCATAACGCCCCCCACTATGGCAAAGCCGACGCCCCTGATGCCGCAGCCAATGTCCTTCAGGCTCCTGATGAACTGATCGCCAAATTCAACGGCCCTGACCACGACCGGAACGTCTATTCGGCAATGGTGGCGAGCATGGACAATGGTGCAGGCAAGGTGCTTGACACACTCGATCGTCTGAAATTGGCAGAAAACACACTGGTCATTTTCACCAGCGACAACGGCGGCGACCCCGATTACGGGGGCAACAACGAGCCGTACCGGGGCGAGAAAGGAACCCTTTTCGAGGGCGGTATCCGGGTTCCCTGCCTGATGCGCTGGCCCGGCGTGATACCTCCAGATGTGGTGAGCGCCCAGGTCGGTTCGCACCTGGATTTCTTCCCCACCTTCGCCGCTCTGGTTGGAACCGATATTGGTGAACGGCCACTTGACGGTCTGGATCTCTCGGGTGCATTCCGCGACCCGCAAGGCTCCGCCCTCAAGCGGACCCTTTTCTGGGATTACAACAACTGGCGTGCTGTGCGGCACGGCAATTGGAAATACCTTATAGACAGGCAAGGCGAACCCTATCTGTTCGATCTTGAAACCGATCCTTACGAGAATGAAAACCTGGTCGAAAAAAAGCCTTCTCTGGTAGAGGAACTGGTAAAAAAACTTGATTATTTTCTCTCAAGTATCTAGCATTGAATAAATATCCCTCAATTGTCTCATTAACACTTTCTCTGGAGGTATCATGAAAGCCCGTCTGCTGATCCTGTCCGCTCTTTTTGCCATGGCCCTCAATACGCCCGTCTTGTCCGCCAAGAGATTTATTATCGACTCCCACATCCATGCCGGTTACAATCAGCAATGGGTGCAGGACATGGTAAGGATCTACCGCGAACACAACGCCATGGCCTGTGTGCTTACTTTCATGGAAGATTTCGAACTGATTAAGAAAGCAGCGGAAGACTACCCGGATGTCTTTATCCCTTATGGTCGCGTACATCCCGATGATCCGAACGCTATCCGCGAGATTGAAAAATTTTATAAGGCCGGATGCGTGGGAATGAAGTTCCACAGCCCGGAGAAAAACTGGGACGACCCGAAATACCATCAGCTTTACCGCATGTGCGAACACCTGGGCCTGGTAATGATTTTTCACACCGGCATTTCCAGCCGGGGAATCAGCCACAGGCCCTCGCTGGGTTCATCCATGCGCATGCGGCCCGGTTATTTAGACCTGATCGCCAGGATGTGTCCCCGTGCGGTGATCCAGGGCGCCCATTTCGGCAACCCCTGGTACGAGGAAGCTGCCGAGGTCTGCCGCTGGAGTCCCAATTTGTTCTTCGACATCACCGGCTCCACCCTGCATAAGCTGATCAAGCTCAACGACCTGCAGCGCTTCACGAAAATCCTCTGGTGGCAATCCGGAGAGGGCGAGGAAACCGCGCATACCCTTAGAGGCGGACCCGACGCTTTCGAGCATATCGTATTCGGCACGGATGAGAGGCCCTCGGGGCTGATCGGCAACATCGAGCGCTTCCAGAAATTCCTCGATGCTAACAACGTGCCGGAGTCTGTCAGAGAGAAGATGTGGGGGCTTACCATGGCCCGTATACTCGACATCGATCCGGAAACACACCGTTTTCGCCACCCACGGCCGTTTCCTCCGGGCACGCACCACGCCTTTGATCCGGACAAATTCGGTGTTAAGTAAGACAGTTACTAGACAGAAAAAATGAAACAATCTTGCAGCATCATGGGAGATTCCGGTCACAGGGAGGGGACTGTTCTTTTTTCAGCTGTCCTCAAATTGCTGTTTATTCTTCTGGTTTGCCCTTCCGTGCTTCCGGCTCTTAAATCCGGCCCGGCTGACAGTGCCAACCTGGTCGAGAACTGGGATGGAGTGCGATTCAGACGCTGGGCCGGTCCCAACCTCTGGGCTAACCGGCTCGCCGACTGGGAGGTGCAGGGTGGTTACCTGATGCCTGTCAACGGCGACCCGCGTTTCCCGGTGCGTACCGTTCACGCAATTACCCGCGAGGTAACCGGCAAGCAGGCCGGTTTCTCCCTCTCTGTCAAAGTGTCCTCAGAGGTATCAATACCCTCTGCCTGCCGGGTCGGTTTCCTGGTTGGTGCAGGCGCAGGGCTGCTGGACTGGAGAGCCGCGGCACTTGTGCATTCTAATTCCGGTAAAGGCGGTGGGATTCTGGCATTCCTCGAACTCGGGCCACAGCCCCGGCTGACTTTCCTGGATAACAGCAACGAACACGCCGTGCGGGAGTATGCAGAACTTGCCGGCTCGGGCGTTGAAAAGCGAACCGATTTCAGCAATGGCAAAGAGTATTTACTCAAGTTCGAGGCCAAGCCGTCAACTGAGCCAAACACCTACGATTTTCGCCTCTCACTCAGCGATGTCTCCACCGGTGAGAGGCTGGCTGAGCTGGCTCTCGACAACCGTGCTGAATACGAGGTACTGGGTTCGTTCGCGCTCTCTTTCAGCCCGCTCGAAAAGGTGAGTAAGCCCTCTATCCGCCTGTGCGAATTCCGCGCCTGGGGTGAAAAGCTGCGTTCGCGTCCCGAACGCGCTTTCGGACCATGCACAGGTACCCTTTATTCGGTAGCTCGCGGTGTGCTCAAGATGACCGCCCAGTTTGCTCCTGTGGCTTATCAGAGCGAGCCTGGCAACCGTATCCCTTCCCCGCTCAAGGCCTATCTTGAAATCAAAGGTACAGGCTCCGGCGTTCAGGACTGGCAGCCAGCCGACAGCGCGCGGATCACTATCCCCGACTATACTGCCCGCTTCCGGGTGGAAAGCTGGAGGAGCAATAAGGATCGGGCTTTCCGTGTCGTATATCCCGGCCAGGGCGGCAAAAAATACTATTACGAGGGCACGATTGCCGCTGAACCGGAAATCGGAGGCGTATTTTCCCTTGCAGCTTTCACCGGCATGGGGGTGATGGGCCGCACAGCCGACTCCGGACCGGCCCCGAAAGACAAGGGCCCGATTGTGGGACGCTGGACACCGGCCAATATCTGGTTCCCCTTTGCCGAAACAGTAAAAAATCTCTCCGCGCGGAAAGTCGACCTGCTCTGCTTTACCGGGGATCAGGTCTACGAAGGCAAACCCACTGAGCCTGACCGCGCAGACCGTTTCCCGGTCTACGATTACCTTTACAAATGGTATCTCTGGCACTGGGCTTTTGGAGAGCTTACCCGCCACCGGCCGGCGATCTGCCAGGTGGATGACCACGACGTCTACCAGGGAAATGTCTGGGGCTGGGAAGGGAAGCTTAATATGAGCGGAAGCAACTGGTTCGGCGGCTACATGATGGACCCGCTGTTCGTGCAGCTTGTCCAGCGTACCCAGTGTGCGCACAACCCCGACCCCTACGACCCTACCCCGATCCTGAACGGTATTGACGTTTACTACACCGGCTTCTCTTATGGCGGAGTGAGTTTTGCCGTGCTCGAGGACCGAAAGTTCAAGTCAGCCCGCACCGTGGAGGACAGCCTGGCCGTTCTGCTCGGGGCACGCCAGCTTGATTTTATCCAGCGCTGGGCCACGGACTGGCGCAATGTTACGATGAAAGTCGTGCTCAGCCAGACTATCTATGCTTCCGTGCAGACCGATAAGGACGGCAATATCACGAAAGATTACGACACAGGCGGCTGGCCAAAGGCGGGACGAGACCGGGCCGTGAGCATCTTTCGCAAAGCCCGCGCACTGATTATCGGCGGCGACCAGCACCTTTCGACCCTGGTTCGCCTGGGCCTGGAAACCTACTCCGACGGTCCGGTGCAGTTCTGCGTGCCGGCAATCGGCAACATCTTCTGGCGCTGGTTCTATCCCCGCAATTCAGGCACCGGCCCCCTGGCCGACCCTCACGGCTACACCGGGGATTTCGAGGATGGTTTCGGCAACCGCTTCCGCCTTCTCGCAGCAGCCAATCCCACGGATGTCACCTTCATGGGCGACCGCGACCAGACCCTCCGGCGCTGGAACTCCCGCCCAGGGGGCAATGTGGATTCTGTCCGGCTCTGCCAGGGCGACGGGGTCGGTATCGTGCGGATCGATACAGGGAAAAGGACTTACCGGATCGAATGCTGGCCTTATAATGTGATGCCCAACCCTGAAGGCAAAGGACAGTTCAAGGGCTGGCCGGCCACTTTCACTCAAGCAGAAATGGACGGCCGCGATGTTCCGTATTATATCGCCCGGGTTGAATACCCTCCTGGTAAAAAAATCTGCGCCGCTGTGTTTGACCAGATTGTCAATGAGATGATTTACTGCTTTCCTATAAAATATCCGGGTGAACCGCTGCCTGTCTATGCCAACGGAATATACGACGTTTTATTAATAGAACCTGACTCCCCGGCCAGATTACCCAAGAGATTTTCAGGCCTGCTGGCTGTTGATAATCCTCAGAATGCACGGGTAATAAAATATTAGTTTTATCCTTAATGTTTGGAGTATGAATGGAAACAACCGTTATTGCGGAACTCAGGACAATAAGAATCTTTCCTTTTATAATGCTGATTCTGGCCGCTACAGCATGCACTCAAGAGTACAGCTCTGAACTTGATAATAAGAAAAACGAGAGCACTTCACTGAGTCAAGTCCACCTGGAGGTACTCGATCATTTTCTCTTCCTTGCTGATTTGGCAGCCGAAGCCCTTCGGCAGGAGCCGGCTGCCAGCCGTGTCGCCTTGAGCAAACCCCGCATTCGCAAATATTACCAATTCTTTGTCGATTCCTACGCAGTTCGGGCTCTGGCTGTGGCTTATGATCTCACCGGCCGGGAGCGCTATTTTGCCGCTTGCCGCACATGGTCGGACAGGATGCTTCGCCATCAGAACAAAATGATCCCGCAAGGCGCATACTATATGAACTATCACAGGAAACCGGGAGAATCCACCGGCCAATGGTTTGTGGCCGACTGCGGTTCGATTGCCATGGGAATCGTGGCTACTGCGGCTCGTTGCACCGATAAAACAGAGCGAAAACGTTATATGGACTCGGCCCGCTCTTTCGCCAGACTGGTTACGGAGAATTTCGTTCGGGAATCGGGCGGGATTACGGACGGGCACTGGAAAAAGAGCGACAAAGAGTGGTGGTGTTCCACTGCGCTATTTTCCGCTTTCGCATTCCAGCTCTATGGTATGACCGGGAATGAAATCTACAAAAAAGTGGCTATCGATGCAGTAGACTGGTTACTCCGGTTCGAATACAACGGGACAATCTTATATAAATTCGAGCAAGGTGCGCCAACAACAATTTTTTACATCCTCGAGGCCTATACCTCAGGCCTGCCGTATTTCGAACCCGGCAGTAAGCGCCAGCAGAAAGTTTTCGAGAGGCTTTCCCAGACTGTGGAATGGATAACCGATACCCAGACCCCTGAGGGCACCTGGGATTACAATCCCGATAACTGGGGTGTGAAGCTGGGCGGTCTGCCCTGCCATTTATTGATATATTTGAAGCATGTGCAGGAAAAATCGTTCAGGCAGCGCGAATGGCTCTCCCCTTCAGGTGAATTCGTATCCTTTGAAAAACTCGTCACCCGCGCTGCCGAAAAGGCATTGCATTATTTTGCCACGAAAGGACCGGATGGCAAGGCTTTTACTCAAAAAGATGCTTTCACGATGATGTCTTACGCCGAGAAACTGTGTCCTGACGAGCTTTATCATAAAACGAGTGTAAAATTTCCCTATAAGAAGTACTCCGAACAGGAGCTTTCCCAACTATTGAAAGAGCGGCGCCGCCCTTGATAGCTGGTAAAAGGCAAGTGTGCCCGCTCTTTGAGTCGGACAACGGCAAGCAAGCGTACGGGTTTTTCAGGAGAAAACCATGCAGGATGTATTAGTGGTTGTGGATGTACAGAACGATTTCTGCGAGGGCGGCGCTCTGGCAGCCCACGACACCGAGAGCCTGATCGAGGAGATCAACAGCCTGATCTCGAAATACAGCAAGGACAGCAAACTGGTGATTTTCACACGGGACTGGCACCCGGCTGACCACTGCTCATTCAAGGAGCAGGGAGGCCAGTGGCCTGCCCACTGCGTGGCCGGCACCAGGGGAGCCGAATTCCACCCGGGTCTGAAATTACCACCCTGCCATCTGGTGGTCTCCAAGGCCACTTCCCAGGATAAGGATGCCTACAGCGCTTTCCAGGGCACAGGCCTGGCCCAGCTTCTGGAAAACCTCGGCATACAATCGCTGGCGATCTGCGGGATTGCCACGGAGTACTGCGTGCGGGCCACTTTCGAGGATGCCGTGAAGAACGGGTTCGACGCTGTAGTAAAAAGGCGGGCGATCCGGCCCGTAGTCCCGGACAGTGAGGAGGAGAGGGAGGCTTTCGAGGTTTTTCAGAGCTATTAGCTCTCTCAGGATAGAAAGTATGCCCACCATAAATCGTGCAGGAGGCGGCAGTGTCCACGCCAGCTACCCGATCACGGTCTACTCGCTTAATTCAAGTTCATGATTCTGTTGCTGACCGCGCGAGTGCGAGGGAGGCTTTCGAGCCTTATCAGGCACTGCTGGTAGTTCAAGAGCCTGGAAGCACGGTTTCTTAATCACAGCTTTCAGCAATTCGGCCTGGGCTGGGTATTCCGCAAGAGTTTTCTCAAGAATCCAAAGAAGTTCCAGCAGTTCTGTTGTGAACTCGCTCGTCCAGCGTTCGGGGCGGATGTTGTCCAAGGGTGAAGATTTTTTACCCCAACCTCTCTTCATGCGATAGTTCAACCAAGACTGGACAACTTTCAAACCGGAAACTTCAAACTCGTATATATCTTGTTCGACTGGTCGAAAATCGCCATCGCCTACATGAAGTGTTTTAGTCGTGTCGTTGTATTCGTACTTCTCAGGGTAGCCGTCCGGGTTACCCGGAACAGGTTTTTCGCAACGGGCTTTGCCTGTAGGGACCTGGCCGCGTTGCTTGCCCTTGGGGACGAAGCGCTGGCCGTATGTATGCTGCCATAGTAGCTTTGCCCCTATTGCGCGAATCTTTTTGAACAAGGCCGCGTCCTTAGTAATGGGCACACGAAGCTCGCGGCTTTCCAGTTCATCTGCGTAAAAGTTAGTGAAGGTCGGCTGGGCCAGTATTCCATAGACATAGGACAGTAAGTCTTCCGGCTTCATTTGTCGCCCGTATTCCTTGCTTAACATTTCAACTAGCCCAGGTAAGATGTTAGGTTCCTTGCCCGCTATGTCGCGGTAAAGCGGCACAGTGTCCTTTCCCCCACGCCCAGAGAAATAGTGGCGGTCTGGTATTTCGCAGCAAGCAGTAAGTGCAGGACCTTTTCCCAATGGAAGGTTGAACTGGCTTGTGATATATATCTGCTTGATACTATGGGTACGCCAAAGGGCGGGTCGAAGGTAATCCCCTAAGCGATTATCAGCAATGATCAACTGCCGGTCAAAGGAACGATAGGAATAACGCGCAAATGGCGGATGCGGGGAGTTCCGAACTAATTGAGCGATGGGCTTCTCTCTTTGGCTTCCCATTAATATGGGTGGATAGTTGCAGTTCACTTTACGGTCGCGTGTTTCCTTGAAGGCTGTGGTTCTGTCATTTGAACTTAGCAGCGCCAACCAGCGTTTTTTTAGTGTTTCTGTGTCGAAGCAAATAGGCCAAATACGTTTGAACTCAATCCCCGTATGCTGCCAAGGAAAAAGGTCGGCCAGTAGCGGCCAGTAGAAGTATTTGCCTTTCCCAACAGGGCGGAAGGGCGCTTGCCAATCTTCTGGGCATTTTTCCCATTGCAGACTTTTAAAATCTTGAATGTTTCCCAGTGATTTGAGTTTAACTTCACGTGTACCATCAACGCTGGCGTAGTGGACCTTAGCAGGGTCGTTTTTATTTGTCTCATTGTAACGTGCAGCAACGGCTATTGCCACAGGCGTTTGAATAGTAAATATGTTTTCGCTTTTACGCGCGCCGCGCCCTTCGCCGCCCAGGTCTATAATCCAGATTTCGTCACAAAAACGTCGCATGTGTTCCCTCATGCCGCAAAAGGCGTGGCCGTCAAGATAGCTGGCAGCGCTGATGAAGCTTACCACGCCTGGTCCGGAAGCCATAGGATGCTCGAAGACCTTCCAAAGCGCCCAGCGCCAGAAATAAACGTACAGGTTATACAGATTCTTGACATCCACGGCGTGACCGGCGGCTATCGCGGGATTAAGGAAGTCTTTGAAGATCGCGCTCACTCTCTTGCCGTCATCACCCCAGCGGACCCATCCGCCTGTGCGAGCTCTGTTGTCGTCACCGGCAGCCTCGTGGCGGTCATAAGGTGGATTACCAAGGCAGACGATAACGGGAATTTTGTCCTTGACCTCAAGTGCCCGGCTATGCTGCTCGGCAATGGGCTTGAGAATCAGGGGAAGCTGTGGAGGTTTGGTATGGGGATTTTCTAAAGTATCGGTCAGGTAGACCTGGGTTCCATTGGAGGGCATCGTTGCACCCTGCTGAACAAGTGCACGACTGACACGCAGCTCGGACACAGCGAATGGACCGACCATGTTTTCGAAGCCGTACAGGTTTCGCGCAAGGTCCGACGCCTTCTCGGGCACAGCTCCGGCGCCCTGGTGAGTTTGGACTTTACTTAAAGCGTGTTCAATGACGCCCAGAAGGTAAGTTCCCGTGCCGACAGCCGGGTCGAGTGTTACTACACCCAGATCGGCAAATCCCAATTTCTTGCCCAGCCGGTTAGTCAGCAGGTTGTCGATCAGACGTACCTGTGCACGTACTACTTCTATTGGAGTATAGTAAACTCCGGCGTCTTTGCGGAGCTTGGGATCATAGACAGCAAGAAAGTCTTCGTAGAAGTAGAGCCAGGGATCATCCGGGCCAATCAGGTTGGCTGGTGGTACAATACCGATCACGCGCAAAAGCAGGTTCAATGAAGCGGATATTTCAGTCCGGGCGTTTGGGTCGGTCAGCACCTGAAGCGCACGCGACAAAAGGCTGTGTTCAGCGGATAAGGCATTCTCCGCTTGTATCAGCGTAAGTGGATCAGCACCTTCGCTTCTAGCCAATAGCAGGGCGAAAGTCACGGTCTGAGCATAGGCGTCTGCGAATTGCGAATCAGTGGCGTCGGGGAATAGAAGTTGCCGCCAGTCCCTGGCGAGTTGCACAAGGGGCGAATTAGGGTCTTTAAGTGCGTCTTTAACGTCGTCGCGCAGCATCCGGCACAGCGGGGCCAGGAGATCAGCCAAGCCCTTCAAATCTATCTTGCCTTTGCCTTTCGTTGGGATGAAGGGCTGCCAGGAAAGAAAATCGATCAGGAGTGCCGCTAAGGCGTAGGTATCCTTGTCAGCTACTGCTTTTCTGCCGTCGGTTGCCACGTCGCCGGAGAGACGGACTACGGGGCGGTCTGCTTTTCCAGCCCGGTAAAGCCCCCAGTCGTTACCGTCGCAATAGAGCAGGTTGGGTATTGCTTTAAACCTCTTCCACTGCTCACGGTTGTGGCCTGTGAAACGGCTGGGTGTAGCGCCAAGGCCGGGGGCTTTCAATTCCACATAACCGACAAGCAGATTGTTCATGTGTATGGCATAGTCGGGTTTGCCCATTCGGCCGGGAAGTCTGGTCTCGCCTGTAGATACGACATTCCATGCTAAGGCTCGCGCGACGGCGTTTATAAATGTTTCGAAGGGAGCGCGAAGCTGATCTTCCGGATCGCCGGTGGTAAGTTGCGTCATCTTGGCCGTTACGGCGTCAGCGAAGCGTCGTAGTGCTTTGACCATTTCTCTTTCAATCTTGGGGTTTCTAGCCATCTGCCTTTACTCTCCCGTGGCTGTTGCATCCTGTTTGAACCATTTTTATGTTAAAATAACATGGAGGCAAACTTGTTGCAAAAATATTCGAGACAGTTTGGATTTTTTAGAAATCAGTAGCAGTTTGTTTTTTGTAAAATGACTAAAACTGCAACCTTTGTAAGTCAAAAGCAGTAACTCTTTCAGATTTACCGTTTTTTATTGTTCGCCTTGTCCGGGCACACGATTAGAATCATGGGGTACTTTTCAATCTTCAAAAATTGATCGCAGCAACACGTTCACTCTACCACCCGGCTCACCCGAAAATTGTCATAAATCGAGTGGGTGTGCCAGATACGCAGGCCATGATGGCCCCGGGTGAGCGTTTCCTCGTATGTGGCCTCCCCGAGCTTTCTGCCGTCCAGGAACACTGCCACTTCAGGCGGCTGGATCAGGTAGGAGATGTGGTACACCTGGCCGAACACCAGCGGCTCGAACCAGCCCTCCTCGACCAGCCTGAACCCGGGGTTCAGCCGCATGCGCAACCGCAGCATCCAGCGCTTCTGGTCTGGATGGAGATTGTTCAGCACTGTGATCAGGTAATTCGGGAAAACATGGTACTGCGGGTATTTACCGTTGCGGGTGTCAGAGGTTTTTAAAAGGCTCGAACCCTCCGGCATCGAAGCCAGCAGGAACATGTTGATATTGCTGTGGATCGTGTTGGCCATCAGGCGTACGTCATACTCCACCAACTGCGGCCCGCTGAACTCCTTCTTGCACCAGATTGTAACAGCGCCGACATTTCCGAATCTCGCGTCCACATCCAGCCAGCCCTGGTTCACACCGATCGTGGCATCGCCCTCGGCAAGCCAGTTTCCAAGTCCCCTGTCGAAAGTGTCGAAAAAAACCTCCTCGCAATGGTAAGACTTATCTCCGAGTTTAACAGGGAAAGCCTGCGCGAAAGCGGAACCCCATGCTGCTATCACGATTAGAAGTCCTGCACCAATTTCTTTCATTAAAACAACCTCCGAAATATGTTCATTTGAAGCTTTCGCATTTAGAAGGGCAAAAAATCAATCTCTTTTGCGGTGAATCTGGCGCCACTTGTGGGGCTCCATGAAAGGCGGCTTGCCGGCCTGCTGGGCAGCCCGCTGAATCGGGCGAGCCAGGTCAGGGAAACCATTGTCCCCGTAAAAACTGACAGTCTCGTATGCCAGAAGAGCCTCGATCATTTTCACCCCGAACAGTTCCCCGTCCACGAAAACATGCGCCAGCAGCCTGCCGTAGCTGTCCTCACGGAAAGGCAGGTATTCGATCACCTCGGCCTGGTCCAGAAGCTTGCCGGCATATCTGGCAGCTTCTCTCCCGTAAGGCTGGCCCTTGAGAAATCCGTGCTCCGGGTGGGCGATTTCGGGAGTGTCGATTCCCAGAATCCGGATGTTCAGCCTGCCCGCGCTGAATGTGTCGCCGTCATCGACCTGGATCTGGCTTCGCCGCAACCGTACCAGTTCGGCAGCGTAATGGGGGTATTTTTCGGCTGCCGGGGATTCAGCGGCCTTCTCAGTTCCGCAGGCCAGGCAAAACAGAAAAATAAGAAAGGCTGTCAGCCGAGTTTTACGCGGTTTTGCACTGAGCATATTTTCGGCCTTTGTAGATATAAAGATACGATCAGACCTCGTAAACTTCTAAATCGAGGGCCGGCTCCACAGTTGCTTCGCACATCTCTGCGCACCGGCTGGCAAGTTTACCCGGGTCGAACGGCGGATAGACATGGGTCAGCAGGATTCTTTTCACACCGGATTCCCTTGCAACCCGGGCGACTCCCTCCGGGCTGAGATGGCCGGGCGCACTGTGAGGGTCGTCGGTGGAACACTCGCAGACCAGCAGGTCAGCGCCGCGAGTGATTTTTACCAGTGCCTCGCAGTACTGTGTATCCCCGGAAAGAACGAGCGATTTCGAGCCGTCGCTCACCCTGTAAGCCAATCCCCCGGTATCGCCGTGCTCCATGGGCGCGGTTTCCACTTTCCAGCCTGCCTTACCCTTCACAGCCTCCTCGGGGTTAAGCTCGCACAGGTTAAGCCGGAAGTTTTTCGGCACAACCGGGGGCCAGGCCGCGCTGACCCTGTTGTAAAAATCTTCCAGCCCGGCAGGGCCGTAAACATAGAGCGGAGCGCTTCTTTCCGCGCCCGGAGTGTAGTTGGCGGCAAAAAGGAATGAAACCAGGTCCAGGGTGTGATCCGGGTGGTAGTGGGTGTAAAAGATGTGCGAAATTTCCTGCCAGTTCAAACCGGCCCGGGCCGCCCGGTAAAAAGTCCCCGAGCCGCTGTCGAACAACAGGTTCTCCCCGCAGGCATTCACGACAAAACCCGGAGCACCGCGTCCGGCAAGCGGAACCAGGGTACCTGCTCCCAGCACTGTCAGGCGCAAAATTTCCTCCTGTTCATCTCACTGTTAATTCATTTTCCCATCAGGTTGAGCACTGCGGTTGTCATGGCTATTACTCCGGTGCGGAGAGAAGGCTCGGGCACCGGTAGGTAATAGGGGGAGTGCCAGCCGGGTCTGGTGGATGGGTCCGAACCGGCAGCGGCAGTTCCCACCCGGAACATGAACACAGGAACCTTGTGTTCGGTAATTCCGTATTCGCTGAAATCCTCACCAGCAGTGGAGGGTTTCTGCCTGATGACATTTTCCTCACCCAGGACTTCCCTGAAGGCTTTAACAGTGGATTCCACAAGTTCCGGGTCATTATAGAGCGCCGGGAAAAACTCCTCGGTACGGTTATGGATCACCGGCAGGCGATCCTCAGGCACGCCGGCTGCCCGGCAGGTATTGACCGTAATTCGCTCGATCTCCTCGAGGATTTTTGCGCGCACCTCATCTGTAAAAGACCGGATAGTAAGCTGAAGTTTCACCTCATCCGGAATTATATTATGCTTGCTTCCACCGTGAATCGAGCCAACAGTCACTACCCCGGTCTCTACCGGGTTAATTGCCCGGCTTACCACGGTCTGCAAATTATTTATAACCTGCGCGGCGATCACCACCGGGTCTCGGCCCTGGTGCGGACGCGCTCCGTGCGCGCCGATCCCGCGGATCGTGATATCGATCATGTCGATATTTGCCATTGCCCAGCCCGGACAGTAGCCCACCTGGCCCGTTTCCAGGTCCGGGTCGCCGTGCTGGGCCAGTGCATAATCCGGCACAGGCCAGCGTTCGTACAGGCCGTCGGCCAGAACGGCGCGCGCACCGCCGCCTCTCTCCTCCGCGGTCTGTCCGACCATGACCAGAGTTCCTATCCAGCGCTCTTTCATCCCGGCCAGCAACTGTGCGGTTCCAAGCAGTGTGGCAGTGTGCATGTCGTGGCCGCAGGCATGCATTACAGGAACCTCCTCCCCGCTGATATCTATGCTGCGAACCTTGCTTGCATACGGGACCCCTGTTTTCTCCAGTATCGGCAGGGCATCGATGTCTGTGCGTACCAGAACTGTAGGTCCCGAACCATTTTCCATTATGGCCACGACACCATAGCAGGTGAGGTTTTTATCAGGGTACTTTCCAACAGGGTTTGTGACCCCGAAGCCCAGCTTACGCAGTTCTTTCGCCAGTTTTTCCGAGGTCTCTTTCTCGAAATAGGATAACTCCGGCGATGCGTGCAGATCCTTGTAAAATTCCAGCAGTACAGGAAGCTTTTCTTTGACAATTGCCTTCATATTTCTTGCTAAAACATGACTTATCAAAGTTAAGGAAAAAACCAGGCTCAACGTCGATATCATCCAGAAATGAGAAAAATCTGTCTGTCCCATATCAGTTCCTTTTAGAGTTAGCAATCATTATTGTTCTCACAGCTGTCAATGAAGCGAAAACCGGTTCACCTGCCCATCAGGTTGAGCACTGCTGCGGTCATCGCCTTGACACCGGTAGTGATAGTCGGCACGTGCACCGGCTTGAAAAGCGGCGAATGCAGCCCGGGTCTGGATTCCGGATCGGAGCCTGGTTCTGCGCTGCCCACGCGGAAGTAGAAAATCGGGACCTTGTGCTCTGTCCTGCCGTACTCGCTGAAATCCTCTCCCCCGGTGGTGGGCTTGATCCGCACCACTCTATCAGCTCCCAGCGCCGATTCGAGCGCTTTCACAGTGGATGCTGTCAGTTCGGGATCGTTATAAAGCCCGGGCGTGTATTCTACACCACCGGTGATTATTGGAAGACGGTCCTGGGGCACTCCTGCGGCCCGGCAGGTATTCAGCGTGATTCGCTCGATTGAGGTGAGGATCCTCTGGCGAACTTCCTCAGTGAAGGAACGCACTGTAAGCTGAAGTTTCACCTCGTCCGGGATGATATTATGCTTGCTGCCTCCGTGGATCGAGCCGACAGTGACCACCCCGGGATCGACCGGGTTGATCTCCCGGCTGACAATTGTCTGGAGGGCATTGATCACCTGGGCGGCGATCACCACCGGGTCGCGGCCCTGGTGCGGCCGTGCACCGTGAGCACCCACACCGCGGATCGTGATATCCACCATGTCAACGCTGGCCCAGGCCCAGCCCGGGCAGTAGCCCACTTTCCCGGCCTCCACCCCGGGGTCCACGTGAAGGGCCAGGGCATGGTCCGGAACAGGCCAGCGCTCGTAAAGGCCGTCGGCAAGCAGGGCGCGGGCGCCGCCGCCTCTCTCCTCAGCAGTCTGGCCGATCATGATCAGCGTGCCGCTCCACCTGCTTTTCAACTGCGACAGAAGGCGTGCCGTGCCGACCAGCGTGGTGGAATGCATGTCATGGCCGCAGGCGTGCATCACGCCGACTTCCTCCCCGCTGATATCTTTCATCCGTACCCTGCTTGCCCACTCCAGGCCGGTTTTCTCTTCTATGGGCAAAGCGTCCATGTCCGCCCGCACCATCACTGTGGGCCCCTCACCGTTTTTCATCACTGCCACCACCCCGTAGCAGGTATATTTACCGCCGGGATATTTCCCCACAGGATAGGTAACCTCGAACCCTGCGGAGCGCAGCCTGGCGGCAATCTTAGCCGAGGTGTTTTTCTCGAAATAAGACAGCTCCGGATTGGCGTGCAAGTCCTTGTAGAATTCAGTCAGCGAGTTCAGCTCGGCTCTAACGAGCCGGTCCAGCTCCTGAGAAAAAGAAAGGTGCGGCAGGCTTAACAGAGCAACCATGGCAAGCGAACAGATTCGGCAGGCGGTTCTCGGCATGGCAATCCTCCTGAGAATGAGTTTTTCAATCGACCAAATAACTATAAAACACCGGAGGGGACTGTACAATGTCTTTATCATATTTTTCGGGGTTTCAAATTAACCATAACTCTTTCTATCTCCCGGAACCGGGCCGGATTTGTGCCTTGATTTAGCAAGGAAAATCAATTAAACTTATCCTCCCAATTGCTTACAGATTATCAGAATTGGACATTTAAAAAATATTTTTCAAACTTAGTGAGGATATACGAGTGATGAGCCAGAGTTACGAAAAACCGCCTGTAGTGCTTGTGGGCGGGGGAATGATAACCGAGATCCAGATTCTCCCCTCCCTGTATCACCTTCAGAGGACAGGCCTTATCGGCGATATTTCGATCTGCGCGCTCAACGGCGCGCCGCTGAAAAAAATTGCCGAAAACGAGAGCCTGAAAAAGGCCTTCCCCGGCTGCACTTTCACGCCCTATCCGGATTTCAGCAAGGTCGATCTCGACGAGACCTTCCCTGATTTGTACAAGGAGGTTTTCGGCAAGGCTCCGAAACGCAGTATCGCTGTGGTGGCCGTACCGGACCAGCTTCATTACCAGGTAGTGAAAGAGGCCCTCGAATGCGACCTTCACGTGCTGACTGTCAAGCCGCTGGTGCTGATATACGAGGAGGCGATAGAGCTGGAGAAACTGGCACAGGCAAAGGGACTGTTTATCGGGGTGGAGTATCATAAGCGTTTCGACGACCGCAACCTGATCGCCCGCCTGCGTTACCGCGCCGGCGAACTGGGAGATTTCCGCCTCGGGTACGCAAGCCTGATCGAGCCCTGGTACTACCGCAACTCCAATTTCCAGAACTGGTGCACAGTGGAAAATTCGGACATGTTCACCTATATCGGCTGCCATTATGTGGATCTGGTGGCTTTCATCACCGGGCTGCTGCCTGTGGAGGTCTCGGTTTACGGTATAGTTGAGGAGTATCCCAACGGCAACAAGGGCTATCTCTGGACGGACGGACGGGTGGTCTGGAGCAACGGGGCCTTCCTGGCAGTGCTCAACGGCATGGGCTATCCCAACGTGGCTCC
The DNA here is from genome assembly GCA_964548275.1 of uncultured Gemmatimonadales bacterium. Classification (GTDB taxonomy): domain Bacteria; phylum Gemmatimonadota; class Glassbacteria; order GWA2-58-10; family GWA2-58-10; genus JAUVUV01. The sequence goes on from CAZJQI010000018.1 coordinate 47,335, forward strand.
TGGAGGCAACAGCCAGAGCATGACACTGTTCTGCCGCGGCGAGAAAGACGGCGCGCTGGTGATGCACGACGACCAGTTCCGCGGGGTGAAACACAGCTATACTGCCAGGGGCAGCGATGAGGGCGACACTTACTACAACGAGGTCAGCCCGGACTATTTCAAGCTGGTCGACCTGGGCGGCGGCGCGCTCACTCCTGTGGGCTACGGCCATCGCTCGATAGAGGGGATTATCAAGGCGATCCACAGAGTGGAGGCTGCAGGCGGAGACGACCTGAAAGCGCGCCAGGCGGAGATGGAGGCTATTGACCGGGAGGGGATTATCGCCACTCCGGCCAACAGCTCATACAATGAACTGGTGATCGAGGCGGGCCGGATGTCGATCACCAGCCAGGGCCGGCCGGTGGTGATCACCTACGGCGACAACCCGCACGTGCGATTCAAGGATTAAAGAGCAAAGGGGCAAAGGGACAGAAGCAACTCGCGCCTTATACATAAAAAAGGACCCGGCGAGAAAATCGCGCGGGGCCTTTTTTTTTGCTGAAAGATTCTAGTGTACTGTCCCGGAAATTAGTTGATTTAAATTTATGCCCCAAAACATTGGATAACTATTTTGGTATTGATCCTGAAACGCCCGTCCAGTCAGGATCGTAGGGGCAGACCCATGTGTCTGCCCGCGGGCGCACACACGGGTGCGCCCCTACGGAATATGTAACCTTATTTCCGGGACATGACACTAGGTGATTCTATAATGGCTCCAATGTAATTATCATCTCCATAGCCAGCGGTATGCTCATGCCGCCCTCTTCTGCCGGGCCGCCTTCGATTATTTGCTCCCCGGATATTTTTTGAGTCATCAGGCTCCTCACAATCCAGCCGGTTGACTCATCGAGTTCGTAAGTGCCTGATTGCTCTCCCGATATGTCCATAGTAATCTTCATCGGCCCCATTTCCATGGGACCGGCATCCGGATTCGATTTCAGCACTGACTCAACAGCCATAACCGCAATCCCGCCCTTGCGCTCTTTCAGGGTCCACTTGTAATCAATTGTCATGGGCATACCGGCAGTGATTGAGATCGTTTTTGTCCAGGAATCACCTGCTTCCACAGGCCGGTCTGGAATCATCGAGAACCACTGTCCCATCATTTCCGCGGTCGCCTGGTCGCCGAACATATCTTTGAACTGTTTTTTCATCATCTCTCTCATCTGCCCATCCGGCAACTCGAGGCTCTCTATAACTCCTGACATCATCTCTTTCACCCCATCCACTTTTTTTACTTCGCCCCTGTCCGAGACGACCATGGTGTAACTCTGCCCGGCTATTGCCGCAAAACCTTTCATCATCGGGTGATCAACTTCTGTGGGGCTGGCCGAATCGTAAGAAATCTTGCCCATGGGGCCTTCCATTTCCGCTGAAATCGCCTGGAAAGTCACCTTGATCGTGGCATCTCCTGCTTCGCCCACTTTCTGCACGTCAAATGCGAAATCCATGGCCATCTTCTGATTCATCTCCATTTCGCGGCCCTGCAGGGTTTGTGTCATTTTCTGGTCGTAGACTATGCGGGTCTTGTAGGTCTTGCCCTGTTGCAGCCGCAGCTTGAGATCGACTTTTTCTCCCGGTCCGGCGTATGAAACCGTGGATACGTTAGCCAGAGCGAAACATGCAAGGATCAGGGGAAAATATATTTTTTTCATTTTAAAACCTCTGGGTGGTAGGATTATTTGACGATATTCCCCGTATCAAATGCGAATGTGCGCCAGCTTGGCCTCCCTTCTCGCTCGCAGAGGATTCTACCATTTTCGCCTGAATCAAGAGATTCTCCTTAATATCCTTCTGGTAATATAAAGCAATTCCATCCGGGATACACGAATTTATTCGACAGCACAATCACTTTTCTTTCGTAAATCAGTCATCCTTTATGTAGCCGTCCTGCAGTTGAAACACTTCTTCCACGCCTAGATTGAAAATCCGGGCCAGCTTGAAAGCAAGAGGCAGGGAAGGCATGTATTTTCCCGCCTCGATCGCGATAATGGTCTGGCGGGTCACCCCGGCCCTCTCTGCCAGCTCCTGCTGGGTCATTTCGCCGTGCTCGAAACGAAGGCGGCGGATGTTGTTTGTCACTTCACTTTTCGGCATCTGCTGTCTCTTTCGGCTCGCGGCTATATAGTACTAATATTGAAACGGCTCGAACAAGATTGAGAACAATGATTCCCCAAAGAAAAATAAAAAGCAAGATATACACCGGGACAAGCTCCTCGCCCCTGCTGCGGTATATCCAGTACGGGATCAAACATACAAACACCAGATAACCGAAGACAGCAGCAAAACCATTGAAACCGGCCTTTTGCAGGATAATCTCATCACGCTCATCGTATGTAATGCCTTTTTGCTTTTTCTTAATTTCATTATAGATCGGTTCGAAAATTATATAAAGACTTAGAACAGCCAAAAGTGCTAATCCAGCATGCGCGTTCTCCCAACCTACAAATGGAACCAGGGTAAAAAAGCATAACAGGCTGAGAATTACCATAAGCAGATTGAAAAAAGCTGCTTTCTGAAGGCGGTTCATGGGGATACCACCGGCCAGAAAAGGAGATCATTAAAATTTTGAAATTTAGTCATTATCAGCTTTCGATTCCCGGCTGTAACGGATCAAAATCGAAAAGGACATGCTCAGAACTAAGACCAGGCCACTCCCACCAACTAAGAGTGGAATAATATCTACTACAACAACCGTACTTTCCCTTACCGCCCAGACAATAATCCAGGTCAGCATTCCGGCCACAACCCAGAAAATGTAAGTCGCCCTGAATCCGATAAGACTTGATTCAAGCATTATCTGTTTGTCTCTCTCATCCATTACCAAACCTGTATCGTCCGCTTTCTTTCTTAAATACTTTCCTGAACTCCCCAGAAAACCCAGCAGGCCGAGAAATACAAAGCTTACCTTCACCAGATCTGCTCCCAAAAGAAAATATATCAAGACGTAAGTCATACCGGTCAGAGTTAAAGCTCCGAGAACAACAATCAGGTTATACCAGGCAAATTTCTGCAAAGCAGTTTTCGGCAAGTCAGACATTAGAATCCCCCAACGAATAGTTATTTTATCAAAATACAAATGTATTTAAACCTATACCTAATGTATAGTATCCTTTACATTTTGTCAAGGGTTTTTTACATAAGAATGAAAGATGGCAGTAAAAAAGTCAGTCAGAAGTCATAAATCAGGCGGGATAATCCTTTACCGGGGTCTTTTCAGGTGCAGCGATCTCTGGCCTTCGGCAAGCTCCGGCTCGAAATTGCCCTGGCCTGTTCTGCGCAGCAGGAGCGCCTCGCCCTCGAACGAGCCGCCCGGAAACTCCACTTTGGTCCAGTCCTTTCCCGTGGCAAGAACCACCCTGTCCGTGCGGCCTTGGAAAACCAGATCGAAAACAGCAGCCTCGTTGTCCTTTCTGATCACTTTCACTTCCGGGTAAGTTTCCCGGCCCGGTTTCATCGGGTAGAGCACAGTGACCAGGGTGGTCGGCAAATCTCTGCGGGCCTGGAAAGTCACATCCCAGGCCGGGTTTTCCCCGTAAAGCGAAGTCCATCCGGCATGCGGGTCCTTTTTGCCTTTTTCCTTACGCGCTCTCATGTCCTCTCCGCCGACCTGGATCACCGCCAGGTTGGCCGCTGCCCTGTTCCGGCTCACGGCTACCCGGTTGCCCACGAGATCAACCCTGCCCGGCCCTACCCCGTCCGCTGACAGGCTTTTCAAAACCGGCGAGAAATGAAATACCTGCTCCACTTTGTAGCTTCCCTCGCCAGCCAGATAGTCCAGAACCACCCAGTATTCTCCCTTCACCCACAGTATTTTCCGCACGTGCTCTGCAGCGATCAGGCTGGCCTTTTCCTGCGGGCGCGGCCCACTGTACCAGAGCGGGTGGATTTTTTCGGCGAAACCGCTGCGGCAGGCGCTTTCTGCCAGGATGTGCGTTGAACGCTCCAACCAGCGCGAGTCCTTGTCCGGGAAATCGAGGCCCTTGTACGGATCCTCCTTGTTGAAAAACATATCCCGCCGCTGGCCCTTGCCGTCCAGAAGCACCAGGTTGTGGCCCCGCGAGGAGCGGAAATAGCGCTCGAAACTGTCTCTGCTGTAGCGGTAAATTCCGGGATCGTGAAGCAGCTCGCGGCCATAGGCATAAAGAATAATATTCAGCTTATCCTCGTGCTGATGGTTGGTGCCATAGAAACCCATGTCGAACAGGAGGTACTGCGCCTGGGGAGTCCAGTCCCCGCGCATGATACCATAACCTGCGTAAGGGAAAAAATAACTGGTTTTCTCAGGCGGAGGGCCTCGGCATTCCCCACCTCCCACCGGAAAGATAAACATCGGGTTAGCGGGGAACAGAGACCGGCCCAGTTTCTGCCAGGAGTCGATATACGACTTGCGAGGGCCTACATCCGAAACCATCGGTATTGAGCCGTCCGGCAGCGCGCTCCAGACAAGAGCCTCGATACCGCGCTCGAGTACCCCGCTCCAGCTTGTGTCGAGTTCCGTGCCCATGCTCCGGGCGAGCTTGAAAACCTCGGCCTGCGTGCCCAGGGGAAAACTGTGATAGTAGAAAGAGTTCTCCGTGTGCACGCCGTCCGGGAAATACATCTCCCGGTTGAGATAATCGAAGCGGCGAAGTGCTGTCTCGCGGTAAAGGTCGGAATTTTCATGCTCTGAGAGGATTAGAGATGCAGAAAGAAGTCCGGCGGACTCGACCTGGCCCCAGTTGGAGAGATGGCGCATGTTGTGCACCATCAGGTAATCTGCATGCTGAAACAGGAAATAAACCAGCGGGTAGAACATCCGCGCCACGAACAGGCTGTCCACCGAGCCGAGCGACATGATCTGCGGCCAGCGGGTGGCAGCTCGTGCCCCCACCTCGAGAGTGCGCCACTGGAGAGCACCCTGCCCGATATTCGGCCTGGTGGACTGCTCGAACCAGGAGGAGAGTAATTCAATCAGATGGTCGCGGAAACGAATCTCGCCGGTCTGCTTCCAGGCCCTGGCCAGCAGTAGAAGGTGAGGATGGTTGTTGATCGAGACATTGGACTCGATATCATTATCCAGCACGGTGGTCCAATCCACCGACTGGCCGAAATCGTGGCGACGCACCATGTGGGCGCGCAGGATGAATATATTCCGCAGAAGGTCTCCGGCTTCTTCCAGCTGGCTCTGGTTTAACTTTACAGAAGAACTGAAAGCGCACATTTTCTCCGCATAATAGCCTGCCACCTCCCGTCGCGCCCGGTTCAGGTCGCCTGCCTCAAGAGCTGCCTCCAGGTCTCTGCCCCGGTCGCCCGGCAGGTTCAGGCCCTGCATGAAACTCCTGTCACCGGCTGCCATCTCGAACGTTTTCAACCCTGGCGGCGCGGTCTCACCTTCCTGATCGTAATATTCGAGTACCTCCGGCAACAGCGGCAGATTCCCGGCCACAGCCGCATCGAGCACGTAACCCACCAACTGGCGATTTAATTCGGAAGCATTCTCCCAACCCTGCCAGGGATACCACATCCGGCTCAGGCCGTAACGGTAGCGGTGGTCTGGATTCTCCGGCTCCGATTGAAGAAGCCCCACCAGGGCCAGGGCCGCTCCCGGCAAAAGAAAATCCTCGTCCTCCTCATACTGGAAAGCCAGCATGTAGTCCGCCATTTCGTTGAGCAGAGTGAATTCCTCCTCGTTCAGAGCCCCCCTCTCGATACCACGCTCAATCAGCGTCAGGGTTCTTCGCCCTGTCTCGACAAGAAACCACTTCCGAGGCTCGAACAGCCGGGGCACTTTAACTTCACCCGACTGAATGAAATCCTTTGCGCGGGCGAGTTCTGCGGTAAGTGCTTCCGGCAGCGGAGGCAGATCGACACTCACCCCGGCTTTATGCGCACATTGGGTGCAGGCTAGAAACAGAACAAAGCAAGCGCAGGCCCTGGCGGCTGAATTCATGAAAAACTCCGGAAAATTATGGACAACTAAAAACCGGGCGTTTTAAAAATTTTTCAAAAAGTGTCTAAAAGTCAACCAGCCCCTCGGCATATTCGCCGATCCGGTGGCCGTTGATCGTAATGTCCGCGGTGATCACGGCCCGCCCGGTGGCAGCCGCTGTCCTGCTCAGGACAAAAGGCACCGCTACCTGCTTTTTGCCGTCCACCGTGAGTTTTCGAACATGCATGTCGCATCTCAAGCTTTCGGGGTATTTCAGCACCACTTCGATCTCGGCAGTCTTAAACAGGTGGTTGCGGATCATCAGCTCTACCTGGAACGGCTCCTCGCTTTCGGGAATCGAGCGGTATGGATAGAACCGGCACCAGCGGTAGTCCATGCCGAAATTCGGATCCGGCTGGTCGATCAACTCTGTCATCACGTCGCGCACGCGGTGGGCCCAGCCGAGAAATTCTTCCAGGTCTTCCTTAGTTGGAGAATATTCCTCAGTATGAGCAGGGCAAACAATATCCGGCAGGATTTCGAGCATTTTCTCTGCACAGATTATAAACCCGCCGTCCAGGAAATACTCGTTGTGCGGCACCACTGGACCGTTGCGGAATTTTTCCGGCTCGGCCTTTTTCCAGGTGTTGTCCCCGGTGAACATAACCCTCTTGCCGTCGATCGTTGTCGCCAGGCCGCAATGGAACTCGGTCTGGCCGGGCAGGTAGAAAAACTCCAGCTCGTATTCCTCCCACCGGACCTTTTCGCCGTGCTGAAGCACCCTGTCGGCAACGATCGGAAACGGCACGAGGCAGGGCAGCTTGTAGTGGGTAGGGTTTTGGAACACATCGAGCATGTTCTCGAAAATCCAGATTTCGGCGTCTTCGTGGAGAAGCTCGTACGCGCGGATATTGTGGTCGTCGTGGTAGTGGCTGAACGAGACCGCCTCCACCTTGTCCACGTTGAATTTTTCCTTGAACTCGGCCAGCGATTCCCGGTTCACGTAACCGTAGTCCCAGAGGAAAGCCTTGCCGCTTTCCGAGACTATCCCGTAGCAGTTCATCCCGATAAAGGCCAGGTGCGGCAAGATCTCGCGCACGTAGTGCATCTGTCTGTGCAGCTCGTTGGGCAGCAGCATGTCGCGCAGGGTTTCATATATCCGGCTGTTTTCAGCCATCGCCTCTTCCGGCCTGCCGATCGGGCGGCCGTGGGAGGGCAGAAGAAGCTCCGGGCCCAATGCCCTGACACGTTCAAAAGAGGCGTCCGAGGCGTTGATCCCCTGAGTGAACCCGTAGTAATTCCAGTGAAGGTCAAACCAGTTGGTCACCTTGCCGGCCCCGGCGATCAGGTCGCCGCTGAAAACAATCCTTTTCCCATCTACTACAGCCGCATAGGAAACAGCACCTCCGCTGGAGCCGGGAGTGTCGATCACCTCGAACTCGATCCCGTTCCAGCGGACGATATCCCCGCCGGTGACTTTTTCATCCACCCGGATACTTTCACGGATCGTATTCCAGTGGGAACGGCAGTTGTAATTGATATAAATTTTCACATCCCGCCAGAAAGATTCCACATCCTCGAAAAAGTGGGCCTCTTGCGCAGGCACGGCAACCTTGAACTCATAGTCTTTCAGATCGCAAAGCCCCTGGACCTGGTCACGGTGATGGTGGGTAACCAGGACACGGTCAACATCCTGGACGCCTATTTCAGCCAGACGTTTCAATATTTCTCCGGAGCCGAAATCGACCAGCAAGGCCCTGTCGCCTTTTTTCAGGATATAGACATTGCAGCAGTCCTCGAACAGAAACAGGGTTTCGCTCAACTGTTCGAGGCTGCCGGTGGGTGTATAATCCCTGTCGTGCTTGCGGGCGGGATCAAACGGGAAATCTTCGGAAAGCCTGATATCCTGAACATCCGGTGCAGAACAGCAGATAAAAAAAAGCGCGGCTGCATAGACTGCCGGAACCATCTTTCCCTTGATAGCCATCCCCAGTCTCCTTTCATTTTTAAGGGTTCTTTCGGGCCAATTCGCGGTGGTTTGAAAGTAAAAGTCCATGAAGTGTTTTAATTATAACTATTTTAATTATAACTAATGAAGGCATTACATAATCTTTTTCCAGGCGCTTGCTGTCAAGTTTTTTCCCTCAAGCCACTTTTTTCACATTTACCAGATAAAAATTGAAAACAAATTTGAAACGAAACTGCTCATACTTAAGGAAAATCTCCATGGCCTTTTTGACTGATATAAATCTTGATATTCCAGGAAAATGCACTTAAACTAGTATAATGTCCCGGAAGTTAGTTGATTTAAATTTATGCCCCAAAACATTGGATAACTATTTTGGTATTGATCCTGAAACGCCCGTCCAGTCAGGATCGTAGGGGCAGACCCATGTGTCTGCCCGCGGGCGCACACACGGGTGCGCCCCTACGGAATATGTAACCTTATTTCCGGGACACGACACTAGCGTTAAAGTTACTGAAAAATATCATGATTCAAGCCAGGCTGGCAGAATCCTCTCTGCGCAAAAGCAAAAAGAAAGCCAAACTAACGCATACTTAGTTCTGATACGAGAAATACTGGATAATGATATCCGATACCCCTATATCGTGGATTGGAGGGTTCCGGTGCGCAAAAGTGTTACTTTGCTCGTTCTCGCCACCCTCGTAATCATTTCATTACCAAGCCTTTCTTTCTCACAGGTCCCAAGCGCGGCAAATAAAACCTATCGTGGGGATATAAACGAAAACGGTGCCATAGATATATTCGACCTGCTGGATTTATTGAAGATGCTATCCAATCCGGATGGATTCACAGACAGGTCAAAGCGGATCGCGGATGTGAACAGCAGCGGCAATATTGAAATATTTGACCTTCTTGAGCTGCTCAAGCTGCTTTCCGGAGTTAGCCAGCCGCAGGTAATCGATCTTGATCCGTTACCCGGTGAAATAGAGATCATTCAGGGCATCGAGTTGGCCTTTATCCCCTCGGGCAGCTTCCAGATGGGAACCAACAATACGGATTATGACTGGCTTAAGCACTCAAGGCCGGTTCATACTGTGAGTCTGGACTCTTTCCGGATCGGCGTTTACGAGATCGCTCAGGAGCAGTACCAAGAAATAATGGGAACTAATCCTTCGAATTCCCCTGGATACGATAAAAGGCCAGTTGAGCAGGTCAGCTGGTACGATGTGGTTGAATTTTGCAACAGACTGAGCGTATTTGCCGGGTTAGATTCCTGTTACAACCTTACTAGCTGGGAGTGCGATTTTACGAAACACGGTTTCCGCCTGCCCACTGAAGCTGAGTGGGAATATGCCTGCCGAGCGGGAACAATAACTAATTACTATACCGGCAACAGCTTAAACGCACTGGACAAGGCGGGATGGTATGAGGATAACAGCGGTGAAACTACCCATCCGGTAGGCGAGAAAGAGCCAAACGCATGGGGTTTGTACGACATGCACGGCAATGTCTGGGAGTGGTGTAACGATTGGTGGTCAGACAATTATAGCGGTAATAGTGAACATAACCCTACAGGCCCGAATATAGGTTCCTACCGCATTTTTCGCGGCGGCAGTTGGACCCATGACCCTTATGGCTGCCGATCAGCTTACCGCGTCAGCTACAGCCCGAACAACATAGATAGCGACATAGGTTTCCGGGTTGTTCTCCGTTAGTGTTTCATTCAGAGAACCCTTGCGCTTGTTTTCTGTATTTTGGCATTAAAATCCGAGTAAGCAGTTAATCTCTAATACTAAAGCAGAAATGGTTTTCTGTAGGGGCGCGCGGCCGTGCGCCCCTACGGGTGGTTTTTACCGAATCCATGGAATAACGCTCCTTTGGTCCATTATTTTCGGAGCAGAAAAGAAGTTGCGGCATGTTGTGTTCTTGAAAACCGCGGCTTGAGCCTTTAAATTTGCTTCGAGCCAACCCTCATTTCCGGCTTGTTTCCGGTCTTTAATTTTACAGGGTTGATATGGGAAAGAAAAAGAAGAAAAAAGCAGTATCCAGTACCGGAAAAAGCACTAATTTGAAAAACCACAAGCCCACCGTAAAGCCCCGTTCCAGAAAAGTTGTCTTTCATCAGAAGGTGCTGCTGATTGCTGTGGGGATAGCCCTGCTGGGTTTACTCGAGATTGTGGTGCGTTTTCTTCCCTTGGGTGCTGAATCTCCGGGGGAAGGCGACCCTTTTGTGGGATTTTCCGAACTTCATCCTCTGTTTGTCCCCTACAGGGATTCAAACGGTTCTCTGCGGATGAAAACCGCCCCGTCCAAACTCAAATGCTTTAATCTCCAGGAATTTACCCTTGAAAAACAGCCCCGTACATTCCGCATTTTCACCCTCGGCGGCTCCACCACCTACGGCCGTCCCTATAAAGATGCCACCTCCTTTTCCGGCTTTCTGCGAAAACTGTTGAACAGTTCATCCGGGGCACAGGTTAATTTCGAGGTGATCAACGCAGGGGGAATCAGTTATGCAAGCTACCGTGTGGTTGTTCTGCTCAAGGAACTGCTGGCTTATAATCCCGATTTGTTCGTGATTTACACAGGCCACAACGAATTTTTAGAAGCTAGGACTTACGAGGAGTTTTTCAATCAGCCTCCATTGGTTTTCAAAACCCGTGAACTGCTTTCCGGTCTGAAAACCTACAGGCTGTTAACTCACGCATATCGAGGCATCAGAGAAAGCATCGCCGGGAGTACCGCCGACGAAACCAGTTCCTCTGCCGGTGGTATTCTGCCCCCTGAAGTGGTAACACTTCTGGACCGGAGCGCAGGACTGGACTACTACCAACGCGATTCTCTGTTTTCCCAAGGAGTTTTCGCACACTTTCGCTACAATGTGGCCAGGATGATCCGTCTTTGCCGAGATGCAGGGGTGCGGGTTGTTTTCCTGAGACCGGTGGACAACATCAAAGATTTTTCGCCTTTCAAGAGCCAGGTCCGAGCCGACCTGAATAGCGATGGACGGATGCGTTTAAGCGGCCTTATGACTGAGGGGATAAGTCTTACCGCCAAGGGCCGGTTTAGCGAAAGTATAGATTTCTTCAGTGAAGCAGTTGCTATCGATTCACTATACGCGGGTACCCATTATTACCTGGGATATGCCTACCTTAAAGCCGGAGATACAACCAGGGCAGGGAAACATTTATTGCGGGCCAGGGAACTGGATGTCTGCCCCCTTCGAGCACAGGAACCGATTCACCGGATTCTCCAGGAGGAAACAGCCAGGGCAGGGGTTGACCTTCTGGACCTGCCGGAACTTTTCCGGAAACTGTCGACAGGAGGACTGATCGGCAAAGAAATGCTCATTGACCACATCCACCCGGCACCCGAGGGAAATCTGCTGATCGCTTTCCATATCATGAAATGGATCGGCAGCCAGGGTTTACTTCAGGACCGCTCTCCGCCGGATATGGAGTATCTGAAGAAGATATACTGGGAGGTACTGGACTCTTTACCCCACGACTATTACAGTCGAGGTGTGATTAATCTGGCCAAGGTGCTCACCTGGGCAAAAAAATTCGAGGAGGTCTATTTTGTCCTGGATCGCTACTCGACCTTGGTGGCTGATATAGCTGAGGCCCAGTATCTGATGGGAACTTCCCTTCAGAAACTCGGCGCTCCTGAGAGAGCGCTGACATACTTTCAGAAGTCCCTGGCTCTGGAGCCTGATCACTCAATTGTACTGATCACACTGGCCAAACTTTATACAGAACTCGGCCAGATCGATAGTGCAATGGTTACTTACCAAAAGGCCATAGAGCTATACCCCGAAAATGCCGCCATGCTTAGCAACTATGGCATCCTGCTCAGAGAGTTGGGACAAACTGACAAGGCCCAAGAGCTTTTTAGAAAAGCCCAGGCCCTGAAGCCCAATATACCGGAAATTAGAAACAATATCGGTCTTAATTACATAAAGATGGGGAAATATCCCCAAGCAATAAAGGCTTTCGAAAAAGCAATTGCTATTGCGCCCGAAGATCCACAGGCATACCACAACCTTGGGATTGTCTATTCCCTTCTTAATAAAATCCAGGAGGCTGAGAAGTGGTTCCTGGAAGCAATCCGCAGAAATCCCGACCACGCCGGGGCAAGGAGCAATCTCGGCAATCTCTATCAGAATACCGGACGGCTTGAGCAGGCTGAGGAACAGTTACGCCTGGCGCTGATAATAAACCCCAACCTGCTGCCAACATATATTAATCTCTCCAGGCTCTACCGGACATCTGGAAAGGGTTCTCTGGCACGGGAGATAGCCCGACAAGGTCTTGAGCGCTTTCCTGGAGAACCGAAACTGGAAAAACTGTTAACTAACCAGGATATTGATTAATTATCCATAATTTTTGTGGCAGATGAATTTTCATAAACTGCGGCATTGGTGAAAATAACAGCGAATTAAGGCCGTGATTCGAGCCTGCGGCTTGGGGAGTTCTGTGCGCCAGCCATCCATTCAGGTTCTCAAAAAATGTACTCAGTACATTTTCGTTTGAAACGGGTTTCTCCGGGATTGATAGTAAAATCAAACATTTATCAGACAATCGAATAAATCTTGCCTTTATTCTCTTTAAAAGCCTTTAAAAGCCAAGTTTTATTGATATTCTGCAAATCGGATTTAACCTTGTGATCAGAATTACGAAACGGTATATTGGCAACATCTTTTTCATAAACCTGATTCTACGATATTTTTAGTAAGAAATTGCAGGAGGCTTTCTTGAAAAAAATAAGCGCCCTCTGGGGGAATGTTTTCAAGCAGGAAGCCAAAGACAGCTCCATTGCTGCCATTCTGAGCCGTATCCCTGTCTTCGAAAACCTTTCCAAAGTCGAATTACGGCTGATCGAAAAGATAGTTTACCTGCGCAACTATCACCAGAACGAGGTGATTTTTGTCGAGGGAGAGCCCGGAGCAGGGATGTATATAATCGAATCAGGCAAGGTGCGGATCTGTCTTGGGCCGCATGTGGATGAAGAACACGAGATCGCGCTGCTCGAAGCCGGAAACTTTTTCGGCGAGCTGGCCCTGATCGACGACCATCCGCGCTCTGCCACGGCAGTGGCGATTATGCCGACCCGACTTGTTGGCTTTTTCCGTTCCGACCTGATCTCCATTATCAACCGCAACCCGCGAATGGGGGTCAAGATACAGCAGAATATCATGCAGATTCTCGTGCGCAGGCTGAGGATCACAGATCAGAAGCTCGACGATGCCTGCGAGGAACTGAGAGCCTATCAGGAAAAACTCGAAACCGAATCAAAAGCAGGCGACAAGGAGTAACCGGCCAGATGATTCTCACCGATCGCCGCAAGGAGATGCCGCTTATTTTCAGGCCCGTGTTCAAGCTGTCCGCCCTCGCGGTACTGACAGTATTGCTGATCAGCGTTCTGCTCTGGATTCCCGGCCTTTTGTCATCTTTCCTGATCGCCATTATCTTCGTTTTCATCCTTTCGCCAGCAGTGGATTGTTTCGAGCGGCACGGAATTACTCGAGCTAACGCGATACTGATCGTCTTGCTTCTGATCCTGTTCCTCATAGTTTCGCTGGCCTTGTACACCAGCAACGCCATTATCGGTGAATACGAGGAGTTCGCCGATCAGATCGGTTCCTACTCCGGCATGCTTAATGATGAAATCAAACGCCGGATCGTCGAGTTGGAACAGCAATTCGGCCTTGACCGCTACGAGGCAGGCCAGCGTCTGCTCAGTCTTGTTCAGGACAAGCTCAAGCAGGCGCTGCTTTCTACCGGCGCGACTTTCGGCACCATAATTACCTGGGTTCTGGTCGTGCCGCTGATGTTGTTCTTTTTCCTGCTGGACGGTCATCGGATCAAGAGGACGCTGATCGGCTTCCTGCCCAACCGCTATTTCGAGATGAACCTCAATATTCACCAGAAAATCGACCACATCGTGGGAAGTTTCATCCGTGCCAAGCTGATCGAGTCAGTGGTGGTGGGGATTTGCGCACTTGTGGGCTTTTTCATTGTCGGAATTATTTTTCAGAATCCACTCAACTGGGCGTTTTTCCTGGCTATCCTGGTCGGGCTTTTCAATATCATCCCCTATCTCGGGCCGCTTATCGGCGCGATACCGGTGCTCCTGGTGGCGATCGTGCAATATGTCCTTTTGCCGCAGTTTCCAGAACTCAGCACTGGAGCCGGCTCCGCCTCGAGCTGGGCTCCCATGCTCGCAGTTATCGGGGTGCTGATTTTCGCGCAGGTGGTGGACAATGTCTACCTGATCCCCGTAGTGCTGGGCCGTTCGGTAAACGTACATCCCCTGATCGTTCTTCTTTCGGTAATCCTTGGTTTCGAGATTCTGGGCATAACCGGGATGATTATCTCGATCCCCGTGGCGAGCATTGTCCAGACCCTGATATTCGAGGTTTCCGAAGGGGTCAAGAGCCTGAGACACTGAAACTGTTAAAAATAACTCTTCAACTGGCGGCACTAACCCGCTTTTCTCTGAACCACAATTAAACCGAAATCCTTCATTTGCGGCAAAGCTTGACCTTCCCCCCGAAGGAGCACAATAATTCCCTTAGCAATTCGCCCCGGAAAACCGCAGACAACTCAATTCCACAGGGGAGTTAAAGTGATCAGAAATGCCGGAAAGAAAGCCTGCATCTTTATAATTAGTCTGATATTCATTCAGGGTGGCATTGGTGATTCTCCAGCCGGAGAAATTGAGCCGCGACTGGCGCTGAAAGCCCCGACCGATAAAACGATTTCCCCATATACCGGCTATACTCGCGAGCACTGGATCGAGATTGCGGGCCGGATAATCGCCGGGTTCCTTCCCTATTTCGACGATGACACAGGCATGCCGGATTTTCGCGGCACGGATGCCGAAAGCGGGCATTTCCAGTACACTCGGAGTTTTACCAGCGAATCCCGCAATGCGTTCGGCCGCACAATGATACTCGCCTCGCTTTACTCGTCAGCCACCGGCAAAAACACCGTTCCCGGCTACGACGGCCAGATCAACGGACCCTATCTCAAGGGTATCATCCGGGGCACAAACCCGGATGATCCGGCTTACTGGGGCCCCACCGAACCTTACGGTGCGTTCGGCAACCAGATCGCCCAGGCAATCATGTACTGCCCGGAATTCTACTGGACTCCTCTCTCGTCTGAGCAAAAAAAGCGCCTGGCCGACTGGTTTGCGGCCCTGGTGCACAGCGTGGGTTTCGAGTGCAACTGCTGGTATTTCAATACAGGGCCCGTGCCTGTGCTCGAACACTACGGTTACCCCTACGACTACGATTATATCACCGAACAGATGGCGCGGATACTGAGCTGGTACTCAGGCAGCGGATTTTTCATCGATGGCGGCAACCGCGCCTGGGATTACTATAATTTCTGGGGTTTCCAGATGTTCAACCTCTACCATTATCGCTATACAGATCCCTGGCGCCTGAAATTCGGCAGGCAGATACGGGAAAGCACGGCAGCATTCATGGAAAATTTCCCGTACTTTTTCGGCAGCGACGGCTCCCCGGTGCCTTTCGGCAGGTCGCTGACTTACCGGGTTGCAGCAGTAAGCCCGGTGGGTTACGCTGAGGCCGCAGGACTGGGTACATTGCCTCCAGGGCTGGAGCGGCGAATCGCCTCAGGCTGTCTCAAGTATTTCTGGGAGCGGGGAATGCTCAGCGAGAACGGCCTGGTTCAGGTCGGCTGGCTCGGGCCGAACGCAATTGTCGGTGAAGATTACGCCCACCGGGGCTCGCCTTACTGGGTCTCCGTGGGTTTCAGCCCGCTGCTTTTGCCCGAAGATCATCCTTTCTGGACCGAGAAAGAACTTCCCATGCCGGCGGACGTAGCCGATAAGGTAAATGTGGTGCCGGGTGCACAGATGGTTTTCAAGATCAACAGCCGGCGCGGCGAATCCCGGCTTTATCCTATCGGCAGCCCGAGGCACAACCGGATTTCCTGGCAGACAGGGATCAAGTATTACCAGCACGCATATTCCAGCGCCCTGGGCTGGGCTGCGCTTGGTGAGAACGGCCCGGATCTGGCAGCAGGAAGGTCGGGCGTTTCGCTCGACTGCAAAAACTGGAGTTACAGAGTTCAGCCCGCGCCGATATTCCTGGGCAGCCGCCACAATGCCAATTATTACATGGCGGACCTGGGCCAGGCAGGCTACGCCAGGGTGGTGACCCAGACCCTGATCGGAGCCGACGGCGAGGTGCACTGTGTATACCACACCTTTCCCAAACCACTGTATGTGAGAGTTGCCGGTTACGGTATCGCGGTGAAACATGGGGATAAAAGCACAGAAAGCCTGGACCGGGAAAAACAAATCCTGACTGTAGATGCAGAACCTTTCGAAAGTGTGCTGAAAATTCTCAAAGCACCCGAGGGCAGGTTCGAGACAGTATCGCTTTCTCCCCGCGCCGGTTGGAACCACAGCCACCTGTTCGGCGGCACGGCCAGCTTCCCGCAGTGGACAAGCAGCGAGCCGGTTCCGCCGAAAACCGTGGTCATTTTCTACACGGATGCAGCACGGGACGAAAAGATCGACCTCCCGGAATTCTCGGTTCCCAAGGACCGCCTCGAGGAGGGATTATGGGTCAGGTTCGAGGGCGTGCAGAACCTGCTGGAAATATTTTAATAATCTAACCTAAAAAGCAGGGGCGACCGATAGGTCGCCCCTGATGTGCGTTTGTCTTTCCTGGCAATTATGCCACTTTTCTATCAATCCTCGAGCCTTTCCTCCTCCAGGCCGCGCACTGGCACGTTGTGCCTGGCCGCATAGTCCCTGATACATTTCACCAGTTCTGCGCGCCACTTGGGAAGCTGCATCCGTTCGTAAGAGGCGATCATGTACTCGAGGCCCGGCCTGCGGTCTGCCGGATGGTCTTTCACGTTATCCATGATATGTACAAAATGGCTGCCTCCCACGCTCCTGCCTTTCTCGTAGCGGCTTTTCTCCCAGATCCGCTTGAGTTCGCTCCACATCCAGTCGAACTCGGCAAGCAGGCTGCTCACTCTGTTGTTGGCCTGCATTAGATTTGCCACAGCGCGTGCCGGCCTGCCTTCCTTGTCCGCCTCAGCCGCTGAAAGGAGTGACTGCTCCGCGGATTCGAGAGTCAGCAGAGTATTGATAAAGTGGCGCTCCATCCAGGCAATCGAGAGGTACACCTCGAGGTTGTAACAGTTGCGTTCAACCCGGCCGATATTGCGGTTGAGTATGTGAAGCAGGCGGTCGTTATTATTTTTCAGGACTTTGGCTTGCTCGATTCTCTCCGCGTACTTTGTCGAAAAAGTCGGCTTGACAGAGAGCTTGTCCGGGCCGGGCAGCTCAGGCGTTTCCAGAAGCATATCGCTGCGACCGCCACCGACGCCCTTGCCGTTGGAGTTGCCGTAACCCCGCGGCCGCTCTTTGCTCACGACACGGTCCCAGCCGGTCTCGAAAAAGCGCGCACCCTCGATCAGCAACTCGTAAACCTCCACCATATCGCCTTTGCCGGGGCCGTAAAAGGCGTCCATGAAATCCGCCACGTTCTGTTCAACTGTCGGCGTGAGATGGGTCCAGGCATACTGTGTCACCGTGACCCAGCCGAGCCAGAAACATTCCTCGTGAAGGCCGCAGTCATCCCAGGCAGCGGCAAAAGAGCCGATCGGGTTGGCTCCCATCACCAGGCCGCGCCGCACTGTTTGTGAAAGGTCCTCGAGCCTTCCCCGGGTTTGTCTGCCGCGATAAGTAGTCGGGAAATGGTTCGGGAAAAGAAGCTCACCGCCCTGAGTGGAACTGTAGGCAAGCTGCCTGATCCCGACTTTCGCCTCATTGGCGATAAAATCCGGGTTGCCGCCCATCACGCCGTCAATCAGATCAGGGGGCAGTTGAAGGATATGCTTGGGCAGAAGAGGGTATTCGACCCAGGCCAGCATCCGCCTTCCGCGTTCAGTGAGAAAGCGGTGAGCGCGCTTGACATAATCGGCCCAGGCCTGGCTGCGGTTTTCCTCGTTATACGGCCTGTCACACTTCTCACAGGTCCCCGCGTAATAAACCTCATCAGTGGAGACGTGGAAATATTTCACCCCAGGGGTTGCCTCAATCATGTCCTGGTACATGTCGAATATCAACTGGATTGCCTCCTCGTCGCACATGCAGGCCTGGTAGTTGCTGCCGTCAGAGCGCAGGTGGGCGAACTCTTCATGCTTGAGCACATAGGCCATGTGCGCCGGAGACTGGATCACCGGAACGAGCTGGATGTGGCGCTCCAGGGCATAGCGGGTCAGTTCCTGCATCTGCTCTTTCGTGTAAGCTCCCGGCACACCGATAACCGGGTGGCTCGGGTATTCGTACTTGTCCTCCATCTCGAACCCGATACAGTTGACTTTGAAAAAGGCCAGCCAGTCCAGGAGCCTTTTCAGGGTTTCTATTCTTTTCTGGTGGTGCTTGGTGTCCCAGTGGATGAAGCGAAGCTGAAGGTCCGGCCAGTCGATTATCGATCCCGCAGGCACGGTGATATCCCCGTTGCCGTTGCGCCGCATAAGCTGCAAAAGGCTCTGCACGCCGTAGAACAGGCCCTGGTCAGTGTTGCCGGTAATCTGGATTCTGCTCCCGGCAATCTCCAGCTTGTATGCCTGGTTGTTCAATTCCGGGTCATCTGTTTGATTGACAGTACCCGGATTCACCTGAAGTACAATTCTTCCCGGGCCGCTGCCGTTGAACTCGATTCCATGCAAAGCCCTGGCCCATTCTTCAAGCCAGCCCATTGCGAAATGCTCCTGGCCGACCATGGACTCGATTCCCCAGCCGCAGTCGATTGTAGCCTCACCCCAGTTAAGCTGAACCTGCTGGGGAGCGGGAATCAAACTGTAGCCACGGGCCCGCAGTTGGGTGAGAAAAGCCTCTGCGGAAGAGCTGAAAGCGAAACCGGCCAAAAGAAGCGAAAAAAGAGCCCACCTTGCACACTTCATGATTACCCTCCTTCCGGGAATCTGGTATTAAAGAATGAAAAAAGTTAGCATGGTCTTTTCTCGTATCAATTTTAAAAGACCAGGGAAGCGACAACTTTAATATAACGGCAAAAGCATGTTAAAAACAGTTTTTAAATCCTCTTATAACTTGCTTTATGGGTGTGTATCAGCTATCATATCATAATCGAATTCTCTTCGCCATACCTTTTCAACTTTCACTCTCCGGGAGTAGATCCATGAACAGCTTTATCCGGATTGCCATCTTCCTGTCCCTTCTTTTTTACGGTTTCACGATTCAGGCTGAGGCTGCCGATTCGAAAATCGATCTCACCGGATTCGTGGACCTGTTCGACGGTAAAACGCTCGACGGCTGGCAAAAGCTTACCTCCTACAACGAATTCGGCAAGTGGGAAGTGATCGACGGCTGCATTGCCGGCGACCAGTGGCCGCCAGGCAAAGGCGGCCTGCTGGTGACAAAGGAAAAGTACTCCGATTACGAGCTGTATGCCGAGGTGAAAACCACCTATCCCCAGGACTCCGGCCTGTTCCTTCGCGTGCAGCCGAACGTGCTTTCCTACCAGATAACAATCGACCACCGGCCTACTGGAGAAATCGGAGCGGTTTACGTTCCCCACGGCGGGGGATTCCACCAGCATTGCTACGAGGGTTTCTCCCACTGGCACCCGAATGAATTCAACGCCATGCGGGTCAGGATCCAGGGCCAGCCGCCGAGAATTCAGGTCTGGATCGGGGAGAAAAAAATCACCGATCACCAGAGCACTTTAAACAAGGACGGCAAGCCCTACGTGCCCGAGTCCGGGGTTATCGGCGTCCAGGTACACCCAGGCGAAAACTGGAAAAAAGGGAGCAAGGTTCTTTTCCGGAAAATCATGATCAAGGAATTGAAATAAGTCTAGCCTGAAGAGTAACAATTTCAAAAAAGGCCTGAGCCGCTTTATGCGCGCTTAAGCCTTTTTTAGCAGGAATTAGCGCCCCTTTTACATCTTCCGGCAAATATCCGCAGAAACGCAGGCGGTTCCGAATGAAACCTCTCAAACGGGAAAATCTATTCGAGCAACTGAACAAGGCTCGCAGAACCCTAGAACTTCCCGACCGTGCGAGTATCAAGCAGATCAAGGATAAATACCGCGAGCTTTCCAAGATATGGCATCCTGATCGCTGCATGGACGCACCCGAGAAATGCCGCCGGATGCAGCAGCGCCTGAACGAGGCTTACGCGGTGCTGATGAATTATTGCAGCGGTTTCCAGTATTCTTTCCGCAAGGAGGATGTAGAGGCCCACTCTACCGGGGAGGATTTCTGGTGGAAGCATTTCGGAGAATTTTAGGCCTTATCTCCCATGCAAAAACCACTTGACCCACTTCACCTTTCATCCTGCGGAGGCGAAATGCTCACTCAGCGACCATCTTTACAAGTTCACCTGTCTCTGCCCGCTCTCTGCCTGGCTCTTATCCTGCTCATGCCTTCGCCGCTTTCGGCCCTCATGCGGATTATTATCGACACGGATGCCGCCTGCGAAAGGGACGACCAGCACGCAATCGCCTATGCGCTCCTGAGCCCGGAAATTTTCGATATCGAGGGATTCACTTCAGTGCACAACGGCCCTGGAACACTGGAGAAAAATTTTCTCGAAATCCATAACATACTCGGCCTGGCCGGTGTGAGCGGGATACCGGTTTACCGGGGAGCTGACTGTCCCCTGGCGAGTATGGAAAAGGCTGTGGACAGCGAGGCGGCGCGTTTTATTATCGAGCGCTCAAAGGTGAAAGGAAAAGGCGAGCTGGTTGTGCTCGGTATCGGCGCAGCGACCAACCTTGCCTCGGCGATCCTGCTCGATCCCTCGATAGCCGATCGGGTTACTTTCGCCTGGCTGGGAGGTGCCGACTGGCCTGACGGTAACGGCGGCGAACACAACGCTCTGCAGGATATCGCAGCCGTGAGAGTACTGTTCACCGCGGATGCCAGACTGAAATATATCCCCTGCGGCAACAACGTGATGTTCCAGACAAAATACCACAGTGCAAAGGCCCTGCGCGGGGTGAGCCCCCTGGGCGACTACCTTCACCTGCTGATGATGACCAACCGCTGGAGCATGGAGGAGCCGTTCAACATCGCCGACCTGATCGCAGTGGGCGTGCTGGCCCACCCTGAGTATGCCAACTGGCTCAGTTCGCCCGCGCCCTGGATCGATGATCAGGGCGGCTACGACTGGTCCCAGACTTTCGGAGGGATTTCTATCGCCACGGGTCTTGTCGAGCACATATATGGCGCGCCATTGCCTCTCTGGAACGAGTTTTACGCCAGGATAGCCGAGGCCTCGCCCGGCGAACCCGAAAACGTGCGCGAGGAACTCTGCCGCGTGCTCAATATCCACCCCGATCCGCCCGCTGTGGCCGCTGTGGAAGGATCGGTGGAAAAGAAGGACGGTTTTACCCGCCAGGAGGTTCACTGGCCCACGATTTTCGGCGAAATCGTCCCGGCATATGTCTGCAAGCCATTGGCTGCGGGCAACGAGAAGCTTCCGGCAGTGATCTGTCTCAGCGGCACCGGGGGCGACCGGATTGTGCTCACCAGCGAGAAATTCGGCATATTCGAATACGTGAGTATCGGCCGCGACAACCCCCACAAGCGGCTTCACGGATGGGCCGCGGAGCTTACCCGCCGCGGCTATATCACCCTGACGATGACCCAGCGCGGACTTGGAGACCGCGGCCGTACGGGCGATAGACAGAGCAAAGCAGCCCTGATCCGGGGCTTCACCTCCCAGGGCATTCACGCGCACGAGATCAGGCAGGCGCTGAGCTACCTTTCCCGCCGTCCCGACGTGGACCCGAAACGGATCGGCTGCACCGGGATGTCTTTCGGCGGGATCACCACTTTCTATACCACTGCGGCAGACTCGCGTTTCAAAGTCGCCGCACCGCTGTGCGGAGGCGTGGGAAGCCTTCGCCACATGATCGAGATCGGCACCCCTGGCTACCACGGGCATTACTGGTGGATCCCGCGGATATTGCTTCATTTCGACCATGGAGAGCTGGTCGCCTCCCAGGCCCCGCGGCCGTATTTTATCGCTGGGCCGCTGGATGATATCGGCATGCCCAAGGAGGGTGTGCAGGAGCTGCTCGACAAGGCCCGGACTGCCTATGAGCGTGCCGGAGCCCCGGATGCCCTGGTCGCTTTCCGTCCCCCTGGACCGCATTCTTTCACCCTGGAGATTTTTGAAGAACTGGTAAAATTTCTTGATAATTACCTCTAGTTCGCTTTCTTTTCAGGAGGGTTTCTGATGAAAAGTTTCGTCGCGAATTTGCTGTTAAAAATCCCCGGCCCGGCGGGCCTGTTATTTCTTCTGTTGTTATTCACAACTGCCCAGGCGGCTGAAAAAAAGAAAATAATATTCGACACCGATCTCGGCGGCGATATAGATGACGCCTTTGCTCACGCGCTGGTGCAGATCAGCCCGGAGTTCGAGGTACTGGGAATCACTGTCGGGGACGGCCCCACCCAGGCACGGGCCTGGGCGAGCTGCCGCATGCTTTACGAGGCCGGCCAGGAACAAATCCCTGTGGCAGTGGGCAGGCCGACCCGCCAGGGAAGCCAGCCGCCGCCGCAGTTGAGCTGGGGCGAGGGTTTCCAGCGCTATCGGCCGATAAAAAAGCCCGCCGCTGATTTTATTATCGAAACCCTGCGCAAGTACCCGCACCAGGTAACTATTATCAGTGTCGGGCCGGTGACAAACCTTGCCGATGCAATCGAAAAGGACCCGAAAGCCTGGAAGCTGGTGAAAGAGGTTTATTCGATGTTCGGATCGTTTTACATGGGCTATGGAGGAGATCCACGCCCGAGCGCCGAGTGGAATGTGGTTGCCGATGTGGCAAGCTCCCAGAAATTCATGACATCAGGTGTGCCAATCACCCTGGCCGGGCTGGACGTGACCACCATGGTGAAATTCAGCGCGGAAAGAAGGCTCCAGCTTCTCTATCGAAACTCTCCCTTGACAGATGCTATCAGCGCGCTTTACACTCTCTGGTCTATTGATAACCCGGGCGGAAGAACCCCGACCCTTTTCGACCCTGTGGCTGTGGCAATGGCGATAACAGATGAGTTTGTCACCACACGGGAGGCTCACGTGCGGGTTACAGAGGAGGGTTACACGGTGATCGACGAAAGCCGGCCACCCAACTGCAGGATCGGGATGCAAGTGAGCGCGGAAAAGTTTATCGACTGGCTCACCAGAAGACTTCTGAAACAGAACCTGATGAGGTAAAACAGTTAACAGTACAATATTACCGGTACTTTCCAGCGGATTTAAAAGTTGATAAACCGATAAATCAATCCATTACCGAAATGGAAACGCGGTAAACTTTGTAAGGAGAACCAGATGCGCTCATTTTTCATTCTTCTGCTTGCAATTTTGCTGATTTCCTCAACTGCTCACGCCAGGCTGGAGGCCGGGCTGGGTTTTTCTCTTGCCTGGCCGCAGAGTGAATTCAAGGATAACGTGGATTTCGCCTTTGGCTGCGGGGAGGCGGAGTATCTCAAGAAAGGCTCGATTAGCCGCGGTCTGGGTAGCATATCTTATGAGACAATTCAATCGAATACCGATCTGCTACAGCTTCGCATCGGACTGTCATTCGGTTTCTAGCCTAAGTACAAGTTTTCATATATATGGTTACGTTTTCAAATAAGACGATTTA
>CAZJQI010000019.1:0-70410 GCA_964548275.1 uncultured Gemmatimonadales bacterium
CCCCTAGAAAGGAACCTGTTATGGCCTCGGGCGATTTATGAATAATTCAGGTTAAATTTGTTAAGGTGAGTGAAAAAATTTCAATTGCTCAATCATGTGCTCTAGGACGAGTCCTCCGAGCTATCAGCGGCTGAGGCTGTCATCAGGTCTTCGTCGCTGAATTTCATTTTGCAGGAGGCGCAGTGAGTCACCTTGTCTCTTCCGTTGCGGTAAGTTTTTTCATACAGTGGCATCGTCCCGCAATTCGGGCAGGAGATATTAAGCGGCCTGTCCCACGTGGCGAAGTCGCATTTCGGGTAATTGGTGCAACTGTAAAATACTTTTCCCCGCCGGGTCTTTTTCTTCACCAATTCGCCGTGGCAGCCTTCACGCGGACAGGGGACACCGGTGGAGAGAGGTTTGATATTGCTGCACCTGGGGTAGTTGGAGCAGGCAAGAAAAGGCCCGTAACGCCCGTTTTTTTTAACCATCTGGCTGCCGCACTTATCGCATACCACATCGCTTACTCTTTCCTCGACTATCCGGATATTGCCCCCGTCGTCACGCTCGAACTGCTTGATATTCTTACATTGCGGAAAATTCGAACAGCCAAGGAACGCACCGTGACGGCTCCAGCGGATCACCATTTTTGAGCCGCAAATATCGCAGTCGATATCGGTTTTCACAGTCAGCTTTTTACGGTTGCTTTGTGCAGCCTCGAGAGCCTGGGAGAAATCGCCGTAGAAATTCTTAAGCACTTTCAGCCAATCCATGTGCCCTTCCTCGACCTTGTCCAGCATGCTTTCCATTTGGGCGGTAAATTTCACGTTGAGAATGCTCGGGAATCTTTCCACCAGCAGGCCGTTCACGGCAAAACCCAGGTCAGTGGGTTTCAGCACTCCCTTGACCCGTTCGACATACTCTTTGTCTAGAACTGTACTCATGATAGCCGCATAAGTCGACGGCCGACCGATTCCGTTGGCCTCGAGTTCCCGTATAAGCGAGCTTTCCGTGAATCGCGGAGGGGGCTGGGTAAAATGCTGGCGGGGTGTCACTTTCTCCAGGTTCATCAGCTCGCCGGTGTTCATTTCCGGAAGAAGGGTGTCTTCACCGTTACTCGCCTCGCCCTGAATGCTATTCTGTTCGAGGTGATCGATATAGACGGCTGTAAAACCCGGGAAACGCATAACACTGCCTATGGCGCGAAGGACGAACCGGATGCCGGCCTGGATATTGACTGTTGTCTGGTCGTAAATTGCAGGTGTCATCTGGCAGGCCACGAAACGTGACCAGATAAGCCGGTACAGATTGGCCTGGTCTTTGTTCAGAAAAGGCGCCATCTGCTTGGGATTGCGAAAAGCCGAGGTCGGCCGGACGGCCTCATGGGCGTCCTGTACCTTGCCCTTGGCTCTGGCGAACCTGTTTGGAGACTTTGGCAGGTAGTCTGCGCCATATTCGGCTGAGATAAGCTTTCGCACCTGGTTCAGAGCAGTCTCGGCCAGGCGGGTGGAATCGGTTCGCATGTAGGTTATCAGGCCCTCCGCGCCCTCTGCCCCGATTTCCACGCCTTCGTAAAGAGTCTGGGCCACCTGCATCGTTTTTCTGGCCGACCAGCCGAATCTTACAGCCGCCTCGCGCTGCATAGTACTGGTGATAAACGGCGGCGGGGGATTGCGCTTTTTCTCTTTGCGCTCGACCTCGGCAACCACAAATTGCGGTACATTGCGAAGTTCGGCGGCTATTTGTTCGGCTGTTTTTTCATCTTTTATCCAGAAACGATCCTTGCGCTCGGCCTCGGTATCCGGCCTGGTGACCAGCCTGTCGCCGTTGACACTCCACAGCTTCGCGCTCACTTTTCCCGACCTGGGGGTGAGCAGCTCGGTCACGATACTCCAGTATTCTTTTTTCCTGTACGCCCGGATCTCATTTTCCCTTTCGCAGACCATCCGCACAGCCACTGACTGGACTCTTCCTGCAGACAGCCCGCTTCGGACAACTTTCCAGAGCAGGGGACTGATCTTGTAGCCCACGAGCCTGTCAAGTATCCGCCTGGCCTGCTGAGCTTCGAAAAGGTTCCGATTGAGATGCTCCGGATGGGCAGTTGCCTCCAGAACTGCGTTCTTGGTGATCTCGTTGAACAAAACCCGGTGAATCTGGTCGTCGTCTTTGCCGAGAAGGCGGGCCAGGTGCCAGGCTATCGCTTCACCCTCACGGTCCGGGTCCATGGCGAGATATACCTCGGCGGTGTCCCTGGCTGTGCGCTTGAGGTCATTGACAACTTTTTTCTTGCCCTGGATAATCTCGTATTTCGGCTTGAAATTGTCCTGCAGGTCAACTCCCAATTCTTTCTGGGGCAGGTCGATAACATGGCCCATCGAGGCCTTGACCTCGTAACCCTTGCCCAGATACCTGCTCAGGGTTTTAGCCTTTGCTGGAGATTCTACAATAACCAGACTCTTGCTCATAAATACTCCATACTGACCCGGCAAATATTTCCAAGCTATCCAATAGATTTATCCGCCGCTGCCTATCGTGCCGAGCTCTGCAATAAAGATGCACGAATTACAGCGACGTGCAACAAAAACTGCCGACAGCCCAGGCGCCTAGCCGGCAGGATTGGGATTTTATCAGGCAACCGGAATTAAATAATTACGCCTTCCAGCCCGCTCCAATCTGCCCTGGAGCGAATGGCTGCCCGGACTGATCAATGTAAACGCTTGTTGCGAAAATTGTGCCAGAGCGGGGATTTATTTTTCTGATCCCTGTCTTCGACGAGAGAAACATCCCCTTCCCCCTCATCCTCCAGCACCAGGTCCATCATCACCGACTGCAACTGCTCGCCGTTTTCCACCTCGATTTTATTATCTGTAATATAATTGATAAGTTCCTCGGTCTCTTCCTCGCTGATCAGGCCCAGGCCTCGCATCAGGCACAGGGAGCCGTAGGCGTCCCTGCCGATATAACGGGTTTCGCTGGAGTCGAGGATACGGAAAGACTTCACCCGCTGAAAGTACTTTTCCCGGTAGCGCACATCCGAGCCTTGCGGTTCAAGCTGAAGAAGGTAGACGTTTATTCCCTTGGTAATTTCTTCCAAAGTATAGCCGAGTTCCATCAATTCCCTTGAAATCTGTTTCATCTGCTGCTCAAACAATTCGTACGGACGGAACTTATTCTGCATGTAAGAGATGATCTCTTCCAGATTCCTCTGCAACTTGCCTCCTCAAACTTATCTTCAGATACACCGAATTATTCAGCACGGCTTGCGGCCAACGATCAGAGATCTGCGTCGCTCCGGGACAAAGAAAGTTTTTCAAGAATTCTTTGACTTACTTTACCCACGGTGAGGCCATCTGTTTGGACTAAAAAATCACACTCCTGGTAAAAGGGTTCTCTTTCAGCCAACAGGCGGACTATCTCAGCCTCGGGATCGGCCACCGAGAGAAGCGGCCTCGGTTTTCCGCTGCTTGTTCGGAACCGACCGAGGATTGATTTCACCGAGGCTTTAAGCCAGATAACGCAACTGTGGCGGCGGAGAAGTTCCCTGTTGACCGGATCGATCACCACGCCGCCGCCTGTGGCGATTACCTGCCCACCAACCGGAAGCACGCGGGCCACTGCCTCCCGTTCCAGCCTGCGAAACTCCCTTTCACCGTGCAGGGTAAAAATTTTTTCAACAGAAGCTCTCGCTATTTTGGTGATTTCTGCATCCAGGTCAACGTAGTTCAGCCTCAGTCTTCCGGCCAGGCTCCTGCCAACGCTGCTCTTGCCGGTGAACATGAAACCGGTCAGGGATATGCTCGGCTTGCCCAGGTAAAGTGAAGACATTTCGGGCTAGGAAATCCTTTCAAGATAATGTTTGTAATTGGCCTCGATGTCAAGGAGGTTATCCCCGCCGAAAAGCTCGAGAAAAGCATTGGCCACCTCGATTGCCACCACTGCCTCGCCGACCACGCTGGCCGCAGGCACGGTGGCGACATCACTGCGTTCGGTGGAGGCTTTCACCGCCTGGCCGGTGGCGATATCCACGCTCCAGAGCGGTTTCATCATCGTGGGAATCGGTTTTTTAAAAGCGTGAAGGATTATCGGCTCGCCGTTTGACATGCCGCCCTCGGTGCCTCCGGCGCGGTTGGTTTTGCGGTAGTAAGCCCCGCTATGGTGCGGCCTTCCGGGAACCGGTTGGCCCGGTTCGCAGTGGAATATTTCATCGTGCACCTGGCTGCCGGGCTTGTGCGAATTCTCCAAGGCCGGGCCGACCTGCGCTCCCTTGACTGCGGGGATCGAGACCAGGGCGCGTACCAGGCGGGCATCCAGCCTGCGGTCCCATTGGGTGTAACTTCCAAGACCCGGCGGTACCCCGGCCACCACTACCTCAAAAATGCCTCCCAGAGTATCCTTTTCCTCCATGGCGCGCTTGATCCGCTCGATCATCGCCTTCGTGCCCTCGGGCGAAAGACAGCGCACCTCGCTTTTGTCCGCCAGCTCACTGATATCCTGCGGCTCGATCCCGCTCTCCGCACTCCAGGCCGGGGATTCCACCCCGCCGAAAGCGATCACGTGAGAGCAGACCGAGATGTCGAAATGCCGCAGCAGGGTTTTGGCGAAAGCCCCTACCGCCACGCGCACGGTTGTCTCGCGGGCGCTGGCCCGCTCGAGCACATTGCGCACGTCCTGATGGCCGTATTTCAGCGCTCCGGTAAGGTCAGCGTGGCCTGGACGGGGATTGGTCACCAGCTTCCCGGCCACCTGTTCCGGGTCATTGTCCTCCGTGCTCATCACACGTTCCCAGTTGGCCCAGTCCTTGTTCCAGACAACAAGAGAGACCGGGCTGCCCAGGGTCTTCCTGTCGCGAACCCCGGACAGGATATCGCAGCGGTCGCGTTCGATTTTCATCCGTTCGCCGCGGCCATAGCCCATCTGGCGGCGCGCCAGGTCGCGGTTGACAGCCTTTAGATCAACCCTCACTCCAGCCGGGAAATTATCGATTATCGTGACCAGCCCTTTGCCGTGGCTTTCGCCCGCTGTGAGAAATCTGAACATGATGCCTGTACCTTTCGAGTTTATTTGTCGGCAATCAGTAAGGCCGGGGTTAAATCAAAGGAGCGAAACTAAGACGATCCGGCGAAAAAGTAAATAATAAAATTATCATAACCGATTCGCCCTCAGTTTGCAACCGGGGCAAATCAACAAAAATCCAAACCGGTTCAAAGCCGGCAGCAAGGCTCACTCCCCCTGCCTCGGCGCGGTGGGCCATTCGTTGACAAACCAGTCGATCAACTCCCGGTTTTCGCCCAGCCGCTCGATCTCGGCCTTGTAGTGCTCAGCAATTCCTGTCAGTTCGGCTACCACCTCGGGGTTTTCCTCTGCCACATCGAACCGCTCGCTCGGGTCCTTCTCCAGGTTGAAAAGCAGGGGCCTTTCGGGGACTTTCCAGTTCTCCTGGCGCTGGTAACCCGGCGCACCGCTGTGGTCGTAGTAGCGGAAATGGAGTTTCCACTTTCCGTGGCGCACGGCATTGAGATGTTCACCACGGTAGAAATAGATCGTCCGGGTGGGCGAGGCTTTGCCCGCCAGAGTGGGTATCAGGTCGATCCCGTCGATCAGGTGATCTGCTGGCAGTTCTGCTCCGGCAAGTTTCACGCAGGTGGGGAAAAAGTCCAGCGTGGAGCCGACCTCCATGCAGACCCGGCCTGAGGGCAGGTTTCCGGGCCAGCGGGCGATCATCGGCTCGCGCATGCCGCCCTCCCAGGTGTCCCCCTTTGCGCCACGCAGCAGGCCGGCCGTGCCTCCTTTCAGGTTCATATGCCACCAGGGGCCGTTGTCGCTGGTGAACATCACCAGGGTGTTCTCGCCAAGCCCCAGGCGGTCGAGTGTGTCGAGGATCCGGCCCACGCTCCAGTCGATCTCCTCGATCACGTCACCGTAAAGGCCGCGCCTGGATGTGTTGAGAAATTTCTCCGAGGCGAAAAGCGGCACGTGCGGCATGGTGTAGGGCAGGTAAAGCAGGAATGGTCCCCCTTTCGAGCGCTCGATAAACGAGACCGCTTCCTCGGTGTAGCGCCTGGTCAATGTGGTCTGGTCCGTGGGGTGCTCGATCCGCTCATCATTGCGCCAGATATCGGGATTGTACATGTCGTTGCTGTAAAGGATGCCGTAGTAATACTCGAAGCCCTGGCGCAGGGGGCGGTACTCGTAGGTGCTTCCCAGGTGCCACTTGCCGATACAGGCGCTGCGGTAACCGAGGGGTTTCAGCGCCTCGGCGAGGGTGATCTCATCCAGCGACATGCCCTGACCGTTTCCAGGGAAAAAGACCTGGATCACCCCGGTGCGGATTGCGTTGCGGCCAGTGAGAAGAGCCGAGCGCGAGGGCGAGCAGACCGGGTTTGCGCAGTAGAACTGGGTCATCTGCACTCCCTCATCTGCCATCCGGTTCAGACTCGGGGTTTGGATCGTGGGGTTGCCGCCGCGGTTCCAGTCTCCGTAGCCCATGTCATCAGCGAAAAGGATCACGAAATTGGGCTTTTTGCCATCCGAACCGGCCGTCCTCCCTGAGCAGGCGGTTTCGAATAACGAACCCGCAGCCAGTGCACCTGCAGCCGTAAGACCGAGCTGTCCGAGAAAAGACCTTCTGTTGATGGAATTCATCTGTAACCTTCCGGATTGATGTTCTATGCGATTTCAATTGTAGGGGCACGGCGCGCCGTGCCCTTACTGGTTGGGCTATTTCACTGTCTGGTCCAAGGGGATTCCCAGGCGCTCGTAGGTTCTTCTTCTGCCCTCCTTGTCGCCGTCGAGGATATTCCTGGCATAGAGAGCCACCTTTTCGGCCACAGCCCGCGGGACCACCACCACCCCGTCTCCGTCAGCCACTAGCATATCGCCGGGGCAGACCAGCACTCCGCCGATTTCCACGGGCCGGTTGATCGACTCAAGCTCGTTGCGCCCGGGCCGGATGCCCCGTCCCGTGTGGCGAAGGTACAGCGGAACACGCTCCTTTGCCACCTCGTCCACATCCCGGCTGGAGGCGTCGGTGACCACACCCACGGCCCCTTTCTCGAACCACTTGAGTATGTTGTTCGAGCCGATCGAGCCGATATCCCCCTGTTCGACATCATCGATCACGATCGCAGTGCCCGGCTCGATTATCGAAACAAAAGCTTCCGAGGAGAGCTCCCTGTACCATTCACCCTCCCACCTGGAAAAATCCTCACCAGGCTCAGGAAGATGCCCCCGCTGAGAGGGAACGTAACGCATGGTGAGGGCGATCCCGCGGAACTGGTGTTTGAGCGAGTCCAGGTCTCGCCAGGAGGGCTGAATCGAGTGATGCACCAGGCCCCGGTTCGGCAGGCCCACCATGTCCAGTCCGTCGGAGACATCCGCCACGCGGAGGCCCTCGTAGAGTTTTAGCAGGACAACGTTCTGCTCGGCAGTGTAGGTTCTGGTCCCGATAAAATTAATCCCTTGTCGAAGGCTCTGCTCATCGGCAGTCTGAGCTGATGACAGCCGAAATAAAACAGGAATCAGCAGCATAGCTGTCAGGATCAAGGCTCGCATGGGCACCCCGCGTGTTAAGGTTCTGAGGTTTAAAAAAGTATGAGGAAAATATTCGATCCCGGTGACAATCACCCGGTAAAGCAGGGAAGGATTTTACAAAATTCAGCTTACCGCTCAATAAATAAATCTCCCGGCCCTGGATGTCAAAACAAACTTTTATATGTATCTATCCCGGGCAATGCAGGCGATACTCAGCCTTGCGCTTTTTTTGTCTGGATACCGCCATTGGTGCGGGTTATATTTGTTTGCAAAACAGGCTGGAATATCCACAAAAATACAATCAGCGGGGGCAAACGATGCGTACTTTATCCGTTCTATACCTGCTCTGGCTCATTTTTACCCTGGCCTCCTGCGCACCCCGTCCCCTTTCAGACGCAGAGATTAAAAGGTGGGAAATCCAGAACGGCGTGCTCTCAGTCGGCGGTGTTGCAGTGATCGAGAATGTTCCGGGCGGGGTTAGAGTATCTGTCTCCGGGAACACTGCCAAAGGCACATTCCTGCGCCTTCTCACGGATGACACGGGGGTCGGCATTCAGCGCTGGAGCGGATTCAAGCTGACCGATGCTGTGCGCCTTACCCCTTATTTCAGGATGAAACCCTGGTGGACCAGGCCGGCATTCGTGGACAGCGAAAGGGAGGTTCCGCCGGAGACCCAGGCCCTGCTTTGGAAACGCACGGACGGTAAAATCGGGCTTGTTCTTCCTCTTCTTGACCGGGGCTACCGGTTAACCCTCGAGGGAGACAGTGCGGGTTTGGGTATCATCGCGGACAATAACATGTCCCTGGGAGAAACCGGAGTAACCCTGGTGGGTGTGTATGCGGCCCTGGGCGATGACCCGTACAAGCTGCTCGAACAGGCTTTCAGCACTGTGGTAGAGTGTATGGGCGTGGGAAGCCTGCGTGGTGAAAAACCCCTGCCCCCCTGGATCGACCGCCTGGGCTGGGCTTCCTGGTACGCTTTCTGGCAGGAGGTGACCGAGGAAAAGTTCCTTGCCGGGATCGGCTCCCTGGAGGATGCCGGGGTGAACCTGGGGTACGTTCTGCTGGATGACGGCTGGGAAAGCGTGAACCGGAACAGGAGACTTCTCACCTCGTTCGAGCCTGACCCGAAAAAATTCCCCCACGGGCTGAAATGGCTGGTGGATAAGGTTACCCGCGATTATGGTGTGCCTTACTTTCTCATCTGGCACACCCTGGAGGGATACTGGAGCGGTATAGACTCGCTGAGCCCTGAGATGGCAATCTACAAAACCTACCCAACAGACGGCCGCTCGAACAGGGATTTCCCACCGCGCTACGAGAGATACCTGAAAGGGAGATGGAATACATTCTACCCGGAATGTGCCGAGGCTTTTTTCTTCGACTACCACGCCTACCTGTCCACGAAAGGCGTTGACGGGGTGAAGGTGGACAACCAGTCTGACCTGGGGTACATGACATACGACCTGGGCCCGATGACCGAGGTGATGGGTGCCTACGTGCGGGCGCTGGAAAGCTCCGCCGAACACCATTACGGCCCTGGCAACGTGCTCAACTGCATGTCCATGGTAACTGACGCACTCTACCAGTACAGGAGAAGCTCGATTGTGCGCACCTCCACGGATTTTTTCCCGGACAGCGCCTCAAGCTGGGGCCCGCACCTGGTGCTCAACGCGTACAACTCGCTGATCTGGGGCAACCTGATCCAGCCGGACTGGGACATGTTCAAATCCGTGCACCCCTGGGCAGCGTTCCATGCAGCAGCCCGGGCAATCTCAGGCGGGCCGGTGTATCTTTCTGATGAGCCGGGCAAGCACGATCTAAGCCTGATTCGAAAGGTCGCCCTGGCTGACAGCCGTATCCTGCGCCCTGCAGATTGCGCCCGTCCCACAGCGGATATCCTTTTCCGCAACCCGCAAACAGAGAATGTGCTGCTGAAAGTATTCAACCGCAACCGGGCAGGCTTTTTTATCCTGGCAGCGTTTAACTGCAACTATTTGATAGAGGCAAGCGATACGATCACGGATACGCTGGCAGTGGCTCTGGCTTACGGAACCAGCACTGACAGTGTCTATGCGGTTCTGGAGTCAGGCAGCCGCGAGCCGGTACTGAGGAAGGCAAACCAAAGCTGGCGGATTTCTCTCTCTCCCGGCGGGTTCAAGATTTTTACAGTCTCGGCAGTGAACAAAGGGGTCGCTCCGCTGGGTATCCCCGGCATGTACAACAGTGGGGGAATTTTCCAATCCTGCGGCTGGGAAAACTCCCGTGCCTACAAGGCCTGTATCGCCTCAGGCGGCGAAATAGCATTTTACAGTGAAGTGAAGCCTGCGAGAGTGGAGGATTCTGCTACTGGTAAAGAAATTCAACATATTTACAATGAGACCACGAAACTTCTAACAGTAAAACTCGAAGGAACTCAACCCCGCAGCCTGAGCCTGATTTTCTGAATTTGATGCTGTTAATCTTGAAGTTCGAGATCTTGCTGAAACAGGCTATTATCTGCTCTCCCAGTCTCCCCGCAGGAACTCCAATGCGATCCGCGTGAAAACAGGCGCATTCTTGCCGCCAACAGGTCCGTGACCCCCATTCGGTACGATCCAGAGATAGGAATCAGGAATGGCGCCGTACATCTCCACTGGTATCGACACTGGAAAGAAGCGGTCCCGGTCTCCATGCACGATCAGGGTTCTTGCCGTGATGGTTGAGAGATAGGGCGAGGTGAAATTCATATCATCGTAGCTGTCCTTGAAGTTGTTAAACTGGGTGAGCAAAGCCCGGATTTGATCGTCTCCGTGCTTATGATTTTTTCGCAGGTTCTCCCATCGTTCCGGGCTGATACTGTCAGGTGAGGTTCGGCGCATGATAGCCCGTGCCTGCTCGGGGAAATAGATGGTAGAGCCGATCAGAATCATGGCCTCGACCCGTGCAGGCTGCTGTGTGGCCATATGTGTCAATGTCATGCCACCGGTGCTGGAGCCTATTGCTTTGAACCGCTCGATCCCTAATTGATCCAGCAGGGCAAAGACATCCAGTGCAGACTGCCGGTGAGTGAACCGGTTTGTCGGGTTGGTGGAGCGGCCATGGCCCCGGAGATCAGGGATAATCAGACGGTAATGCGCTGCGAAATCGTCAATGAAGTTTCCCCAGGACCGACCGGTTCCTGTGAACCCGTGCAGCAGCACAAGAGGATCGCCCTGGCCGTGTATCTCGTAGTACATCTGCATGCCGTTAATCGATGCCGCGTGTCCTTGCACCGGCTCCTGCGCCCGAATCGACTCCACGGGAAAAGTGAACGCAACAGCAGCGATCAGAACGAGTAATTTTTTAGCGTGCGACATGGGGATACTCCTTTCTAGATTAACCTGGAACCCGAAAAACTAAAAAATGGAATCCCGTCTCTGATAAATAGTCGTTTTCGTTTTTAAGAAGATTAAACTTTATTCCATCCCTGCCAGGCGTACGAATTCAGCCACAGCTTCGGCAAGGAGGCGGTTGAAAGTTTCGGGGTCTTCCAGCATCACGAAATGACCCACTCTGGACATATCCACCGCTTCAAAAGAGGAGGCATACCGCCTGCCAGCCACAACATTTGTAGGACTAGTGTCAGAGTTGATACAACGAATTGGCGCCCGCACCTGCTGAAGTGCTCGTGTAAGTTCACTGTTCCTGTAGTTAAACAGCGCTTCTACCGCGCCCACTCCGACTTGCTGAGGGACCGCGGACATGTCGGCGACAACCTTTTCGACCAGAGCAGAATCGGAGGTGGGTGTGAACATAGCACGCACAAAATCCGCGGTTGTCTCCGAGAAATTGGCACTCAAAGAGGCCAGTAATTCGTCTATTTGGAATTTTTGCTCGACATTGTGAAAAGTGTCCGCTGCTACCAGGCCTATCACGCGTTCAGGTATGCGCTGCGCCGCCTCCAGGATCACTGGCCCTCCCATGGAGTGCCCGATCAGCACAACGTTATCCAGGCCGAGTTTGTCCACCACTGCCACGACATCCTCACCGAAGGCCTCCATTGTATAATCCTTGCGGCCCAGGCCGGACTCGCCGTGGCCTGCAAGATCAACTGTCACCACCTTATAGCGCTTAGAAAAAAAAGGCGCCTGGGCATCCCAATAGGTTTTGTCGCAGCACCAGCCGTGGACAAAAACCAGAGCCGGAGTGCCGCTGCCCTGCACGTGGAAACTGATCTGAATCCCGTCGGCTGAAATGGCGGTATGCCTGGGTGCGCAGCTGCCTGTCATAATCACAAACCCCCATAAAAGAATTGCAGATATTTTTCTCATTGTTGACTCCTATTTGTTTCCAAAGATAACCTGTTTCAACTACCGGATCATTTATGAGTTTAGAACGTCCACTAATCAGACATGATCGGAGCCAATGCGGATCATAAATCCACTGCCTTTTCAGTCAGGTTCTTTCTTTTCTTTAAGCAATTTTTTCAAAAAGCCGGGCAGCTCTTTTACCGGCTTATCTCCTGATTGCGCTCCGATTCTGTCGCTCCCGGCACCGGTGGAATCCGCGTCCTTTGGTTTGGAGGGCAGAAGGCGGTCGATCAGCTTATCGAGCTGGCGGCCGAGTTTTCTGCCCAGCCGCCTGGCAACAGGCCGCATGTCCCAGTTTACCAGGGGGTCGTCCGTTGTTCCGCCGATCTTGAAATCAAGCTCCAGCCTGTCTTTCTTACCGGTCAGCAGGCTGGCGACCTCGCCGGGGAGCCTGGAACGGTATTTCCGGGTGAGATTCTCGCTGAGAACCAGGGTGAGGGAATAATCCAGCGAACCGTCAAAACCCACTGAGCCTGAAACCAGCAGGTCGCTGACAGTTGTTTTGATTTCCAGATTGTCCCCGTAAACACGCTCATTGCTGATCTCGAACTTGCCGATCCACTGCTCAATTGCCAGGTCTTTCAGTT
Source organism: uncultured Gemmatimonadales bacterium (assembly GCA_964548275.1). Taxonomy (GTDB): domain Bacteria; phylum Gemmatimonadota; class Glassbacteria; order GWA2-58-10; family GWA2-58-10; genus JAUVUV01. The sequence goes on from CAZJQI010000019.1 coordinate 12,428, forward strand.
CCTCGATTTTGGTCAGCCGGGCGAGCCTTTCCAGAGCAGGCCAGCCTGTGAGCCGTCCCTGGCTGAGAGTAAACTCGGCATGGCCGCTCAGGTTTTCGTCCAGAGATTTTTCCCCTCCCCTTTGACGTTCCAGGTGAATCTCCGTGGACACCAGGCCTGTGAGGTAACTGCCGAGCTTGCTGAAAGGAGAAAGCAGCTCGCCTACGCTCACCCGGACGGCTTTCAGATCGAGAGCGTATCCGGGAAGACCTGCTTTCCCCAATGTGATACTGCCGTTTCCGGCCAGCCTGCCGGAGAAAAAACCGGCGTCTATCCGCTGGATCGTGATCAGGCTGTCCCGGACTCTGAAAGCCAGCTTGACACTGTCCAGGGCTATCTCCGGAGTAACGTTAAGCCTTCCTGCTTGCAGACTAAACTCCGGGCCTTGCTCAGCCCCAGGCTTGTGCTCGATCCGGGCTGCAAGCTGAATGCGGCCCTCAAGCTCTTCCACCAGTCCGCCCGGCTTGCCGGATTCAGTGAGCAAGCCTGACAGCGGCGTAAGTTCATCCGCTGTGCCTTCCAATGACACCGAATAGCCGAGATCCTTCTTACCCAGGCCGTCCAGCCTGCCTGTACCTGTGAGCCGGATCCCGGTAAAATCCAATGTGATGCTTTTCAGAGAGATCTCCTCGAAAGATAATTTTTCCCCGGCCCTTGCAAAGCTTGCCGAAAAGTTCATTTCCAGGGGCAGAAACGCTCCGAGCCTGAAAAAAGTTTCCGAACTCGAAGATTTGATACCCTCCAGATGCACCCGGCCCTCTATGGTGGGAGAGGGTTCGGCATGTTCCAGCCCGCTGAGCGCAAAATGGGCCTCAAGCGGGCCCAGAGCCATTTCAAGCTTATTTCTCTGATCGAGGTAGTACACAGTAGCTTCCTCAGCCGATACAGCGAGCAGGACCAGGCTGAAACCAACTTCCTTTTCCCTGGCTGGCACTTTTTGGGGCTCCCCGGGTTTTTCTCTAAAGACGCGAGTGGCATTCAAAACTCCCGTCTTATCTCTTTCCATGTAAATTTCCGGACGGATTAGAGATAAGCTCGCGATTTCGACCCGGCGCATCAAAAGCGGAAGGAGCCTGAATTTCAGGTACAGGTTGTCTATGCGTAAAAAATACGGGGTAATCTCATCAGGGTGTGAGGCAACCTCGATCTCGCTCAAATTTACAGCGAAGCCCCGCCGGAAACTGATACCGACTTCCCCGACACTGCATTGACGTCCCGTGGTCCTTTCGACAGTTGATTCAACCAGCCGGCGCACCCCATCCGCCGGGAAAAACAGCTTTAGCCAGACAGCCAGTCCGGCGAAAAGCACGAGAAGAACCAGAGCGGTTATTCCGGCAATTCTAAAAACTTTCCTCTTCATAAGCACTCAACTATTGAAAGCAATATCCTGGATAATAATACACAAGACGGAAGGCGTGCACATCAAACGGAACGGAGACAGAGATTGCCTTATGATATATTAATCATGGAAACAGAGACAGTGTAATCGTAAAGGGGTGTTATTTCCCGAGCTTTTTCAGCAACTGTCTGGCCTGTTCGCGGCCGCCGCGGTAATCACTGTAATCGAGCACGGCTTCAAGCGATTGCCTTGCCTGCTCTTTTTCTCCCATCCGGAAATGAATCCTGCCCTTTTCCAGGTAAGTTGCCGGGAGTATCCATTCAGGGGTTACCTCAGAGCTTGCCAGGATCGAATCGAAACGCTTCAGCGCCATGGCGGATTTGCCTGTTTTGCTGTCGCAGTAGCCAAGCCGGAAAGTCATCGAGTAGCGGGAAAACATTTTATTCCGGTAAAAGGGGTAATTATTCTCGATCCTTTCGGCCACCTGTTGGAATATTTCCGCAGCTGCCTGGTATTCTTTGAGCCTGAGGAGGATGTCGCCGTAACGCCAGTGGATCAGCGGGTTGTCCGGATATTTTTCATGAAGTTTGCGGGCCATTTCCCTGACCGAGCTGTCCGGGGTTTCGATCACCGAGTAAAGGTTCAGCAGCATGATCTTTGACGCGTCCCGGGAGTAAAGCCCGCGTGCTGCTGCCAGCCGAATGTTTTCCAGACCCTCCTCACGGTCTCCCTCGAACCCATAGACCAGGGCCAGAATCTTGATCATTTTGGGAAGCACATTGGTAAAATACTGGTAGATACCTCGACCCAGATAGTTGTCGTAATATTCAGGGTCAATATTGAGCGCCTTCTCAATCGTATTCCAGGCTCGTTTGGCCAGGGGCGCCATTACGAGATATTTCCTCTCGATCATTGCCAGAAGAGCCTCCTGGCCGTAGATCGCGCCCAGGTAAAGAGTACCCTCGAACCGGCTTTCATTCCTGGAGCGTACTTTTTCAGCCACCCTGCAACAGTCGCGCACCGCCTCTTTGAACTTGCCTTTTAAAGCATCGCTGTCACTGCCCTCGGGTTGAAGGAAGATTCTCCAGGAACAGGCCACAGCACGGAAAAAATAACCGGCGGGCCTGGCCGGGTTACGCTCAATCCACCTGTCGATAAGACTATCCGCCTCATCCATCTTCATCGCCAACAGTAAACTTCCGGCCCTGTCCAAGTCCTCCTCGTACAGCGGATGGGAGATCTGGGCGCCCCGGCAATCACGCAAGAGGGGAACCAATAAGAAAGACAGGCAGAACAGGAACGCCGTCCTTGCCATTACCGGCAACAGGTTCACTTTTTAATAATCCTTGTTCAGATGAGACCTATCTCTAAAACTTCACTCTCTAAAATATACAGGAGAAAATAATGTGCGCAGCAGTGCTCGAAAAAGAAAAAAATTGACTGATGATTCAGTCGATTGTTATCTTGCAATTAAATTTTCCCCCAGCCGATTCTCCTGATAAAATACTAATGAAGACTTAATTTTTCTGCAAACCCTTTCCATGTAAAAGATTACCACATTTGGTATGGCATTTATAACTTTATACAATATATGGTATTTTTTTCTTGACAGAGGGCAAACACCGTTCTAATATTTATCCTCAGTCCTATTCTTGCCGGAAGATCGGTTTCCAAAATCGCCCGCTACTCGTGATAGGTTCGCTTGCCGCATGCGGTCGCAAGTGTTTGCTATACAAAATTTTGGCATATAATTCAAAAAAGTAAAGGCTTTTGCAGCAGGAAATAATTATAACTTGCTGTCAGAAAGCCTGTTGACAAGTTTTTACCTTTCTACCCCCAGGGAGGTTTCATGCCCTCGTCTGTTTCTTTTATATATTTCAGGAAACGCAACGGAACTGTAGTTCCTTTTGACCCGGAAAAAATCAGCCGTGCCGTTCACAATGCAGCCGAGGCGGTTTCCCGCCGTGACGGTAGCCCGGTGGATATGGGCAAGATCCGTGAAGTTACCGCGAAAGTGGTCTCGTATCTGGATGATCCGGAAAGCGAATATTACGTCTACCCGAACGAAAAAGGCGAACGGATACCGGAGATCGAGGATGTTCAAGACCTTGTGGAGATCGTTCTGGCTGAAGAAGGAATCTCGGCTGTGGTGGCAGTATATAAGCGTTACCGCAAGATGCGCGAAATCGCGCGCCGCAGTATCAAGGTGCGCCACAATGGATTGGGCCACCTGGATCCCACCGACGCCAGCCTACTGCTGGTCGAATCGATTACCGATGAGGTAGTCCATCCCTGGGACAGAAACAAGATCGTCCATCAGTTGATGCACGAAACAGGCCTGTCCAGCGAACTGGCCAATGTAGTAGCAAAGTCTGTTGAAAACCGGGTCATCGCCGGCGAGTTCCCCACAGTGAACACGGCCCTAATCCGCGAAATGGTCAATAACGAGATCTACGACCGTGGCCTTCAGCAGCAGTTGAAAGACCTGAGCATCTACGCCGTGCCCAGGGATTTCGTTGAAACCTTGATGTTCAGCAAGAGCACGGAAAATAGCAATATTGTCAGCAACAACCCGGAAGCGGTGAATCTCTCGATAGCTGAACTCGTGCTCAAGCAATGGGCTCTGGAGACAGTCTATTCCTCGGATGTCAAACGCGCCCACGACACCGGGGCGGTTCACGTACACGATCTCGGCTATCCGCACCGGGTCTATTGCAGCAGCCACAGTCTGGAGTATATCAAGAAATACGGCCTGACCGGGCTTGAAAACCTGAATGTCGAAAGCAAGCCCGCCCGTAGCGCCTCGGTACTCACCGGCCATTTGAACACCTTTCTGGCCTCAATGCAGGCCAATTACGCAGGCGCCCTGGGTATCGGCTATATCAATGTCTTCTACGCCCCGCTGCTTGTGGGCAGAAGCAAGAAGGAATTGAAACAGATCGCCCAGGAACTGGTTTTCAACGGTTCCCAGAACGCGTTCAGCCGGGGCGGACAGACTCTGTTCCTGGATTACAACATCCACACCGGGGTGCCCTCCTACCTGGCCGATATACCGGCTATCGGCCCGGGGGGCAGATACATGCTGCGCCTTGCCGACGGCACTGTAAAGGAACTGGAGGAGACCTCAGCAGGCGAGAGCGACCCTCACGGCAACAGGCTGATGCAGCTCTCTCTGTCGAATGGAAACGGCGGGAGACTGGCTTATCGGGAGACTGTGAACCCAAAGACCGGTACGATCCAGGCTGATCCAAAACTCCAGGAGGAGCTGGCCAAGCAGGGAGAGGAGCTCATCACCTATAAGGAGTACTCGAAAGTCGCCCGGGATTTTGCCAGCGCTCTTCTGGATGTGTTCGCCGAGGGAGACCGCCACGGCAAGGTGTTCGAGTTCCCCAAATGCGACTTCCATATCAACGAGGAGACTTTCAACGATCCCGAGCAGAACAAGCTCCTGCACAAAGCCTGCGAACTGGCGAGCCATAACGGCGCCACCTATTTCGTGTTCGACCGCGACGAGGTAACCCTGAGCGCCTGCTGCCGTCTGCGAACCACAATCGATGACAACTACATGCTGCTCCACCCGGAGAGCATGCGGTTCTGCGGGTTTCAGAACGTAACTATCAACCTGCCCCAGGCCGCATACAGGGCTGAACTGGCAGGGGAAAAATCAATCGATGGGTTGATCGAAGAAGCACTCGCTGCCATGGATATCGCCATGGAAGCCCACCTTCAGAAACGGAACAATATCAAGCGGATGATGGAGGGCCTGGGCCGGCCGCTGTGGCAGATCGGCAAGCCGGCAAAGGACGGCAGGCCGTATGTCAACCTCGATGAGGCGACCTATATTATCGGGCTGATCGGCCTCAACGACGCGGTTCACTATATCACCGGAAAGGAACTTCATGAGGACGACCAGGCAATCCAGGCAGGACTAAAGGTAATCGCGGCAATGCTTCTCAAATCGCGCAAACTGGCTGAAAAGCACGGGCTCAAGGTCACTTTAGAGGAAACTCCCGCCGAGAGCGCAGCCCGCAGGCTGGCAAAAAGCGACCTGATTTATTTCAACAAGCAGGCCGCAAGGGTGGTGAAAGGTTCAATCGAGGAGGACACAGTTTTCTATACCAACTCCGTGCACCTTTCACCTGACGCACCGATCAGTCTGGTGGAGCGAATCCGCAAGCAGGCCCAGTTCCACTCGATGATCGAATCCGGCGCAATCACCCACGCCTTTGTTGGTGAAGAGAAACCGGACCCAAAAACCATTTACCGCCTGGTGCGCGACACTTTCTATAAAACACAGAGCGCGCAGTTGACAATCAGCCCGGAGTTCACGTTCTGCCGCACCTGCCACGAGATCACCCCCGGCCTCAACGAGAAATGTCCGGCGTGCGGAAGCCAGGATGTGTTCGGCGAATCCCGGGTGGTGGGCTATTTCAGCAAGATCGAAAACTGGAACAAGTCCAAGCGGGAAGGTGAACTTCTCGACCGCCGTAAAGGAAGCTATGCAGTAGGTTCGAACTGGGAAACCGTAATCAAATAAAATCCAGGGATTATTAGATATGAAGCGTTTTCAGGTGGCCCTGTTCGGCAAAGAGGGCTGTGACAAGTGTAAAGTCTTGAAAAAACGGCTGGATAAAATTTTTCAGGAAAGACCATACGAGGAGTTCGAGTTTTTCTACTGCGATCTCGGCACTGTCGAGGGCCTTGTACGCTTTTGCCGCTCCGAGGTACTGAACCCACAAAGAATACCGAGCTTTATGGTTTTTCACAAAGAGGCAGACCAGGAGGAAGCTGATCCGGATCCGGTCAGATGCAGGAGGAAAATATCCGCTGAGGAAGAGATAGAAACTTTTCTCGCCCTGGAAACCGACTACAAGGCAACCGGCGTTGTTACCCCGAAGATGATCATGAACGTACTTGATCAGGCCCTGAAAAAAATCACAGCAGATGTCTAGCCTATGCAAAAAACTGTATCGATAAAACGCGATCCAGCCAACAAAGGACTCAGTCCAGTTTACGCGCTGCTGCGCAAGCCCAGCCTGATAGATTTCCCTGGACGGCTGTGCCGGGTGCTGTTTATCTCCGGCTGCAACCTGCGCTGCATTTTCTGCCACAACCAAGACCTGCTCAAACCCAAGGATACATTCCTGGACTGGAAGAGATTGCTGGAAACACTGGTCTCCAGCAGGGAATACTGGGTCGATTCGGTCTGTATCTCGGGTGGGGAACCCACGCTTCATCCGCAGCTCAAAGAGCTGATCCAGAGGGTTAAAAATCTCGGTTTCAGAGTCAAGCTCGACACCAACGGCACCAGGCCTGATGTGCTTGAAGAGATGCTTCCCCTGCTCGATTATATCGCCATGGATTACAAGGCGCCGCTGGAGCGCTACCCGGTGATAACAGGCTGCCCGGGCCTGGTTCCAGATGGGATCAGCGAAAGCGTAAAGCTGATTATCAATGGAGAGTGTGAGTACGAGTTCCGCACCACAGTAGTGGAAAGTTTCCATCGCGAGGAGGATATACTCACGATCTGCCGGGAACTGGCTGGAGCCAGACGCTACGTGCTTCAGGCTTATGTTCCCCCAAAAGACATCAAGCCGGAAAGGGTGCTTTCAGACAGAAGAACTCAGATGTCCACCCTGAGGAAATATCACGAGCTCTGCCGCGAGCATTTCAAGGAAGCCATTTTGAGGGGAGCCTGATTTGAAGCAAAAGGTTATACTTCCCTACCAGTTCGATGCCGAGGGCCTGGAACCCCCGTCCTATGCCCACCAGGGGGATGCGGGATTCGACCTGCGCGCCGCCGGGGAACTGGTTATCGAGCCGGGGGCACGGAAGCTGACTCCTACAGGCCTGCGCCTGGCCATACCGCAAGGGTTCGTGGGGCTGGTCTGGGACCGCAGCGGGCTGGCCGCCAAACACGGTGTCCACTGCCTGGCCGGGGTGATCGACTCAGGCTACCGCGGCGAGGTGAAAGTGGTGCTGCAGAACCTGGGAAGCGAACCGTTCACAGTGGAGCGCGGAATGCGCATTGCCCAACTTCTGGTGCAGCCGGTTGCACAGGCCGAGCTGGTGCGTGTGGAAAACCTCGAGGAATCAGCCCGCGGCGAGGGCGGTTTCGGCAGCACGGGATTGCAGTGAAAGATATTCTACAGGTGGGGGATACGCCATAAAAGCTCCGGGGGATGTAATTATCCTCCGGGGCTTTTGCTGTTTAATTCAGGTATTAACAGAAGATTATGCCATAATCTCTAGCTCCACCGCACAGACTGATCCTGCGGGAAAGCGCCACTCGATGTTTGGACTTCCTTTTAATTCATGCTCGGCAGGCTTGAATACCTCGGGGCGGTCCTGGCTCACATAGGTACGAAGGTCTGAGGGCGCAATCTCGTATACCCGCCCGCGGGTGAGCGTGAAACCTTCCACAGTAAAAGAAGCCTCGACAGCCCGGCTGTAGCTTTTGTTTGCCACGTGGAGATATATCCTGTCATCAGTGCGGCTGGCTGCGATATCCAGCTCCGCCGGCGCTGATTTGACTCCAACGCCCTGTTTGCCGTTGTACTTTTTGAACAGCCTCATCACACTTCCCACAGGCATCAGGTAGCTCACCGATCCCCGCCGCGGAGGCACCTGAAGCATCACGGCGTTCACTGTCCAGCGGGTTCCGGCGAAATCAGCGCCCGTTGCGATTTTGACCCTGTCTCCAAGGCGCTGGTAGGAGTTCATCGAGCGGGCGTGGTACACTCCGGTGAGCCATTCGCAGAGGATCGGGCAGGCGTTGTGCGGCCTGAGACTCAGATGGCCCTCGGTAACGGCGATAGGCATGTCGCCCCCCGCTCCGGCGACAAGCTCCTTGAAATCGGCTGTCTTTTTTCCCACCTGATCTGCCAGCTCGTTCAGCTCCTCCCAGGCCTGCTCAGGCTCGGTAGTGTAGTCCATTCCCTGGAGCACGGTGTTTTTGCGCCTGGGACCCTGGCTCATCATGTGCATGGCGATATAGTCCAGGTATTCTCCCGCGCCCTCGATCATGCCCGGGGCCCAGAACGAGCCGTCGGTCGAGTCGCGGCCGCCCCAGCCGATAAGCTCTATCGAGGAGTCGCGCGCTTTCATGGCCCGGGCGAACTCTACAGTGTGTCTTACAGCCTGATCCAGTGTAAAGCCCCTGGAGTTGTAGGAGGTCTCGTTGCCGATCTGCCAGAGCTTGATAGTGCAAGGCTCCTTGATCCCGTGTGACAGCCGCAGGCGGTCGTCCGGATCGTTGGCGTAGCTCACCCAGTCTGCGGCCTCTTCGGCATCGCCCACCCGGTTATCGCCGCCTGCGCCACTATAATCCGGATGCCCGCCTGATAGGAAATTCACGTTCATCAGAGCCTCGGCCCCTACCCTGCGGCAGAGATCGACAAACTCCCCTGTGCCGACCCGGTTGGTTGTGACCCCGCCCCAGACATAGCTGCGCGACAGCGGTCTTTCAGCAGGCGGGCCCACTCCCTCGCGCCACTTGTAATTCTTGATAAAGCTTCCGCCCCAGCGGATTACGTCCGGCGCCAGGTCCCTCACCAGCTCCACGAAATCCTCGCGCCAATCGTCCCGGTTCCAGTCCCAGCAGGCATCCACTGAACTGTCCGTAACCCCGAGGGGCTCCATGAACTGCATGTAAAGGTAGGGTGAAATATCGAACAGGGGACGCGGGTCCACCACCAGCGACCCGGTTTGCTCACCTTTAGGCTTTCTGCCGCTGCTGCAAGCCATTGCCGCAGCCGCCGAGGCAAAGGCACAGTTGCGCAGGAATTTTCTTCTGTTCTGCCGCATGAGGCTACCTCCCTGATGATTTTAATTATAGGCTCCTTTTTCGTACGCCGTCTCAAAAGCAGCAAGGATGTTATCTGGCGCGGTGTTCTGCTGGATGTTATGGATCGCGGCAAAGACAAACCCGCCGCCGGGCATGAATATTTTCACCCTTTCTGCCGCCTGAGCTGCAACTTCCTCCGCTGTACCAAAAGCAAAAACGCGCTGGGGTTCCACTCCGCCGCCCCAGAAACAGACACGGTCTCCATAGGTATCTTTCAGTTTCTGCGGATCCATGTTGTCCGCACTTGTCTGCACAGGGTTGATAATATCGACCCCGATTTCGATCATCTCACCCAGGATATTGAAAATCGAGCCGCAGCAGTGCTGTAAGATTTTAAAGGCGGGGTTTTTGCTCTTGATATGGTCGATATACCTCTTGTAGTAGGGCAGCACCAGTGAGCGCAGAAGATCGGGATGGGCGAACTCGCCGGTCTGCATGCCGAAATCGTCGGTGAATTTGACAATATCCATCCTGTTTCCCACTGCCTGATAGTAGAGGTCGAAATTGGCGATCATTCCCTCGAGCGCTTTCTCGTACAGATCGCGCACGTAGTTTTCCTCGCTCATCAGGGTGACCATCCAGTCATCGAACCCGCCCTCGCCGAAACCGTAAAAAAGCTCGACCTGTTTGACCTCGCCGATCACTGCATAGTTTGTTTCCTCGCTCCAGAAACGGGCCTGTTCCTCGACAAAACGGAGCTCGTCATCAGCAAGCGGGGGGATTTCCCATTTGTCCGGGTCCACATGGGCTGCGCCTTCGCCTTTCTGCAGCTTGTCGAAATAGTATCCACCGACAGGCATCCTGGCCACCCGATTGCCCTGCGGATCGAGAATGTAGTAATTGCCCTCCCTGTCGATCTCCGGGTTGAAAGCCTCGCTCACCATGACCGGGGTGCCGTCATTGAGTTTCCACCTCTTTCGCCCCTGGTTTGGCATACCGAAAGCCACACGCTTGAAAAATATCGCCACTGCATCCGAGTGCATCCGGGCCCGCACTTTCTCCTCGACCTCGGCCAGCATCTGGTAGATATCATAAACGAACGTTTCGGTATCGATTCCCAGGCGTTTTTTGAGTTGATGGTAGGCTGCGGCCATGATACCGCTCTGGCGGGTAGCGCCGAAATCGATCGGCACCCGGTCCGGCTGGCGATGTTCCACAGCAGCCAGCACTCTTTGGCGTGAATTCACTGTTCAATCCTCATTCAATAGAATTTTGTTTGAGCATATCTGGCGATAAACAGATGATCGGGCGAGGCATACCTCGCCCCTCCAAATTATATGCTATCCCTTTTTCCTGCCGAAACCGGTGATTACTGCGATAATCATCAGCGGGAACATCACGATCCCGTAAAAAACGTACGGTGCCTCTTCCACCCAGGGCAGAACGACAGTGAAAGCGTAGCGCTCGGCCAGCTCCCTCTGTATAGCGCCGGCAGCGACAATCACCGCGGCATACGGAAGCAGGAACGGGAACGAGCAGGAAACCGTATCCAGCAGGTTAGCCACCCTGTAGGGATGGATATTGTGAATCTTGCGCAGTTTCGCAGCCAGGGGCCCCACAGTGACCATGGCGATAGTATTCACAGGGACGAAAATGTTCGCCAGGGAAATCAGAGAGACAATCGCAGCCTCGGTTCCGCGAACCGAGCGAGCTGCTGTGCGGTGGAGCCAGTCCAGTAGTCGCTGGAGGAACCCGCCGGCTTCAGTCAGGCCGTTGGCGGTGACCAGCAGGAGTGTCAGCACAGAGACAGGCAGCATTGCAATCGCACCGTCAACCGCGCTGCCGGCAACCGAGCCCTCGGCTGTGATATGAAAAATCCGCTCCAGCGGGAACACCCCGATAGCCGGCCCGATAATCACCGCGGAGGCGATACCGAGATTGAGTGCAGCGAGGAAATGAAAACCTCTCACTGCGGCAATGAAAACGATAAAGGCGGGAATCAGCATCGGCAGGGCGCCGGGGTCTGCGGTCTCGGCCAGGAGACGGTCCGCCTCGGAGGCTGAGATGACCGACTGGCCACCGCCAAGGAAATAGAACAGTACGGCTGAGATACCCCCGGCGATCAGGGAGTATTTCAGGCGCGAGCGCACCACCCCGCCAACATCGGTTTCCTGGGTGGCTGCGGAGACAATCGTGGTATCCGAAACAGGGGCCAGGTTGTCGCCGAACGCCGCCCCGCTGAGGATAGCGCCCATCAGCGCAGCCGGGTTTGCCCCGAGCACGATCCCGGCCGGGTACATCACTGTGGTGAACCCGACAACAGTCCCCAGACCGGTACCCACCGAGACAGCGAAAAGCGAGGCGGAAAAGAACACGGCCAGAGTGAACGCACCGCCTGAAAGGCCCAGTTTCCAGCCGAGCCAGACTATCGACTCCACAAGCCCGGAATCAGCCAGGATCCCGGAAAAGGCGCCAGCCCAGAGCCAGCAGACCACCGCGACTGTGGCAATACGGTTTGCCATCAGGGAAAACACCAGCTCCCCGTACTCGCCTATATTGCGGACAAAAAGCATGCCCAGGGCGATCCCCAGCATTGCGGCAACAATCATCCCCTCCACCACTGCCGCGCCCCTGACCACGAGAATAACCGTGGCGACAAGAAAGGTGGCCAGCGGCACCACGCTAACCAGCGGACCGCCCCTGAACGATAAAACATTATTCCGGTTTTCGCTTTCTGCCATTTCCTCGCCCTCCGGGATTTTCGGATGAGGGGGCATACCCTTGTGTTTGAGTATGATAGAGGGCAGACACATGGGTCCATCCCTATAACGCAACCCTGTTGCGACCGGGTACCTGCCTTTAGATCAGAACCGGTAGCTCTCCGGCAGGTAGCGCTCGATCATCTCGATTGTCATCTCGTTGTTTTCGATAATCTCGGCCAGGAACCTGGCGCTGGGCTTCACCCTTCGCTCCAAGGTCTCATAATTGACCTCGATCAGCCCGAAACGCGGGCGGAATCCGCAGGCCCACTCGAAGTTGTCCAGCAGCGACCAGTAAAGGTAGCCCCGCAGATCGAGGCCTTTGTCCAGGGCAGCCGCCGCGACTCTCAGGTGCTCGCTGATAAAGCGCACCCGCTCGCAGTCATCCAGCGTGCCGATGCCGTTCTCGGTAAGGTAAATCGGTTTGCCCAGTCTTGCGAAACGCTCCATGGCGCGGAAATAGCCCTCAGGCCTCCAGGTCCAGCCCATCTGGGTCACCCGCTCGCCCGGCAGGGTTTCTGCAATTCCACGTGGATGGCGGCTGTTTACCCGCAGATCGGTGTAAAAATTCACACCCCACCAGTCGCAGCTATCTACCAGTTCCGGCACTAGCTCATCCTCGCCGATCAGCGGAAAGCTGATCCTGCCGGTGGTCGCCCCTTGAATGAAGCATTCGTTCCAGAGGTAATCGAAAAGGTCAGCGTAATGCTGGTCGAGAAAGTCATTAGTGCGCTGAGGGAGGAACTCGCTTACCGCCATCACCAGGCCCACCCAGGCGTCTGGTACTTTTTCCTTGATCGCTGCGCGAGCTGAGGCATGGCCTTTCAAGCGTCCGGCCAGTTCCCGGCAGGTCAGCGCAAGATCGGCTTTTCCGGGCGGGAATTCGCCCCAGAGCCAGCTCATCAGAGCCACCTGAGGTTCGTTGTAAGTGATCCAGAAATCTATCAGGTCGCCGTACTCCTCGGCACAACGGCTGACATATTTCGCAAAATCCTCCTCTGCTCCTTGCCTGGTAAAACTCCCTTTCTCGGCGAACCATACCGGCTCGGTGAAATGGTGAAGGGTGAGGAATATTTTCATTCCCCGCTCTTTCAGGGCCTCGAATACCCTGCGGTAGTGCTCGATCTCTTTGGTGTCGAACTTCTCCGGCGCTTCCGGACAGAGGCGGCTCCATTCGATACCCAGGCGGTGGGCATTGTGCTTGAGATCACGCGCCAGGTCGAAATCCTCCTCGTAGAGTTCGTAGTGGCCGCAGGCCCGTCCGCACCTGTCCCCGTTCTCGATACGGCCCTCCTGTTGCTCGAACAGATACCACTGGTTCTTGGTGTTTCCGCCCTCTACCTGGTAAGCGCTGGTTGCAGCACCCCAGAGAAAGTTTTCCGGAAACTGCACCCGGTCGAAATTGGTTAAGCTGAGCATAGCAGTCAATTCCTGTAGATAGAAGTTGAAATAAAATAGAAGATCACGAAAAAGTGCAAGCACATGTTTTGGATATCAGGTATTCAATTTAGAAAGCAGCCTGAAGATTAGTCAAGCGCTTTGGCTGCCTTTTTACCTGGATCGAGAAGTGTTTTCCCAAAACCGATGATTTATTTTTTATTGACTTTTGGCCTGCGTGCGGCTAATGCTTTTTTACTGATATGAGCTGTTGCCTTCAAAAGCTGTGCAAGTTTATCCTTGCCTCTTCTCTTGCTGCGGCTGCTGCCTCCGGGGCCGAAATTGAAAGCCGGCTGAGGTTGCAAATCAGCGAGCGGGATTTTCCCGGCGGGCCATATTGTCTGGCGGTGGGCGCAAACAGTGGGATTTTCGTGCTCGACCGGGGCAGGGCGGTTCTCCACAGGATTTCGCCGGAAACAGGCGATGTGATCTGGCGTATCGACGGTTCAGAGAGCGGGGAGCGGTTCATCGATCCGGCATATATCAGCCGCCCGGACGGTTTTTTCATCTATCTCACCGACCGGGGAAGCCGGAAGGTCTGGCGGATCGATTACCGGGGCGAGCTTCGCGGAAGTATCGATCTATCCTTTGCCACTGATCCAATGCTTCTTGAACTTACCTCCGGCAACCAGATGGTACTCTATGACCGCGCCGTCTCGACTATCCACCTGCTGGACGACTCGGGCCGCCCGCTTTGGTCTTTCCCCACAGGAGCGGGACGAAAAACCGGTGAACCGGCCGATCTCTGTGTCTCTCCTGATGGCAGCAGGCTTTACCTTCTCTGGCCCGATCCGCTCGCAGTCACCTCGTTTAATATCTACGGCAGGACTTCATCATTGCTTCCCTTAAGGAGTGAGAGTATTTCTCCCCGCCTGCTTGCCGCTGCAGCCCTGGCCGGCGGCAGTGAGGCACTCTGTCTGGCCGAGGGTGGGGGTGCTGTCCTGGTGCTCGACCCACTTTCAGGGTCGACCGGCAAATTGCCTGCATATGGCGAGAGAATCTGGGATATCAGGGCAGCGCCGGATGAGCCCGGCGTGCTCTACCTGCTGGCCGGCAAGGAAGTTGCTCTTATCAAAATCAAGCTGGAGACAGGGGACTGATGCGGGGCTGTGCATTCAAGCTAAAGTCCCTCCCGTTCAAGAGCCTCGTTGCTCTGCTGTCAGCCCTGGTGCTCAGCGTTCAGTCTCTTACTGCAGAAGAAATCCCCGGGCCTGCCTCCTGCTGCGATACGATCCCTCTCTCTGCAGGAATTAACACTATCCACCTGCGCTGGCGGTTTATCGTCCCGGGTTCGTTTCGCCTGATCTGCGGCGGAACACAGGTGCCGGACAGCCTTTACCGCCTCGAGCCGGTGCCGGGTGTGATTCACCTGGACCATCCTCTTTCGTGCACCGAGGCGGTGGCCTGCTACCAGGCTTGGAATTTCCTGAGTTTCCCGGACAGCTTCCGCCTTCGCCAGTCGTTCGAGGACTCAATCCCGCCGTCCGGCGAGCAGCCGGACACGCTCCGCGGCGAAAAGATTGACAGCCTCCGATATCGAGAAGAGCAATTGCGAACAAGCACTGTCGGAGAGGGTTTCCGGCTGGCAGGTTTCGACATCCAGGGTTCGAAAAGCGTCTCGGTTTCGGGAGGCGGCACCGGCTCGGCCACTGCATTCGACCAGAACCTGATGCTCCAGATAACCGGCAAACTCTCCCCTGATACCCGCCTGGCCTTTCGACTTAACGACCAGGACCTGCCTCTTGCCTCAGACGGACGGAGCGCGGAGCTGCGCGAGCTTGACGAGATCTCGGTTACGCTCTCATCTCCTTTGGCAAGCGTATCGCTCGGAGACTATGATTTCAAGCTCGGCGGTTTCAGCTTTGCAAACATCGAGCGAAAACTGGACGGGGTCTCCGGCCGGTTGAAACAGGGGCCTTTCACAGTGGGAGCGAGCGCAGCTCTCAGCGGCGGCACTTTCCATAGCTTGCGTTTTACCGGCACCGAGGGACGCCAGGGCCCGTACCAGCTTGTGGGCAAGAACGGCGAGCCGGTGAGAGTGCTTGCCGGCACGGAGCGGATTTATCTCGACGGTGTCCTGCTCAAGCGGGGGGTGCGCAATGATTACATTATCGACTACAACCAGGGGACGATCTATTTCGCGGACCGTCACCTGATCGGCTCGGAGAGCCGGATCGAGACTGACTACGAGTACTCGAGATTTACTTTCAAGAAAACCCTTTACAGTGTGACCGGCCGGGCGGAGAGCCGGATCGGTGTTTTCCGGGGGTATTTCCTCCGGGAATCAGACCTTGAAAGCAGCCCGCTCGGCGGCCAGTTCACCCCTGAGGAGCAGGAATATCTCAGCCAGATCGGGGCCGGGCTGGACAGCCTGCTGTATTCCGGTGTGCGCTATGTGGGAGAGGGCAACGGTACCTACAGGCTGCGTTTTGACAGTCAGGATAAACCTTATTTCGAATACACCGGCCAGGGCAACGGGGACTACTTCGTCTCCTTTATGGAGGCGGGCAGTTTGCGCGGTTCATATACTTTTGATCCCACCACCGGAGCCTACAGGTACGTGGGTGCGAACCTGGGGGATTTCGAGCCTGCGGGCGAGGTTACCGCTCCGGGGCGGGAAGACCGGATAGGGGTGGATTTCGAACTCAACCCGCTTCGCCATTTGAGGCTGGCCGGCGAGGGAGCACTTCTCAAGCGCACCCTGAACCTGTTCAGCGGCCAGAGCCGCCCGATAAGCACTGCACACAAGCTCTACTTTCACCTCGATACACTCGGAGTGGCCGCCTTTCCGGGCAAGGTTTCGCTCTGGGGCGGGGAATCCACAGTGGAGGACGGATTCAGCTTTCAGGGAAGGCGCTACGAGGCGGATTTCGAACGCCGCTGGCATCTCGACCCGCTCCCCCAGGGGGAGAAAGAATCCGATCACGGCGAAAAACTTCGCGAAACGGGTACCATGCTCCACCTCCCTGCAGGATTGGAGCTTGGTGCAGGCTATGGCGAGCTCTCTCGCACCAACGGCGAGCGCTCCGAGCGCAGAGACTATTCGCTGAATTTCTTACCCCTGAAAAATTTCATGGGCGCCTGGCGCAGGCTGAACATCCATTCCCGGAGGCTCAGCCCGGATTCAATCCCGGGCGGGGAGCTAAGGCCGAGTTTCCGCAGCCGGGACAACGCCGAGGCCCGCTTTCGCTGGGGTATCCTCACTCCTCAGTTGTTGTTCGAGCGCGAGGAACGCACGGCTCCGAGCTACGGCGGCGAAATCAACGGAAAGCGCCATCTGGAATTGATTCACAGGCTGGGGGCTACCTTTTCTCCTCGTTTCCAGACTGATTTTTCTTTTTCGAGCCGGGAAACAGAAGACTTGGTTTCAGGATCCATCCCAGCCTCACTCTCGCGCTGGGAACCCGAGTCGCGCTCACAGGCAGCCCAGATCGATTTCCGCTACCAGGGCCGGGGTGCATTGAGGGTCAAGGGAAGGCTGGGCCATCGAAGCTACCGCTACGAAAAAGCGGATATCAACCGCACCAGTTCCACTGCGGGAAGAATCGAGGTGTTCGGAGGGGGATTCGCCGGAGCCTTTCAATCACATGTAGTTTACGATATTTCCCACGGCTCAAGTATGCGCAACCGGGCGGTCTACCTGCCGGAAAGGCATCCCGATCAAGGCGAATACCTTCAGGACGGCACATTCGTAGGCAAGGAGCAGGGCACTCATCGAAGGGAAATCCTGCCTGCGGAAATCGATCCGCGCCAGGCTGCCACCCTTAACCTGACTGCCAGGGAGAATCTCGATCTCACCGCCTGGGTCGATTCCGCGCGCAAGCATATCCAGAGCATGAATTTCTCAGCCACAATTCAGCTTAAAAGAGAAAGCGCCCTGGATAATAAATGGCGCCTTTATCTTCTCCTACCCTCGGCAGTTAAAAACAGGGAGGATGCGCTGATGAAATCCACCTGGGTCAACGCGGATATCACCGTGCAGTGGGCCGATCCTGCAGTTTTCAGCCGGGTCGAACTGGTCTGGAACACCCGTTTTGACCGAAGATTCGAAAAAGGATTCGAGGAGTTCGGCGACAAAGCGCTCAGGTTTCAGTTCCGCCTGCCTGTCACTGGCGGTCTCGAATGGGATCCGACCGCTGTGCTTAACCAAAGGCTCAGGCGGGATCTCTCCGGAGGCTCTCGCAGGGTCAACAGTTTCGCCGTGGACAACCGCCTGATCGCCAGTGTCAACTCCGACTGGCGCGCTACAGTTAATCTTGAAGCCGCCAGATTCAGAGTTGCCGGAATAGAGGACAGCTACTCCAGGCTGAGTTCAAGCCTGGGCGTGACGAGATTTCTGGGCCGCAGCGGAAGGATAGAAAGCGGTGTTGGAATCAACCGGCTCTGGGGCCCTGCTGGCGAGGATATCCTGCTGGTCGACATGCTGGGCAGCGCGCGGGCCGGCACGAGCCTCAACGCCACTGCCGCGGTCAGTGTGGAGCCGGGCGAGCGGATGCTTCTTCACGTGCGCTATACCGGACGCACCGATTACCTTCTCGACCGATTTACCCATTTCGGCAGGGCCGAGATGAAATATTTTTTCTGATCCTGATTATTCATAAATTAGTAAGATGTTATGTTTCCCCGGGACCTGGGGGGCGGCGGGCGCATGAAATGCGCTCCGTTGCGCAAAAGCGCAACGGCCTGTGCGACTTAAATCGCACAGCCGCCGCCCCCCTCCCTCGGTGACTGATAAACTTGTTGGGTAAACAGCCGAATTTATTTTTGTCAGGACAGACCCGTGTGTTTGTCCAAGAATTTGCACACTCCTGTAAAAGAGGGTGAAATTAAAAAGTTATCCCGAATAATCATATGCTCTTTGGTGTTTCTTCTCCGGGCCATAGTTCTGGAGGCAGGGGATTTCGTCCCGCCGGAAGGCTACATTCATCGACAGGCGATCCAGTTTAAAGAAACCGGCAAACTGAGCGAAGAGGCCATACGCTTTGTCCTGCCGGACAGCATCTCGGCAGCAGTTGCGCTTGATACCCTGGAGGCAGTACAGAAACTGCTCCATAGAAAACTGGGTTACTACCGCTCGCGAGTCGCGTCTCACCGCTGGATCAGGAGTCCGAAGGGCAAAGTTAGCGGGCTCGAAGTTCGTATCCAGGCGGGTAAGCTTACCCGCCTGGGCCGGATAGAGGTGAGGGGGGCAAGTCCGGCAGAAAAAAGAAAACTGCTCGAACTATGCCAGTTGAGTCCAGGGGATGCGGTCACGGAGAAAAGAATAGAAAAAACCCTTGAAACGATTGTCCGGTTCTACGCGGGCCGGGGATACCCGTTCTGCGTCTCGCGCGTGGCAGAGGTGGGCTGGGAGAGCCACGACGGCCTGGGGCTTGTTTTTTCGATCGAGCGGGGCAGATTTGTCAGAATCGGGCGTATCCATATCAATGGAGCCAACCAGACCAGGCCGGAGATTATCAAGCGGATCGCCGCTCTGGCCGAGGGTGAGCCGTACAATGAAAAGCGGATAGAGCGGGCCAGCGAGCGCCTTCTTGTCTCGGGGCTGTTCAGCCGGGCTTCCCGGCCCCGGGTCACTGCCGGGGCTGAGCCGGGGCTGGCGGATTTGCACCTGAGCCTGCGCGAATTCCCCGCGCACCGTATCGAGGCGGCCATAGGCTCCGGCGGTGGCGGCCGAACGAGCGGCCTGGCCGGAGTTGTACGGATAGGCCTGTCAAACCTTTTCGGCACGGCACGTGAAGCCTCTATCCACTGGCAGCGCCCGCGTAAAGAGTGGGTCTCACTTCAGCTTGCCTACCGCGAACCCTGGCTGGCGCATCTCCCGATCGGGCTGGAGGCGGTTTTCAGCCAGCAGGTGCGTGACTCCCTTTATACAAACACCGGAGGCCGGATCGCGCTCAGCTCCGAGCTAACTGACCGCTTGAGAGTGGATCTGGGAACCGAGTACAGCGAGGCGAGCCCGGGCAGCGAAACCTATTTATTCGCTGAAAACTCTACGTTCTGGGCCGTTACCGGGCAGGCCGCCTGGTCGAACATCACCCGAGTGTTCAACCCGGCCGCTGGATTCGAGTTTACAGGCAAAGCCTCGGCAGGCAGCAGGCGTACCGATTCGGGACGCATGAGGGAATTGCGCACCATGCTCCGGATGGGCATTTACCAGCCCCTGGCACCAATATCCCACATCCTGGCAGTTGCTTGCGGTTTCGGCCTTGTTTCGCGGGGGCAATCCGCGCCTGAGGACATCCCTTACCACGCCCGTATACCGATCGGCGGGGCGCTGGGGGCAAGCGATGGAGCCATGGTGCGAGGCCACCTCGAGGAGGAAGCCCGTGGCCGGCGGGTCGGCTGGATGAATCTTGAATACAGGTACCTTATCGGAGAAAACAACCGCCTGTTCGCATTTTACGATTTCGGCGCAGCACAGCTATCAGCCACGGGGAGAAACTACTTACCCGGAGAAGAAAGCACAAGCTGGAGAACGGAGTATTTTCAAGGCTATGGCGCCGGCTTGCAGCTTGAAAGCCGGCTGGGTCTTCTGCAACTCTCGATAGCTTTCACACCAGAAAAAGGGCTCGGCGGAGGCAGACTTCACCTTAGGTTGGCTGAGAGTTTTTAAATCAGGCATTTCAGGGAATTTTCCTTGTTATTGCTTTTAAATTACTCTATATTATTTTGCTCAAAAGAATTATTCAAGCTAACTTATCATCGGGCTATAGACTAATTGAGGGGGTACAGGATGATCAATCACGATAGCGTTTCGCCCTGGGTTGAACTCGCCCTAAAACTGGCTGGCGAAGCGGTGAATCGGGTACAAAAACTTTCTCAAAAATCAGGGGCAGAGGTCGTTGAAACCCGCGATGCGACAACCGGCAGCTACCGTTACTGGGACCCCGAAACCCTGCGCATCGATAAAGAGATCGAGAAATTATATATCGATCATCTCGCCGATAAAGGAATCGACGCGATTGTGCTCAGTGAAGAAGTGGGCAGCTACGAGGTGGAACCGCATACCGCGCCGGAGATCAAGCTCGACCGACCGATTTATTTTGTCAGTGATCCGTTCGACGGCAGCCTGCTGTATAAACGCAACATCCCCGCTTTCTGGTTTTCCGCGCTGGCAATCTACACCCGCCCGGAAAAGGTGGAAGTCGCCGAGCCGCTAACCGCAGTAGTTGTCGATCTCTCCTCGAGGATTGTCTATTACTGCGACATCGATCAGAGTTATGAAGGAGTTCTGGATTCCTGGGGCAAGGTCGATAACAGAAAAGTGATCAAGCCAAGCAATACTAAAAATCTTGCCGATGCTTTCCTGGAAACCTATCTGATGAAACCGCATTACATGTACCCGACCACAGAACAGTTCAAATTCCTGTTCAACAAAGTAAAATTTATCCTCCCCAATGGCGGTCCCTGCGGTTTCTGTGACGTGGCCAGCGGCAGGATTGATATCTATTTCGGTTTCAAGCAGCCACACACGGACGTCTATCCCGGGCTTGCTGTGGCAGAGAAAGCCGGTTGCATGGTCACCACGTTCGAGGGTCATCCGGTGAAGTTCGAAGACCAAGTGGAAAAACGATACAATGTGATCTGCACCGCCAATCCGGTGATCCACGAAAAAGTGCTGAATCTCTTGGCAAACAACGGTATCAATGACACCGTGGGTCTCGAGGAGGACTAAAACCATGTTTAGCGCCAAAGATTATTTCGACCTGAAAGAATGTCCATTTCCGGAAATTTATAATGGGATCGAATATGTCTGGGAGGGGATTCCAAGAATCAAGGATGTGCTGAGCGAAAATCTCAAACCGGATATCCATTCTTCGGTCAGGATCAGCCCTCACACTTTCATCGGGGAAAACGTTCAAATTGGCGCTAACACGGTTATAGAGCACGGAGCTGTGATCCTCGGGCCAGCGATAATCGGCTCCGACTGCGAGATTCGCGCCGGTGCATACCTCCGTCCTGTTGTAATCGTCGGAAATGGTGCGGTTTTGGGAAACAGCTGCGAGTTCAAGAACTGCTTTTTGCATAATGAGGCGAATGTGCCGCATTTCGCCTATGTCGGAGACAGCATTCTGGGTTACCAGGCCCACCTGGGAGCCGGAGTGAAGATTTCAAATGTTAAACTCACTTACGAAACGGTCAAGGTCAAGGGCCCGGAGGAACTGATCGATACCGGACTGCTCAAGTTCGGTGTGATCCTTGGGGACAAAACGGATATCGGCTGCAACAGCGTGCTCAATCCCGGCTCCATGATCGGACCCGAATCGATAGTTTACCCCGGTTCCTCCTGGCGCGGCATTCTTCCGGCTAAACATATCGTAAAGCTCAGGCAGACTTTCGAGGTCGTCCAGCGAAAGGGATAGCATGATCTCAACTGCCGGTCGACTTCCTCCTTCCCGCTGGCTGGAAGCTCTCGAAAAGGGCCTCCTTGACAGCCAGTTGTGCAATAATGTGGGCGATGACAACAGCCTGCTCATCGAACACAAAAATGTCCTGTATCAAGCCCTTCGCGGCTACCTGGCCACTCTCGGCGACTCAAAACCGGTATATATCGTTCGCGCCCCCGGCAGAATAAACCTGATTGGCATGCATGTTGACCATCGCGGTGGCTGTGTCAACCCGATCGCGATCAAGGAAACCGTGGTTGTGGCCTCCCCCAGGCAGGATGACAGGGTGAACCTGGCCAATGAAAACCGCGATTTCCCCCGTCGGGGTTTCCGTGTCAGTGAAGAACTTCCCGAAAAACCGGTGGCTGACTGGGACGACTGGACGGCGAAAAATCTCCAATCGCTTGCTGCTCGAGGCCTGAGTGGCGACTGGAGCAATTACTGCCGCGCTGCGGGCTGCTATCTGGCTAACCTGATCTGGCAGGAAAAAGACCTGAGGCCATCAACTTTCAAGGGCATGGACGTTTTTGTTGCAAGCAACATGCCCATGGCAGTGGGCCTCTCCAGTTCGAGCACGCTGGTTGTCTCGATGGCCCTGCTTTTCAGCCTGTTCAACAATTGCCAAATCGACGATACTGCGATGATCGACCACTGCGGCACGGCTGAATGGTATGTCGGCACAAGGGGAGGCAAAGGAGATCACGCGGCAATAATCTTGAGCAGACAGGGCAAAATCACCCAGATCGCTTTTTTCCCGTTTGAAAAACGAAACCTCTCCTTTCCGAAGCAATACCGTGTCGTTGTCTGTAATTCATTGGTTTTGAGCCGCAAGGGTTCCGCAACCCGGCATTCATTCAACGAGCGAATTACAAGTTACGAAATCGGTTTCCTTTTGTTGAAAAAAATCATCGCAGCGAGTGGACTTGACGAAAGCTCTATCCGCATGCTGCGTGATATAAGCCCCCAGAACCTGGGCCTGAACGACCGTGAAATCCTGGAACTTTTGCTTGAACTTCCCGAAAGAGTCGGCCGCAAAGAGGTGGATGCCGAACTGGGAGCTGAACACGGAGAGCTATTACGCAAGCTCTGGCAGACTCACCCGGAGCCCGAGCAGGGCTACCCGATCCGCGATGTCTGCCTTTTCGGGGTAGCCGAGTGCCTGCGCGCAAAGCTGTCCGCCGGGATACTGGAAAGGAGCGGGATCGAGGAATTCGGGCGCCTGATGAATATCTCCCATGACGGTGACCGGGTCACCCGCTTTCACGGCGAAAGGCAGGTTCCGTGGAAAAGCTCGTTCACCAGGCAAACGCTGAGCACGCACTCTGCCGAGGGACCATTGCTGCACTTGCAGCCTGGGGGGTACCGGGTGAGCACTCCTCAGATCGACCGACTGGTCGATCTCTGCCTGGAAACTGACGGAGTTCTCGGAGCCCGGCTGACCGGAGCCGGATACGGCGGATGCGTGGCGGTTCTCGTTCACCAGGATGCAGTGGAGCCCCTTCTGGCAAGGCTCGAAAGCGGTTACTACGCGCCCCGCGGCAGCTCCTGCGTGGCCGAGGTCTGTCGACCGCTTGCCGGCGCGAATTTCTACCAGGCGCCTTAGCCGACTCTCCGCTGTAAAAGCTTAAATCCTTGACACGGTTATGCAGTGCCTTTATTGCCAAAATTAAAACCGACACAAGAAACCATGGCGAAAAAAAATCTTCCGAACAACATTTTTCAGCCTGAATTCGAGTGCGCAAGCCGCGATCACATTCGTGATATTCAAACCGAAAGACTGCGCAGGGTAGTGGCTTTCTGCCGGGACAAAGTTCCCTATTACCGGAAAAAGATGGAGCGTGCCGGAGTCAAAATTTCTGATATCAGGACACTCGATGATATTGTCAAAATTCCCCTCACCACCAAGGAGGACATGCGCTGGAACTACCCGTTCGGTATGTTCGCAGTACCCCCCAGGGAGCTGATCCGGATTCATTCATCCAGCGGTACGACCGGAAACCCCACTGTGGTGGGCTACACCAGAGCCGACATTGAACTCTGGAGCGACCTCTGCGCCCGTTTCATCACCTCGGCCGGGGTCACCCCGGATGATACAATCCAGATAATGTTCGGTTACGGGCTTTTCACCGGCGGGTTCGGCCTGCATTACGGTATGGAGCGGGTTGGTGCCACTGTAATCCCGGCCTCCAGCGGCAACACACGCAGGCAGATCAAGATCATGCGGGATTTCGGAACCACCACGATGGTTTCCACCCCGAGCTATGCGCTCTACGTGGCGGATGCACTGCGCGATTTCGGCATCAACCCGGCGGAAATGGGATTCAAGGTGGGCCTTTTCGGAGCCGAGCCCTGGAGCGAGGCAATGCGGGCCAGGATCGAGAATGCCTTGGATATACACGCCACGGACAACTACGGTCTGAGCGAAATTATCGGCCCCGGGGTGAGCGGGGAATGCGTTTTCAAGAACGGGATGCATCTCCAGGAGGACCATTTCCTGCCTGAGCTGATCGACCCGGAAACCCTCGAGCCGATAGATCCAGCCAGCGGGGCGAAAGGCGAGCTGGTTCTGACCACGCTTTCCAAGGAGGCCCTGCCGATTCTACGCTACCGCACCAAGGACCTGACAACTTTCAACTACGAGCCTTGCGAATGCGGAAGAACCACTATGCGGATGTCAAAGGTCTCCGGCCGCACGGACGATATGCTGATTATCCGCGGAGTGAATATCTTCCCTAGCCAGATCGAATCCGTGATACTCCAGGCGGACCACGTTCATCCGCACTACCTGATCACGGTAGACCGTAAAAACAACCTGGACTTTATCGAGGTGCAGGTGGAGGTGAGCGAGGACCTTTTCCACGACGAGATGCGCCAGCTTCAGGAACACCGGCTCAAGCTCAAGCGCGAGATAGAATCCACTCTCGGGCTGAGTATCGAGCTCAAGCTGGTAGAACCCAAGACACTGGTCCGCAGCGAGGGCAAGGCCAAGCGGGTTATCGACAAAAGGGGATCGGACAATGGAGTTTGACAGGTTTTTCAGCGCCGGGGGAAGCCGGCTGAAAAGCAGCAAGATCAGGGAACTGATGAAACTTGCCGGCGAACCCGGTATAATCTCGATGGCCGGCGGCATGCCGGACGCCGAACATTTTCCTTTCGAAGAGATCAGGAAAATAATCGATAGCTGGGATGCTGGCAAAAGGGCCGCTGCACTTCAATACGGCGCAACCGGCGGGTATCCGCCTCTTGTGGAGCAGATCGCCGGGTATGTTTCGGCTTCCGGGGTGGAAACCCACGGCCAGGCGATCCTTCCCACAACAGGGGCGCAGCAGGCGATCCAGCTTCTTACCCGCATTTTCTGCGACCCAGGAGATACGGTGCTTGTCGAGCTGCCGACCTTTATCGGGGCAGTGGCGGTCTTTATCGGCTACGGGGCCGAGCCGGAGGGCATTCTGATGGACGACCAGGGACTGATCCCTGTTGAGCTCGAAGAGAAAATCACTGAACTCAAGGAGCAGGACCGTTCACCAAAATTCCTTTACACCAACCCGACTTTTCAGAACCCCTCAGGCATCACGATGAGCCAGAACCGCAGGGATGAAATCTACTCGCTCTGCAGCCGCTACGAGTTGCCGATCATCGAGGATGATCCTTACCACGAGCTTTATTTCAAGGGAGTCCCGGAGGATTACAGGGGTCTGAAAGCCCGGGATGTGGATAACCGGGTGATCCAGATCGGCACATTCAGCAAGATTCTCTCCCCGGGCCTGCGCCTGGGCTGGATGCTGGGCCCGCCGGAAGTTGTCACCCGCTGCGAGACCGCCAAACAGAGCGAGGACGCATGCTCTTCGAGTTTCAGCCAGGTGGTCGCCGCGGATTACCTGGCCGCAGGATACATAAATCAGTACACCGCCAAAATGCGCAGGATATACAGCCAGAAATGCCGCCTGATGCTCGACTGCCTCGAAAGAGAAATGCCGGAGCAAGTGAGCTGGTCCCGACCGGCGGGCGGGTTTTTCACCTGGCTCACCCTGCCCGGCCACATGGACAGCGAAAAACTGCTCGTGGAGAGTATCAAGCACAAGGTGGCCTTTGTCACCGGCAGCCCGTTCCATGTGGACGGCGGCGGAAGAAACAAACTTCGGCTCGCTTTCAGCAACAGCAGCCCCGAGCAGATAGAGCAAGGCATAAAAAGGCTCGCCGGTGTTACCCGCAGCATGATTTGAGAAGATCCGCTTTTAGCCGATGGTGCGGAATTACGCCCGGCCTGTCAAATATTATCAATCCAGGCATTTTTAGCATTCTATTTCTGAAACCGATAAAAGGAGTCCGGAAAGTGTCTGACATCATTTCCAAGTTCAAGGACATGGCGCGCATGGCAAGTCGAACCATAGTATTGCCTGAGTCGACAGAGGAGCGAATGCTCAAGGCTGCCGAGATTATCATGGAAAAGGGGACAGCCGAGATTATCCTTCTCGGGGACGAGGGCGAGATCAAATCGGCTGCTCGGAGTGCGGGAGCGGATGTCAGCAAGGCACGTATCATCCCGCTGGAGGGAACTGCCCAGGCCAAGGAGCTGGCGAGCAAGCTGTACGAACTCAGGAAACACAAGGGTATGAGCGAAGAGCAGGCAGTCGAGACCCTGAAAACCCCGATGTATTATGCTGCGATGCTGGTCAAGGAGGATCTGGCGCATGGCTATGTTGCCGGGGCCGAGAACACCACCGGCAATACTCTCAAACCCGCTCTTCAGATAATCAAAACCAAGCCGGGGATAAATGTGGTGTCGAGCTTTTTTCTGATGGTACACCCGGACAACAGGTGGGGAGTGGACGGCTGCCTGTTTTTCGCTGACTGCGCTTTGGTTCCCGACCCGGACGAAAACCAATTGGCCGAGATAGCGATCACCACCGCCGACTCTTTCAAGACCATGTTTAAAATGGAACCCCTGGTGGCGATGTTGAGTTTCTCCACCAAGGGCAGCGCCTCCCACCCAGCAGTGGACAAGGTTGCCAATGCGACCAAAATAGTCGCAGACAAACGGCCTGATATCAAAGTGGACGGAGAACTTCAGGCAGACGCAGCTCTTATCGAGAAAGTATGTGCAAGCAAGGCTCCGGGCTCTCCGTTAGCAGGCAAGGCTAACGTGCTTATCTTTCCGGACCTCAATTCCGGCAATATCGCCTACAAGCTGGTACAGCGGCTCGCCGGCGCAGAGGCGATCGGCCCTGTTATTCAGGGTATCGCAAAACCGGTGAACGACCTTTCGCGCGGCTGCTCGGTGGAGGACATAGTCAGTGTGGCCGCGATAACCGCGATCAGCTAAGTTGGATCACCAATAATAGCCTGGAAATTACTGTAAGGGCGGCATATATGTCGCCCGAAAACGTGCTTTTTATGATTGTACTTTCTGACCTGCCCCCTTTTAGTAATCAGTAGTATCGTTATTGTGATCAAGCCATATTAGTTAATGTTTGCATTAACAGGTAGAACATCAGCAAGGCTTCGATTCGTTTAGAGTGGCTATTTACTCCGGAATCACATGGCGAATTCAGGCAAAATAAACAACCATGTATAAAAAAGGAGGAAACAAATGAATCGGCGTACTCTAATAAGAAGTTTTGGAGCTATATCTGCAAGCGCATTATCGGCAATCAATTTAATAGTTGCTAAAAATGCGAACGCAAAAACCTGGATATCTCGAGGGGTGATAAAAGATGGGACAATCAGTCCTCGTAATGTAAAAATCAACCTTAAGCCTGTAATGACTAATTTAATTCACACTGATGTGTGGGAAGGGCCATGCAGATGGGCACCTGCGAGTGTCAGTGAAGAAAAAGCACGGGCAGAAGAAAGCTTTTTAAAATGGGCAAAGGAATGTAAGGAGAGCAAATTTGGTCTTGACGAAGAAAATGTAAAAATTTTAGAGCCAGTCCATATTAAATTTTCCGAAGATTTTATTTTAAGACAGGAAGAACTGAATAAACTGAAACCGGAGGACCAGAAAACAGACGTTTATTTTATCATCCCGCGCGGATCTTCAATTGCTGCTTTTGAGATCGGCAAGCAGTTTAATAAACCGATCATAATGATAGGCTTGAATTGTAGAAATGTAGATATTGCTGCTTATTCAAGAAGCAAAGGTTATGAAGCTTTTGTTCCCGGAAATTATAATGAACTGAATAAGCTTGTTTCCCTCCTACGCGCCAGAAAAGTATTTACTCAGACCCGTGTTTTATTCCCGACAGATAGTGGTTTACCGGCAGTAGCTTCTGTGGCTGGTATAAACGACCCTGAAGATCTTGAGACAAGATTCGGGATCGCTGTTAAAAAGATCTCTTATAAAGAACTTGCCGGGAAGATGAATAATGTGATGAAAAGCAAAATGGAAAGGGAAAAGGCTGAACAATTTGCGAATGAACTGCTAGGGAATGCTCAGGAATCATACATTGATAGAAAGTATGTTGTCAGGAGTATTGAATTCTATCAAACTGTGAAAAGCTTGATGAAGAGACACGGTTGCAATGCATTCACTATAGAGTGCTTTGAATTTTGCAGCAGTAGACTTCCAGAAGAATGGACGATTACTCCCTGTTTAATTCACACTCTGCTTAGAGATCAGGGATTTGCATCTTCATGTGAAGCAGACTTGGGTTCTTTGCTGGGCATGCGATTGTTAATGTCCGTATCAAAGAAATCCTGCCATCAGGGTAATGCAGATCCGAAGAGTGAAAATACTTTTAGAATAAATCATAGTGTACCTGGCATAAAAATGAATGGTTATGACCAACCTGACTTACCTTATAAATTGGGACGTTTTACTGAATGTGGGTGGGGGACCAAAGCGGTGGTTGATTTTACAGATAATACTGAAAAAAGAGTTACTGTGGCCAGAGTCAATCCTTCCGCTACAAAGATACTCGTGCTAAATGGTGAGCTTGTGGGAACCAGCGGTTGGGACAAGGACTACTTGGGTTGCTCTGTTGAAGCTGTAATTAAGCCACCGAATGGAAGAACTGACGAATTCATGAAGAAGCGAATTGATTATGGGAATCACCTTCCATGGGTTTATGGAGATTATAACGATGAAATACAACAGCTTGGTAAAATGCTCGATTTGGAAGTTGAAGTAATCAGTTGAATTCCTAAAATTAGGAGGTTAAAAGGGGTATCATCGATTCATCCAACCGAGCTTCAGTGGTTTGAGGATCAACCATACATCTTCCTGAACATAATCGTGCTGGATAAAGTGGGCTTTCAGGCTGTCTGCATGTTCGCTTCCCGGCCTCTCGACCTTGACCGTTAGTTTCCAGTCCGCCGCAAAGCACGGTATTGCAATCAGCAGCAGTAGAGCCAAAACTCCACAGCATGCCTCGCCCTAACGAATAAAAACGAAAAGCCCCACCTGCAAAATCTACGGGTGGGGCTTTTTGTCGCCTGATTTTACTCTTCCGGTTATTCCATCAAGCTCCTCATCAGTTTTATATCCTCTGCCAGCTGCTGGACACTGTTGTCTTTGTTGAACTCGAAAAACAGCCAGCCGTCGTAGCTCTTCTTTTTCAACCGCAGGAGGATTTCTTTCCACATATCCCTGAAATCCGCCAGGGGGAGGTTCCGTTCGCCGTCGTTTGCCTGCACGTGCACGTAGGCCAGCCTGGGATAGATCTTTTCCAGGTTCGCCAGATTCCAGTCGTAGTCATTCGGCCGGATCAACTGGTAGTATGTGTAGAGATTGGGGTGGCCCGCTCCGTGGATCACCTTGAGCACGTTATCTCCGCCCTCGGTAGGGGTGTTGTCGTGGAACTCGAAAGCGACCTTGATATTCTTTTCCGCGGCCATCCCGGCAATTTCCCTTGAGGTGGAGGTAATTTTCTCAAACTGCTCGGGGTTTACCTCCTCTGGCCTGACCCATCCACCCCAGACCCGTATCACTCCGGCGCCCAGCAGAGCGGCTTTCTCGACTATGGCCGCGAAATCCGCCGGGGCATGATCAAGAACATCGAAATAGGAGCCGTAGCTCGGGATAGCCAGGCCTGCGTTGCGGCATTTCTCTGCGACACTGGCCGCATACTCTGCTGGCGAACCGGGTTTGACATGGATATCCGCACCCCACTCGATCCCTTCAAGCTCCTGCTGCCTGGCAATCTCGATTATCTCCTCGGCTGGCTTTTCGCGAAACGTAACACTGCAAAGTCCAAGCTTGAACATGATGTTTACTCCCTGTTAATAATTCTGATCGATTATTGATTTTAATTTCTTATCTGCGGAAAGCCTTCGAAATACCACGCAAGCTACCACCGAGGCTGAAGTTTTGTCAAGGGAACTGCCCGGTATGCCCTTTGTGCACTGTCTTGATTTTCCCCTTTGTTTTTCCCATATTCCTGGTGTCGGTTCACAGCATATTTTTACCAATCCCTGGTTCAAATCGAGGGTACATGCCAGGTTCAAGAGGAAAAGCGGTTGTCTGCGTGAGCGGAGGGTTGGACAGTTGTGTCTGTGCTGCGATTGCCGCATCCGAGCGCGATGAGCTCTATTTTCTCCACGCTGATTACGGCCAGCGCACTCAGGCCAGGGAACGTGAGTGTTTCGAACACCTGGCCCGGCATTTCAAAGCCGCTGACAGGCTGGTCTGCGAGCTCAAGCACCTGGGAGAGATCGGCGGCTCGAGTCTCACCGATAAAAGAATCCAGGTCAGCGAGGCGGACCTGGAAAGCGGGAAGATACCCACCAGCTACGTTCCATTCAGAAATGCTCATTTTGTTACCATTGCGGTCAGCTGGGCCGAGGTTCTCGAAGCGGAGGCAGTCTATATCGGGGCGGTTGAGCAGGACAGCTCAGGCTATCCTGATTGCAGAAGGGAATTCTACGATGCTTTCCAGCGGGTGATCGATCTGGGCACCAGGCCGGCGACCAGGATCAAGATCATCACCCCCCTGATCGGGATGAAAAAAAGCGAGATAGTCAGGCTGGGGGCCAGTCTCGGTGCCCCGTTCGAGCTTACCTGGTCCTGCTACAAATCAAGCGATATCGCGTGTGGAACCTGCGACAGCTGCGTGCTCAGGAGGCGGGCGTTCGCCGAGGCGGGTATTGCCGACCCGGTACCATATGCGGTTTGAACGGATGAGAAATTCGGTAGAAATGCAGTGGCATAATATGCCGTGATCCAGAGGAAAATTCTTACAATATTTTACCGGCAACCAAATTGACTTGATCTGCGTTTAAATAATTGCTATGCTTTTATAGCGGATTCTTTAATAAGCCAAGCCTGATCAGGATACGATAAATGATTGTTCTGCCCAAAGCCCCGGTCGAACACATTGAGATAGCTCCAGATCTGGAAGAGGAAAAACTCGAACAGCTCTGCATTGATTTCGACACCGACTGCGTGCTCGGCGACAGCCCGCCTTTCGGCTCCTACAGTAAGTGCTGGGACTACGACCGCTCGACCGGTTTCTGCCCTTTCTGCCTGCCCCGGGAATAGTTTTATTCACACCCCGGCAAGCTCAAGAAACCTCTCCTCGACCAGGCGCATGTTCTCCTCCCAGAGAGCCTTACGCCTGATCAGTTCACAATTAGCCCGGCGCGCTTTCAGTCTCAGCTCTCTGTTTTGCGCAGCCTGAGCCAGGCATTCGGCGAGCCGGTAAAAATCACCCGGCGGGAAGGTGAGACCGTTGCGCCCCTGCTCCACCCACTGCCTGTTGCCCGCGATATCGGTAACTACAGGGAAAATACCGCAGGCCATGGCCTCAAGCAGGGAAACCGATGTGCTGTCCGAATGACTGGCCGAAACATAGAGATCCGCCTCGCGTAAGATGTTTGCAAGCTCTGCTTGAGACAGCACTCCGGTGAACCGGACCCTGTCCGCCAGGCCGCATTCGTCGGTGAATTTCTCCAGCCCCGGGCGGATGCTGCCCTGGCCTGCTATCTCTATCTGGAAATCAAGTCCGCGGCTTTTCAGAATCACTGCCGCACGGAGGAGCGTTTCAATATCATAGATCGGTTCCAATCTACGAGTCGAGACGATCCTCAGCGGAGGGTTCTCGCCATGGATTTGCAAGGATGCGTCTTTGTCTTCAGGATAGAACAGGCGCGGGTCGACACCCATCGGTACCTCCAGGATGCGGCTGCTTTCCACCCCCAGGCCCTGCAAAGCCCCGTTCAAGTTTTCAGCATCGCAGGTCACCAGCCCTGCGGCACGAAGAGCGAACCGGGTGCGCAAGCGGTGGAGGCGGCTTTTTTCGGGGTTCAGCAGAATA
The DNA here is from genome assembly GCA_964548275.1 of uncultured Gemmatimonadales bacterium. Taxonomy (GTDB): domain Bacteria; phylum Gemmatimonadota; class Glassbacteria; order GWA2-58-10; family GWA2-58-10; genus JAUVUV01. The sequence continues at coordinate 44,428 of CAZJQI010000019.1, forward strand.
TCGCTGCCCCAGGCGCTGATTGCCAGAGGCCGGGCGGAGGGAACCAGAGCAGCGAGAAACCCGTAGCCTGAAACAAAATGGGCGTTGACCAGCTGCGGGCGGAATTTCCTGACAAGCCGTGCCAGGGCCGGCACAGCGAGCAGATATTGAAAAGCCTGTACCGAGGAACGCGCAGGCAGCACATGCTCCTCCGGGCCGCAATCCTCCCTGGAGGGCTCGAGTGTTGCCAGTATCACCTCGTGGCCGCGCTCGAGGAACCAGGCAACCCAGCGCCTGGTGTGGATTACATTTGCGCTTGCCAGAACAAGCAGCCTCATGGATTTTTCCAGCTAAAAAGTTTAAGCCGATTTTCCATCCCTGGATCTGAATAATTCTTTCAGCAACCGGTACAAATCTACCAGGTCTCTCCAACGGAAAAGAAAAAAGTCTCGCCAGGCAATTTTACCCAGCCTGTTAAAAAACGCAATCGAGATTGCCATCTGAAGGACATAGCTCGCGGTACTGGCAAGACCGGCTCCCAGGGCGCCGTAGAGAGGAATCAGCCACAGGCCAAGGCCCAGTCCCAGCGGGAAGGCGCAGCCCACGGCGATGCTCTGGTAGTGCCGCCGGTCGATCCCGGCGAAAAAGCTTTCGAACACATTGGATACGCTGACCGCCAGAACCCCGGGCAACAGAGCGGCCATGGCGGCATAGGCTGGCAGGAAAGAGGAGCCAAAAAGAATGCCGATCGCCACTTTTCCAAAAAGCAGGAGCCCCAGAGCCATGCCTGCACTTAACATAAAGGTCATTCTGCAGGCTCTTGGTAGCCTGCTTGCCCCTTCCTGGGCCCCTTCAGCGGCCACCCGCGGGAAAAGGTTCAAATGCACGGACATCGAAATGTGCCAGATAGTCTCGGCAACCGCCACGGCCACGGCATAGAGGCCAACCTGCGCCGGTCCGGCAAGCGCTCCCAGAAGAAAGATGTCGAATCGCTGGTTGAAAATTACCAGCACTCCAGCCGGATGGCCCTTGAGACCGTAGGAGAGGCTCTTTTTCAGAAAGGACCAGCCTTCAAACCGCTCCTTGCTCCAGGCACGGGTTTCGGCACGGGAAATACGCCTGATCCAGAAAGCACCCAGCGGGATAACCAAAGTCTGAGCTGCAATAAAGCCGGCCAGAGCGCCGTCAAGGCCGTAACCCAGGCCTGCCACGAGAACCACAACCAGCAGCAGAATCGCCAGGCTGGTATAGAAGTAAACCAGGTTGAATCTGATTACTTTTTCAAATCCCAGGAGGATCGAGAGCACGAAATAGCGACAGAGCACCAGCGGCACGAGAATACAGGAAAGCACAACAAGGTGCTCCGGCAAGCTTTCCATCACCTGCGGCACAACGAGTCGAAGATAAATCCACACGGCAATGGGAGTGATCACCAGCATACTGAGTGTGCAGAGCCTGACAACAGAACTCAAGCGAGCCTTTCCCCCGCTGAGGAGATAGGACTGGGAGGTATTCAGGCCGCCGAGCATGATAAACGTGACAAGCCAGGGCACAACAGTCAGCAGCGTGTAGGCACCCTTGCCCTCGACCCCGAGCAGACGGGCGAGCAGGATCGAGGTCGGAACCTGCACCCCAAGGGTGAGAATCCGCAAAAGCAATGTCTGTGCGCTGCCCTGGGCAAGGGACATTTCAGCCTGTCTAGCCTGATTCATCTCAGGAATACTCCAAAAGAGCTAAAGCCTCTGTTTCCTGCCTCATCCTTTTCTCATAGCTCGGGATGATTTCCTTCGCTGTGCGAAAGGCGCCCTCGGAGAGACTCGCTCTGAGCATTTCATTGCCTAACGTTTCAGCCAGCACCTCTCCCAGGCGCTCCTGCCGCTCAAACTCGACAAGCCTCCCGTTGACCATATCCAGGATAATACTCCCTGTGCCGCCGGTGGCCAGCGCCACCACAGGCAATCCATGATTCAGGGATTCGAGAACCGAGTTGCTCAGGTTCGTCCGGTCGCTCGTGGCCGCATAAATGTCCGCGCAGGAGTAATGTTCGCTGAGCTCGGTGTTGGTGAGCGAGCCGGTGAAAATCACTTTCACTCCCCGCCTCTCGGCCAGGCTTTCCAGAAAGGTGCGTTCGCTGCCCTCACCCACCACCACCGCGGCAACCGGCGTGCCGTCCGGAAGAACATCGGGCATCCGGGCGATCAGCCGGTCGATCCGCTGCTGAGGCCAGAGCCGCGCCACGCGCAGGATGATTTTTGTCTCGGGTGACAGTCCCAGTTTATCGCGGTAGGCCTTGGGGTCGAACTTTTTCCCCGGCTGGCTTTTGTCCACACCGTTCAGCAGATATAACACCCTGTCAGCCGGGACACCCAGTTTTCGGGCTGCACGGTCTCCGCCCGAGCCGTCGTCCGTGATCACCCACCGGTCTGCGCCGAGCCTGAACGAAAGGGTCTCCTCGAACTGGGCTACCTGCGCCAGAGCCGAAAATCCTTTCATTCCCAGGGAAACCCCGAAAAGACGGGTTACCATCGGCACCCCGAGCTTTCGCGACAAAAGTTTAGCAGCCGGCACGGCCATGTAGCCGTAGGCGGCCACCCTGTCCGGCCGTACTTGCGCCGCCACCTTTTTCACGGCCCGGTAGGCAGCGACTGTGAAAGCCAGGTAGGAAAAAGTCCGCAGAACCCAGTTAAGCGTAAAAAGGGCAAGCCTGGGGATCAGAATGTAAACTTTTTTACGTACTCTCATCCAGCCCGGCCGGGCAACCAGCCCCCCGCCCCCTGGCCAGTTAAAGGTTCCCTGTTCCACCCCCTCGGGCAAGGCCTCTTTCATCAGAGATTCCGAGCTGGCGGGATGCACCAGCACCACGCGTTCAAAGAAGCCTGCGAGCGCTTTGAGGGAAAGGTAGAAATCCGGGCTGCCCTTGCCGGTTCCCATTGACCAGAGTTTTTTCCAGCTATAGATAACCAGGATCCGCATGCAACCCCCGCAGTGGATAAGCTTTATCAGAGGCGGTGATAAAGGGCGCGCAACGAGGCGCCAAACCTGAACAATGGAGAGACTTTCACCGCGCTGAGCCTGGTGTAAGGTTCCCCGCCCAGGTTACGCTTGAAATCGGCAAGCGAATGAGCATCCTCCGGCACTGCGCCCAGATCGACAGCTTCCAGGCCTTCCTGGAAAGCCAGCTCGATAATACTCCTGTAGATCAGGTTATTCGGACGGGCCTCGAATGTTGTCTCATCCGCGCCGTGGTCGCAGAGCCAGATCCTGCCGGCGTGAACAAGGCAGAGATTAAATGCCGCGGGCCTGCCTTTCACCCTGACCATATACATCCTGGCCAGGCCGGGCTCTTGCACAAGCGGACCACAAGGGTCCAGAACAAGCCGGTAAAATCTTTCGCTGAAATTAGGGCCCGGCCTTTTATGGTGTCTTGCCGTGAGCCAGGCGAGCCGGTAGATTTCGGATGCTGCCTCGGGACGATCCACCCGTTGGAAAACTCCGCCCCTTTTCAACGCCTGCCTGTTCTTGTTTCTCACCGATTGTTTGAGCGAGGCTTCCCACTGGCTAAAAGTCCTTCCGGAAAGCCGAATGGCAAAAGATTTCTGTTCGAATACGCGGAAAGAATGCTTTTGGAGGGTTTCAAGTCCGGGAGGATCTCTATCCGGGAAAATGATCGCCAGACGCCAGGGCAGGCGCGCCCCCCGGAAACGGCCCGCCCAGCGTTCGATCAATAAGCCGGCCACCTCGCCGCCTGCACCCGGAGCGAGGATTACTCCTGACGGAGTTCCCCAGGGAAGGCAATGGGACTGCTGCCTGAAAAAAGCTCTGCTGTCCACATACGGCAGACCGCCCAGGATTTCTCCGCTCTGTTCAGCAAGCAGGAGGCCGACACGCCAGTCCGGGAAGCTTGCGGCGATCAGACTGAGCCAGGCGTGGCGGCAGAACGGGCTTTTTACGCCCGCATTCTCGACCAGCCTGTCCCACGTGTCGGACTGGATGCTTGAAAGGGAATAATCCTCGATCTTCATGACATACGACCTGAGGCATGGAAGGTTAATGTTGATGTTGCTTTCAGCGACTAACGAACCAGCGCCACCTTGCCGATAAAAGTCCTGCCGTCAGGGGCTTTGGCCTGAATCAGGTAAACTCCGCTGGCGCAGGCGCGTCCGTGGCTGTTGGAGCCGTCCCAGAAAAAATGCTCACTGGAATTCTCCCGGGGTGCGAAAGTGCGTACCTGTTCGCCGCTCACAGTGAGGATCGAAATCCTGCTGTAGCGCGGCATCCCGCTCACGGCAAGCATCGACTGGCGCTCAGTGTACCATGGATTAGGCCGCACTACCAGTTTCAAGCTCTCCAGGCCCGGCTCACCTTCCGCAGACAGCGCCAGCGTGCTCAAACCTCCTGCTGTGGCTGCCCAGACAACACCCCATCTGTCGTCTATTGCCAGATCGTAAACCTGATCCGATGCCAGGGCACTGTTACCGCGGTTAAATACTGTCCAGTTGTCCTGGTCAGCGAGTTCAAGGCGGTAGATCCCGCTGGCTGTGGCGAACCAGACGGCTTTAAAGCCCTCGATTTCGATATCGTTGACAGCCAGTCCGGCAAACGAAGGCGGCTTGATCTCTTTGTAGGCGAACTTAAGTTCATCAGTGGCATCCTCCTGGAAATTGAGCAGGATCACCTTGGTTGAGGTTGCGATCCACAGCCTGTTGACCCCGTCGGCTGCCAGATCCACGATTCCGGTCTCACCCACCTCGGTGCGGAAAGTTTCCACATTGCGCACGCCTGCACTGCCGGCGAAACCTCCCGGAATTACTGCAAGGCCCCGGTTGGCGTAGCCGATCCAGATGTTGCCCAGCCCATCGGCTTCAACTGTGTGCACGCTGCGCTCGCTTAAAGTGCCGGAGTAGCTTATGAACGCGCTGGTTTGGGGTTCGAAATACTCCAGCCCTCCTGGCTGGTCCTGGTTCACCTGGCTGCCGACCCACACCCCGCCTTCCGAGTCAAATGCCATCTCTCCCCGGATCACGCCCATGGAAAGCCCGCTGTTGTTCGCCACGCAGGTTTCCCAGCGATCATCCCCTGGGTCCGCAGTGCCGCCGTCATCGAGGATATTGAACCCTCCAGAGCCGACTGCTGCCGGGCCGAACCAGGTACCGAGGTAGAGCCGTCCATCCGGGGCTGCGTTGAGCGAGCTGATCAGGTTGAAAATCAGCGGGCTGCCGGCCTGGGTAAAATGGGACCAGGATTCGCCGTCATAGCGGCTTACACCGACTCTTTCGGCCGGGATATTATCCGAGGCGCTGCTTGTCCATACAGTGCCCCGGCTGTCCAGGGCCACTCGTGTGAGCACATTGTAAAGTGGGCCTGGCAGGCGAAGATTTCTGTATTCACCGCTGGGATCAGGCCAGAAAAGCCCGGCTGTAGCGGTGCCTGCAGCGGCCATTTGCGTACCCGGAACCACCGGCCCGATCGTGTTCACGGCCAAGCCAAAAGACTCGCCAGGTGTCCACGATCCCATGCTGTCCAGGTAATAAATTCTTTCCCCAGCCCCGGCGGCCAGCACCTGCTCATCCCCGATCCTGAGCAGGCGAAGATCTGTAATCATCGAGCCTCTAAACGGTCCATCTACAGGTGTGAAAATCCCACCACTGAAACGGGCGATAATCTTTTCATAGGCGATATATATTTCACCCTCCGGCCCGCGTTCTATTTCAGTCACCTCGAGAGAGCCCACCCCCTCGGAGGTGCCGTAACGTATAAAATTCCCTGACTCGTCCATACGCCAGACCCCGGAGTTGGTCGCAAAAAACACCGCGCCTGAGGTGTCCTCGGCAATGTCGTAAACCAGATAATCCGCGAGAATAATCCTGCTTTCGTGTTCCGGTTCGATAAAGCCCGGCCGGACTGCCAGTTTGCGCGCCCCGCGCAGAGTCCCGACCCAGAGGGATGGTTCCCGGCTGTCCCCTGAAAAATCTGAAATGCTCAGATGGAATACCCGCTCGTGTGGTACGCCGTCGAACAACCCGGCGCGGACCCACTTTCCTGTGCTGATCCTGAGGATAACGCCCAAATCCGCAGTGCCGGCCACGAGCCTGGTGTCATCAAGCACGGCCAGAGCGGTCAGGTCGGCTGAGGGAATACCCTCGGCTCTGGAGAGAAGCTGATAAATTTCACGCACCAGATCAAGCCGCACAAGGCCCCCGCCGGTTGCGTACCAGAGCGTTGCGCCGGAAGGATCGAGCTGGATAGCGCGAACCTCGTTTCGGTCGGCAAAATGCGCTCCCTGGGCGAAAACTCTCACACCACCGGCCAGCAAAAATATGGCCAGGCCCAACCTGAGTGCAGGACCGTTCTTAAAGAGACTATATCTGTTATTGGTTAACGTCAGTTCTACCTCCGCCTGCGTTTTTCCACCTCTTCCGGCCGGTAGCGAAAGCTCTTTGCCTGATATTCGATCTCCAGTCCCGCCTCGTTGACAATACCTGTTACCCTGACATGATACGAATTCTCCGGTATAAGCGGACCGGCCGGTTTCAGGATCACCCGCCGGGTATCAGCACTGTCCAGAAAGGTTGAATCCACAGCGAGTTCCGTGCCCAGGCTGTCCGGTGTTCTGAGTTCGAACTCGGCCCCTGCGATCCCGCGCGCTGTGTCGCACCTGTCATCGAATACCAGCACCAGGGTGAGCGAATCCGGGGTTTCGACTGATTTCAGCACCGGCGCGGTAGTGTCGGCAAGCTGGAGTGTGAAATCAATTGTCAGCGGTTCGAAAACCAGCTCGGCCAGGGTGTCGGCGCCCTCCTCGCGGGTATAATCGAAGCGGTTGTTACGGTTGAGATCGCGGAAAGCCTCCACCCGGTAGCTGCCCAGCGGAAGGTATGGCAGCAGATAGGCCCCGCTGGAATCAGACCCGGAGGTGAAAACCAGGGTCGTATCTTGCTGCGCCACTGCCCGCAGCCTGCCTCCCACCACCAGTGAGTCGCGCACCTGCACGGTTCCGGAAATCCTGCCCGGGGAGAAAGCCTTGCCTGTGGAGAAAAAACTTTCGAAGCGCTGTTCGGACTTGACCCGGTGAAAGTCGGTCAGGCCGGGTTCCACTATCAGCCGGTAGGTGATAGCCGGACGGAAATTTTTTTCTGTTCGCACGCGCACAACCCGGCCGTCCCACTTGAAATAGAGCCTGCCTGCCTCAGGGCTGAGCTTCACCAGCGGCCCGGCCTGCTCGCGTCTCACTTTCTCGCTGAACACCAGCTCGAGCTCCGTATCCAGAGCCACCCCTGTGCTGTCCTGTGCCGGGGTAATTGATTCGACACGCGGCGGCTCGGTGTCCTCAGGGCCGCCTGGAGGCGGCCCCATGCGGGCGCAGGAGGAAACCAGCAGAAAAACTGCCGCAAATACGAATTTTTTGGTCACAGAATTATTATTCGCAGAATTTCCAGTCACCGAAAAATTTCCCTGATTTTTCAGCATGTGATTGGCGCCTGAACTTTTCTCGCGACAATTTCGGATCATACGCAAAAATACTGGATATGTAGCCGGGGAGCAAGAATCCCGCACCGCAAGCCCCTTTCCGGGCGCAGGGGGGAAAAATCTTGCAAACGAGTCTAAAAGGCTTATCTTACACTCTCTATTACCTGACTCCCCGGATCTATTTTACCAGTCCAACCGTGATAAAGCGAGTTTGAAATATGAACGAACAACAGAAAAAGTCTCTTTTCAGGAAACTTCTTCTGGTTTTCGCCATTTCTTTCCTGATGAGCAACGGCCCCGGAGTACTGCTGGTAAACAAACCCACACTCGTAGCGGGAATACCGCTGCTCTATCTCTGGGCATTCGCCTGGGGGATAGTCCAGATCGGGATTATCCTCTACGCTTATTTTAAGCTCTGGCGGCATGAAGTTGAAGAGGAAATCGAGGGGGCAGGGGAAAAAGCGGCCGGGGAGGGTGCATGACTCCATTAATCGTTATCGCGGCCTATCTGGCTGTCACGTTCAGTATCGGCACCTTCGCCTGGTGGCGCGGCAGGGTCACAGCGGATGATTATTACATCTCGGCGCGAAGCCAGGGCTATGTTGTCACCGCGCTGGCGATCATGGCCACCTTTTTCAGCGCGTTCGCCATGCTCGGCGCTCCGGGCATGCTCTACAAGGGCGGGATCGGTTTCGTGTTTTTCATGCTCAACGTGCCGATCTGCGGCGCGCTGATCTGGATTATCGGCAGGCCTCTGTGGAGGCTGGGCAAGCGCCACGGCTATATCACGCCCAGCGACATGATCGCGGATTATTTCACCAGCGATAAATTGAGAGTGCTGATTGCCCTGCTCGGCATAGTTTACATAATCCCTTACGCGGTTCTTCAGTTCAAGGGCGGGGGCTACCTTTTCGAGGTGATCACCCGCAACAGTGATGTCCACCTGGGATTTTTCACTCTCTCCGGCGGCAGGATTTCTTTAGGCCCGGTCTCCACCAGCACCCATGTTTTCGGCGCCCTGCTTCTGGCCTCGATCACCATGATCTACACGATCATGGGCGGGATGCGGGCCGTGTGCTGGACAGATGTTTTCCAGGGCGGCCTGTTGGTGATCGGCATGCTGGTGGGCGGGATTATCACGATCTGGAAGCTTGGCGGGGTGACCGGTCTTTTCGAGCAGGCAGCAGCAGTAAGCGACGCAGCCCACCCGGCTGGAGAGTTTATCACCCTGCCCGGGCCTGCAAAAATGTTCCCTGTCTCGATGATTTTCACTTTCGTGCTCGTGGCCAGTTTCGGCACAATGGCCTCGCCTGGGCAGTGGATGCGCTATTACAGCGCCAAAAATCCCGACGCCCTGCGCAAGAGTATGATCATTTTCGCAGTGGTGCTCACTGCCTGCTACTTTTTCGGCACCGCGTTTATCGGCCTGGGCGGCAGGGTTTTGTTCCCCGGCCTGGAGGCGCCGGACAAGGTTTACCTGAGAATAATCGAGAGCTATCTTCCGCTCGTGCTGGCCAGTTTCTTCGTGACCACGATCATGGCCGCGGCCATGAGCACAGCCAACGGCAACCTTCACGCAATGAGCGCCCTGGTGACCAAGGACCTCTACGCCAGGTTTGTTCGCAGAAAGGCCGGCCAGCGCGAGCTGGTCTGGACCGGACGCACCGTGATCGCGCTGGCGAGCGCGGTTTCGCTGTGGATTGCCCTTCAGCCGGATATAGGCATGATCGTGCAGATCGGGCTGCTTTCAATGGCAGTGTCCATGCAGATGTTCCCCTCCCTGATCGGCCCGTTATACTGGAAAGGAGCCACCAGGGCAGGCACTGTGTGGGGTATCCTGCTCGGGATGGCGGCCCTGCTGGTCACATTCCAGCCTGCCTGGTTCGGGATAACGGCTTTCAGCCGAAGCCCCCTGGGAATCCATTACGGTTTCTGGGGATTCATGGTCAACGTGGCAGCCCTGTACGTGGTGAGTTTTTTTACCAAGCCGCCGCAAGAGGAGGTGCTGAGGAGGTTTCACAAGGGGTGAGATAAAAAGCCAATAGAACTTGAAATTTTGGATAGAAAAAAGGGCACGATATGAAGTGCCCTTTTTAACAGACATTTAATCTGTCAACTCCTGCCGGGAAATCGCATTTTAATATTGCTAATAGCACCTTCAAAGCCGGTAGTAATATATAGAAATCGAGCATGCGCCCCAGGGCCAAGTAGACCTCTAAAACGCTCTTCCACTCCAGAGTCTTTAGAAGGATTATACACCCAAATACGCTTCAATGTTTTCTCACTGACAGTACCTAGAGCATAGAGAAGACGAAAAAAAGCATCCATCGGCGACAGTGAATAACCAATAATGAAAATGTGCTCAGCTTCCTCCAGTTCTTTCGTTGCCCGACTCCATACGGGTGATAGTTTTTCTTGGTAGTAAGCCTTATTCCACGTAGGAGGCACTAGTATAGGTTCTGGGGGAACGTTCATACCACAGTGTTCAAATTGGCTTAACTCTGATCCGATTTGTAATGTAACGTTTTTCTTTTCTTCCAAGTCTCTCCATTGACGCATAGAAAAATACTGATCCAACGACCATGGAACTACAGAATTACATTTATTGCAGTACGCCCAGTTTAGAGAGCCATGCAATTTTAGGAGAGGTATCCCAACGGTACTTTTTTCCGATAAACAGTAATTAGGACCCATACCGTTAACATGCAGTGCATAGTCCACCGCCATGTCGTAGTTGAATGTAATTATCGCAACAGAATTTATTGGATGAGCCTTTTTCTGGAGGTGACAGAGCAATTCGATAAAAATTCTATAAGGTGGTGGGGGATGGACTTTATTATTTATGACAGGAAATCTTAGAGTCCTTTCCAGAGTAACAACAATTACATCCTTCAGAGCCGCAATTATTTTATTTAGGGCAGATGGTTTCGTTCCAGGAAGCTTATTCAATATTTTGGCAAGTTCTAGGGTTGCGAATACAGATTCAATGTTTATTAAGTCAAGCTGCGCTTTTGAATGCACAGCCTGCAAAGCACCTATAGTCTTAAATACCAATTCAAATTGTTGAGCTTTGTCACCGACTTCTCCTGATTTCCAAAGATTATCGGCCACATCCAAAAAATCATTCATCAAAGGAGCCCCGGCCTCCCGGGAAGCTCCAGCACCTAAAATAAAAACAATATTAGCCATGAGTTATCTCTTTGTCGGTTAATTTATGATTTTTATATGTTCTTTTTTCCTTCCATATCCAACCGTTAATCATTTATTCTCAAAGTGGAGGGGTTTTCTCAAAGTGGCTTAACAAATTCCATTGGCACCCAGCCTGCCCTGCCCTTATGCTTTCCTTCAAGAATTCTCACTTTACGCCTTGCGAAACTGCGATCAATCACCAGGACCTTGGTATTGTTTTCCACAGGAAACCATTTCCCCTGGATCATCAGCTCTGCCTGTCCATATTTATCTTTAGACACAAATGCTTGGACCGTCTCTTCCAGTGCCTGCTCGCTTACCGCTACCGGCAGATCTAAACTGCCTTCACTATATAGCCTTCCCTCTTTACCAACAGAAACCGAGCTCTCTGGCGTTGCGCAGGATATATAAGAGAGTATTATTAAAATAAAAGCCAATCTACTAATTTCTTCCCCATGACCAACCGCTGGTCATTAATTCTCAAACTGGAAGAGTTTTTCTTAATCTTTTGGGTTTTATTAATACAATCTACAGATGACATTTTTTAAAGGCAGAGCCATTCTTGAAAAGGCAATCAAAACAATCCCTATTAAAAAAAACCTATTTCTGTATTTTATAAGTTCTAATTGCCACCCAAGCAATTCATCCGCTTTTTTAAATCGTTCTTCATATTCTTCTTTTTTTTCATCGTCATCTTTCCAAATAATCAACCATTTCATTTCATCTAATTTTTTAACTGTTATATCTATTATTTTTAAGCCAATAAGCCCTGAAAAAAATAGAAAAATCCATGCTAATATTTCAAAAATGTCAATTGCTATATTAATTCCAAATTTTGTTGTCTCTATTCCTAAACCAACAATTGCAAAACTTAACGCTACAAGAAAGAAATCCATTTTTATTTCTATTTCTCTAGCTCTTATTCTTAATTCTGTATATATATTTTCTTTATCTTTTTTCATTTCTAATTTATTAGCTCTAAAGCCAGTATTTACAAATTGATTCTCAAATTTGATAGGTTTTCCTCAAACTCATATTTTCCATTATTTTATTATAAACCTAATCATTTAAATAAACAACCTAATATCTCATCATAATCCCTCCAATACTCCCCGAACTCGCGCACTGCCTGCACGAACGCCAAAATATTCTCCCAGGGCACCTCAGGCTCGGGCACGTGCGCCGGGCTAATAAAAAAAACTTCTCATGCCCCTGTTATAGTAATTGTCAAAAGTCCTCTCCTTTTGAAAATTCGGATCGTAGGGGCGGTTCGCGATGTTTTGTAAAGACACATGGGTGATTACAAAAATAACCTCAATAGAAAATTTATTTTGACAACTACTATATTAAACGAAAAAATCCCCCTTAGAAAAGGGGGAAACAGGGGAATGTCAAACGCGGGCGAGGCACGCCTCGCCCCTGCGGGCTATTTCTGCCTGAATACCTCTACCCTCAATACCCTCCAAACTCCCGCACTGCCTGGACAAACGATAAAACATTCTCCCAGGGCACCTCGGGCTCGATCACATGCGCCGGGCCGATCAGGAAACCGCCCCCCTGCCCCACAGTCTCGATCCGCTCTTTGACCTCGGCCCGCACGTGCTCCACAGTACCGAAAGGCAGGGTGCTCTGCACTCCCACTGCACCCCAGAAAGAAAGCCTGTCTCCCCATTTCTTTTTAAAATCCGCAGGGTCGCAGGCCTCAGGCTGCACGGGATTGAGTATATCCACTCCGACTTCGATCAGGTCCTCCACTACCTCGGTGGGGTTACCGCAGGTGTGGTAGAAAATCAGGCCGTCCGGCTGGAAATGCCTCGCGCAGTCGATAATGGTTTTCAGGCGGGGTTTCAGAATAGAGCGCCAGAGCTCAGGTGGCATCATCATGCCCTGCTGGTTTGCGATATCATCCCCAAGCCAGAGAATGTCGTAGCGGCCGTATTTGGCGTATGTTTCGAGCTGCCAGAGCCGCATCTCGGTGAACCGGTCCAGGAGCGCCTCGCAAGTTTGCGGCTCGGTGAGCAGCATGACCAGGAACTCCTCGATCCCGACCAGGGGCCAGGAGACCTCGAAAATGGTCTCTGCTCCCATGGCCAGGGCGCTGGCCCGGCCCCGGGAGTCGATATCCGCGATTTTCCCGGCGGTTTCGCGGTAGAGATCTAAATCCTTGTAGTTCGGAAGGGGATAGGATTTCACAGCCTCGAGAGAATGTTCGACGAGCGGAGGGACAATCTTTGTGAAATGAAGGCCCTCGGTCTTTTCGTGAAGCACACCGTAGTGGTCGAACTCGTATTCTTTGTCTATGGGGATTCTGCCTTTGTAAAAAGTCCCGGCGAAATCGAAATCAGCGCGGGGCTCGAGCACCTCGATATATTCAACATCCGTGTCGAAATACTCGAAATGGTTGGTGCTGCCTGATTGCCTGACAAAATTGTCCCATGCCGCGCCGACAAAACCGTAGCACAGGTCGAACGGCACCCGGTCGGGAATCTCCCGCCTGAGTGCGAGATTTACGCGTTCTTTCGAGTTCATGATATCTTAATCTGTCAAAATTTTTAGTATCTGCACTTTTGTATGCGAACAGAAGTGCTAAAAATAGATTGTTCGTCTCGTGCAGCCTTGAGCTTGATGTTATTTCTTGCGTCCGATGAAAACCACACCCGCTTCGGAGGCTTGCATCCCGCCTGTCTCATCGGGAACTAAATACTCTGGTGTAAACGCCCGTGGCAATTTACTTGCACTTTCGGCGATTTTCTTGAGTCCGTAAATTCTACCTGGTTCGAGACCGGTTACCATGATTGATTCGTAATAGAAATGATAATCAGTAAGCCAGAGCAGCGTGTCACTTTTTGCGAAAATGATTCCTCTTTCTTTACGTTCAGGCTGCTTAATAATAATTTGCATTCTAGTATCGGATTCAGCCCTGTAAATGTTAGCCATAACCTGTTCTTTTTCCTCGCCCATACGCGGCACATGCAGCACAGCGGCAATCTCCACCTCATCAGGCAGCCGGCCGATCATGGTGAGCGACAGCGCCCGGGTTTTCGGCCTGCCGTTAGGAAAATCCATGCTCTGTCGCTCGAAAAAGTAGCGGGTCGAGGGAAAGACTTTGCCCTTGAGGATCGGCTCACCTGTGTCTTTCAAAACCGCGGCCAGCGAATCCCCTGCTGCCTGCCATTCGGCCAGGGCCGGGTCGGTGTGAAGGAGCCACTCGTAGCGGCGGATATATCTCTTGTCGCCGTCTCTGGTCACCAGGCGGTCGCAGAGGACTATGGTTCGGGGCTTGAGATAGACCACCCGGCGCTCGAACCGGTCGAGGCCTAGCTGCTCCGGGTAGCAAGCAGTCAGGTCGGCCCTGACAAAGGCCCAGTCATTACCTGAATCAAACACAACAGACCCGGGCCGGTAGTCCGGCTGGAACATCTGGCCGTGGCCATCCACCATCGCTGTGTTGTGGAACCTGCCGTCCCTGCCCCCGTAAGCCGGGGGAGCGAGCACGAAGCGGCCATCGGCCCAGAGGTAGATCGAACCCGCATTCTGATGGGTGTGGGCCAGGCCGCCGGAAAGTTTCCTGTTGCCCCCCTGCCAGGCAGCGGTAGCCAGATCGCCCAGCATATGCCCCCCGGCGAAAAAGAGCACCGGGTCATTATAACTCCACCCGGCGCGCATTACAGCGCTGTCCCAGTTGGGGTAAAAAGCATCTTTCGGCAGGGTGTCATCAGGCGGCTCAGGCTCAAGGTCAGGATCGTACCAGAAAAACTGCCAGGCAAGGCCATGCACCTCTCTGGCCGCCAACGAGCGCATGTCGCTGAACGAATAAGGGGTTTCGAAGCTCGTATCGGCAGGCCCCCCGGAATCGACTCTTGCATCACGCAGGGCAAGCCACTGGACATGACTGTCCTGGTACCGCGCGGCAAGGCGCATCAGCACGTGCGCGCTTACAGAGCCCAGGTTTCCGTAGCGCCCGGAGCGGTAGCTGTCGCCGATAAACATGTAGCTGTCATCGGGCAGCCAGTGCTGGAGCCGGACCCGGGCGGTGGCTTTCATCCAGGGATGCAGGTAAAAGTCCGGGCCGCCGGAGCGAACCAGACAGTCGAAAAACATCAGGGTGGGCGCCAGGCAATAGACCCAGTCTGCAACTCCCTCGCCCCAGTAGCCGTTCTTGCCCAGAAGGCTCATTGCGCGGGAGAGCTCGCCAACCGCGAAACCGACCAGCGTATCGGCCTGCTCATATTCGCCTTCCAGACATAGCGCGGCGATCCCCATTCCGGCCACGGGGATCCAGAAATCGTGATGAGTATATACTCCGCCCCACCAGTGGTGGTCGGCTCCGTAGCGGGCCTCCTGGAGCACCTCGATCAGCTTGGTTTTTAGTTTATTTCGAAAATCCGGCTCCAGTCCCTGGTAAAAGAAATCGTAGCCGTGGGCCAGCGAGGCGGCGAAGATACCAATATGGTAATTCCCTCCGCTTGCGGTGGGGGCGGCAAGAAGAGCCTCGAGCCATTTTTTGCCTGCGTCAAGGTACTTGCCTTCTCCAGTGATTTGATAAAGAAAGCCGAAACAGGTGATCGTGGAAAAAGCCGCCTCGTGCAGCCGCTCGATGGTGCTGATTTCCCCGGGAGGCTCCTTTTCCAGGTTGATCTCGCCCCAGCGCTTGAGGCGCTCAAACTGGAAAGATTTGGCTCCCGAGGCCTGAGCACGCAGAGCGGGCAGATCGCCGCTGGTGAAATAGAGATGCGGATGTTCCCTGGCGTTTAATCCGGAAAAAAACAGTACCGAGAGGCAGACTGCCGCCAGGCAGGTTCGTAAAGCTGAGGGAGACATTGTATAAAGCCTCCTCGCAGGTTTGCGGTGAGTCAATAATAAATAAAAGAGGGCGGCAGAAGGGCCGCCCCGAGTTTTTAGCAAACTTCGCCTTATCGGGCGACCCTTGCACCTCCGCCTTTCATCACTCTCTCCACTTCTTTCAGGGTCGCCATGGTGGTGTCGCCTGGAGTGGTCATGGCCAGGGCGCCGTGTGCTGCGCCGTAATTGACAGCCTCCTCCGGAGCCTTGCCGCTGAGCAGGCCGTAGATCAGGCCGCTGGCAAAGCTGTCTCCGCCGCCAACCCGGTCGTAGATCTCCAGGTCCGGCCGCTGGATCGCCTCGTAGAACTCGCCGTCCATCCAGAGAATGGCGCCCCAGTCATTGGTGCTGGCTGTCTTGGCATTGCGCAGCGTGGTGGCCACTGCCTTGAAATTGGGGAAGTCTTTCACCACCTGGGTGATCATCTGCGTGAAACCGGCGGGATCGAGTTTGCTCAGGTCCTTGTCCGCCCCGGGAACCTCGTAACCGAACGCTTTGGTGAAATCCTCCTCGTTGCCGATCATCACATCCACCAGCGGGGCGATCCTGCGGTTGACCTGCTGGGCTTTTTCAGTGCCGCCGGCGCTTTTCCACAGGCTGGGGCGGAAATTGAGGTCGAAAGAGGTATAAGTACCGTGCTTCTTTGCACACTCCAGCGCCTCGATTATCACATCGCTTGTGGTAGGCGAAAGCGCGGCGAAAATGCCGCCGGTATGGAACCAGCGTACACCGTCGGAGCCGAAAAGTTTCTCCCAGTGGATATCTCCGGCTTTCATCTGGCTGGCTGCGCTGTTGGCGCGATCCGAGCATCCGAGTGCAGCCCGCACACCGAAACCACGCTCGGTGAAATTGAGCCCCAGCCTGGAACTGCGGCCGATACCATCGAACGGCACCCACTTGACATAACTCATGTCCACGCCGCCCTGACAGATCAGATCCTCCAGCAGGTGACCGACCTCATTGTCCACGATTGCAGTGACCACTCCGGCACGCAGACCGAAACACTTACGCAGGCCGCGGGCCACGTTGTATTCACCTCCGCCCTCCCAGACACGGAAATTCCGCGTGGTGCGGACACGCATATCGCCGGGATCGAGACGGATCATGATTTCGCCGAGTGAGACGATATCGTACTTACAGCTCCCGGCAGGTTTGGCTTTGATGGTATTCAACTAGGTACCTCCTTTTTTTATTGTATTCAAGCGTAATTGCAATGAAATGAACTCATCTTTGCGGAAATAAAATTGATCGGCGGGTGACAAATTACCGGATCGGAATACCCGTACCGTTATCGGGGCATTAAGATATACTTTTTTACTTTTTGAGGCAAGAATATATCAGGCGATCATAACGCTTCTCAGGCCTGGCCAGGTGAAAAGTCATTCTCTCGGAGATCAAGATTATTTCTTTATACAGCTTTGGTTTTGCCCCAATTTAAAATTTTCATTTTGCTTTATCACCTGTTTTTTTTTATATTTGGTAATTGAGAACTAACTGGTACTTGCATATAATAGGGATATGCAATACCGACAACCATTAGAACTAGCAAACAGCTGCAAGAAAAGTGAGGCCTATTTTCGTGCACAACGTTGGGGCGGTAAGCGCTATTGCCCTGCCTGTGGATACCGAAGGAAATTGTACAGCCTCAGCGATGGACGTTTTCAATGCGCCCGTTGTTCATTCAAATTCAGAGAGTTCACCGGAACCTATTTAGAAAATCTACGAATAGGCTTTGATGAACTGAGCCATTTGCTATATTTGTTCGTTTTGGGTGTACCCTCATATAGATGTCGCGTTTATCTGTCTGTATCTCTAAAGACTGCTCAGAAGCTCTATACTCTGTTTCGTCAGGCGATCTACGACCACTGCATGATACAACTCAGAGAGATCATGCTTGAAGGTGAGATCGAAATTGACGAAAGCATGTGCGGCGGCCACCATAAAGGCAAACGGGGTTGGGGAGCTGCCGGTAAACATATTGTTTTTGGCCTTTATCAGCGTAATGGCCACGTGGTTACCTTTCCGGTGCCAGATCGGAGTACATCTGCTCTGCTGCCGTTAGTTTTACAGTACACAAAGCCAGGTTGCCTCTATTACTCTGATGACTGGCATGCTTACACCAAGCTATCAATCAAAGGGGACCACGTGGTCATCGATAAACATAAAGGCAGACCCCGGGCCAAAGGCCGTGACCATATCAATGGTATAGAAGGTTTCTGGAGCTTTTCGAAAAACTGGATGTATCAATACCGTGGAATTCCTAAACACCATTTCCATCTTTATTTGAAAGAAACTGAATTTCGCTTTAACTACCGTAAAAGAGACCTTTTTAAGGAAATCTCTACCCTTTTAACACTTAATCTAAGTCCAGATAGTTCCTAATTACCTTATATTTAAATATAAAGCCGACTTTTCTCGATTTTTTTGTCATTTAGTTCAGTCTTGACCTGTCAGTTAAAAAGGAGGCTGTTTTATGAGCGATACTTATCATGAACCAGCAGAAAAACTGCCGGCTGAGGTGCGTGATGTCCATCGTGCGCTGGCCAGTCTAATTGAGGAGCTCGAGGCGATTGACTGGTATCACCAGAGAGCCTCGTTGACCGATGACGAGGAACTCAGGGAGATTGTCAAGCACAACCGCGATGAGGAGATCGAACACGCATCGATGGCCTTGGAGTGGCTGCGCAGGCGGCTGCCCAAATTCGACGAGGAATTACGGACATATTTATTCACCTCCGGTGCGATTACCGAGCTGGAAGAAGGTGGAGAGGCAGAAGGATAACAAATAGTTAGTAGGGGCGGTTCGCGAACCGCCCCTACAATAATCCGAAACAACTAGAATGCCATGCAAATGGTTCGGCATGATAATGAATTCATCCAATTCGACATAGGGATACCGTTCGGCCAACCATATCCAGGATTTTACAACCAACCTGCCGAGATCATTAAAAACAACTTTCGAATCCACAATTTCCCCGAACAAACATTCCCGGTTTTGCGTACAGATGTTTACTGAATAGGCTCCGGGTGTGGTATAATCGTAATCCGGCAGACGTATAGACCGTCTGTGTCGATGGATGTGATACATTGTTTTGAATCGTCCGTATTTTTACCTTTACTGATACGTTATCGTATTTATGAATTCGTGTGCTAAGCTTTAAAAAGGGCACAGCCTGACGTGTCCTTTTTTTCAAGTATCATGGCTCTCACCGCGAATCATCCTCAAGGCGTGTTTTAATCCCGGCATTATGGCATCCAGAGATTCTTTCACACCCTTTTCGGATCCCGGCAGGTTTACAATGAGGGTAGAGCCTCTGACTCCTGCCACCCCCCGGGAGAGCGTCGAGAATGGAGTGCGCTGCTGGCCGAACGAGCGGGCGGCCTGTGCGATTCCATCCAGCCTTTGCTCGAGGATTTCCTTTGTGGCCTCCGGGGTCGAGTCGCGGGGGCTGATTCCTGTGCCGCCGGTTGAAAGCACCAGGTCGAGTTTTTGCTTATCTGCATATTCAATCAGAGTTGATTTTATCCGATCCGGATCATCAGGAATCACCAGGTAATCCGCAACCTTGAAACCCTCCACTTCTATTCTTTCAAGTATCCGCTGTCCGGATACATCCTCTTTTCTTCCCGCAGAGACCGAGTCGGATATAACCAGTACAGCGGTCCGCGGCGTCCAGTCCAGGGTCTGGTCGAAATCAGACTTGCCTCCGTGCTTGGCGAGCAGCCGCACGCTGGTGATTTCCGCGAAACATCTTTCATAGGCTTTCCCCTGAAAATCAGATCATAGGAATTCAGCTATAATTGGATTCGCTTATTCCTGGATTATTTTATACTGGTTAATTGCTGTAAAATACAGCCCTTTCTCTTTGACATTTTCCCCGGCGGCCCTGCTCCAGGCCCCGGCATAAAGTTTCACCTGCGGTGCGTAGTGGCTGACAAGGCGATCCAGAGCGCTTTCGGCGCCTTGGTCGGTCTTGTAGTCCACGATCACCCAGCCGTCGGATTCGCGGAAAGCGAGATCTATCACCCCGCGCATGATCTCCGGGCCGCCCTCCTTTTCCGTCAGGATCTGGAACGGAACCTCCACCAGGAACTTTTCGCTCGATACGGCCCTGCGCCAGATCTCCGAGCCGGTGACCGAATCCACAAGCGCCAGGGCCTGAGTTTCAAGCTCGGGCGCAAGCTCTTCCTCGCTCAGTATCCAGCTGGCCATGTGTTGAAAGTCCAGGTGCGGGTTTTCCATTCTTGCCTGAAGAAGGCGGTGGATCGCGCTCCCCCATTCGGTTCCGTGCTCACCTGCCGCGCTAAGCCCTACGCCGGTTTCCAGCGCGGCCTGCCTGGCCTGAACAATCCGGTAGCCAGGTTCCAGCGCAGCAGACCAGAGTGCTGCGATATCGCCAGGGCAATGGGGCAACTCACGCTCTGAAGTATGGATTCCCTCTGAGACAGGAGCACGCACCTTTCCGGGATATTCGATATCAGGGCAATCTTTCAAGTGCCCGGCAAAAAAATTCCACGGGTTCGTGTGGTTGGATTTCTCCCGCTGGGTGATTATCAATTGGTCCCCGGCCCGTGTTGCGGCGACATAGAACAGCCTGACCTTTTCCGCTTCGAGAAATTTTTGCTCCTCTTGTTCCCAATGCTGCCAGTCCGGGTGGTGGGCGATCAGCGAACCCGGACGGCCTGCGGCGTCCTCTTCCCGGATGGCCAGGTAACCCCGGGTCTGTCCTCCGGAACGGTCTACATGCACAAGCAGGGGATGATGGCCCACACCGAACGGGTCGGCAAGAAAGACAACCTGCGCCTCGAGGCCTTTGGCTTTGTGAAGGTTCATCAGGCGAACCACAGGGGATTCACCAGGCGCTGCGGGCATGCTGTCACAGGGAATCTCACCCCGGGCGAGCCGGCCCAGATAATCCACCAGAGCGGAGAGCGTGCTCGTCTCCGAGGCGAAATGCCGGAGAAGTTCGAGTGCTCTGGCAAAGGTTCCCGCGCGCTGGTTACCGTCAGCCTCAGCAGCGGCAGAGGCGAACAGGCCAAGGTCGCCGGCAATCCTTTCAACAGCCGAAAGCGGTGCCATTCTACCCAGCAAGCCCGAATAACGCTTGAACCTGTCGAACATCTCCCGGAACAAACCGGCTTTCTCAGGCTCCAGGGATTCGGGCACCTGCGATCGATAAGAAAAAACACCGCCGGCTTTGACAAACGAGTAGAGGTCTGGATCGCTGAACCCGAAAAGAGGACTTCGCAGGGCAGCCACCAGGGGCAAAGGGTCGTCCGGGCGGGTCAGAGCGGCCAGACAGAGATAGAGCATCCAGAGCTGGCGCAGCGTGCCGAGTGCACCACTGCCGGTCACCTGGTGCGGGATATCCAGCTTCTCCAGTCTCTCCGCGTAGAGGTCCAGTCTTTCCTTGCGGTAGGCAATGACCAGAAAATCGGGTTTTTTCTCCTCCTCAGTCCCTCCGGCTTCTATATCAAGGATATTCCGAATAACTCTTGCCGCGAATTCAGGCTCGAAAGCGGCAATGGCATCCTTATTCCTGAAATCCTCTGTGATCAGCAGATTCTTGACACATCCGGGATCTTTCCCGGTATCTTCCTCCCGTGCGGCCTCGAGCTCGACATAGGCGGGAGAATAGGCGTTATCCTCGAATTTGTCTCTGAACGTTTTGTTGACCCAGTCGATCAATCCCTTGCGGGCGCGGAAATTAGCTGAAAGTTGCACCAGCCGGCCGCCATTGGCGAGAATAATTTCCTTGACCTGGCTGTAGGTAACAATATCAGCGCGGCGGAAACGATAGATCGATTGTTTGGGGTCGCCAACCACGAAAAGCGAGCCAGGCCGCGGACGGCACCTGCGCCAGTTTGTTTCACGAGGATCATCTGCGGCGAGCAGAAACATGACTTCGGCCTGCACCGGGTCCGTGTCCTGGAACTCATCGACCAGAAGGTGGGTGATCCGCCTGCTGAAATATGCGCGTACATTGTGATTGTCGCGCAACAGCCGCCTGGCTCCTAGAAGAAGGTCCTCGTAATTGAGCACCCCGTTGCGGCTCCGAAGTCTGTCATAGTGCTCCACAGCGGATTTCAGGGTGCGCAGGACAGGAGAATAGCAGTAAGCCCGCCACTGCACGAGAAACGGTTCAGCCTGCTGCTGCCTGAAATCATCCCAACGCTCCAGTTCAGCCAGAGCCTGATCTTTGCCGCCCGGCCACATTTTCTGGACTACTTTCATTTCTTTGAACACTGCCAGAATCCGTGCCAGTTGCGGTAGGCTCGAAAGGTCAGACTGCCTGACCATGCGCGGAATCAGCCCATAGGCCGGGATCAGCTTATCGTTTCCTGGATCGACTGAAAGGCTGGAAGCAAATTGCTGCATATGTCTTGCGTAATCGGCAAGCTTTCGTCTGCAGGTTTCATCATCCGGGGGATCGAGTTCCGGCGCGTGCCAGTCCTCCACATCCGGGTAATTGCAAAGGGCCATGAATGCAGGCTCGAGCCTGGCCGGCTCAATTGCCAGTTTCTGAAGTTCGTCAAGCAATGGAGAGTTTTCGGCATACATGCTGGCAAGGAATTCCTGCCATGCCTGCTCTCGAAAGATACGGTCCTGTTCCTCGTCCACCTCCCGGAAATCCGGATCGACCCCGGCTTCCACTGGACGCTCGCGCAACAGCCGGGCGCAGAAAGAGTGGATCGTGCCGATAAAACAGCGATCCAGATGCTCCAAGGCCCGGCGGATATTTTCAGCCCCCTGGCCGGAGGGCTCCGGCCGCGCCCGGCTCTCCAGTTCGAGCTGAAAGCGGCTCCTCAGCTCAGAGGCGGCCTTGCGGGTGAAAGTCACCGCCGCCATGTTTTCCAGCCGGCATTTTCCTAAAAGTACCAGAGCCACCATCCGGTCTACTATCTTTGTTGTTTTGCCGGTTCCGGCGGCTGCCTCGACAAGCATGTTGGTTTCAAGCTCGCTTTCGATAAGCTCGCGCTGAGGCCAGTCCGGCGGCTTTATTTGATTCATATCAGGCATTCGTTCTCAAGCTTCGCATTGGTTCCAGAATTTTATTTTCGCTGTTTTCCAGTTTCATCCGGCTCCTGCCGGCCAGGGCTTCTACGTCCCCGCAGAGTTCTTTGAACAGGCAAAATTTGCAGTCTTCGCTGTCGTTTGTAGCAAGGAAAGCCCCTGCGCTGGCGACCCGGCAGAGACTTTCGACAACCCGGCCTCCGTCCTCGAGCTGATCTAGATTCCAACTCAAGCGCAGGCCCCGGTCGCGCCGCCCCGGGAAGAAAAAGGAAAATTCAGCGGGCCGGGCTCCCTTTCCCAGCGCCTCTTTCAGACGTCTGACTACGAGTTCAAGGTAGACTGCATGCTGGACTATTTTCCCGGCGCGGAAAGGATCGCCGTGGCTGTAGCGCCATGAACTACCGGTCTTGTAATCGGTGACTGCATACTCTCCAGACTCGGCATGGCCGATCCGGTCCACCCGGTCCACCCGTGCGCGAACCCTGATAGTATCCCCTCCGGGCAAGCTGATCGTTTCCGGCTGTAGAGTATCCAGCGCGGTCGGCTCTCCCGGTTGAGGCATGCCGATTGAAGCCTCGAGCCAGACAGGCATCCTATTCGTGCAGTAACGTGTCTCCTCGGCGAGAAAAGTACGCACAGTCAGGATCAGATCGGCATAGCGGTTGCGGAATGCGCTTTCGCTGGCCGGAGGGTAGCGCTCCTTGTATTTCTCGATCTGGCTGTGGAGAACGCTTTTAAGTAGTTCCTGCTGTTCCGGTGTATCCCGGGGCAGAACTCCCTGCTTGAGAAGACTGGAAATGAAATCATAAAAGACCTGGTGCAGAAGGGAGCCAGCCTGATGAGCTTCGAGCCAGAGAGAGGGATCGGCTGAGGGCTCCTCGGGCGGTTCGATCTGGAGTACATACTTATAGAAAAAGGCGAGAGGGCAGCGTCCGATTGTTTCCAGGGCGCTCACTGACATCACCGGGCCGTTCTTTTTTGTGGGATCGCGCTCTTTGCCAGCCTCGGCCACAAGCCCGTCGTATAATGTAAAATCAGCACTCGACCGCATGCTCTCGGCAAGCTCCCCGCGCTCCAGGTGGGGAAAGGCGTGGTGCACTATCTCTCCCGCGTTGCCCGGTCTGCTTTCTGTGCAAAGCCTCCAGAGCCACCAGTCGCTGTGATTGATCACCTGGCTTTGCTCTGGCGGGGCGAACGAGGCCGGGAGCCCCAGGGCGCGGATCATGCGCTCCCGGTCTGTTTCCGGATCTCCGGATAGTGTGCGGAAAGCAGCCAGAAGCAAGGGGCTGGGAAATGTCTCGCGGTCATCGACCGGATCGAAACAGGAGAAGCTCAAAGCCACCGTTGCCCGAAGGTGGGCCAGGGTGCGGGCGAAATCCTCCGGGGCCCTGTCGAGTCTGCTCTGCGCTGTGGGCAGGTCATCCGAGAGCGCGCGGCGCTCATCATCCAGCAAGATCGGGTCCTGGGTCCGGATGCCCGGGTGGCGGCTGTCATCCAGGCCCACGATAAATGTTACCGGGCGTGCGGAGTGCCCCCCGGAGGAGATATTGGCCACGTGGAGCTTGCCCGGCTGTGGCCCGGAGCCTTTGATAGTTATCTCTGCCGGCAAACTCCTGAGCAAAGGCCTCAGATCGAACCCGAGGCTCTCCTGTGACTCACCGGCCCAGGCGCGAAGCTCTTCCAGGCGCTCCACCAGCGCCTTGCGGGCGTAGTTGTCGAACTCCGTCGCGCAGCGCGCCGACTCGGAGAGAAATTTTACGGCGCAGTCTATCAGTTCCCTGTCGCCCGCCCCGCCTGCCGGGGAAATGCCGATCAGCCCGGCGACCGTCTCGCGCAAGGCTCTGAACCCGGACAGCTCTGTTTCCAGCCTGGCCAAAGCACATTCACTGTCCTGTTCATCGTTTTCATCATCGCCGCGGAAAGGTTTCGGTTTGTCTATTTTTTTCTGCAGGGAGCCAATCCAGAGGTCGATCTTTTCCACGTAGCGCCCAGCACTCTGGCCGATACCGGGCCTGCCGAGCAGGCCGGCCAGTGTGGTGTAGTCCAGTCCCGGCTCTCCTGCGCCTGGTATCTCGATCAGGCCGTCCCGAACCAGGCGCACCAGCCCTGCCTGCGGGAAACCCTCTTCGATCCAGGCGAGCCAGCCTGCCAGGGCCCTCCCGGGGCGCGAGTAACGAACCGGGAGCCCTTCCGCGAAAGTGGCCGGAAGCTCGTCCATGCCCTGTGAATCCTCCCCCGGCAGAACGGCCTGGATCAGCTCGAAAAAAAGCGGCACGTAGGACGCAGGGTCTGTGTGAAGCACCTCCACCTGGTCCAGCCTGACTCCGCGCGCCAGGACCCGGCGCAGCACTTCCCGCACCTCGTTGACCTCCCCCACTGCCTGGAAAATTTCCGCAGTGCCGTCTTTTTTCGGCTGCTGGGCATCCGCCGGGCTGGTCAGCCAGGCAAGCAGGCGGGAGTCCGGCAGTGTTTCGGCGGAATCCTCCGAAACCGGGCAGGGCCAGTCCGTGGCCAGATACGCCAGTTGACCGGCAGGAACTGTCTCGAGCAGTTTTTTCTCCAGGTGGACCAGCCCGAGGTCATCAGGCAGAAGAACGAAAAGCTCCGGGTGCGCAAATGCTTTGTTTTCAACGGCCGCCTCTGCTGCCAGCCGGAGAATATCCGCATAATCAGCGAACCCGCGTGATTTAAGCTCCGTAATATATTCCCCGGCCAGGCGCGCGATTTCCCTTCCCTTGATATCCACCTCGAAAGCCGCTTCCGGAAGGTCCTGCGGCCCCAGACCGGCCAGGCGGATCTCGCTCAAAGACCTGTAAAGCCTGTTCAGCAGGGCCGGGCCCGGCTCGAGGGAAAGAAAATAGCCGCTTTCTTTGCCCGATGAGCGCAGGCGGCTTAAAATGATCCCTGTAAGAAACACGCCCTCCCGGTCTCTGAGATGTCTCAGCCCCTTTTCCGCAAGACGGCTTGAAACCAGGTCCAGGGCCATTCTGCGAACCGTTTTCACCCGCACGTTTACCGCAGCCTGCTCCCCGGCGGTAACTGTATCCAGCCACTGGTAGCCCACGCGAAGCGATGGGGCGAGAAGCCATTTTTCGCTCAACGGGTGGTCCCGGTTGAACCGGGCGATTGATCGGGCGAGACTGTTCAGGGCACTCATCTGACACCGCCAGCGGATAATAATCTAAAGAAAAGGGGGCTAATGAGAATTCTTAATGATTTTTCCGCTCTGCGGCAAGGGAATAAAAAGGGGGCACTAAGTTGTCAATAAACTATTTATCGTTTAACAATGATCTTCTATCATATATTTCAGTACCTTCCGGTTAACTAACAGGCAGAAAAAAAAGGGGTTATTTTTCATGTTACTTTTGTATGAAAATATACATTCCAATATATTGATAGAAGGATAGTTAGCTGTATTTTTGTAAAGATTATTCTTTACTTCTTTTGGTGGCAAAAGAAGCAAAACCATTTCTTTTATAACTAAAAGAAAC